>CBDCRD010000003.1:0-116288 GCA_965220875.1 Gammaproteobacteria bacterium | reverse complement strand
CGAATGGCTGAAGAGCAAACTGCAGGAAGCGAGGGATGCACGCCAGGCCGCCAGGGAAGATACCGTGATTGTTGCGGATGATCCGGCTTCTCCGGGCGAGAGCGATCTTTCCCATTCCGATTTGCAGGACTCCCTGGCTGATGAACCACTTCAGGATGCCGCCAGCCCCACTCCCTAGGGTTCAAGACGACCTTTAAGGGAGATTGCTGTTGGGAGACCGGATTACACTTTTGGGAACAATTCTCCTTGTGTTGAGCGCATGTGGTGGATTGGACGACAGTAAAAGGGATCCCATAGTTACATCAAAAACAACGGAAATAGAGGCCCTGGCTGCCGAGCTTGGGGCCTCTCTTCATACCAATGTCAGGGAGGTTGATCGTCCCTGGTATGGATCAGCCCTCCCCCAACCCAGAAAAGTCAAGCCCTTTTCACCGCTGTTGAGCCGACCGGACGCGATTCACCTGCAGAGTCTGGAAGAGGTATCCCTGGTTGAGCTGGCCACTCTTGTGGAGCAATCCACCCGATTGCCGGTTCATGTCCGGACGACCTATAGCGATTCTGAAAACAAGCCTTTCGAATATGTAATAGAGGCCACGTATCCCATGGAATACCGTGGCAGTCTTGCCCATGTTCTGGACATGATATCGGCCCGGTATGATGTCTTCTGGGAGTTTGATGGAACCACCATTACCCTGGAACCCATGCGGACGCGTAGCTGGACTCTGCCTATTCCGGTTGGTGCCACCGAGGTGGCGCAGACCTCGGCCGGTCTTGGCGGCGGTTCAAGTACGGTGTCGACATCCACGAGCCATACGCTTGATCCCTGGACCAGTCTGGAGGGTCTTCTTCGCACCGAGCTGGTATCTCCGGCCGGCATCAGGACCTTTCGGGAAATTGGCCAGCTCGTGGTACTGGGACGGCCATCGGACATGATCCGAATTGAGCGAACCCTTGAGGAACAGCTTTACATCTACGCCAACCGGATTGGGCTTGAAATTGCTGTCTATTACGTCAACACATCCAATCTGGATCAATTCAATCTTCAGCTGACGGCTCTCCTGCGTCGCTCTTCCGGCCTTGCGTTTGCCTCAACAACCGGTTCGGTTGTTCCCCCGGCCGGGAGTTTCCGGGTTTTTGACAACCAGGATGTTCCCGACAGCACAACCGTAGGGGCTGCCCAGGATGCGCTGACCCTGGCCAGAGCCCGGGAGGTCAATGCCCAGCGACTGGTTGACAACCCCGATTTATGGGGTGAGGATCAGACGGAAGGGGATATTCTTGCGGCCCTGACTACGGCCCAGGCCAACACCGCTGTTGCGGAAGCCGTCCTGTCGCGGACTCGTGCTACGGCGATACAGACATTGACTCCCAGCTCCTTTATTGATTTTCAGAGTTTGGCCAGCAATGAGGCCGTGGTCGATTATCGGCAGGGGTCATCGGTAACCCTTTCGGGTGTGGCCACACCAATTGTCCTGTCGCGCATCTCCAATTATGTCTCGAGCATCAGCACGGATGAAGAGGGGCGGACCACCCTGGAGACCTCGACCATTGACGAGGGGATAAGCATCCATGCCATTCCCCGTCTGATTGAACGACAGCAAATCCAGCTGTCCCTGACCGTCATTCAGAATGCGCTGGTTTCCCTCCAGCGGTTTGCCTCCGGCACGGCCGCTTTGCAACTTCCCATCACCGATCATCGTGCGGTTGCCACGGATACGGTGCTGAGACCCGGCGAAACCCTGATTCTGTCTGGCTACGAGCAGGATGTAACCACGACAAACAAGGCGAGTGGTTTTCTGGGAACCGGGCGTGAGGGCAACAGCATCAAGGTCCGCATGGTTGTTCTGGTCAGACCGGCTCTTCTTGCCTTGCCGGATCGTTGAGGCGCGTTGCATGTTTCGCACATTGCACTCCTTCCTGGCGGCACGCAGGCAAAAATCCCCTACCGATAGAAAGAACGATAAAACCGATCCTTTGGTGACCAATGAGGGTCTCCCTGAAGGCACGGGTGAGAGGAAACCGCGCACAAAGCCATGGGGGACTTCTCTTCTCGCAAGACTGTTTTGGCGCCCCATGAGGACAAAAGCACGAGTGGGATCGGGAACCCTGCCCGAGAGTCGTTTTTTTCGCTGGCGGGGTGATACCTATCTGGTTGGGTTTCAATGGTCCAGTGAAAAGCCCGGCTTTTTCTCCCGTTTTCCGATGCATCTTGCCTGGCGGGATTCCCATATTGTGTCACCGCAGAAATTGAGTTCTGATTACCCAATTCTGATGCCGATGGTTGCTGGCCAGCTGGGCATTCAGCAGGACACACCGGACTGGGCCGGAGCGACCCGAATTCTCCTGAAGGACGAAAATGAGGACCGCGAGGAGCCGCTTTACTGGTCAGCG
Source organism: Gammaproteobacteria bacterium (assembly GCA_965220875.1). Lineage (GTDB taxonomy): Bacteria > Pseudomonadota > Gammaproteobacteria > UBA4575 > UBA4575 > WTFY01. The sequence goes on along the minus strand of CBDCRD010000003.1, from coordinate 113,897 downwards.
GTCTTTCATGATGGCCGTCCGGTCTATGACCGTGAAATGCTTACCTGTGATCCGGATTATGTGCGATCCTTTATTCAGCAGGAATGTACCGATCGGGCCCTTGAGCAGTTGGTTGCCGACGAGGCGTTTCTGGCCGGTATCCTGCCGGGGAGCGTTACAACCATCCCTGTTGAGCAGTATGACCGGAAATGGAAACTTCCGGAGGAGGAGCCCCAATTTCTCAACAGTCGATATCAACCTGTTGTGGTCAGATTCGGTCTGGCTGTGTGTGTTGCCCTCACCCTGCTTATGGGCAGTTCCCTTTATCTGTTGACGGGTTCTGGACGGGAGGTCCTCATTTCAATCGGACTGGTGGAACCGCCGCCACAGCCCGTCCTGACTCAACCCCATGTCATTGACTGGCTTGCGTTCACATCTCTTTGCCGGCAGCTTCAGGAACAGTCCTGGCCGGTTTCGCCGGGCTGGACACTGGAAACCATCGGCTGTTCCGCCCGTGGGATGCAGGATGCGCATCATCAGCCCTTTTACGCCAGACCTGAACGCGGTTCGGCCTACCGGAGCTACCGCATCAAGGGTGAACATCATGAATGGTTGACCCTGCAGGCGGCCGCAATCACCACCCGTACCTGGGAAGGCACGGTTGCGATGACACCGGATGCCATGATTCTCTCACTGCCCCTGGAGGTCAGCCTTCAGCCCTGGCAGGAACGGGATTTTGACATGGATGCCTTCAGGGATCATGCCAATCGGCAATTTCTGGGCACCGCGACCGCGATTGAAGTGGACAATGACCGACTGGTTGTCCGGACGTCCGTTCGCGATCGACATGTCTTTCCCATACTGCATGAAATGCATGAACAGACACCCTTTGGCGTCTATAATGTCAGTCGGACGAAGGGCGAGATGACTCTGACGCTGGGACACCCCAATATTCTGCAATTACCGGTCGGGGTCAACTGATGGCGCCAAGGTTACATTCATGGTTTGCGGGTCTTGCTTGTGTTGGCATCTCGGCCCTTGGGGTGGTTTTAGGGTTACCCGAATCCCTGGCCCAGAATGAACCCTTTTTCGAATCGTCATCCCTTGAGGTTGGTGTCTCTGCGAATCACCAGGAGGCGGTGTGTCCGCATGATCTTTTGAGCAAGGCCTATTTGGGTCTGGCGGATGAATCGCCGGCGGTGCTTGACATTTATGCCGTTGAACGTGAGGTTCTTCTGCTGTGCCGGGAACGTCAGGAATTGCTGTTGACGATCGCCAGAAACGACGCCCTCCTGCGTGAAAAACTCAATATCCAACCGGCGGGCCGTGAATCCGCAACCCTTTCGCCCGTCCTTGCTCCAGTCGAACAAGTTGAGTGCATCATGCCAGAGGATCCGATTGTGGCGATTGCGACACCGACGGAAGCACCACTTGTTGAATCAGTGGAAAGCAAGGGGCCGGACAGACCAAAATTGTTGGATCTGGAACGAGCAGACGCCCGGGATCAGGAGGATCCCTCCGCAGGGTCTGATGCCCTGCGGGAACCAAAAAATCAGGACTGGTGCCGGCCTCCTCTTTCCTACAGTCTGCATGCTGTCATGCGGGCCGGATCGCATTGGCAGGCGCGGTTGGTAACGATGGAGGGTCACAGTCTTCGGGTCAAACGCAGGGATATTCTGCCGGATGGACGGATTGTCACCGATATTCATGCCAGGGGTATTGAGATTGGGGACCACCAGGGTCATACTGAAATGGTGCCCCTGCGGGCTCGCCCTTCATCCCTGCTGGCAGACCCTGCCGAATCGGTATCCGAGACCTCAATGGTGGTCCCTGGAAATCGCCAACCCGCCAACCCGGCAGGGCAGGAGCCCCTGGTGTCAGATGGGCCGGTCCGGACGTTCGGAGAGGGCACCCTGGATATCATTGAGCCCGAGATCGGTGCAGGCAGGGGCTGGTAACGTGGCCTTTCACCGTTTGCGACGCCAGACCAGGATAAAAACCCTGGAGAACGGTATTGTTGTCCTGCCGGATCCCAATTTCAAGGATATTGCGGCCTGTCGGCCGGAAACCGGCGAATACTATGTGGTGGAGGGCAAGCGCTGGGACCGATATTTTACCGCCACAGTCCAGAAGTATCAGGCGACCGGTGATTTACCGGAGTTGCACAACAACAAGATCCGCCACATCACCATGGAAGACCTGGCGGCTCTCTATGCCGAAGCCGATATGGATTTCAGTTATGAGGACGATGATGATGCGCGGGTCATCAACAAACTCCATCAGATTTTGGAAGATGCCGCCCGGGCTCGGGCCAGTGATCTCTGGTTTACCCAGGAGGCCACCAAGACCATCGTTCGGGTAAACATTGCCGGCCGGGAATTCAACATGGGGCGTTATCTGACGGTCAGTGAGGGCAACAAGATCATCTCGCATCTGTTCGATCGTCGGGATGAGGGGGGTGGTGATCCCTCCATTGTCATCATGGCGTTTCAAAGTTTTGCCATTACGCCTTCCAATGATTTTCGAATGCCCAGGGGAGTGATCAAACTGCGGGGTCAGAAAGGTTACCATGAAACAAGTGCCGGGGTGGGGCAGCATATTGTGTTGCGATTTTTCTATTCGGATGAGGCCCAACAGGAGACGGCAACCCTGGAAAATTTGGGTTTTGATGAGAATGTCTATGGCGCTTTGGCACGCTCCCGCCGCTCTCTCCACGGGGCCATTATCATCGGCGGGGCGACGGGTGATGGCAAATCGACCACCATGATCCGGTGTCTCACCGAACAGTATCGTGAACATGACGGACGCATTCGTATCGTTACCATTGAGGATCCTGTCGAATACAAGATGGACAAGGATGGTATTGTCCAAATTCCCGTGCGATCGGCCGGAACGCCCGAGGATCGCAAGGTTGCCTACAGGAAGGCCCTGATGCACTTTGTACGGGTCAACCCCCATGTTGGCACCATATCCGAAATTCGTGATCAGGAGGCGGCCAAGGAGGTGTTGCAGTTTGTGGATACGGGTCATCAGGTCTGGACAACCATTCATGTCAGTTCGGCCAACGGCATTCTGTTTCGCCTCATTGATATGGGCATCAAGCCCTCCGAACTGTCCAAGCCGGACACGGTTGCCCTGTTAATGAAACAGACCTTGTTGCCGATTCTTTGTTCTCACTGTTCCACACCCTTGCGCGAAGCCTCTGTCCAGCAGAACCTCGTGGGGTCATCACGGTCCTGGGATGACTATTTTCGATCGGCCCTCGCTCCTGATTTTGACCGGGTTCGTCTCCGTAACAGGGCGGGGTGCACGCATTGTGTCCCTCAGGAAATGGGTGATTCCGGCCAGCAGGCCTGGGCCGGCTATGAACGCCAGATAGCGGTGGCGGAAACCATTGAACCCGACGAACGGTATCTGTTGCACGTGCGGAATTCGGATATGCTGGGGGCCAAGAAACACTGGCTGACGCCAAAAGAGAAAGGGGGCATGGGAGGCCGGACCATTGCCCAGAAAATAGAGAGTCTCATTCGCGAGGGACTGGTTGACCCCCATGACGGTATCCGCAAGGGGTGGGATCCCGATGATCAGGCTGCCCGGACACGCCGTACAGAGGACGCAGCACCAGCTATCCTTCACAATGTGAATGTTCTTAGACTGCCCTCCTCTTCTGAACGGCAGCAGGACCAGTGCGAGGTCTAACGTGGTTATGATGCAACGTCGCAAGCCCGATTGGATTGTCTGGTTCTACAAGCTTCAGTTTGATACCAGGGTCCGAAGTGGCATCTGGCGTCTGATTGGTGATTTAACGAAGGAATCCATGGGGGAAAGTGACGCCATCGAATCGGTGATTGACATCAACAAAAAGAAAAAGCAGAACGCCACAGTCTATATTCTGGGTCGTTTGCGTTACAGCATCGGCCAGAACACCTTTCCAGCGGAAATAAGCAAGTATGTCACCCCTTCGGAAGCTCTCATGTTCAGCTCCTGGGGGTCGGCCGAAGCCAGTAACATGTATCAGGCGGCGCACCGCATTCTCGAAATCCAGCGCACCATGAAACGGACCATTTTCGGTATTATTCTCCCTTCGCTCATAGGGTTGTGCGTGGTGTTTCTGCTGTACTATATTTTTGGATCGCAGCTGTTTCCAGCCTTCATCGGCATCACCCCCCTTGAGGAATGGAGTCCCTTTCCAAGGTTTGTTGCCAGGGTCTCCATGGCTTATGTGAACAATCTCGGAGTGACATTGCTTGGGGCTTTGGCTCTCATCCTGGCCTTTCGCTATTTTATCCGGACTTACACGGGCCCCGGTCGGGTCATTCTGGATCGTATACCGCCCTTTTCCCTCTACCGGATTACAACGGGGGTGGCCTTTCTGATGACGGTCATTGAGCGGGGGCGCATGGGTGGGGATCTCAACAAGCGGTTGCTTGAGCGTATGGCCCGTCAGTCCAGGGGCTATGTCCGCAACCGGATTGCGACCATGGCCCGATATGCCGACCAGCAATCGGGTGGGGTCGGCAGTGCCGCTCATCAGGCCGGGCAGGGCTATCCGTCCGAGGAACTGGCTCTCATCATGGCCAAATATTCCGAACGGGGCGGTGACTGGCTGAACAATTTTTCCGGATTCATGACCTCCTGGGTCAGTGACATTCAGCAGCAGATCAAGATTATGGCCACCGGATTGAATGTCTTTATCATGATGGTTGTGACCAGCTCGTTGCTGGTGGCCATGCTGTCCATCTTTGCCATCGTCAGTGAACTGGGAGCTGTTCAGTAAAACCCAAACACTCAAAACAGTACTATTTTTCTTGCAAGGAGTAATTATGTTCAATTCTGTTTCGTCATCAAAAGTACGGCCCTTTGGAGTTCGCAAGGGCTACACCATGCTTGAGCTGGGGTTTGCCTTTATCATCATCGGGGTTCTCTTGGGCGTCATCATCGGCACCTTCTACACCATTCAGTTGCGCCAGACCGAGAACAACACGAAAGCCCTGGTTCAGACCCTGGTCAGTGGGACCAAGTCCCTGTACTCCGGGTCGATCGACTATGATGCGATCGGGACCAGTCGTAATGACCTGCCGAGGTTTCTGACCGACGGCAAGAAGGTTCCCTCCAATTATCTCAGCAGTAACTTTGCGTCGGGCATCGTCTCCCCCTTTAACACGGAAATCCGGATGCAGGCGCACAGCAACAACACCTTTTCGGTGCAGCTGCGCAGCACACCAACGGATATATGCAACGCTCTTTTGAGTGAATACGCGGTCACCCGATCGGCCCTGTCGGCCACGTTTGGGGGCAATCTCTCGGCCACGGCGCCGACCAGGACCCTGGATGTTGATGCCACCAGTGGTGGGGCCCAATGGACGGTGGCCAATGTTGCTGACCAATGTAACAATTCAGCGACCCAGCATGTGGCCTTGACGTTTCAGTAAGAGGCCTCGTATGAAAAAACGTCCGGGTTTCAGTCTGCCTGCGACCGCTCTGGCGCTGGGGGGAGCCAGCGTGCTGTTGGTCTCCTGGCTCAACTGGCAGAACCGGCTGGATCTGGACCATCAGGCTTATGCGGCGGCGGATGCCATTTCTGTTCTGGCGGCCGCTCTGGATCATTATGCCCATCTGGAATTGCAACGTGCGGTCCCCGTGAATTCGGACACCCAGCGAGTATTGAGTGCGAGCGAGATCGCGGCCTTTCGAACCCATTCGGTTACCCCACCCTGGATGAACCCGGCCTATGATGATCTGACCGGCTTTTGGGACCTCCATTATCTGGTTCATTATCCAGCCGGCTCCATCCATCCCTGGGCCATTCTCAATCTGGAACCTCGGGGACACACACCACCCCAACTGGTCAATCGCATTCGAAACCAGCTGGCGGGTCGATTTCCTGCTCTGGTTTCAGGTGGAACCAGTTCGGTCCGGGACAGTTTTACAGGGAATGTTCGGGTTCTTTCCGGCACCATTCGCGGGAGCGCTCTTGCGGCCGAAGACATGGCTTTTTTTACCTGGCCCATGGCGGACATCAATCCGAACTGGTTGCCCAGGGAGGAACGTGCAGGTGTCGCATCAGGGGTCATGTCGACGGATCTGGACTTTGCCGGTAGCCATCATGTGACCGGGCTTGGCACGATGACAACCGACACCATGGAAGCACGTGGAGATCTCGTATCGGGATCGGCCACGCGAACGGTTTTAGAAGATATTGTTGTTGCCGGCAACGGATTGGTCATTGACCTGACCGTCAGTGGTGACGGGTCGGTTGCGGGTCGTCAGACCCTCACGGATATGACCAGTCAGGATCTGCTTGATATTGGCAATCTGAGGGCACAATCGACCCTGGAGGCCCTTCGGGGTGTTGTTGATGAAGCCGATATTGAAGGTGCCCTGAGCGTTGTCGGCAACCTGACGACCGCAGGAACATCCTTTGTCGTTGCGGGGGATGTCCAAGTGAGCAATGGGTTCGGACGAACCCTTGATGATGACATGAACCTGGCTTTTGATGCGCTTGAGGTCAGGGGATTTCTGCAAGTGGATGATGATGCGACCATTGAGACCGTAACCATTACCGGCACCGGAGCCTGCATCGGGTGTCAGTTCAGCGCCTTCTGATCATGGGTTGGTCTAATCTATCGGGAATGATGCGAAGACGTCCTGGTTTTCTTCTGATTGATACGGTCCTGTGGACGATGGTCGCAGCGACCGGTCTTCTTTTCCTGGTGCAGTATCTGGAAATATACGTCCAGCAGAAAAATGTTCAGGACGAAGCCCGCATTCTGTCGACCCTGGCCGATCATGCCGCCGATGAAGCGCTCCTTGCCCTGTCGGACAAAATTGCCGATGCCATCAGTGCCGGAGGCGCTGTTGTGATCCCCATCACGGATCTCAATGCCTATGAGGGTTGGCCCGTCTTGCCACGCGATCGGGGTCTTCATCTTGTGCATTACAGCCCGGACGCCCAAACCCTGTGGGTTCTGGCCTATACGAGGGGACCTGATGCCGGCACACCACGACCGGCCCCGGGTATTGTCAATCTCGGCATCATTGATCATGATGGGCCCTGTTCCACAAGTGCAATCTGTGGGCCGGGACTCCGCTGGAACCACACGGCTGTTGGTGTTCTTTTAGCCTCACCTCCCGAGGATGGCTCGATGGTGGCCCTCCGTCTACTTGATGCCGATCCCGACAGCGATTCCTTCGTCTGGAGTGTGGATACGGGCGATCCCGTGCGAACCACCATGACCACCCATCTGGATCTGGCCGGCCATGATGTTGTCAATGCCGGTCATGTCAAGGCGCAGAACATTGTTCCCCGGACAACCGTGCAGGTCCTTGGTACGACCGAGGCGGCTCAACTCAACGGATCTTCCGCGGGTTCCCCTCTGAAGGTCGCCGGCACCCTGGACATCAATGGGACTCTGACGGCGACCAATGTGGCCAGTGACATCTACACCATGAATGGCAATAACGTACAGGTTGTCAATGATATTGCGGCCAACCGGCTTACGGCAACGGGCACAATGACGATTGAAGACGATATGAATGTGACCTCCAATCTCACAACCTCCCGGCTTACCGGTGATGTTTCGGCATCGGCCCTGACCATGGTGACACTTGATGCCACGACCACAACTGTGGATGGCGACGTGATTGTCAATCGGGCAACCACAGGCGATCTTGCTGTGACTCCGGGGCACCTGACCGTGGAGGGCATTCTCTATGTCACCCGCTGCGTGGGGCCAGGCTGTTCCGTCAGTCCCTAGGGGAAGGTGATATGAACAGAATCAGTCCGTTCGGATGGGGCAAGGCCATCACCAGGGCAAGGCCCCGGCCGGGTGTTTCCCTGATTGAGGCCGCTTTTTCCCTGATTGTCATCGGTCTGGCTGTGTCCCAGGGCCTCAAGCTGGTAACGGATTACAGTGCAAACCGGGCTATGCAGGCGGAAGCCCGCATGCTGACAGCTGTTGCCGATGCGTATGCCGGGACGGTTGGGCGAACCTGGCCGCCGGCCGTTGCACGGGGGCGGGTGACGACCTACACACCGCCCGCCCATATTGGCTTGGAAACGCCTTTTGGTCGGGCCATTCGGATTGCTCATTTTGCGCCCTCGGCGAGGGAACTGGTCGTCATGGTCTACACCTGGTCAGCGAATCGGCGAACCCATCGGAAACCGACACCCCGTTATGATTCCGATATACGCCAGGTCGGACATGTTGCCGGTCCCAATGATCGATGTCCCCAGAATCATGTTTGTGGGTTTGGCATGGATTGGAATGCATCATCCCTTTTAAGCCTGTTGGGAACCAATGGTCCAGGTCCAGAGGATCTGGTGGCCCTGCGGTGGGTTACCATGGAACGCCATGTCTCCCCCTATCTGCACAGGAATCACATGGCTGGGCATCCTGAACTCAATAGACTGGAAACCGATCTGAACATGGGCGGCCATGATCTGGTTGGTGTCAACACACTGTCCGGAGAAAGATTGTTGGTTGCCGACGATCTGGATATCGATGGCGCGTTGCAGGTAACGGATATGGATGTTTCGGGTGATCTGGCCATCGGTGGCAATCTCGGCGTCACGGGCACCCTCACTGCTGTCCGGATGAGCGCGGCTTCCCGTGCCACTGTTACCAATCTCGATGTTGCGCAACAGTTGGAACTGACGAACGCCACCATTGCGGATGATGTCACGATCAATGATATCCAGGTAACAACGGATGTCGAGATGACAGGGACAGCGGGAGCCACTGTTACCGGTACCATCCATGCCAATGAAGCGGAGGTTGACGAGGTAACAATTACCGGCAATCTGAATGGTGCTGTCCTTGATTATGAAGGGAGGGCGACAACACTCTCCCGCGTAAGAACAAGGGACATGATCATTGGTGAATTGACAGTAACGAATAATTGCAATGGGTGCTGAAATGAGGAGGATAAAGATGAATTTAAGGAAGATCAAAGCTGGCGTGTTGGTGGTCCCCGTCTTGTTGTTGGGATGTGCTGGCCAGCCTGTGCCGGCCGAAACGCCGGTGGCATCCTCTCTTCTGGCAGCCAAGGCTCAGGAAATGGCCGCCGAAAATGTTGGTCTCATCACCATCATCGAGTACCAGACGACCCTGTTGGCCTACAGTGAAACCAATCCGGAACAGGCGGCTGATGTTCGTCAGACCAGGGAACAATGCACAGCTCTCGTTGCCATTGGCAATCTTTGTGACCTGCTGACGGGAACCTTTGCCCCACCCGACCAGGAATGAATCCCCTGCTGCTTGACCATACTGTCCTGACCCTGCTGGTTTCGGCAGGCTGTGTGGGCGGCCTCATCAGAATTGCCTGGCGTGATCTCCGGTTTCTGATGACCCATGATGGTGAACTCCTTCTGACATTGGGTCTTCTGATTCTGCTTGTGGCCACAGCACAAGCCTGGCATCTCCTGGCCGATATGCTTATCGGGGCCGGCTTGATGGGAGGGATCGTTCTTGGGATCAGAATCGGGTTCGGCAAGAAATTTGGCAGTGGCGATTGTCTTGTTTATCCCCTTTGTGGATTCGCAATTGGTATGGACGCACTCGTCATCTGGACCCTGTGGACAGCTGTTCTGTTGATGGCCATGCCTCTGGGGTGGGCGTGGTATCGAGGCAAGCGCGTCTGGCCTCTTCGCCGCTTGCGACGTATTGTCTTTCCGGCCACACCACCGGCCATTCTTGCCCTCTTTCTGACCTGGGGTGTGGAGTTGGTTTAATTGGGTTAAATCCTTTAAAGCGGGGTACAGAATTCTGTAACATCCATAACGCTTAATTAGAGTTTGTGAGGTGAATTGCTTTAAAACTGACGTAAGACGTCGGTTTTTCACCAGTCAACCTTGATCACATTGATTTTTTGTCTCTCTATAGAGGGTCGGTTGTGAGTGAGGATTATGTCCTCAACTGAGGTCTGTTCAATTCAAAAGATCAACAAAACATACTTCGATGAAAACTCAGGTACCAAATTCATATGTAATTATTACTATTAGAAAGTATATCTAAGTATTTTACAATACCTGAGTGTAGATTTCTGGTAACTCCTAACTTTATCAACGAGTAGGGCCATTTCAGCTTGAATTTTCTGGGCACGGTTGGGTTCCTGTATTAGTTCTCTTTCTCCAAAATTCCCACCGGTTAGGGCATCAAAAAACGGTTCAGGGGAACCAACCCAATCTTGCTGCTCTGATTTATTAAATCGACTAGCCAAGGATTTAAGAGTTAGATTAATAAGTTGTTGATGACCAATGATAAGAGCTTCATTTGATATCTTATCTTTTTTAGAATCAGATACCCAGTAATTTACTCCTAAATCACCAGTTTCACGGATAATTTGGCATAATTCATCAAAACTACGGATTACCTCCTGAACACGTATCGTAGTTATAAGTACGAAGAGAGCAGAAATTAAACCAAGAAAGAAAGTTAAGACCAATTCAATATCCATAGGAAGTTGGGTTTGAACACATAATTTTATGACTGACGCTGGTCAGCTTCATTGATGTAGCGATCAATCAATTTCCTGTAAGCCTCATAAGCTGGATTGTTAGCCTTTACAATCAAGTGTTTTCTAACCTTTTCCTTACTACAAAGCCCTTCACGGATTAATCCCCCGAAGGCTTCGTCTAGAAATGATGCTGGGTACCCAGCCGTTCCATCCAATATTACAACTAACTTCAAGTTGGATTTAATAACTTTCTGCAACATCGGCCAAAGCTTTTCTTCACGAAAGGTTTCTCCGCTGTGATTCCCATGTGCCTCACTGCTACGCCCAGCAGGTGTCTTTGAGAAGTCTCTTGCGATGTTTAGTTCAACTACGTTATTATTCATTACCCAGCCCGTACAATCAAATGCCAATGTATCAAAGTACCGCCGATATCCCCTTCCAAATTATTTGTTTTTACGTATGGCTTTTTACCTTCTTCGTAAGAATATATGTATTCACCTTTCTTAGACAAGATGCGTAATTTCCCTTTGTGCGATAGTTCAATTAGTTTTTGGATCTGAGCAAGACCTTTACCTCGATTAGATTCTTTCGTTTCAGTTCGAGAGATTTCCATTGCAGCTTTTATCATCATTGCATCATTATTTACCTGTGAATCAAAAAATTTATTTATGCGAGCTCTTATTCTCTCACTTGTGTTTTTCGTGAGATGGCGTGGAATTGAAATGCCTTGATCAAAAAACACTACTTCAATTTCTGAACCGCACTTTGTAACGCTGCCAGTCATCCACCATCGACCATTTAGAATCTTAAGCTTAAGGTGTTTTTCTGCATCTTGGTAGGCATGGTCCATTGTGTTTGTCATTGCTTCACAAAGTCCATCATAGATACCGAGTTTGATTTTTTCTGCTGTATCTAATTTAGTTGTGAGTTGGGCAAGACCTTCTTTTAGGTCCCTGATTGATTCTGGTTCAAGGTTATCTCCAGTCATAAATTCCAGGATGTGCCTGTCTTCATCACAATTTTCAGTTACTTCATTGTTATTCAATATTACTTCTAATAGATTAAGAAACCCTAGATGGTACAGTGTTCCAATTGATTGTTTGCTCCAATTATGAAAGTCAACAAGTCCAAGTCTAGGTACTGGTTGATTGGGATTTGTTGGAAATGACTCCTTTAATCGATAAAATTCTGCAGCCAAAACGAGAGCTGCGGCTGTAGAAATGTGTTGGATACTGGTAAAATTTACATAGTGGCCTATCCATCTTTTGGACCTACTTATTGAACGAGGTCGTTTTTGAGTAAGTGGGGGGTAGCAATACTCTCGGATGTTTTCAAGAAATTGCAAAACATCACTAGAATTGTTTTGTAGGCTAAAATCAACAGGAGTCTCTATAGGTATACCGTACGCATCAAATTCATTGTTTCCGAAGCGACATTTAACCTTACGAAATTTGATGGAATTTATCCCCTCTCTTGAAGCGGAGTTTCGTCTTTTAGTTTTCTTGCGACTGCGGTAGAGAAGCAGATTAACTTCACGTTCGGAACGTTTTTTCATGTACCTATTCTTGTTATTGCAATGTAATTAATGGGAAGCATATTTTTCCAGCTCTTCCACCCAAAATGTCATCATTTAGGTGTGTATCTCAATCGAGATGAGCAATTATTTTGTTCCTTACATCTTCCTGTTTTTTTACCAAATTCAACAAGCTTTTGATTGAGAGTTAGAATTTCCTTACCAGTGTCCGAATGAAGTGAGCCCAACCTATTAAAGGGTTTCTGCTCGAAAAATTTAGCCATTTTATGGACCATTGGTCCGATCCATACAAATGCTACCATTTTTATTTTTGGTTAAGGCAGGTCAGAACTTGAATTGTATTACTTATTTTCTAGCCAGTCTGCTATATCATTAGGTAAGTTGAATGCTTTATCTGTTCCTTCTAGAAAAACGGCTTTATTTTTTTGAGTGCCCCACGGATCAAACACACGCAATCCACCGATATTATAATCATCCCCTTTGTTGTTAGTAAAACCTGTGAACAGGTACGTCAAACAATCCAACCAATAATTTTTCGATGAGAGTAGATTATTAATACTAGCAGCTTTTAATTCGTCATTCTTGTCGATGATTAAAATTTTCTTAAACCTCTGTGGGCTTCTATGTCTGTTTTTTATTGCCCAATTCACATGTGAGTCCCCCATACCGTACCCGATGATAAGGAGCACATCAGCTTCATAGGCATGGCGGACCAATGAGGCGTGGAAGGTTTGGTATGGTTCTGGCAAAAGCTGGCCCAGTTTGAAACCGCCAGCCAATAATGTTGTCCGGGGTAATCGCGCAGTATCATTCACCCGTTGAAGGTGCATCCCATCATAAACCTCAAATTCTCCATCCAAATTAGATTTCCATTTTATTTCTTTTTTATTACCGGGAAGGGTCAGATGGACACTGCCATGGAGATGATAGATAAATCCCCATTCCTTTCGATTGAAAATGTTGTTTGGATCAAAAATGTCACTTCCATCAAACCCGGTAAAGGCATCTGGTAACGCTTTGATTGCGACATTATCGTAGTTAAGAGTATAGATTCCCAGGTCAAATTTACTCTTGAGGATTTCAAAGAATTTCTTGTATAATTTAAAATTACAACATGAATCCAGATCATCATTGGTACAAGAATTTCGCATATCCGTTGCCAGTTTTGTAATCAGAAACTCATATTGTTCCATTATGGAGTTTCTTTCTTTCACCCTTTCGTCATTTGGCAAATTTAGAAGCTTTCCGAAACAATTATTCTCTTGCTTGTCTGCAATTTTTTCAATGATAGGATTTCCCCTGGTGGGTGGTGAAATCCGGTCGGCCAAACTAACCATTTCTCCCAGAACATTTTCGAAATTCGTATAGACTTGGCTGTTATACGAATCATCCTCACCAACACTATTGAAATAGTCCTCTGACGCATTCCATATTTCTTTGTAAGGGTTCGTGAGTCGTGAGCCTATTGGTGGCTTCCATTCTGAACTCCACCCCAACATGAGTTTATTTATACACTCTACAGATGGTTTGCCAACGGGTATGGAACTCCCCGCTCCCATGATAACCAGCAACTTTTTCTTTGTCACAACCCCATTTCCTCCATTTAAAAGCCTTCGTTTTTGCTTCCATAATTTGTACTACCAACTCGATTTGGTGCTTCTATCTACAGAAAACCTGCCTACCTTTCAACTCACTCCCAAATCCTCCCTCTCTAATCCCTTCTTATCCCTAATCTTCATGAGCATACACATTTCGTTCGTGCATCTTTTCTTCCATGTGCCAATATGGATCCTTGACTTTCGTATTTGGTTTGGAGAGAGCACATGAAGACACAAATGGAATTTAAATTGACAGCTGTACGGGAGGATCTGGATTTGTGTGATTTCACAACCGACAACGCCCCTGAATTGTATGCCCAATTCGACAACTATCTTCACGAATACAAAATCAAAACAGACTGGAACCTGGTTGTCCATGATTGTGAGGACGACTATTGCAATGTCATTCTGCATTGCAATGACCTTGAGCAAATTCTTGATGTGATGTGCCTCCTTCAAACCACAGAGGCACTGGCCAAGGAGGAGGATTGGTAAGAAGATTATATTCCCCCATCGCACCTGGTTATCAGGACGGGTTGTACCCGTTATCTCGGCGACAACCCGTGCTGAAAAGGATTTATAATCAGAGGTTTTTTAAATTGGTGTCAGGAGACTGAAGGTTCCTAGGATGATGACGACAGCTGCAACAACGATTCCAATCATCCAGTTGGTCTGAGCATCACTTCGTTTTAGGACTTACATGCTGGGGGTTGGAGGTGATGTATCCGGTTCATCATCGGGACTCGAAGGGGTTACGGCTGCCAGTTTCACCTTCAGCACATCTCCCAAGCCCTGGATATTGTTGCTCCGAGCCATCAGGAAAGCGGCGGGTAAGTCTGCGGCCGCCAGCCCCTCCAGTACCCGTGATGCGGGTACGCGACGAGGTTTTTTGTCTCCAAGCAGGTCGAAAATCTCCACCTGCAGGTGCTTGAGGCCTTTTTTACCGTCCACCCTCCACATCTCCCGGACACCCAGCTCGGCATAGCGTCGTGGCTTGTGTACATCATGATGGGTAACCTCCACTTCCACGACGAGATCTGGGGGTGTCTGCGCCTCGAATTCGAGGACAGCCTCCTCACCGCCCCTGCGGTCGGCCTCATACCATGCTGCAGCCTTGTCCCCCAGATAGAAGGCCTCATCGGGCTCCAGGCCACCATGTTCGGGATCCTTCGGTCCTTTCCAGCGGGTGCCTCCCATTTCCCTGACATGTCTGTTCATGACCGCCCCAGCCATCCGGACGGTCAGGTCGGTTGCCTTGCCCAGGATTTCATGTGTGCTTGATGGGCTCATCCAGGCAATGATGCCTTCCCTGGCATCAATCATGACCCGTCGGCCCAACCGGTTCCAGTCGAATTCCCGGGCAAGTGCAGGGACCAGCTCTGGTGGTACCCTGATGCGCCAGAAATCGGAACCAAGGGAGCCTATCACATGATGGTCGTCAAGTGTGGTGGTCATTTTTTCATTATCCTTGCATGAGTTATTCGTTCGTTGGATTGGTATTGTTTTTTTAAATCGGTGTCAGGACATTGAACCGTTCCATATCTGTTCGTAAGGCATTGAGAGTGGAATCTATCCGTGCTTCATGCGTGTTCATTCGTTCCTCCAGAATATCAATTCTGTGTTCCAGTTCCCGATTGTCAGTTGTTTCGTTCATAGCATTGTATAATATAGATTTGCTGGTATCGCAAATCAATTCGAACAAAACCTGTTCAGTTCAGGATAAACCCCAGGATGGCGATGCCGTCAACGACCAGCCCAACCATGGTCAGAATGAGTCTTATTTCCCGCTTGGCGGCATCGGCCTGTATTTCCTTCAGGGTACCATTGATATCGGTTTTCATGATCTCATAATCTTTCCTTAGAAGCTCAATTCGTTTATCAAGCTCACGATTGTCAGGTTCTGCATTCATATCAAATTAACAGAGCAGGGTTAATCCAGAAATTCAAATCAGCCTGATATTTATTTTTAACTGCTCAGATTATATGTGATTGCGTAGTCAGGATCCGGTTACAAAGAGCTGTAAAAAAACACCAACCGAACCGACGATCACACCCGTTCCTACTGCGACAGTTGCGATGATGACGCCAACCGTCCATCTGGTTTGGGTATGACTACGCTCAGCTGCCTCCTTATGACCCCTTTCAATATCCGTCCGCAAGGCGTTCAGGGTGGCATCTATCCTTGCTTCATGGGTGTTCATTCGTTCCTCCAGGACGGCAAATTGCTGTTGTAATTCTCGATTTTCTGTTTTTTCGTTCATAACAGGATAATATAGAAAGCATGATCTGGCAAATCAATTCGGTATTTTACCGTCTCTTTCTTTTCAGTTATATAGCCACGCTCGTTATGTCGTCTTATAACAGGAGAACCCCCATGATTGATAACCCACTTTGATTTCTGTATTGCAGATGTATTGATAACAATTAAGACGAGGAAATCAAATTATGCCATCAAATGATAAAATCCAAACATATTTCGATAATTTTTTCAGTTCTTACAGACAAGACTCTTTCAATACCTTAAATAATCGGAGGCTTGTTTATTATACCAATTCAGAAACGGCGAAAAAGATTATAGAGAATAACGAAATTTGGCTTCGCAATTCCTTATTAATGAATGATCACTCCGAAATAACATATGGACTATCAATGGTGAAGAAGGTCATGAAAGGACCGATTGGAGAAAGGATTTATTCTTCAGCTGAACGTATTTATCCAGAAATCAGGCTTGAAGTCGAACATTTGCTGGAACAAAAAGAAGGGTTTTTGAAGTTGGAAACGTATCTCACGTGTCTTTCATTGCACAAACGCAGTGAGGATCGGATTGGACGTCTTTCCATGTGGCGGGCATATGGCGATGTCGCACTTGTTATGAACAATAAACCATTTTTAACCAATACTGACAAACATGGTGTTATCTTATCCCCAGTTTATTATGGTGAGAAGGATATTAAATCTAAATTGAATGATTTGGCCGAGCTGATAGAAGCTACACCTACCGTGTCAAAATGTCCTAATGAAGAGGATTACCAAGAAAGATTAATAGGTTTATTTTCGATTTTCTTCGAAATCGCTATGGTAACTAAGCACTTGGGATTTTCGGAAGAAGAGGAATGGAGACTCTACTTTCATCCTCATAAGATTAATAATCCCCTACTGGAAAGGCGAATTGAGAATATTGCCGGGATTCTCCAGCCCATCTACGCATTGAAACTAAAGGACGATCCGGATAATGGCATGCATAAGGCCGACATCCCAAATCTATTGGACCGGATAATTATCGGTCCCACATCGCAGCCCCATGTGATTAAGTCTGCTTTCGTTGAACTCTTGACCGATGCCGGTGTCGAAAATGCTAAAGACAAGGTCTATGTTTCCGACATTCCACTTCGATCCAGTTCTCGATAATTCCCCTATCCTGTAATGTTTGGAGTTTTTACTAACTCCACCCTCCCTATCCCCAACGGGTTTCAACCCTTCAAGTAACGGAAAGTCATGAGCATACACAAATAGTTCATGCATAATTTTTCCCTTGTGCTAATATGGAGATATGAAATTCCGTATTAGGCATGGGGAGGAAATATGATACTGCAAGGTGGACTGTCGAGCTGGTGGCGAACGGGGAGAAAAACGGTTGGACTTTGGTTCCTGCCGGTCGTGTTGTTCCTGCTGACCGGTCCGGTTCCGGCCCAGACCATTGGTGTTGAGGAACTCACCCTCGAGGAAAGGCGAACGACAAGAACATCCCAGGCCGAGATTGCGGGGCGCATGCGTCATGTGCTCCTGACCCTGTCCTCGGAATTCAAAACCACCAGGGATCAGGCGCTGGTGGATCATCACCGCACGTCCCGTGAGATTCATGCCCATTTCGGTGATGTACGAACGGCCGCCATGGCCTCCGGTCTGAAGGTCGGGCTGTGCAATGCCGGCCATCCCGATCATGTGGGTGATGACTGGCTTATTGTCTGGTACGATCCTCCCGCCAAACTTCGCACCATCGCCGCGCCTGAGGATGTCCAGCGGGCCGCCCTGGCACGAGACGGGACCAAAAGGGTTATTCCCCAGGATGTCCTGTTGTTCTGGATTGACACCCCGCCCGATCCCCGTTTCAGCCTGCCGACCGGGCTTCCTGTTCCCAGTGGCCTTGAGGACTGTCATGCCATGTTGGATACCGACACCATCGGTATGGGCATCCGGCCACGCATTCCGGTGGCGGAACGTCGGGTGGAACGGGCGACGGACACGGATATCCGCACCTGTCCCTCGGGCCAGGTGGGTGCTGGCGTGCATTATCAACGCACGAAAACCACAATCCGGACGGGCTTTGACGAAATCCCGCCCGCCGGTTTTTACAGTGGTCCCGCGGGCCCGCCCCCGGCACCCGAGACACCTCCCGGATCGGGCGTCTTTGATACCGGCTGGCTCGTGCAACACAGTCTCTGTCGGTCGCCCCAAACGGGCACCCGCTTCATGGCGGATTCATGTAACTGGGTGGACGACGGTGGCACCAGCCGCCAGGGTCTGCGCATTGTCGAGGTCGGCTGGACCGAGAGGCAGGATGCCCAGGATCCCCTTGCGATTGAGATCATCGAGACCGGCCTTGTGCGCGAGGTCATTCCCTGTGGTGACTGGGGTACCGACACGAAGGAGAATCCCTTTGCGGTGCCGATCTATGAACGCCAGGACGTGGTGGACACAAGGGACCTGGTCTGCAGTGCCGTGCATGGGACCAATTACAGTCTGGGCACCCGGACGGAAGGCCGGGTCAAAACGACCGTAACCACCCGTTGGCCCAGCGTTCTCAATCGGTCGGATGACGTGACGGTGGCGCACACGCCCTGGCGGGTGGATCCCGGCCAGTGTCTTCAGGTGCGCCAGCGGCATGGCGGGGTGGCCACAGTTGGTTCACAGCCGCCCCCTTGTCATGACGCCTGTCATGGCCTATTTACCTATGAGGAGAGGGAAACGAAGGAGGAATCTTGTGGCACGGGCTATACGGGTACGCAGACGTTCAGACGCACGCGGGAGTATGTGATGCGGGAATACGCCGCGCCGGTGCCGTTTCTCGCCGATGTCCGGGTGCGTGAGGAACCCTGGCTCAACAACTGGATGAAAACCGGGGACACCTGCCGGCGCCGGAGCAACAACGGAAATAACAACAACAATGGCGGGAATACGGGAGGAAACCCAAGACGTGGTCATCCGGGTATAGACAGTACACCGTCACAGGATCGGCAAAGGGATAGGGAAACCGGCGGCTGGAGAACATAATCCATGGTACTGAAAAAATACATCCTTTTGGCTCCATTGATTTTTGTTCTTACTGCTGTGTCAACCAAGCCAGAAAACAATCCCTTTACCCGGATTGCCTTTATCAAAGAGGCCACGCCAACCGAAATACAATCCGCCATTGAGTCAGGCTGGGATGTCAACGAAAAAGATCCCCGTTTTGGTGAAACGGCCCTGATCAATTCCATTCGGCTGGATAAGCTTGATACGACCCGGCTGTTGATTGATGCCGGCGCCGAATTGGATTATCATCCCGTTCAAAAAAGAAGTTTTCCTGCTGCCCTTCTTCTGGCATCAGGGAAAGGGAATGTTGAGGCTGTAAGCATGTTACTTGAAGCGGGGGCCGATATAGAAGTCAGAGGACGTGTCATAGGTGACACTCCATTGATCATAGCGGCCTTGCACTACCGATCTGATGTGGTCAGGGTTCTGCTGGATCATGGAGCCGATCCCACTGCCCGGACGTATATGGATGCTCCCCGCTATGAACGAAAATACAAAAGGGCTGACATGTCGGCTCGTGACTTTGCGGTAAAATATAAAAATTGGGCCATGGTTGATCTTCTTGATGCTGCCCTTCGGGTGCATGCCGGCGAGCTGCGCAGGGGATGCATGGTCGCCACCGACACCCGCTTTTCCGATCTGGCTGCCAGGCACCTTGGTGACCGCGACCGCTGGCGGGAGATCTGGCAACTCAATGACATGAAGAAGGGACAGGGCATCCGGGCCGGCGACTGTTTCCTGCTGCCGAACAAGTAGTACCACCTTGTGGATATGCAGGCTCGAAGGACAACCGCTACCGTGTCGATGACTGCCTGAAGGTGTTTGACGTCGAGGGGTGAACAGCAAAGAGTTGACCTTAATCACTTATCTGTGGGTTTGATTACCTTAATTTTTGCCTTGCTGCCAACTTCAAGATTTGCTACTTTAACTTCCAAATAAACTGGTGTTGAAATTTGATAGGAACCATCATTTAATTCAACAAGCCTCGAACCTTCAGGAATATCGGTACATCTTCCGACATCACCAAGAGCCCAGGCATGAGACTTGTTCATAAAGGAACGAAGGTTTAGGATTTTCCAGCGATTATTCAACTTCAATTCACTTATTCGATCCTGTACGGCTTTCTGCTCATTTGCTCTATCTGTTTGATCAGACACAAACAATGCTATGGAAATTAAGGCAAAAACAAACACCAAGGACCAAATCAGCAAAGAAGGAATGTCTTCCAATGCCATTTTGGTTATTCCAGCGGTGATAGCGATTAAAGTAATTTCAACAGTAAAAATAAGCAGTAGCCTTTTCACATTCATAGTCCTTGATTTTAGTGGAAATTTACACCTGTTAAATTGAGTTGTACCTTATGGATATGTGTCAGGCCAAATTTGATTGAATTAAAATCAATGGAATAGTTCAAATAACTTTACGAGACAACTACACCAAATCCAGCCAATCCCACCCAAACCAGAAACGAAATCAGGGATTTGTTTCTTCAAGATGATTACGAATTGTATCAACCAAATCCGAGACATTAATCCATGGTCTAGAGATTACCCCATTTCTTTTCCATATTACTTGCCAAGACAAATTTCCGTCCTGAAAAAATAGTTGAGTCACTTGAGGTCCTTTATCAAAAGCATTATTTTCATTCTGAAGATTCTCGTTACTTTCAAGGTACCTTTGCCAGATAATTTCTTCAATTTCCGGACAAGCTGCAATTTCAAAGAGAAAGTCTTGAAGGTCTAATAATTTCCAAGAAACTGAATCCAGATTGCCACAGTTTATATTCTCCAAGCGTCTCTCCGACAAATTGCAGATAACCAAACCAATATCACGGGGCTTTAATATCAAGCGTTCAATAGCATTTAGAAATGTTTGGTAGTTTACAATGGCCCGTCTTCCCTCATCATTGACAACATCAAGAGTCTGTTTATTGACTACAAGATAGTTTGCATGAACAATCATTCCGAGAAGTTTCTTAATATGAATTCTATTGGTGTTTCCATACCCATCGCCGGCACCCAGTTGCCACCCCCGAAGGTGGCACGGAAGCATATTCCCGGCTGGATCGGATTGGTGTATCGTGGTAGCGATGTCTCGTACAGGAAGTATGAGGTTTTTGAATTCATAGGCTTCATCAGTACCGTCATTTCCACCCATCATAGGTAATGCAACATTTTGTGGTTGTCGTAGTGTATTGAAATTGTTCCTGAATAAATCAATTTGGTTTTTTAGCAGCATTGTTTCCTATTACTCCTGTGTTTTCAAAAAAGGTTTCCCTCGCTATCAAAGTCCCCGTGAAAGGCAAACGATGATTATCCTGCGGGGTGAAAAATATATGGTTTACTAGATTCCTTAAAAAAAGTGGTGAATTGGTACCTGAAAGGGAGCACTTGCAGTTTCCAGCCAAATGAGTAATAAGGAAAGCAATGATGAAGTCAATGATTACGGAACATTGCCTCAGCGGTCGTTGTCGAAACAACTGGATGAAAACCGGGGACACGTGCCGGCGCCGGAGCAACAACGGGTGCGGGGGTGGTCCCCAATGCCAGCCGGGCTACACCGGAAATAACAACAACAATGGCGGGAATACGGGAGGAAACCCAGGACGTGGTCATCCGGCAGCACCTGATGCCGGTAGCAATGACGGTTATAATCGTAATCCTCAGGGCTGGAATGATGGGATTTAACTGATGAGGTTGCTTTTACCAACACTCCTGTTCCTGTTTCTGTTGTCTGGAAGTGGAGCCAAGGCGGTTGATGAAGTCAATGCCTATGGAACATCGGCTCTCTATGAAGCCGCGTTGTTTGACCGGCCGGCACAGGCAAGGAGGCTTCTGAAGAACGGGGCCGATCCCAACTTCCGGACGGTCAGTCCCCAACCGACACGCAATCGTGGCCGGACGCCTCTTTTTGCAGCCCTTGCCGGTGATAGTCCGGAAATCACAAGAATGCTCCTGGAGCATGGCGCGGATCCCACTGTCATACTACATGAAAACCGTACCCTTCTCTACTCTGCGGTTTCGAAATGGAGCTGGAACCGGATCAACGAGCCGCATAAGGCAACCCAGAGCCAGGAAATTGTTCGGCTGCTGGTCGAGGCCGGCGCGGATCCCACCATCAAGAGAGTAGATGGTGTTTCACCGGTCAGCCTGGTGGCCGGTTATCGTATTCCTGGCCTCAAATACACCAGGGACCATTCGAGCGGCTGGCTGCACCAGCTGATGCTTTCTCATGTCGACGACCCCTCGAAGCTTGATGACACCATGAAGTGGCAGGGCAAGGGGTGTTACGGCTATGAGATCGAACGCACCGACCGGAAGCTGAGCCTGATTGCCCAGAAGGTCTACGGCGATGCGGACCGCTGGCCGGAGCTGGCGAAGCTTAACACCATATCGCGGGACAAGCCCTACCGGCTGGGCAACTGCCTGAAGGTGTTTGACGTCTATTGGTAAGGAAGATTCCAAGCACCCGGTTGATAATTGTTGCGAGAAGTTGGGTCAGGAAAATTTCAGGTTCCAGGCCAATGATACTTGATTTAGCACATCATTACGGGTATATTCATTAATCACCTATTGAATTACAGGATTGCCGGAATGCCTGAGCGGAAAAATTGGGAAAGTCTGAGATTAAAGGTTGCTGTCATGGAAGAACGAATGGAAACAATGAACGAACGTTATGACAAGGGTTGGGCCCTTTTGCGGGAGGATATTGCCAAGCGAGATACCGAGATGGCCAAGCGGGACACCGCCAACACTCGCTGGCTGATTGGCGTGATTACCGCCGCCACGGCCATCATCATTGCCGTCATGGCTGTCCTGCTGTCCAATACCTAACCTCAATATTCATGTACAACGGGAAGGATACTGAAAAGAAAATGCATTGACCCGCTCGACCTGCACGAGGATCACCACCACAGACATGGCTTTATCCATAACCAGAGATGAAATGGGAAGGTACTAGAAGGCAGACAATACATGTCCGAGCAAAACTGGACACCAATAATTATTGCGATAACAGCAGTAGGCGCTTTAATTTTTACCGCCTTCATGGCTTATAACGGTATGATAAGTAGATTTGACGCACAATTTCAGCTAATCCAAAATGAAATCAGCACCCTAAGAAAAGAATCCAGGGAAGATTATCAGGATTTACAGAAGGTCGTTGCTGAAAACAGTGTGCAACTGGGTATTTTGACTGAACGAACAGCCAGTATTATCCGGGATATTGAAATTATTAAATCCACTTTAGGAAAAGAGTGACATCGAGGGACAACCCTTACCGGATGGGCGACGGCCTGAAGATTTACGACGTGGCGTGGTGAGGATTCTCCAGCGCAGAAAACCCGGTTTTTGCTTTCCTTGAATGGGAAGCGGGATGCCCCGCGACCAAAGACTTGCACATTCTCGGGAGATGGCTTATAAGGTAGTCATGGTGACACAAGAATATCTGGCATGGAAGGTCGGCAATGAAGAACTGTTTGAAAACCAATTTTTTCATTATCCTCTTTCTCGGTTTGCCCCTATGGCTTTATGTATTGGCTGAGGTTTCCTTCATGACGGGCTTAAACCCCTTTATCAAGGAAGTTCAGGCGGCCATCGATGCCGGCGACTGTTTCCTGCTGCCGGACAAGTAAGGTTCCAGAGATAAAAAGCACGTCCTTTTTGTTTCACCGAATGGCGGGGGCACCCCGCACTCCATTCGGTGAAACAAAAAACCGGACATCGTGGTACATGTTTTTTCTTGCCATGCGACCATCCCTTCCTTATACTCTGTTTCATGACAATGAGGAACACTCCATATGACAACCACACTTGATGAACACCATATTATCGGTCCCCTGGGCTCCGATTTCTGGCGGATCAGGGTGTCACCTGACCTGGTTCCCAGAATGGCCCGGGAGATTGATTGGAGCCGATTTGGTCGGCGGGTCATGATCGATGCACTGGAAGGGATTATCGTCTTCATGAGCCCCTCAAGCACACACGAGGAACTTGGAGATGCCAGTGACATGACGGTCCGTATTGCGGGCCCGGCCATGTCCATCATGGTCAAGGGGAAGCGTGGAACCCGCTGGAAGGTGCCCGGAGATCCCAAAAACATCCGCCTTGAGCCTGACGCCGCCTTCTATGTCGGGAAAAAGGCCATGGACTGGTATGCCATTCGGAAGGAAGGTCGGCCGGCAGTGTTGGATTATGAGGCCAGGACACCCCCGGATTTGGTTATCGAAGTCGAGGTGACCCATCTGGACAAGGACAAGCCTCAACGTTATGCCAAGCTGGGTGTCCGGGAAATGTGGCGTGTTACCGGTGAAAAGGAAAGTGACCGTTTCAGTGTCGAGATACTGGATTTGCAGGATGATGGTGCCCCCCAAGTTGTGGAGGAATCCCGGGTCCTTCCCGGATTGCCTGCGAAAATCCTTCCACAGGCTTTTGAGATGGCTGAATTCGGGCGATACCAGCCCCTTCGGGAATTGGTTGTCAGGAATCTGGTGCACGTGGGAACCCCTGAATTGGCAAAAGGGGACAAGGACCCGGATCCATCACCTCCCTCCCCTTCCATGTCATAACCATTTCCCAGAAGGTTTACGGCGATCCGGAGCGCTGGCCGGAGTTGGCGACACTCAACACCATCACAAAGGACAATCCCTACCGGATGGGCGACGGCCTGAAGGTGTTTGACGTCGAGTGGTAAGGAAGATTTTTCCTCGAATCACATAACCGGATTTTTGGTTTTACAGAATGGCGGGATGCCCCGCACCCCTTTGATGAAACAATAAAAGAGGGACCCATCTTTTCAAGCATCCCGGATATATGTGCTCCCAGATAGGCAAACCTCAAGTCAATACCCAAATGCCGCCAACACCCGCTGGCTGATTAATGGGAAGGCAGACAATACATGTCCGAGCAAGATGAACTCGTGGATTTGGAACCGGCTGGTCTTGGGAACCGGTAACATCGTCTCCCTACTGCATCGCAATGAGAATGCCGACACCACCGATAATGAGGGCAGCAAGAGCAATGCCAACGCCAATAATCCATTTGGTTTGGGTATCGCTTCGTTTGGCGGCATCTGTATTGATCCGCTCAATATCGGTGCGCATGGCATTTTGGTCGGCCCGCATGGCATTTTGGTCGGCCCGAAGAGCATGCAGGGTTGAATCTATCCTTGCTTCATGGGTATTCATTCTTTCCTCCAAAACAGCAATTTGTTTTTCAAGCTCACGATTGTCAGGTTCTTCATTCATAACAGGATAATATAGATTTCCTTATCTGGCAAATCAATTTGATATTTTGCCACCTCTTTCTTTTTCCTGATAACCCCACTGCCCGGATTTTGGTTTTACGGAATGGCGGGGGCACCCCGCACCCCATTCAATAAAACAGGAATCAATCACCGGAACGGTCCCCACCGGATTGTCATGAATGGGACTGGAACAGGGTTTTTTTGCTGTTATCAGGTTGTCCTGAAGATAACGCGCACATCGGCTTTATCAACAGACCTTTACCGGCAGAAAATTTCATGGCACCTTTTTCACTTTACATTTGCACATCGCCGCCGATTGTTATGGGCAGGAGCCTCTTTGGGCAACTGATCATCACAAACCAGGGAAGAGACAACAATGACAAACCAGGCAAGGGCAAAACATCATCGGAACATGGTGCTCAAGGTAAAACGGTATGATTTGGGAAACAGCCGGGAGGGCTGTTATCCCGGAACGGTCGAGGGTGAGGTCGTGGGAGGCCCACTGCACGGCAGGAATGTTACCGTCTCCCTGAACAGGACCCATACCAATGAACAGGTTGAACAACTCTGGGACCTTGGCGGTCCTGAAGCGGACCAACCGGTCCCTCCGGGAGGCTACCTGGCCTTCAACACGGTCAGGGAACAGGCAAACGATTTCAGGGCAAACGGGGTCAACAGGTTTGCCGGGCCCGAGGACGAGCTCAGGGTCAATGTACCAATCCAGATCGCACCGATGCTGGAATTGGGTGGCGGCATAAGGAGGTTCAAATCAAACAATGCCACCATGTATCGGGCCTTCATCCTCCAGACCGACGAAGCCACCACGGCCCGTTTCACGACCGACATTACGGAAGCTGCAAGAAACATTTTCGTGGCCGAGAAAGCCGCCTTTGTCGTATCCCGCACACACGGTGGTGACAGGGAAACCTCAGTCCTGTGGCGCGGGTGGGGCGATGGCCGGCCGGTTCCGGTTGATCAAGCACTTGCCAAGCATTTCAATTCGGGAAGGAAGGACACATTCACTTCCCTTCTGCGAAAGGGTGCCCGCATTGAGGTCATGCCCCTTGAATCCGTTTTTGTCAGTCCGACAACGGCTGAATCGATTGACAATGGGATCTTTTCCAGGATTGCCATCAGGGAATACTGTACCGGGGGCATCGGTCACCGGATTGAGACCGCCCTGAGGAATTCGAAACTTGATGACGGTACATTGCAGAATCATTTTTACCAATCACTTGACAAACTTGCCCAAGGGGCCTTCGATAAATATGGATGGCAAGGTCTCTGGACATCCGACATCGAGAAATACATTCGAAAGCAGGACATGGAACCGCCACAGGTGACCACCTTCGGTTATGCCCTCTCGACGGCCGTCATCAAAAAGTACAAGGCGGAGAAGGGCAGGGAAAGCCGGTTTGTTACCAAAACCAGGTCCTTTGGACCCGCGGTACCGCGAGAATTTGTTCCCACCCCCTCCGATCCCGATGCCGAAACCCGTTTTGAAGAAGGGTTTGTCCAGCTGGTCAGGGATCTCCATGCAGGCATCAAAAGGGAACAGGCGCCCAAACCTTCAGGACAACCGGCAGAGCAAGCAGGTCCGACACCCTGATTTATACGAAAGTTGTTTTATTATAAGTGTGGTAACAAATGCAATGAAAGGAGCCCGCCCATGCCCGACATGGTTGACAACAACATCAGGGACTTGCTTGAACATATTGACGGGATGGATCAAGGTAAAACCATGAATCAAACCCGGAAGCCCTCCCGAAGTAAAGATGGAACTCCCCGCATTGTCAGGCATGACGGGTATGAACGGTTTCGGGGTATTCTGGCCGGACGTCTTGAATCCATGGTGGCACATGAATTCAGTCGTGACGATGACCTTGAGAGATGCTTTGAAACCAGGGCGGAACAGGAACGGTTTTTGGCATGGGCCGAAACTCTTGCCGAAAATGAACTGGCTGATTTCATCAGGATCGGCCCCTGGCAAACCTGGATCCGGGCGGAGGTAAAGGACCAGTGGGAATGGCACATGGAAGGGGATGAAGAAGATCGCGATCCCAACCTTGATGTGCTCCGATCGATGACCGAACATGAGGAAAAGGAACTGGTCAAAAGATTTGAAGAGGCCCTGACATCCCTTGATTTCGGGGAAACATTCACGGAAATCGTCAATGAACTGCAGGGTGAACGATTGCAGAGGAAGGAAGCCATCGAAAAGAAGGCCGGCCAACCGGTTTCCAGGGTGCAGGCCCTCTCCCTGCAGCTGAAGGAAGCCGGTCTCAGAAACAAGATCTGGTACAATCCCTCTTGGCCGGGCAAGGTCAGGGTCTATCTCACACTTCCGGAGAAGTGGCTGGAATCTGGGGCAAAACACCTGAAACCAGGGGTCAATGCGTATCTGGAGTATGGGGTGTCACCAATCGGAAAGGCAGCCCATGAACCCTATGATGGTTCCCCACATGCCGGCAATGACCCCCTTCCCAGGATTACGACCGAGGGGGGCAACCCCGCCCTCAATCTCGAACTGATGAGGAAGCTGGGGGATTTCCTGGTAAAGGAAGGTCTCATCAGTCCGGCAAGACGAAAAGATTATTCCGATGCCATCAGGGCAATGCCGGCGGGGAGGTCAGCCATGCCGGAGCGGGTTTCAAACCCTGCCGCCGGACCGATGACGCCTTGAAACCATCACAGGCAAAACCGGGCGGGATTTGACCCATGGATTATTCAGCGATGACAACCTCTGGTGGCTGTGTGGACTCCTGATCATATTTCCAATGGGATGGGCCCTATGGCGCGGAAAGGCACTCTGGCCTCCCCTGACGGTTCCGGAAAAGTATTTACCCTATGTTTGCATAAATCCACCGTGCCTCAGTCGGTGTGCTCCTAATCTTTCCCAGCAATTTCGCATCATTTGAAGGGTATCCTTGTCAATATTTAATATTTGACAGGAGAAGTTTTGCCAAAAAGCTCATATACCCTGATCGGCGATCAAAACAAATAAAAAAACCCGTTGGATTCTTGTAACGACGGCACTTCCGTGCTATCATCACGATAACTCAAAAACAACCCAACGGGTGAACATGATGATAGTTGAAAAATCCTTTCCGATCAAGACCGAATTTTCCTCCTTCCAGGACATGACGCCCTTTGCCGGTGTCCTGCCCTTTCTGAAGATCCTGGCTGACGGGAAGATCCTCCACAGGCTTCCCGGTGAACGTCTCCGTTCCCAGGGCTGGCTTGACGGACAGATGGTTCTGGCCGTCATGTTGTTGAACCTTCTGGGGTTTGACCATGTCTCGGACATTGATCAACTCGAGGATGACCGTGTCCTGTGCCGGATGGTCGGGAAGGTTGAACCCCATCTGTTCGGATGTCGCAGGCGAACACTCGACAAGCGTCACCGCGGGGGACGGAAACGGACCTTTCCCTCGCCCCGCTCGATCCGTGACTGGCTGGAACGCTGCCATGACGAGGCTGCCGGAAAAAGGCGTGTCAGGGGGGAGGCCTGGATTCCCCCGCCATCCGTTGCATTGAAGAGATTGCACCGGATCAACAGGTCGATGATCCACCGACAGGTGAAGAAGAAGAACCTGACCCACCTGACCATCGACATCGATGCCACCATCATCCGTTCCGGCAAGCGTGAATGCCTCTCGACCTACCGTGCAGCCAACAACACCGTTCCCTTCGAGCGGGGATACCAGCCATTGATGGGATACAGTCCGGAACTGGGCATGATCCTGCATGTCGAGATGCGTGACGGCAATGTTGCGGCGAGTACCGGCAACTGCCGCTTCCTGGACGAGATACTGCACATGCTGCCGGAAACCGTCAGATCGGTATCCGTGAGAATGGACAGTGCGGGCTACCAGCATGAGGTGATCAGGTATTGCAATGATCCCTCGGTGCGGGATGAAGCTGTCAGGCGTTTCGGAACCATCGGTTTTGTACTCGGGGCGAGGCTGTGCGATTCATCCCTGGACAGCATCACCGCCACCGACAGGGATGAGTGGCAACCCGGCAGTGGCGATGACGGTGACTGGCATGGTGCGGAGATTTGCCATGTTCCCGCGATGGTTGCGAGGATGCCGGAGGGACAGCGCGTCCGCTACGTGGCCTTTCGGCACGGGATCGGTGAACTGGGCGTCGGCACCAATGAATTGGGTGGTGGCATTTGGGACGGTGTCGGTCTCTGCCGGTTGCGTTTCCTGGCCACCAATCATCCGTCACCTGAAGAACAGGCTGAAAGTGTGGCGGGGGATGGCACGGTCCTGCCGGTCAGGGACATGTGGGAAGTCCGCGAGGAGGCGAATGCGCGGTGTGGTGACAGTGAACAGGCGCATGGCATTGTCAAGGCCGATTTTGCCGGTGGGATGTTGCCATCCGGCCGGTTCGGGGCCAACGGCTGCTGGCTCTTCCTCGCCTGTCTGAGTCACAATCTGGTTCTGTCTGGCCGGGAATTGATGGTGGCCGGCACCAGATGGATGAGGGTTCGGATGAAGGCGTTCCGGGCAGCATTCATCTATCGCGGTGGCCGGCTGGTTTCCCATGCCAACCGTCTTGTCCTCAAGGTGCCTTCGACCGGGAGTGGCCGATTGGAGGAAGGCTGGAACAAGCTGTTCCGATTGCAGATCTGATTTTGCCGGTTGTCGAACCGACGCCGGACACCCTCAAGTGAAACGAAACAGGGTACCCGACAAGCCGGGAGGGGCAAGGTATGTGTGCAGGTATTGCAACGGGGACCGAATTTGGCCATTGGTGATGGAAAACCTGATTTTGGTCAGGAAAACGGAGGTCAAAAATCATTTTTTTGAACCGGGAAATCGAATCAGGTGGAAATAATTGCCGGATATGATAAATGAACTAAATTATTTGGTTTAGCTCGCCGATTAGGGATATACCGAAATCCGTTGTATCCAAAGTAAAGAAATAGTATTAGGTTCAGCTTCAAAATCCGGAGATTTTTCACTCGATTTTTAGGATCGCAAAGTTCTTCACACAAAAACCAATACTTTTTTGTCATGAAGCTTCAAAAAAAAGGGAAACTTCTCACTGAGGGCCTGCTCGTCAAATTGCAGAAGCGAGGGATACTTGACGGTAAACAAAATCTGCCATCAAACAATCGGACAAGCTGTACTCGCGATAACGGACCAGGCATCAATAAACACAAGTGCAGCACATGGCGGGGGATGATATTGCTCGGAAAAATGATTAAAGGAAATTTGTTGATAGGGCAAAAATCGTTTTGAAGAGGGTCGCGAAAAATAACTTCCCTCAACGATGAAAATGCCCTATTTAATCCAGAAGGGGCATGACTTTCCGGTAGATTCTGTTGTGCCCTATCCATGAGGTCCACTTGAAACCGTTGTGCCTGTTCATTCTTCTTACACGCATGATCTTCGTCGACTTGTGGAACACCAGAAACGAATCCGGATATCGCTGAACCGAATGGTTCCAACTCAGACCGAAAATCAAACTCCAGGACCAGTCATTTAAAAATGTGAACCAAAATCTTGCAATGAACCATAAAATAAGATAAATCGGAGGGAGTATATTTTATTTTATTTGTTGAATGGGTTGTTTTATTGTTATAGGTTATGCCGGAAGACTTTCTCCATCTGTTAAACAAACGGCCGTTTGTTTTTGATATAGTGCCGTCATTTTCGTGACGATAAAAATGTGAGGGCAAGGATAATGGTAAAAACCTTAATTGATGACAAGCACGGAGAATGAAAATGATTGCGAGGCAATTGGATTTAAGGACCAGGGAAAAACATGCACAAGAAGCTGAAGCGGGTCATGTGCAACCCAATCCGGCTGACGGTGTGACTTACGAAATAGGTTCCCTGGTGAAATGGCCGGAAACCGAACGGTTTTCGGATATTGTCCAGCGGGCTGGATACCATAGGCACTTAAAGATGACCTTTCTGCCGAAAACGAAACTCCACGGCAGTAATGTTGGCCTTCATGTCATGCCCGATGGAAGCCTTCAAGTGCAGAAAAGAACGGCCATGCTCACGGACAATGAGGACCTCCACAATATCCGCTCCTGGGTAGCCTCCCTGAAGGTGTTGCCGGGTGCCCGACCCGTCATACTCTATGGTGAATGGTGTGGCCCCGGCATCAACAAGGGAGAAGCTGTGCAACGTATTCCCGGCAAAACCCTGTTTCTCTTTGCGGCCCTTGTTGATGATACGCTTGTTTACAAACCGTATTCTTTGCAAAAACTCGTGACGGAAACTTTTGCACCAGCGGAGCAGAATCCTGTGGTTATTGCCGACAACCTGCCGCCTGTTACGTTTGATCTCCAGGACGAGGAGCAGTTGCAAAAACAGTTCTCAACTCTCGTGGACGAGGTTGAGGAGGCGTCCCGAGTTGATCGGTTCATCAAGGAGCACTATGGTATCGAGGGGACCGGCGAGGGTTTTGTTTTTTTTCCGCATTCAGCCAATATTCTGTCCAGCTGGCGTCGATACCTCTTCAAGGTCAAGTGTAAAAGACACGCCGAAACCAAAAAAAGAAAACGCATCAAACCAAAAAAACCGTCGGGGATTGACAGTTTTCTGGATGAACATCTGACGGAAAACCGGATGAACAAGATCCTTGCGGAACAGTTTGATGGGATTGCCGACAAGCATCACATGGGCAAGGTTCTCGGTGCCATTCTGAGCGATCTCAAGAAAGAAACTGTCAATGAGATGGAACGCGCCGCCTTTGAATGGAAGGATGTGCATCGTTATGCCTCGCCTCGCATCAAGACGTGGTTCTTTCCCATGACGAAATAAAGATGAAGGCACGGAGCTTAAAGTAACCCCTATGGAGAGCACAACATGAAAGTAGGCTATATGCGGGTTTCAACCCATGAACAGACCACCGATCTGCAGAGGGACGCTCTCATCAAAGCCGGAGTTGACAAGGACTATATCTATGAAGATACGGGCTCGGGAAGCCGCAAGGATCATCCGGGCTGGACCCTCTGCAACCAGGTGTTGCGTAAGGGGGATACCCTGGTTGTCTGGCGTCTCGATCGCCTGGGGAGAAGCTTACAAAACCTTATATCCATAGTCGATGATCTCATGCAGCGGGACATCAGTCTCCGGATTCTGGAAGGCATGGGGGCAAACATTGATACAACCACGGCGGAGGGGCGTTTGTTCTTTGGATTCTTTGCCGCACTTGCGGAATATGAGCGTACGCTGATTGCCGAGAGAACCAGGGCTGGCCTGGCTGCAGCAAGGGCACGTGGTCGCATGGGAGGACGTCCCTGGTCACTTACGCCCACCCAGATACTGGGACTGGCCCAGGCCATGAAGGACCAAACAACCAAACCAGGTGAACTGGCACATGAACTCGGTATTACCGTTCCCACCATCTACCGGTATGTAACAAAAAAGGGGGAACTGACTGATGCTGCGAGAAGGGCCCTGGCGGCAGGGAAAAAAGGGGAGGGAAAGGGCTGAGAGCGAACCTGAAGGTATATCATTTTCTGTTACTGGCATCTGCACATATAAATGACTACCACCTCTACACTGCCAATTCACTTCCTCAAAGTATGTATCCTATATGCAGATTTAAAAATATCCTTAAAGTAGAAACCAGTAGCTGCATAATGTTGGCTTGACTTAAATCAGGATCATTAATAATACCACCCCATGACATCTGAACATCTTATTATTCGTTATGTTGGCGCAGATGCCGACAATCACAATATGAATATGTACCAATTAGGCCAATCCCTGATCGGTATTGACCGCCTCATTAAAGTGGGTTTATTTTCTCTTGAAAAAGGCCGGGTACCGAAAGGGAATGAAAAGTTACCATTTACAATCAAGGTATCGGAACCGAAAGTTGGGTCATATGAATTTGTTGTACAATTATTTCCAGTAATTCCCTTTTTGCCGTTAATACCTGATTTTTATACAACGAGAGAAGGGATAGAATTAACATGGAACTGGTTAAGTGGGGTATTGTATAAATTAGGAGGAAATGAGAAGGAATCTGAAAAAAATCTAACAAACATGAGAGACATTGCAACAGAGGTGATACATAGGGATCAAACAATTTTAAATATGACGAATAATATCGAAACGCTTAATTTAACAGTAGCTGGGAATAATGCTGTAAAACCTTTAGGAACTTCTTGCGAAAAAATGGTATTATCAAACAATGGAAATGATACGGAAATAGATTTCCCAACTGCAGTAGCAATCCGATCCAAGGGTAAGTTAAAGGTAGGAGAGATGACAAATTACAAAATACAAGTTGATGGTTTTGCTCATCACAGCAAGCAGCTAAAGGTTTTTCTCCCGGAAGAGCCGGGTCGATACATTAATGGCCAAGTAAGGGATCCAGAATTTGACCAGGTGCCAAATATCTATACTGAAGCCGCAGTGAATAGAGGTTGGCTAAAGGTGAAAGCAAAACCCCTTCTAAAGGATGGGCGAATACAAACATTACACATTATGGATGCTGAAAAAATGGATGTTTAGATTAGGATCTGAAGGAGACAGTTAATGATTCACGTGAAGAATATCCGTTTTTGGGGCTTGTTCATGCTTGATTCTAACTTGGGAAAATCGACCACACATCATCCTTCATCCCGTTTCAGGCCCGAACCGTGGGAATATCATCCCATCGTGTCGTATAGCTGGGACTGAGGAACTCCCGGGCCATCATCCAATGACGGTCATAACCACTCGAGGCAATCCGGAGGGTTTCCCGTCCGTAACGGTGATTCATCTGATCCACCACCCACATCAGTTCACGGGTGGATTGTTCGGATGTTTTTTCAAAGAGGGGCGTTGGTTTTTTTTCTGCCGTTATCAGGTCCGTCAACATGACACCGGCCTTCTGATAGGCATAGCCTTCCTTCCAGATCGCATCAAGACAGGTGGTGGCCGCCTTGACCAGCGACAGGGTGTCATTGCAGGGTTCCAGAAAACGCCAGGAGGCATTATTGACATAGCTCGGTCCCTTGGCAAAGGGGCAGGTTCTGATGAAAATCTGAAGAGTACCCGCATAGACATTTTTCGCTCGGGCTTTCTCTGCTGCACGGGTTGCATAGGTGGCCACCGCTTCCTGCAGATGGTTTTTGGTTGTCACCTTTCCTTTAAATCCACGTGAAACCATCAAATGCTGGGCATCAGGAGGTACGTCCTCCATCGGAATGCAGGATTCACCCCTGAGTTCGCGGACGGTTCGTTCCATGACAATACTGAAGGTCTTTCGGGCTGTTATGTAGTCCAGGTCAGCGAGCTCCCGAGCTGTTCCAATGCCCATCCGGCGCAAACGTTGCGAAAGACGTCTCCCAATGCCCAGACATCCTCGATGGGGATCCGGTCGAGGGGATAGGGCGGGTGCATGACATAGACATTGCCGGTATCCTTCATTGTCTTGCCAATCCGGTTGGCCATCTTCGCCAGGGTCTTGGTTGGAGCAATCCCGATGGAAACGGGAATGGCGGTCCACTTTTTGACCGTCTTGGCAATATGCTGACCAAAAGCCTCCAGATCACGCATGCCATGAAGATCAAGAAAGGCTTCATCAATGCTGTAGACCTCGACAATCGGAGCTAGTTCCTCAAGACATCCCATGACCCGCTGGGAGAGATCACCATAGAGGGCATAGTTACTGCTCCGGACAATCACGCCATCCCAGGCCAGTTTTTTCCTGAGTTTGAAATAGGAGGCGCCCAGCTTGTAGCCCATTTCCTTGACTTCATCCGAACGGGCAATGAGACAGCCGTCGTTATTGGAGAGCACGGCAATGGGTACTTTTCGCCATTCCGGTCGGAAGACCCGCTCGCAGCTGGCATAGAAATTGTTGCAGTCAACCAGGGCAAACATCTCCAGGTCCTTGTTCTTTTCATTCTCTCACCAATTTTACCAACAAGTCTGGAGCACAAGCAATCTGTTTTTCTGAGATGAGTCCAGGAAATTACAAAAAAGACCAACTGGACGCGTTTCCGGCCCTTTTTCTCCAATTCCCCGTTTTACCTCTTCGTATAATTCGATTTAAATGGGGTAATTGACTTTCTATTATTCAAAAATAAAATTCGTTGCCAGTTTTTCATGACTCACAGGGAAATTTACAAATGCCAATTGTAGATACAGATCAACTTAAGTACATGTTAAAAAATGGACAGATTGATGCATTGACCTTGGATTCAGATAGAATTATTGGAACGGGTAGACGCGTCAATCTAAACCAACCAAACCTTAGGGTTCTCGCAAGATTCAGGAATAAATCAATTACATTCATCCTGTCTAGTACTATCTGGAAGGAAATTCTAAAACACCTGAAAGACGACTACGAAAACGATTTTAGGGTTGCAAGGAAGTCTATTAAAGAAGCATTGCGATCTTTTGGTACAGCACAATCAACCCTGGATAGCCTGCTTGATCAAATAACAGGTGGTTCCAATCCGCCGGATGCTGCAACTAAACGATGGGACCGTTTTATTCAAGATACGAATTGTAAAGTCCTTGAAGATGTGAACTATATTGACATGGCATCAATAATGGATGACTACTTTGCCATAAACCCACCTTTTGAAAATAAAAAGGACAAAAAATGCGAGTTTCCGGATGCAATAGCACTTAATGCCATTGAGGCATGGGCCATGAAACGCGGTTTGGGGATACTGGTTGTTTCGGGAGATAAGGGCTGGAAAAATTTCTGCGAGAACTCAGATATACTCTTTTATTTAGAACGACTTGATCAAGCACTGGCACTTATTAATAAAGCACCAATAGAGTTAATGAAGGCTATACACGTTTGGTTAGAAGATGAAAGTACTGGAAGAAATGAACTCTTTGAGTTCCTTATAAATAATGTAAACGAAGTTGATTTTCAGGCTTGGGGATTTGCTTCCTTTGGTCAAATGGAATCCCATGCATTTATGGGCGAATTAGAGAATATAGTCAGTCTTGATGGTATATACATTATCGAAAATATAGAAGATAAGATACACAAATGTGTCAAAGTTACAATTAGCTTGGACTTAATCCTGAAAGTTTTAGTACCAATTCACCTTAGTTTTCATGTTTGGGACTCCATAGACCGTGATTCAGTAGATATGGGAGTACGTGAAATTGAACATGAGCAACAGTTAAATACGACAGCGACCGTCGTTCTTGATATTTGCAATTTTGGTAGTGAAGACGAGATGATTAACCTTGTAAAAAGCGAATTGGATATAAATTCTTATGATATAGATCTTGGTGAAGTTGGTGTCTTTACACCTGAGGATTATGATTGAGACAGGTTACTCATTTGTTCCTTATTCACAATGATAGATCCATTACAAATAACTTAATACACAAACAACCCATGAATACACCTATAACTGAAAAACCATTAGAACACTCTTCCCCACTTCACAAGGCAATCATCGAGAATAACCTGGCCACTGCCAAAAGCCTCATAAAAGATGGTTTTGATATCAACCAGGTCGATGAAAAGGGATGGCCACCTCTTGCCCTAGCCACCAGTTGCCGCCGTATCTTGATTATGAAAATGCTGATAGAGGCCGGTGCATATCTTGACCAGGGAACCTCATTCGGAACTGCTGCCATCTTTCATGCGGCTTCTGGTCCAGACGAGTCCACAGAAGCATTGCAGTTGCTGATTGAAGAAGGAACGGAGATTGAAAATCACAACGACACCGACGGTCGTTCTCCACTTCAGCAGGCCACAATCGAAAATCTGACAGCCAAGGTCCGCCTGTTGCTTGACGCCGGTGCTGATGTCCATTACGAGGATCATGATGGACGCACGGCCATCTTTTACGCCTGCATGGCAGATGGTGAACCTGATGAGGACATTGTCAGGATGCTGCTCGATCGGGGTGCCGATCCCCTCTGGACCAACCTGAATGGGACGACACCGATCTATCATGCTCGAAGCAGGGGCATATCAGAATATCCCGTCATTGCGATGATGGTCAGGGCCGCGGAACGTCAATCAAACGAATAGATTTTTGCCCTTCAGCTTTTCGCTCGCTCGAATGCACCAAAGTGCCTTTTGGAGAAGTTGGTGGTACCTTGTTGATGATCATTCCTTATGGAACCAGCCCTTCCCCCATGAGCATACACATTTAGCTTATTTCCATACTTGAAAGAACAGGAGGAACAATAAAAATGGTTTCCAATCACAACCAAAATTGCCTGACAAAAAAGGAGAAGTCCAACTCATGACACAAACAAGCAAAACATTGATGAGTGCCAAGGATCTGGTGGCCAAGGTGGCGACACGTTCCGATCTCGCACACAAGGATGTCAAGGCTGTCCTTGACGCTCTTGGTTTGGTGGTCTCAGACCAATTGAAACACCAGATCGATATCCGATTGCCTGGTTTGGGGACGCTCACGACCCAATACCGTGCGGCACGTACCCAGCACGCCTTCGGCAAGACCGTCACCATTCCTGCCAAACGTGTTCCCTCCATTCGCTGGAAGCAATCCCTGAAGGATGATCTGGCCAACCAGGGATAAAGGATCCTTGCATCACCCCTGGGACAGAATTCCGAAACAGCTTGGCATCAAGCTTCAGCTGGATGATGCCCTTTCGTTCCATCGGTACTATGGGGCCCGACATCCACGGGCCCCGGTCTATCTATGGCTTGGACTCGATGATCCGGATGATGTGAACAGCCTCTGGCAGATGGGATATACCCAAAAGCCGGAGGTGGAACACCTCCCCTCGGATCTGGTCTGTTTCATCAAGGGTCCTGCCGGAATGGCCCGCCTCAATCACACCACCACGCTTTGGGTCACTTTTCTCAAGGACATGGTGCCCGCAATGCAGAGGTGGGCAAACAGCACCGACTGGGAAGATGAAGACGGAAAGGAATGCCACCTGGTCAGGCTCCTGGAACAGAAATGGTCAGCTGAACATGACCTCTTTGAAGCCGGCGATCGAATGGAGTTTTTTTGTGATGCCAATGGCAAGGCACATCTGGCCAGGAAGTTCCGAGAATGGAACGGGGATCTTGACCGGTTGGTGCATGCGTGTTATGCCAACATGAATTACCGGACAAATCCCGATCACATCAGGGATTATCTTGAGCAGATCCTGCCAGATCTCCTCTAACCTTTTTGGGCCCCACCACATCCATGTTCCTGTGTCGTCACTGGATGCCTGCTGTCCTACTGGTGATCAACCTGGTTTGCGCGGGGGGAGCACAAGCCTCTGACAGTTTCACGGGCCAATGGCAGATCCCCCTTCCCCAACTCCTCCTTACCGACAAATTTCCTGCCTGGTTCCAGCTTGCCATCAGAAATGACACAATGGTCATTGATAATCCCGTTACATCAGACCGGATCGTTGGGGACCTGAGGGGATTGCAACCGGTCACAACGGGATGGCAGGCCTCCGCACTGATCATCACTCTGGACCTTTTCGGCCCCGACCCGGTGGAACTGGTTTTCACGGGCATTGCACTTCTGAAGGATACAACAGGATCGGAGTGGCAAATGACGGCCAAGTCACTTGTCGTGAACACTCCATTCTACAGGTTCAGAATCAATAATCCGTCCTGGATCTGGCAGCGTAATGGTGCCTGGCAAGGAACAACCGGATCTGTTCTTATTGAGGTGCCCGTACAGGTTCCGATTGCCGTCTCAAACAGTCCCAATGACGATACAATCGGTTGGCAGTTACTGACGATGACCAGTCCCGGTTTCAAGGGCCAGGGATCACCCGCCGGATGGCAGGGACAGGTTGGAACGATTAACCTTTCCGTTCCCGTCGCTGATCAGGGCAACGGCACAATACGTGGTCAGGGTCACATGGACACGACGGACGTGACCGTTGTTGCTGATGGCCGGTTTTTTCTTGGTAATACCGGGGGTCTGGTGGATCGGGGATTGGTCTACTGGTTACTTGGCAGGGATATCGGAGGCGATCTTCCCATGAATCCGTTTCGCCTTGAGGGTCTGCTTACACCTGCAGGAATGCAGGTACAGGCTCGCAACCTGCTACCCTGGCTGGATCTGTGGTTCGGTGAACCAGGAGCTGCAGCAAGACACCTTCAGTCCACTCAACAGGATGGAATTGAAGTCCTCAATGTTCGCTTTTGAGTGTGTACAACTGGTAGGGGTATGATCATGTATCAGATATTGATTTATTATTGCCAATGGACTTCATGACCTCCCTAGCAAATACGTTGAATTTCTTCCCTGGCTGTTTTTTTGGGCAAATTTGTTAGCATGTTTTTCAAGTTTCTTAAAATCCTCTTCAAGACTCCCGAATTCTTCTTCTATCGCTGAAACCAATGCCACCAACGGATCTATGGCGTAATCGTTTTGCCAGGCATCGAAATAGATACAGTGATGTGACTCGTTTTGAAGCTTGGCTTTCAGCATGCGTACGAATGTCGTTTTGCCACTACCGAAAGGCGAATCCAAAGCCAAAACAAATGGCCCTGGAATTTTTGCAATGAGTTTGGTAAGAAAGATGACGTTATTCTCTCGCTTAAGCCTGTCCTCTTTGAAGGGATCGTCCCTGGCAACTTCAATTGGTAATATTTTATAATCTGTCATGACAGGTGGGAGTTTCCCTCGAATTCAGGCGAAAATCAGCACGTAACAACCAAGCAATTTTGTCATTTTCTATCTTCTCCTGCGTATTTTAATAAACTACCCAACACCACATATGATATGATTTGTAGTCATATTGATTTTATAAGACATCATTCGTAGTTCATTACACTACATACACACCGCATTAGTCATTCTCACGTGATGTTGCCTCCTCCCGCTCCTGGTCCAGCTGGGCCAGGGTACGTGACAGGGTCATCCGTATCCAGGATGTGCGGGGAATATTGATGTCGCTGGCTTCAGCATCTATGCGCTCAAGCATTTCCTTCGGAAACTTGATGGAGACGACCGATTCCATACGGGATTTTTTCGGTGCCGGGCTTTTGTTAGCAGGAACATTGTCAATAAATGCCTCAGGCTGCGTCGTGCCGATTCGCGTGCGGTCAGCCTTCTTGTACTTCATTTTACGTGGGTCTATCGCCATTATGCTGTCTCCATTATCTCAGTCCCGAGCAGTTCCTCAAAAAAGGCCTGAAACTCATCTTTCGCCTTGTCGTCCCGGCTTTCCAGAATATATTCTCCCCCGGCAAGGGAATTGGCGAAAGCCTGCCGACGAACAATCCGTGCGGTGAGCAGTTCACAATCCTCCATGATGGCCGGTATGTTCTCGCGCGCGATCTGGTCATAGATGTCACCCCGCGGGGCAACCATGTTGATAAAGATCTTGACCGCCAGGGACGGATTGACGGCCCTCCCCTCTTCCAGAACACTGTTGGTTTCTTCAAGCGCCCAGATGTCCAGAGCCTGGGGAATCACCGGAACCACAATCATGTTGGACACCACAATGCCGGCACGCAAGGATCCGGTATCGGAACCGGCGGTATCAATGATAATATGATCGAACTTCCGGGACAGTTTCGGAACCTGTCGAAAGATCTCCTTTCCGTCCAGCGGAATGACGGCCAAATCCAGGTCCCGGGGGTCCAGCATTTCAGCCCGCTTGCTGAAATAGTCCGTTCCACTCCGCTGGCGGTCAGCGTCAATAAAGAGCACATCCTGCCCCAGGCTCGCGAGAGTCAAGGACAGGTTGATCGCAACCGTGGTTTTGCCAACCCCACCCTTGATGTTGCCAATCGTGCAGATCATGAGGGATTCTCCTTGTTGCGGTTGCTTTCCGGCAGTTCCCGACGTTTCATTTCATTGACGATCAGACGGACAATGACACCTGTACGCGATTCATAATTTTCCGCGGCCAACTCATCCAAATGATCAATCAAATCAGTGGGGAGAACAAAGTTGACGGAACGTCGTTTGCTTGCCTTTTGCCGTGTTTTGGTCATAACTGAATAACTTAAAATAATTGATAGATGAGAACATTCATATATAATATTGAATGCCATTTCAATAGATATTATATATTTTTTATTATATATTTATATGGTGATTTATGCCTATTGAAAATTCAGGGTTTCAACCTTATAAGGAATTCATGACAGCTTTGTATCCCAGCCAGCTTGAGACCAGACGCCCGGTCCGTAAACAACGAACCCGCAACCGTCTCTGGCTCCCGGACATGACCGAACTGGTCGAAACACTGCACCATCGGATCGCCCATCTTGTCGATGATGCGTACGTGAATGATGAGCACATTTCCTCGCATCTGCAAAAATTAAAAAGGGAGTTGTCCCGAGATATGGGCCAGAACATCGGGGCCGATGAAGTCATCACCCTCCTTGTGCAGAATATCCTGTCGGCACCCCTGGTTGCCAGTTTTTATCCAGACCGGCATCGGGCGCACTCCCAGTCCCGTACCCTTGATGTCCTGACGGATCGACTGCACCACGACCTTCAGCCGGAACTGGCATGTCTGAAGGACTTCTATGCAATGGCCGATGAGAACTATCAGGCTCTCACACATCCTGAGGAGCAACTGGCCTACATCACGGAAATCTATGACGAATTTTTCCGCCTGACCTTTCCCCTTCTGTCCAGGCAGCTCGGGATCTTCTACACCCCACGGGCCGTTGTCGATTTTGTTCTTCATTCGGTTGCCTATCTTTTGGCCCACCATACAGACCGATCACTCGGAGATCCTGATCTCCATATTCTTGATCCGTTCGTGGGAACGGGAACGTTTCCAGCCCGGTTGATTACCGGCACGGTTCTGCCGCCCAAGACCTGCCTTGCAACCCTGGCTCAAAGACTGCATGCCCAGGAAATCGTCCTGCTGGCCGCACACATCGCTGCCATTCAGGTTGAACATGCCTTGCATGAGGCCAATGGAAATCCTATTCCCTGGCAAGGGTGCGCCGTGTTGGATACCTTTGCCAGCGGCAAACCACCGGACCTGCTGGACAGTCTCAGGGAAAGGGCAATCCCCCCTGCCCCCGATGTGATCATCGGCAATCCTCCCTGGTCCATTACCCAGCGCCATGCCGATGATGAACATCCGGGATTGCACTATTCCTGGCTGGATGATCGTATCCGACAAACCTATGCCCCAAAGGATCAGGGCGTCAGCAGTGTTCCCCTTTTCGACAGCTGTGTGCGGGCGATCCGCTGGAGTACGGACCGACTGGCCGAAAACGGTATCATCGGTTTTGTCATCAACAGTTCCTTCCTCATGGCCCGAACCCTGTCCGGACTTCGCCGGTCACTCGTTGAGGAATTCTCCCACATCTATATTGTCGATCTCAGGGGGGATATCCGAAGCAACATTTATTCCGAATGGCAAAGCGGTGAAGGGGAAAACATCTTCGGGGGGCGTACGATGACCGGGTCAGCCCTGCTCTTTCTGGTTAGAAAACCAAAAGGGTGCCGGCAACCAGGTCAAATCCTTTATCACAGTCTGGCCGATAATCTGACCGCCCAAGGCAAACGGGACCAGCTGGACAGGTGGCAAAGCCTTGCCAGCCTGGAGTGGCAGGACATCACACCGGATGACAATCACGACTGGTTCAAGCCCCGCAAACAGGACTTTTCAAATTTCAACCCGGTGGTCCAACGCCGGTCCACGGGTGATGAACCAGCCTGGTTTCACACATGTCGGGAAACGGTAAGACCGGCCAGCGAATCCTGGTGCATCAATGGGTCAAGGGACACGCTTGTGGCCAATATGACCGTTTTTATCGAGGAATACAATCAGGCGGTGGAAGGAATTGCAAGCGGCAGGAGGGATCGTCAGCACCACCGTATCAAGTGGACGGATTCTCTCCGTCAGCAGGCCAGGCGTGGTGTGAAGATTGATCCCGCCAAGGGACGGATTCAGACTGTCATGTTGCACCCCTATGTCAAGCGTTATCTGTATGTCCATCCTGATCTGCCCTTCGGACGTGGGTTCATGGAGGATCTCAATGAAACTGACCAGAAAAAATCCGGATTGGAATCACCAGATGATTCGCACTCTGACCACCGTCTGATTGTGCCCTTCAACGGAGGATCGGAGCTGGGCTTTTCAGCCCTCATGGTTGACGTCCCGCCCGTCTGTTCCACAAGCAGTTATTACAGCCTGCCGAACGCTACCCCCCCCATGTGTACACAGGCGTTTAAGGGGCTTTCTGCCGCCTTGTGACAGTGTTCTCGATACCGGGAGATCTCTGGTAAGGGGGGCTCACCCGAACCTGGATCCAACGGATGAGGAGGTGTTTTACTATGTCTATGGCGTTTTTCATTCCCCGGAATACAGGACACAATATCACAACAATCTCTTTCGGGAGGTCCCCCGCATTCCGGTCGTTGATGAACCGGAGGTGTTTACCGAAATTGCGCGTATCGGCCGGCGGCTTGGCAATCTGCATTGCCACTTTGAGGATGTGAAGCCCTGGCCCTTGATTCTGGAATGGACAACTCCTCCCGAGACGATCCCCCCTGATGTGCGGTACCGATGTGTCAAG
This sequence comes from Gammaproteobacteria bacterium, assembly GCA_965220875.1. Classification (GTDB taxonomy): domain Bacteria; phylum Pseudomonadota; class Gammaproteobacteria; order UBA4575; family UBA4575; genus WTFY01. Next base: position 70,358 of record CBDCRD010000003.1, on the reverse strand, counting down.
CGCATGAAGTGGGAAGGCCGAAGGGCCGAAAGGGATTGGTCGACCATCCATTTCAATGAACATCTCACCCTGAGGGACATACCCGAGCGTGCCTGGCACTATCGGGTGGGACGAGAGTCCGTTCTCAAGACCGTCAGGAATCACCAGTATCAACGCCGGGACCGACGGACGGGTCTGATCAGCGATGGCAACGCGTTTCGTTCCGATCCCCGCTATACGCTCGATCTCTTTGGCAAGGTCATTCGGGTCGCGATGATCACCCTTGATCTCATGGACCAGATACCACCTCTCTTTGACCGTCGTAAGAACAATACGCACGAGCACATGCTGGCCGGCTTTTGATGGGAGGGGAACATCCGGTCGTGTCACGTAAAGCCGAACGGAATAAAGGAAGAGGTTCTGAATGAGACATCGGCGATCAGGATAAAACATGATGAAATTGATTTTCTGCATGGGGAAGACCACATGTTGGAGACATTCTGGTATTATGGAAAATGAGGGAATGAGAGATTGCAGGCCCTCAAAACCCATTTGATTAAGATAACCTGAACAGAGATGCTCAGAAGATAAATTGAAGGCAAGACATCAATGAACACAAAAGACTGGCGTTTCTATGGCCGGAAAGACATCAGGAAGAAGCTCCTTGACAGGCTGGACCATGACACTCCCACCAATAGAAGATTATTCAGCACTTACTGGATCAGGGGCCGGCGTGGGGTTGGCAAAACCGAACTGATTCGGGAGGTCAGGTCCAAAATACCCTCTAGTATACCCTTTGTCTATTATCAGATGGTCGAAGCTGGTGAAGGCCCTTACCCACTGGATGCAATGAATAATAACCTCTTGCTTGCTGCACAGGAAGGTGGACTTCCCAACATATCGCAATTACTACCCCCAACCAAACCCGAGGGTGATCATTTCAATCACTTTAAAAACATTCTCACAACCCTGTGGCAACAGGGGGGCGTGGTTATTCTTGATGAGTTTCATCATGCGACCAAAACGGGGATTGCCGGTGCTCTCAAGGATATAATTGACATTGCCGTAGGCAGTTGGGGAGACTGGGGCAAAAAATATCCCGGCAAGCTGGTGCTGATGGGGTCCCATCAACAAAAGATTGATGACATGTTTAAAGCAACAGAGCCCCTGCATGGATTGGTGGATGAGGGAATGACCCTTGGTCCCTGGTCGCTACGGACGACCCTCACGGTTGCCGAAGAGCATGACATCCTGGCGGAACCAGGGAAATTCCTGACCCTGTGGACCGCCTATGGCGGTATGCCCCGGAACTGGCGGCGCTACTGCATGGATGACAGTCATGCCCATCTGCATGGTATATCGGATAGGAATGAATGGCGGCAGGAGTTTCTGAAGATCGAGCACCAGATTCTGGAGAACGGTTATCGTGAACGCTTTGATGACCGGGCCTTTGTTGAGTTGCAGCCCGAACACCGTAACCTGTTCCTGTGGATCGGGGAACGTCACCCCCGTGGCGTCCAGCTGCGGGAAATCCCCGGCGAGTATGGCAACAATCCGGCCAAGATCGAATTGCTCAGATTCATGAAGGACAGGGTGGGTCTGATGGACAGGAACATGCCGTTCGGCATTGAGGAACAGTCCCGATGGCGAATCACCGACAACAACACCCTGTTTCAGGTTGGTGTGTTTCCCGGGATTTGGAAGGTTGCCACCAGGGAAAGAACAACCCTTGCCAGGGGGGTTGATTACAGGGAGGCGGATAGAAAAATGACAACCCTGGAAGGACCTGCCCTTGAACAGATGGGTGCTCAATATCTCAAGGAATTGCCGCCAGCCAAATTTCAAACGGCATCCTCGGCCTGGCATCCAAAAATTGTGGGCGATGTGGATGTTCTCGCCGTGGGGGAGGAAAATGGTGACCGAACCATCTGGATGGGGAACGCCAAACGCAACCCGGAAGCCCATGACCCCTGGAAAATGAAGGAATTGTACCAGGAGTTTCTGGCCCGGCTTGGTGAAAAGGAAACACGGTGCACATATCTGCTTATCTCACCATCTTTTGATAAACTCGATTCCCATAAATTGAAAACCTTCAGGAATACGGATTTTGCGATGGTTGACATTCATGACATGGCAAGAAATCTGGGTGTTGGTCCGAACCCGGATACAGATCCTGATCATTTGCTGGGTAACGAGCTGGACACCGACAACTCTGAGGAAGATACCAAGCCCGATTCGCCGGTCAACCCTCAGTCAGAAATGAAGCCATAACTCTCGGTAATTGAATATTTTATAAATCAAGTCGTTATTTGGTGATTGATGAAATTGGGAATCTGAGTATTGTAATGCTGGATGAACAAATCGAAATTATACTGTCATGAAAGATATGATTGCCAAAACGGAGCGGGGGGCAAGAAGAATGACAGAAGCAACAAACGCACCAAGTACAGCCATGGCTGTTGCAAACTGGTTTCTAAAAAGGAGCTGATCTGAGTCAAATCTACCCCCTTGTGATCAGCTGAAGCTTCCAAAACTTGTCTACTTTGCGCAGTCATGGTATCTGGGTAATTATGAAGGTCCTCTTTTTGCTGAGGATTTGGAAGCTTGGCCGCATGGTCCGGTCGTACGGGATCTGTATGATGGTTCCCCGCATGTCGGAAATGATGCTCTTCCCAGGATTACGACCGAGAGGGGGCAGCCCTGCTGCCCTCAATCGCGAACTGATGGGGAAACTGGGGGACTTGTTGAGGAAGGAAGGTCTCATCAGGACCATGCCGGCGGGGAGGTCAGCAAGGCCGGAACGGGTTTCAAACCCTGACGCTGGACCGATGGCGCCTTGAAACCAACACAGGCAAAACCGGGCGTGATTGGCCCATGGATTATTCGGCGATGACAACCTGGTTGCTGTGACTGTGTGGACTCCTGATCAAATTTCCAATGGGATGGAAGGCACTCTGGCCTCCCCTGACGGTTCCGGAAAAGTATTTACCCTATGTTTGCATAAATCCACCGTGCCTCAGTCGGTGTGCTCTTACTCTTTCCCAGCAATTTCGCATCATTTGAAGGGTATCCTTGTCAATATTCAACATTTGACCAAGCCATGCATCCCCAAAATCAAGTATTGGTTCCGGTCTGCCATTGGCCATGTGATGGGTTTCTAGAAAGTCCCTGAATTCACCTTTGGAGGGTTCCTTGTAAACAAGGGGTAAACCGCGAAACTCCCTTGGTGTCAATTCCAATACTCCGCCACCATAAAATCTTCCATCCATTTCGGCAAACAGCAGGGTCAGGGAGTTGAAAAATGAATAGCATATGGCATCAATGGAATAATCCACATGCGGGGTAATGCCATAGGCCCCATCAGTCGTCAGGATATTTGCCCTGTTGACGACAATCCGTGGATGACTGTGGGATCTTTTGAATATGAAGCCCGGTTTGGGATCAGCCAATGGAACTTCAAACCATTTGTCACGAATCATGGATTTATACCGACGGTGTAACCCTTGCGTTTCTCCTGACTTAATATAATCTTTTGCACTCTTTGAGAGTTTTTTATAATCTCCATGAAAATGAAGGAATTGGGAAGGCCTCTGACGAGTGATCTTTTTGTGATCTGCATTTCGGTAAACCGGGCTTCCATTAATGTACGAGCTGTGCCTGAGAATGGGTTGTGCATAATCCTCCAGACCAAGTTCACGGACATCATCCAAGTTCCGGATGAAGAAATCATTGGCAGCAGTTACAAGCCCCGGAGTGCTTCCGGCATAGTCGGAAATCGAGAAACATTTTTGACGAATCTCCCGCAAGGCAGCAAGTTCCATATCTTCCAACAGGAAGGCATTCATTTCCAAACCCCTTTGAGGTCCCTCCAGAAGTTGTATCCTTTTACCTTTTCCGGATTCAAGTTTTGTGAACGAATTCGCCTTGTGTATGAATACGCCTGGTTGCGCTCTGTCGTTGGTACGATCACCAATAAAAATGACAGCATCCTGATCGATTTCAGGGAAGGCTCTTTGATCTGATACAAAGATATCAATGCGATTGAAACTTGCCTGCAGTGATTGAAGGAAAAGTTGCCCATATTCAACAGTCAGGATTTCGTAGGGTAGAACAAGGGCCAGCAAACCATCTGGTGCCAAAAGTCTTTCTGCTGTTAGGGTAAAGGCTACCCATGCGTTTTTGAAGTAAATTACCGATTCGTTACACTGTTTGGCCAGTAGCGTGGAATTTTGTCTGAATTCATCAGTGTAATTACGGTAGCTGATGAAGGGTGGATTTCCGATAATCAGATCTTGTGAAGTGCCATCTCCAGACTCCATGGCAAATTCCAGGAAATCATTGCGGTACAGTTTCAGGGGAAATCTGAAGAAACTGGAATTTGAATGCAACTCGTCAATAACCCGTTGATCCAGATCGACAGCCGAAACAGTTGCAATATCAATTTTTGAAGTATGCAATGCACGTACAAACGAGCCATCACCTACGCTGGGTTCAAGGACTCGAAGATTATTTTTTCTTTCCAATAATTCTTCACAATGTGCAACGATGGAAGTTGCTATTGGTTCCGGTGTGTAGACAGCCCCGAAATATCGCATCTCATTTTTAGCCATTTCGGTTCCAGACGAGGGCCAGGTACCTTTCATATTCTTTGGTTAAGTCCATGAAGGATTCCAACAAACGAACATACTCATCATCCCACGTAACATCACCATTTTCTATTCCTTCTGAAATCAATCCTATCAATCGGTTAACTTCTTCCCTTAATCCTTTTAATCGCCTTGCCACCCAAAGGTGTTCATGACGTCGCAGGTAAAGCTTCAGATTTCGGAACATGTATTGCCCAAGGTCAGTTTTTGGTATTATTCTTCCTTCAGGAGATCGTTCCAAATGATTGTCATAATTCTGGTTACAGGGATCCACAAAACCCTTCTGACCATCATTGGGAACTGTCGGGTCATTGCCAATCCATTTGTTGGATTTGCTCACATTGCAGAAACGACATGAATAAACGAGATTGACATAAGAGGTTTTCAATTGTGGAAATTTGCTTTTCGGTGCAAAATGATCAATATGAAATGTTATGGGATCAACTGATTCAGAACTGTCATCACAATAACCACAACGTCTGTTGAAATCCCTTTCCAGTTCTCCACGGTATTCCCTGTAGTTGCCCTTCTTAGCCACACCCCTTCGCTGGGGCACCCTTTCACGGACCATCATGGTATTTTGGACTTTCCAATCTGGATTTAATTTCATCGATGAGTTCTTGAGTTTTCTCCATAAGTCCTTTTCTAAATTCAGTATCCTCCCTAAGGAACTCTTTGACTCTGTTTGAAAGTTTGTATTCACCCCCTAGAGCATTCTCAATCAAACGATCCAGTTCAACTATTTTTTCAATTTGGGGAGCGGTCCTTTCGGCCTTGGGAATAGCTAATAATTCAAGCAATTTCTTCTCCCAACCTTCAATCCTGGTCTGATAGTTTTGCACCTGTGTCCTTACACGATCGAAGTTAATGACACGATCGAATTTAATGGAGGATATTTTTGAATAAATTAAGTTCACATCCGAGGAATCATTGAGCGCTTTGGCCTCAAAGGAAGTCAGAACAAAACAGGGGAAACCCGGGCGTAAACGCAATAGATGATCGGCCAAATCGTGCCCCGAATAATTCAGTTCAGCAACTTCTGAAAGGAAATAATCGATTATGATCACATCAATATGATCTTCAAGCACATACTCAATTAATTTTTCAGGATCTTTCCATGGTTCGGGATCAACCAACTTTATCTCTTCTTCACGGAATCCGGCGTTGTAGGCATCAGAAAAGAAATTATTCCGTTCATCCGTTTTTTCGTCAATGTAAGCTATATAACAAGTCATTGTAATTACTTTCAGGGATTTCTATCAGGCTGTTTATTATACCGTGGCAGAACTATTTCAAGACTAAAACCAGGACCCCCAAGTTCAGATAAAACACGCACATTGCCACCATAATCATCAATGATTTCCTTCAGGATTGCCATTCCTATCCCAGTTCCTTCAACCTGCAGGCCAGAAATTTCCGGCTTTGATGTTTCACCATAATTGAAAATATCCGAAGGTGTTCTGAAGACTCTCGGTATTCCCGGGCCATTGTCCGAATATTCAAATACAATCTTTTTCTCATCAGAAGAAATATACTTGGCTTGAATCATTCTGTTTTGGTTTTGACTGGGTCTGGTTAATGCCTCTATTGAATTGATGACAAGATTGAAGAATACACTATCCAGATCAATTTCGTGAGCAAGTATAACAAGATTGGAATCCAGATCAATCGGGAAGTTGAAAGTTATTTTTCTTTCCTGAAATATATTTTCCCAAAACAGTGTCAGATTGGTAAAATATTTCTGCCAGACAATTTGTTTTCGCCGCCTTTTGGAATTCGTAACTGAGGAAAGGGCAAAATCAATCCACCTGGAAACCTTCTGGTCTTCCCTGTTCCATCGATCCAATATCTCGTAGGGATTTGTTGGTTTAGGAATTTTTTTCAACCGATTGATATCAATGACCCCTTCAAGAGATTTTATCAGTCTAGATTGACGTGAATCCATATTGAGCTGGATTTGCTTTAATTCATGGGTAAAAGAAACAAGAACCGTACCCAAGGTTGCCATGCCTCTCAGGACCTGGATTTCATCACTTAAGGATTCCACCTCACTCTTTCGCCGCTCATAGGCTTTTGCCAGATCCAAGGAGGTTTCCGGATCAAGATTTTCTCTTGAGATAACAAGTTTGTCCTGGGTGGCAATGATTTTCCTTGCAGCTTTGTCCCCTTTTTTCAATTCCTCTTCTTCAGGATGATCCTTGTTGTAAGCCAAAAGAAAATTTCGATGGATTCGGTTCCTGTCTTTTTCAAACTCCTTAATGAGGGCGACAACAATTTGTCTAAATACATCAAAGGCTCGATTGTCCTTGATTCCCTCACGGTTGGATTGGTCATCCAGCCGTGGGTTATGAACTCGTGAAATATCAATGGTTCCGGCCACCTGTTGGGGAGGTACAGGCCAAAACCCTTTGCCTGTGCCAACTGCAGTGGGATTCCTCGCAGTCCTATCTCCCAACAGCAACCAATCAGAACTCTGGGATCCAGGTTCACCAAAAGGCCGAACCCGAAAACCATCACGGTAGATTCTGATTCCTCCAGAGACGGCCATCCATTGCCGACGTTTATTTGCATCAAATCGCTTTTGTGGAAATCTTTCCTGAATATTTTTTGCCGGATTTGAAAGTTTGCTAAAGTAAAAGCTAAATTCAAATGGGCCTATCTCATAGGCTTCACGAATATCCTTGTCCCCATTCGGATTCAACAATTCTTCCAGGTTGGTTTCATAGGAATGGAACCCCTTGCTGAAATCATCCTTTTTGTATCCGGCGACATTAATCTCTTCCAATTCATAAAAACTAGACCTGATGCGGTCGACATCAAATTCATGGCGATCCAATCTAATGGCCACAACTCCATTTGCTTTTACACTTGCCTTCAGGCGATAGTCAAACTGATCCGGTGGGAAATTAACCAGCCAATCGCCAGAATCATTTTCATTGTGACTATAAACAAAAATGCTGAAATCGTTTCGGTCACTTGGAGGAAGGAGTGTTTCAAGAGTCTTTTTCAGTTTATGGACTTCTTTCCTGCTCCAATTGTCCCGCAAGAACTGCAAACGCAAGGCCGTCCCGGTTTTGTAAGACAGGTCGTTCAATTTTTCATTTGTCCCCGGCGCTGTTTCAGGAAGGATATGGTTGAGCCCTATTTTAGATATGAAGTTGGGAAAAGTCTCATATTTGTATTCAAGGGAAGCTTCAACATCCTCAAGTATTTTATCTTCACCTTCGAAGGTTTTCCAATCCACTGACCAGTGCACCAAGGTATCATTGTTTGCGGTTGCAGAATAAAGTTCGGATTTTTCCCCAAGCCGATCCAAGGCAAAGCGGCCTATACCCTTGGCCCCCGTCATGATTCTTCCACCTGTAGATTTTACCTGGGTGTCCTTGACATTGGTCCCGATCACCATCCATCGTTCCTCGATTGTCTTGGATGTCATTCCGATGCCATTGTCAATAATCCAGAGGTCAAGAAAATCTTCGAATATTGCGTCAAGCAATTCTAACGAATTTCTTGTAATGCCTTCGGAAAGTTGGTAAACGTTTTCCTTTTTCTCAAAGAACCCTGCAATCTCGTGATTGAGCCGGCAAAGAAATTCATACTCGTCATTGGTGATTTCTCTTGGTACTTCAGGGAATCGACGTAAAAACAACAGGGCACACATCCGTGCATCGGCATCATAGGAATTCTTGACCAATTCGGTAATCGCCCCATGGGAGGTTGCAACATTTTCACGACCGATAAGGCGAGCCGTTCGGGCTGAAACCTTGAAGGAAACCCTTTTTTTAGAAATTTTCATGGATAAATGATGGCTTTAAAATGTGTTTCTCAAATGATTAAGCTAATATTCCGGGTCGGGCTGGATAATAATTTCTAATTACAGAAAATATATTCATGTGCAAACCATAATTTTTGGACTGTTGGAGACATTGCATGGCCGGCGAACCGAAACTGAATCAGGCCTAGGGTGCGATAAGGGGAGTCCTTATCTGAAGCAAGGTTGCTATTATTATAACATTATTGCGATGAAATGGGAGGGTACTAGAAAATGATTTTGGAAATAATTACGGCTTTAGGAAGTATAACCACACCTCTTTTAGCTCTTTATTTTGGAAATAAAATCTGGAGGAATCAGAAATCCATAGAAAGAAAAATTAAGTTGGAGGAAAATCTCAGAAGTGACAGAATTGAGATATACAATCAAATCCTGAAACCTTACATCCTTACATTCTCAAATTATGATAACAAGAACACGAAACTTAAACGCAAATCTACAACAAAGGAAGATGAAGCAGTAAAAATAATTTTGTCACATGAATACAGAAGGGCTTGTTGTCAACTTGTCTTGATTGGATCTGATGAAGTGGTGACGTCATACAATAGCTTGATGCAGCATTTCTATTCAGTGAATGATGAAAATCAGAATTCCATAAAGTTAATGGAACTATTAGGTGATTTTCTCTTGGCAATAAGAAAAAGTGTAGGAAACGATGCAACCACAATTACTAATTTGGGTATGTTGGAATGGTTAATTAAGGATATCAAAAATTATAAAAATCCCGAAACCGTATAGTCAAATAACCCTAGAACTGAAAAAGAAGGTTTGTTGGACCTTATGTTTAGTTCAAAACAACACCCTTTAAATTCTATAGTTTACAAGGTAGGTTGACCGGTAGGCACTTGACGAAAACAGACAATTTACCTAAAATCCTCACCAATTGCAATTTTATGAGTTTGATTTCGTTCTTTCCTAAACCAAGAGTAAAATACATTTGCTTGTCGATTAATATTATCATTTCAGGGCGGTAAAGTGATTATTATGAATAATTGTCAAATAAATCAAATTATTCATTAAAAACTGGATTCAGGGGTACGACAATGAGTGGTGTTCAGGTTCCGCCTCTATTGTATTCTTTTTGATGTATACTATCCCGTATATTGAATACGAAATTCAATATCTTCCAAGAAATGAACAATGAACACAAAAACGCCTTATATTTCTGATAATATCGCAGATGGCGAAACTATAACAAGTGGTATTCCAGCTGGAAGTTTTTCTGCTGCAGCAATAGCAAATGCTTTTCTTGCCCTTCAGGAAGAAGACGACACAAATTTCCCTCTGATTGATCCAATCAAACTTCAAAAGTTACTTTTTTATGCCCAGGCCTGGTGGTTGGCCAGCACAGATACTGAATTATTTCCTGATGACATTAAAGCCTGGACCTGGGGACCGGTCGTTCCCGGTATATATTACCAATTCGAAAAGTTTGGCAAGGAACCGATTCGGAATAAACAGGCCGAAGAACTTATCAAGACCGGTAAAGGAATACTGGATGTTTATTTTCGGGTTCCTCCAGCGGTTCCACAAAGTATTTTGAGTTTTTTGAAGAATGTCTGGAAAACGCACAAAAAATTTACTGGTATACAACTGTCAAATGCAACGCACGGACCTGGTGAACCATGGACTATTGTTAAAAAAAGGTATGGTTCTCTTGATAACAAGCCACGCATACCAAATGAATTGATCCGGGATGTTTTCAAAGCCAAATTTGCAGATTGAAAAATTTCCAGTCCAGCCTCCCATTGATCAGCCTTCAGAACCTGATAAGGATACCAGTACCAATCCAGCCTTGCATCAGGGAGGAGCGCCTGGTCAGGTTTTTCATTTCAATAAATGGGGCCTTTCCTATGGTACTGATGACAAGGGTCATGCAGCATCACTGATCCTGTCAGTTGGTTTGCTTATTGTACTTATAATACTGATAATCTTTGGATCAATTTTGAAACCGAATTGGGTAGGAGATGGTCTTAAAATTTTTGGTACCGCTTTCACCTTTGTGGCAGGAGTCGCCGTAGGCAAGAGTATTGAACGAGAAAAATAGCCCATCAGTAATTCCCGATAAAAGTATTTTTTTGCTTATTAGAATTAGTGGGAGACCTCTTCGAAATTGCTGTACGTAAATCCGAAATAATCAATTATGGAAAGAAAATTTATCCTGACTGCAGGTCCTGAGATAATTGGCAACCCGTTCCCTTTCTTCTTGCCGTACAGGTAAACGATAATGTAACTTGACCCTGGCCCAGTTCAAGGTAAAGTGACAGGCTGGTTCTGAACGCCAAGGTCTGAAGTGATCAATGGGAAAATGCCCCCGTCTGGTTGCTACCCGTTTGGAAGCCACCATCAGACGACCTGTATTGCGAGGTGAAAGGTATAGCCATTGCTGTATTTCAGAAGCTGCGAGGGTTTGCCCAACCCTTCTTTTTGTCTCCTCGGCAGCGGCAAGTAACCAGCGAAGGGGAATGATTTCAACAATCTCGATCCGGTCCGGATTGGTCACGAGACGACCGCTCCAGGCCTCGCGCCAAAGACCCGCCGTCAGCTCGCACGACCTGTTGATCGTAACCGGCTTCAGGGACATGAATTTTTTGAGACTGTCTTCAACTGGCAAGCATGATGGTACACGCAGTGCAGGATCCAGTTGGTAGGATGGAAGATCAAAGGAGTAAAGGTCAAAATCCCCAACCGGAAGCGCCAGCCAGTCTTCCAACCTGGGAACCGGGGCCACCGATTCGGGAAAGGGAGGATAAAGTTTATGAAGAACAAGACCGGACAGAAGAGCACAAAGCGGCACACCCACCAGCCAGGACCCAGCCAGCATCAGTCGACCACGACCGGTCTTGAGGGAATGTGTTACCCATCCCAACATCAATCACGACACGATAAGCCTTAATTGACCGACAGGACAACCACGTCATTGCTGTAGAATGTAACAACTGGGGCCGGTAGGGTGTGTGAATACCCCGTCATGAGATCCGTGATGGCTCCCTTCAGATCACCGTTATAGTGATAATCATAATCAAGTTTCCAGGACCAGCGATCCTTGATGATAAGCCGATAACCGGATTTCAGTGTCCACTCGGCAATAACATCATCCAACAGGGATCCTCCCCTGGCACGCCAGACAGGTTCACTTTCCCCGCCGGGATTCATGCTGACATTCCCTGGTTTGGTTTGTGTGTCCTGATTTTCCTTTCCTGACAAATCAATGGCGGGGGAAGCCACACTTTCCTGGTTGTTGTCTGGTCCGGTTTCAAGTGTTCCCGGTCCTGAAGGAAGCAAAGTACCCGCCAATTCCTGGTGAAGATCCTGAACTTCTGATAAAGATGCATCCGAAGTCCTGGACAACTGGATGGCTTGTTTTGAAGGGTCGGGCGAATCAGATCCATCTTCAGCGACAGAACCTTTGCTCTCCCTGATGGCTGTGGCCAGATCCCTTGTTTCCACAGGGGAATCAATCTCCCTATATTGTGAGGTCGTCCAATCACCATGACAGGGGAGATTAAGAAGGGTTCCATGAGTGACCCGGCCATCAGATGGGAGATTGTTGGCTTGAGCCAGTTGCCGCCATGCGGTCGCATCGCCCAACCGGGATTTGGCAATTCCACTCAGCGTTTCGCCTGGTCTGACCATATGCTGACAGTCCGGTTGGACCCGATCAGGCGAGGGATTTGCTGCCTCCAATTTGTCTCCGCTGGAAGAGACGGGTGGTGATTGCACTGTCGAGTCACCAAGGACCAATTCCCAACCGGCAAGAGCCAATCCGGGAGCAAGATTCTGATTAAAGGTTAGTAAAAGGGCGGCAAAAGGCAAAGAGAGTCTCATCAGTTTAATCCTTACATGGGAGGGGTTGAGGGACGACTGGTGGACAAATGCTCGACCCAGATGTCCTGGTGTTCGGGCTTGATCAATTGTTCAATGATCGTCCCGTCATAACAGGCCACATCCGTTTGGGCTCCGGCCGTAAGCAGGATCGGCAGATTGTCCCTGAGGGATGCGCCGGTTGCCGCCAGCCAATGGAGGGGCGTTGCGCCCTTGTGATCCCGTTCATTGACGAGATCAGGCATGCGGGCAACAAGAGTCCTGACATCCCCGCCGAGGGCCGCGGCCCAATGCAGGGGTGTTCCACCAAAGGGTTCATCCCTTGCGTCAAGCCTCTGGGCCATTTGGCTGGTCAGGAATTCCAGCTTCTGTGGCCCGGCAAAGGGATTCTGTTGGGCTATGGCGTACCAGTGCACAACCTCCCGTCCCAGTGTGTCCCTGGTGCTGGCAGAACCGTCTGGGCGATTCCGTTCGGCAAGATGGACCAGATTTTCCAGTGATCCCCAGCGGGCAGCCCAATGAAGAGGCAGGGCACCGGTTTCATCCCGAAACCCAAGAAAGTCCCGATTCAATGTTACCAGGCCAGTCATGCCCTCCGGGCTGGCTGGATCGGTGCTGGCGGCCATCCAGTGAAGGGCGGTGGACTTCCACCGGGCCAATTCGTAAACCGCGTTCGTGTTCTCGTTCTCAGTAAGCCAGTCACAGACGGTTCCAGGGTGCCGATAGCACAACCGATGCAGGGTGGGCAGATGTGTCAGATCAAATTCTTCTACCATATTCCGTTTCCTTTTTTTAATGAGGACGTGTTGCAACGATCCGGGGTTGCCAAGTGGAACTGTCGTCAATCAGACGGGAGGGTTCGGTGATCCGGACACTCCGTTCCCCGATTCGCATGATCTGGCCATCCTCTTCCGCTCCAAGCTGATAACGGGCTGTTTCCATAACGACATCGGAAATCATTCCCTGAGCGTGCAGTCGGCGATATTCCAGCATGCCCTGGTAATCCCGCTCCAGTCTGGCCATATCCGACTCAAAGGCAAGATCAGCCTGCCTGACTCCAGCATTCCAACCTTCGGCAGCCCATTCACGCCATTGCCGCATTTCTTCCTCAAAAGGGCGCAAGGCGGCCACCACCGGCCGTGGTGCCGGCGGAAGGGTAATCAAATAATCCCGCCAGTTGGGAAGGGTTCCGGTTATATGACCAGGCGTCATGATTTCAATGAAGGCATCGGCAGCTGCAGCCGACTGACCCTCTTCCCCGCCCGTCCAGATGGCACCACTGCGACGGATGACAGGAGAAACAAGCCAGCCGGTGCCATTGGAGGTTGGCCAGCTGACCCGCTTGAAATCAAATATCGTGTCCAGAACATTCTCACGTTCGGAGACCATCACCTGTACTTCCCACATACGTCGATGAAATCCGGCCTGCGTTCCATAACTCAAGGCCGCTTCCCGCATGGATCGAAAGCGCAACTGGGCTTGTTCGTTGAGCGGTGCCACCTCAACGACAGATGCCGTCGGTATGGTCAGCTCGGCAAAAGTCGGCGGTGCTTCAAAGGGGGGTCCTGCCCTTGTCCCTAAATGGGGCAATTGATGAGAATCAGGTGGTGTCGTAAGAGGCGCAACCTGATTGTTACTCCCGGGCCAATGGGTACAACCCGTCAGCAGCAGACCAAAGATAACAGAACACAAGCCCGCGTTAACACGCATACCGAATTTCCTTAATTTGGGAGAAGGCCCCAAGTCGCATCTGCATTCGGGTCAGGGTGACCTGGCAGAGATCCGCCAGCCGGACCAAGTCCTGATGGTCTATGATGTCCTGTCCGTCCAATTCCCTGGACAGCAGATCATGGGGCATCAGAATCTCCATGGCCAGCTGGTGAGCTTCCTCCTCCATCCATTGAGGTATGACGGGGCTTTTGAAAAACAGGTCATCCTGAATCCAGTGATAGGGGGAGTCATCAAGCACTCTCCGGTGCAGCATGAAATGGGCAAACTCATGGGCTACAATATATCTTGTGATGGACTTGTTCAGGGTCCGGTTGACCCTGATCACAATCCTGTCGGCAGGTGTCTTTATGAGCTGGCCGGCGATGCCCGGAGGCATGTCACCGGACTTGAGAGCAATATCCTGCGATTTGGCGAGGCGGCTCATGCGCACAGGCAATGAGGGGCTGGTCGCCCGAACGAGATTCTGAACCCTTTCCTGTATCACAATCAAAACCCCTCACTTTCAGTTTCCGGCTTGTGTGACGGGGTTTCATCACCAGAAACGCGTTGGTATTTCAGGGCCTTTTGCCCACACTCCGGACACGGGTCATAGGGGTTCTTGTCGCCACACCAGGTCGGACCACAATCTGAATTTTCACCACGAAAAAGATGGGCGCAACGCGGGCAATGTGGCTCCAACCAGATGGACATGTACTCACCTGAAGGACTCAAGCTTTCTCTCCCTGCTGACAGGGAACCCCAAACCATACAACGAGAGGTGTTCGGAACACCGCATAAAAGTCTCCCTTGATTCCGACCAGACAGGAGTTTTGTCTTGTTTTCCAGGACAATTTATTCGCAAGCCGAACGAGGACATGTCTGGAATTGCAGGTCGGTATCATTTATCTGTGTACGGGATATTGCAGGGTAACACTTTCCCTGGATGGATTGACAATAATGGTGGCGGAAGTGGTCAGGCTGATGGCAACATCCCGCAGGAGCATCCAGACCGGTTCATCCCTTCGACTTATGGTTACAATAAGCGGTTGGGCCGGTGGCGGTCCTGTCACCTTGTATTCATAATCGATATGGCTGGCAAGGGCCTCGAGAAGAGGTTCGGCCGGTCCGGTCCAATCCAGACTGATGAGTTGTTCCAGATCGGCTGGTAATGTAACACCAGGGGGCAAATCAGATGCTGGTTTGGGCGCCCTGCTCTGGTTACCCGCGGCTTCCAGCCGAGCCACCATCAGATTGGCCTCGGTTGCCCGGGCCAGGAGAGTGTCCAGATGAGCCGCTCCGGTGTCAACAAGAAAGGCCTGCTGTGCACTGTCCGGATCCACTCGTTTGGCACAACCGGCCAGCAACAGAATAACCATGATTATGGAAATGGTTCTGTTATGTCGTGTGTGGTCGTTCATTCAATGCCTTTAAATCGTGAATGGAAGGATTTTTATTCTTCATGCTTGTGACCCTTCCCCACTCGGAGTCAAGCCAGGGACTTTGACCGTTTCCTGTTTTTTCTGGGTCGCTGCCTTTTTGGCAGCCACATGTGTGTCGATCGCCAGCCTGGTTTTCTGAACTTCATCGGGTGGGACATAAATCGCCATGTCGGGTTTACGACTACCCGATCGTGATGACCGTCCCGGCCGGCCGTAGCCTTTTTGCGACTTGAGAGAGGAGTGCCCCATCATGTAGGCCAATTCATAGGGATCAAGAACCGCCCTCCCCCGATCGGCAAAATCATTGCGCAACTGAAGAAAGGAAAACTTGCCGCCAAATTCGGGTAAAATCTGTTTGGATGCCTTGGCCGTCCGTCTTTGGGCGTTGCGCCCGAATTTTCCCCAGGTTTTCTTGTCCAAGGACCCAGCCGCAACGATCAGGGCGTACATCGTCACGCGTATGGAAACGGGCAGGTTACCCAGACCCAGCAGCCGGTGTTCCGGGATTTGGGCCACACGATTTCTGGTTTTGAGAGATTTAACCTTGAGCCAGGTGCTGGATTGCGAGAGCACACCTTCAATCGCGGCATTCATATGTCGGCGAAATTCATTGGGTGAATCGGGGGAGACAGCCTCCATTCCCGCCAGTGTCTGGCGGATCCTTGGGTCGGCCAGATGTTGATCAGGCGGATCACCCAAAAGGATTTTGGCCTGTCGCCATTCACCCGGTCGAAGCCCGGTCGCCCAAATGCACTCCGAGAGAACACCCCCCAGAAAAAGGGAGTTCTTGATGGCACCGGGTGTAATGATCAGATCAAGGGGATGCCGGGCTTCATAAAGGTAATCCCTCAGATTTCGAATCTGGACTGCGCTCACGGGTTTCTTGAGGGGTTTGTAGGCCACAAGCGGTTTGTGCAGGTATTTGTGAACATCATCCTGATCGGGACGGACGAGGGGGTCCGTCTTGTCTGAAGGAAGGTCGGTATTCGCCCTGTCTTCCCATTTGATGATCAGGTTTGGGGGCAAGAGAGCGCGAACAGCTTGCGTGAAGCCCTTGATCAATTGATGTTGCGTGAGGCGAATGAGATCAACATAGGTCTCCCTGAGGTCCGGGTCATCGTAGAATTCCTTTTCGAACTGGTTTGCTGTTGCCTCCGAACCAACCTGATCAGCCAGTGCGAGGGCAGCTGTACAATCTCTTGCCACCTGCATTTTCGAAAAATTCGGATCCTCAGACTTGGTCCTGATGTGCTGAATAATATCGGTCCAGGAAATTTTACGGACGAGGGTGCCGGACATCAGGA
Organism: Gammaproteobacteria bacterium; assembly: GCA_965220875.1. Classification (GTDB taxonomy): domain Bacteria; phylum Pseudomonadota; class Gammaproteobacteria; order UBA4575; family UBA4575; genus WTFY01. The sequence continues at coordinate 53,623 of CBDCRD010000003.1, read as the reverse complement.
TTTCCCGGCCGAGCTTTCGAAGCTGTCCAAGTTCCGGTTGCGGGATCATGCATCCCCACATTTTGCAAGTAACGCCAGAGCCCTGCTGTTCTCTTCCTCCGGTAACCGATTCCAGAACGAATTGTGACCATTGCTGATCAGGGAACCTCGGGCCAGGGCATGATGCAGAAAAACAGTGACTTCCTCCGAATCACTCAGGATGGGAACGTGTAAACCGGATTGAGCACCCCCCATGATCGGCTGGGCATGCCTCCAGCCTGTTCCATCAGCCATCCGCACGGCCAGTTGAACGGCCTTTTCAGCCGGAAAAAAACCGAAATAGACGATGACCTCAACGACCCCCGTCCGATGGTCACACGTGGCCACCAGTCCAACCCTGGTTTGTTCGATACCCGCAAGCGGGAGATCCCAACCCACGGCCAGACGTTCCGAATCGTTGATCTCAATCGTGAATTCCGTGGCGATAGGTGTCGGGATCTTCTGGGCCGACACCAGATCAAGGGGCAGCACACTCAAAAGAAGCAGGAGGGGGAGATTAAGCCCTCGGGTCTTCATGTTACATATGTCCTGCACAACGGTACTCCAGATCTAAAATCGAATTCTGCTTTACCAAAATAATTCTGTTCCGGATGTTATGCCACAATCCAGGTGTGAGCATACACAAAAAGATTTCGAAAAATGTCCTTTGACATTTGCACATGCAGATCGAAAGTAAGGCTGTGGGCGTCTTGCCCAGGTGCAACACACAGAAAGGAGACCGAAAACATGTCACAACCAATTGCCACCATAATCCGGAAAACACCGGTCTGCCGTAATCACCAACCGGACATCGTCAGCCACTGGACGATTGAAACGGCAACGGCCAGCGTTCGGATACGCCCGCCAGAGTTTGGGGAGGAAAATCCAAAGGCGCCAGACAATCCAGGCGGAATTGAACTGATTCGCGAGGATACGGGGGAAACCATTCTCTGTCCCTTCAATGAAAAAAACAGTTGGATTATTCTGGCCAGGGTCCCTGATCCTGAATCACGGCCGGATGAAACCGAAAAAAAACCGATGGAATTTCCGCCGTTTTCAACCAATGGAATCCTTGCCCTGAGACAGCTGGCAACCGAACCGGAAAACCAACAGGAGGCTCGGCAGTGGCTTGCCACCATCAGGGCGTGGCGAGACTGTATTTATGATCTGCACGCCCGAGTTCCCGATTGGGTTCAGCCGGAATATGTAACAACCGTTCTTTCGGAAACCTACCTCGACAAGGTCAGAGCCGCTGAACTTCCACAGGGCGTTACCGCCGCCGGTCTGGCCCGGTTGGTGATGGCCAATGAACTGAAACTGAAGATTGCCAATCTCAGGGAGGATGACGCCTTGGCCGCCACCAACGAATGGATCGGCAACCTGGGTGCTGTCTACCAGCCGATGCCGGGGAGTTCCTTTCGTGCCCCGATCCTTGCTGAAGCCCATGGTGACAATGACGACCACAACCCTATCCGTCGCCAGATCGCCCAGCTCAATGACGGTCTGGTGCGGGACGTCTTCGCCACCCTCACCAGTTGCCTACCGGAAAATATGACTGCCGGGGTTGCCCGTTGCCCATCTGGTGACCTGCTTGATCGCCTTCAGGAGGCTGGAGCACTGGAAGTCACCGCGTTCGGCAATTCCGAATGGGGGCCGACGGTACGGGACCATATCCAGACTGTTCTGGACCAGTATTTTGATGGGAAGTACCAGCCGGATTGTCGGCTCTATGTTACCCCCAATGATCAGGATGTGCTGGTGGTTGGGGACCATGAAGCAAGCTATTTCTACTCGTGGCCTTCGGTAACCCGGGCCCAGATTATTGATCGGATTGACGGAACTCCGGTCGTGACAGCCCTCGGTGAGCAAATCCCCACGGCCGAGGAAGTCCTGTCACTGCAGGATGAGCTGGACACACTGCTTGATCTTCAAGATGGCATGCGGCCTGAACCAGACCATCGTGAAGATCATCAACCCGAACGTCCCCAATTCATGTCATAACGGGAAAGTCTTATAATGGTAACATGGTTTTCTTTCCCTGCTGCAAGTGGCATATCCCTCAAATTCAGACGGCATGAAGGGAAATTGCATTATGTTCTGGATCTGCAATCACATCGTGGAACCCTACCGGCCGAACTGACAGAGATGGGGTGGGTGTCCGATGCCACCAATCCCCGCCTCTTGACCCATCCTTTTCCGGACAAGGGTAACAATGTGCTTCCTCTCGCTTTTTTTAGCCGGGTCCAGGCCTACCGCAATTCCTATGACATCAGCACTCCAGGGGCACGGCAAAGATTTGCCGATCATCATGGTCTGCATGACTGTCCTGACGGTGGTCAATCCATTGGCCATAACCGCGAGGGCGAACCGGTCTACGAACATCAGGGGCACCGCTGGATTGATGGCCGGTCCTGGTTCAACCACGAAAGTCTGTATCCACCGGCCAAAGCCCTGCGTTTCGCCCGCCGTGAGGATTACGTGCAACTCGCCCGAAGAATAACTGAGAACAGCCTTCGTACCGGTCAGCATTATAAACGCTCTGCTCTGGAGGAATTGGCACGAAGGACGGTTGCACCCTGCCCTTCACGACCTGGTTTCCAACCCGCCACCGAAGCCCATAAGGCGCGTGACTGGCTGATGGGGGATCTGTTTCTGCAAATCTGTCAATCACCGATCCATGCTGGTGAAACACGGGCCTGGAATGATCTGGTCCGACTCCAGAAGACCATCGAACTTGACCTGATGCCGTCGGGCGGTTTGTCGCCCCTTCTGACACAGGCCACAAGGGAAGTTCTGAAGATGACCAGGAATTTCCCAACCACAGGCATTGCTCCCGTCAGGTTTCAGTTACATGAGAATGATGCATTACCACGGGAAACATCCCACCAACCGGAACATGCCGCGGATACCCTGATCGTCCAGGGAACCAATCCGATGGAGGCTGACCGCTTTTTTCTGGATCTCCGGGACTGGCCCGTCGCGGAAGCCGGCGATGCTCTCCTGGCCCATCTTGCCCTCCGCAGGGATAAGGGTGTATCAGCTGTCCTGTTGCCGGCTGGCGATGATATTGAAGGAGAATTGGAAGCGATGGCCATTTTGCGGGACGTGGCCTGTGCGCATGGTATTGAAGCCAGTTGCCGGATCAGTCCGTCCATGGCGGAGCAACAGAATGAAGGTGCAACGGGTCTGCTGGCAGTCGCTGTAGGTGACAAACGGCCCGAAAGACTTGCCATCGCACCGGCGGCAGCGCTTCGCTGTCCCGAGGCCCAGACCTCCCAGGAGCTTCAGCGATGGTATTATGAAGCCCGGCACGGACGCCAGCGCCTGATGGAACTTCATACCGGAACCGAGCCGGAAATCATGCGCTACCGACAGGTTCCCTACCAGTCCCTCAGCCAAACGGGTGTCGCCCGAACCATGATTGCCAAGGGCCACCAGCAGGCTTTCGACCGGGCCAAGGAAAAATTCATCACCGCCAGGGGCCAGGACGTGGATGACTATGTGTCCTCACTCCTGGGTCTCGACCGACCGGAACTGGAAGAACGTTTTTCGCCCGAACAGATTGATGCGATCGCACTTAGCCAGTGGGCCCATGAGCGGGGACGCAGTTTTATTCTGGCCGATCAAACCGGGGCCGGCAAGGGCAGGTCAATGATTGGGGCTGCTGCGACTTGGCTGCACAGCCATCCCCGCAATCGGGTGCTTTATTTTACCAAATCCACCAGTCTCATGCGTGATGTCCTGCGTGATGTCGCCGATACCAAAACAGGTGACCTGATCGGCAGGGTCGGCCTTGTGGGGTCAAAATTGCCGTCTGAAACAGTCCAGCCGGTAACACGCTACACCAATGAACGGAAAATTGATGGCATCGGCGCCCGATCAAGACTCTTTCTCACCGGTGCGTGGCCGGAGGGCAATCGTATGGTGATCACAACCTATTCATCCTTTCAACTGGTTGATATGGATGGCCATGATGACAATCCGGCCCGCGAATGGATCAACAACATATCCGGTGATGGTCATACCATGGTCATTCTAGATGAGTGCCACACAGCCCTCAACATCACAAGCAATACCGGTAAGGTTGTCCGGAAATTCTGCGAAGGTGCCGGTCGAGTCATGTTTGCGTCAGCCACATTCCTGCGGGACTACAAGGGAAGTGATCTCTACAATTACTGCCTGCCCCCAGCCCTGCAGCACACAACAGACAGCCTCTACAACGTGCCATCGGCGAGTCAGGAATACATGACCACCATGCTGATCGAGGATGGAGTCTATCTCCGCAGGGATCACGACCTGATGGATGTCCCAAGGAAAACCCTTCTGCCGAATGAAGGCGAGACGGGACAGAACAGAATTATAGCTGACAGTTTCCGTAAGCTCGGTCAAAACATTGCCCGCTTTCGGGCCCAGTTTCGCCGGGAGTTTCGACATTATACCCTGACCAATCCGCTCCCTCACCTTGCCACCTCCATTGTCAACCAGAACAAGATTGCTCAGACCGTGCGGATTGCCCGGGAAGCCATCAACCGGGGACGCAAGCCCCAGATCTTCATCAGTGAAACAGGCGGGACCTGGATGGAACACCTGCGGAGGGAAACGGGTGATGCCGATCCGAACAGGACTTTTTCCTTCAAGGATTATATCCGTTTTAAAGTGGGACAATTGCAACGGGGACACTCAACCACGGGAGAACCGGCAATCGAGGATGTGCTGGCTGTTGGATCCGATCAATTGCGGGCCATCATGGCTGAAATTGAGACAGACATAGCCGGTTTGCCAGACCATCTGCCCCCTTCCCCGATTGATGCCCTGCGCCAAGGGCTGGAGGAAAATGACATCACGGTCGGGGAATTGACCGGTCGTACCATGCAGTTTGATGCCCAGAGCCGCCTTGAAGCGCGTCCCATGTCACGAGACCAGGACAGAAGCACGATCGGAGAGGCCTATAATGACGGTATGATTGATGTGATCATCTTCAACCGAACCGTATCAACCGGTCATTCCTACCATGCCGACCCGAGTTTCGGGGATCAGCGCCCACGATCCATCATTATCATGGATACGGATCAGAATATTGTCGATTCACTGCAAAGTGAAGGGCGGGGCAATCGGTTCAACCAGACGTCAATTCCTGAAATCCTGATTGTTTCAACCGGCCTGGCGGCCGAAATGCGCAAGATTTCCTATTACAACCGCAAGCTGCATTCACTGGGTGCCATCGTGGACAGCAATCGAGACCATCCAGCCCTGCAGGATTCAATACCCGACATGTGCAATTCCGTTGGGGAGGAAGCGGTCAGACGAACCCTGCAGGATGATGCCTTTGAGGACCTGACCAGCATGATTGATCCCGGCTGGCGGGCACAGGAACATCAATGGGCAGACGGGATTGAACGGACAACGGGAAACGGCCATGGTCTGGTAACCACCATGCTCAATCTTTTGCCTTTCCTGGAGGAGGACATGCAACAGCGCTTTCTCAACCATGTCGTGCATGAATATGAACTGCATCAGAATGAACTTGATGAAAAGGGTTTGAACCCTCTGAAGACCCGTTCCCTGGAAGGATATGTAACCCTGGATGACAGCAGCCGTTTCTTCATGGATGAAAACGATTTGACCGGGGATGAGAACGAGTCGGCCTTCAGCAAACCATCGGAAATTCACAATGCCCAGTGGCACAGACCCTACCCCATGGGCATCAATGTCATCAGGGAACAGGCGGCCCTCAACCGGCGCAGGATCGTCATGGACCCCCCGGCGCAGGCGGAGCATATCAGAACCCTCAATGCCCTTCAACCCGAACCCGTCATGGCCGGCACAATCAATACTCTCATTGACGAGGTGAGAATCCTGCAACCCGGTACGGTTATACAGAAAGATCTTGTTCAGATGGGGATTGTCCTTGACTACACGCCCCCTTCGGATAGGGATTCCCACCTGTGGTTGTCGCATGGCGGACACCTCTTTACCGTTATCCTCGCCGGCGATGAACGCCCCTCCACCTATACGCTTGGAAGTTTGACCAACCAAGGCTTCAAACCCATCGGGAACATCCTGCAGGATCAGGACAATCGATTGGCAACGCTGTTTCAGTCCGTGGCTGGACAGAAATCTGTCCGACCCGTTCAGCTCATCACGGGGAATGCCCTGAAACTGAAAACCAACCAGGGCAACCGGTTCCGAATCATGAATGTTCGGCTGGCCAATGGCCAATCAACCCTCGCGGCGGTCAATACCAGACCCAACACATTTTCCTATAACGATCAACCCGTGGGCATCACGGCCCGAACCCTCTGGGCCGGCTGGCGGGAGGGGGGCGGCAAGGTCAGGCAGGCCATTCAATATCGCCGTGCTGACAAGGACAGCAAACGACTGCCCCAGCGCTTTATCGCACTCACCATGCTCGACCGACCGCATGACACCAGCCACCTGATAGAGGCAACGATGCCCAATTTGACGAGGGAGGCCTGCAAACGATTCTGGGATGTGGATACGGGCCATGAAATTTACCAGCTGATGACAGGTAACTCCCTGCAGGAAACCCTGCCTGCAATAAAAGCGGATATAAAGGCGATAAGACAACATCCCAGAACCCTTTTTGATATGGCCCAACCAGCAGACACCAGGCGCCTGCAAACCCTCCTGGCCCTTTTGGATCAGCATGGAGAAGTCAGACTCACAACCAGCGGCAAATGCCGGGACTGGCTGCAGTCACATGTCACCTCGAGGCATCAAACGGCCCTGGTCACCTGGGAGGGTGCAAAGCACAGTCGAAAAGACATAACCGATCTTATGAATCGTGCGCGCCGAAACTGGCATCAGGACAACCGCCAGAACCTGACCCAGCCGGTGCTGGCCTTGAGCGGACGATCCCTGCCGGGCCAGGCCTCTCTGGCACTCACCGGCGAGGACTGGATGCTGGTTACACTCCCCGCCTATACGAAGGCCAATCGCTCTTTCTGGGCCCATGACTGCGGCCGGGAGTTGTGGCAGGCTGTTACAGGCCGTTCGCTCCCAAAAAGAACACCAAGAGAGGCCCGTCCCCTTCGACTCGCGGTTCCCGTTGAACAGAGCGAAACGATACTGTCCGCACTGATCAGAAATGCCGAGCAAATGGGTATCAATGTCGTGATTCCCGGTGACCTGGCCGTGAACAAGGAACCGGTGGAAGAGCCCCTGGCCATGGCAATCTAGGAGAAGAACAATGGGAGTGACCATTCTGCATCGGGAAGACAATGCCCTGATTTTTGCCTTTGGTCCCTTTGGACCTGCTGATGGACTTCACGAAGTGGTATGCTGTCTGCGATCCCATCCCGAGGATCCCGCAAACATTGTCCTTGATGCCCTACCGGTTCCAATGACCGCCGTAAAACCGGCGATCGCTTCGCTGTGGAACTTGCCTGACACAAACAAAAGTGACAGGTCCCCTGATCCTTTCGGGCTGGACCATACCTATCCGAATGAAGGACGCGATCCAGCCTTCATAACGGCATCGGGGCTTCCCGGGTGTGACCTCGTACGCCTGTATGACAGAACGGGACACACCTATGTTCAGGCCGAGAACATCATCGGTATTCCTCGACTGTTCCCGCTGAAAACAGACCCCCTGCCCGAACTTGCAGTCGCATGCCTGACTGGTGACGCCCGAGAACTCCTGACCAGGATGAGTGATATCATGCAAACTGAAAAAGGTCTGCTTCCCGAGGAGTGTCCCGCCCTGGAAGAAGAGAGTTGGACAACCCTTGCCACACTGCTCAGGACCCGACACACCGAAGCTTTTCGCCGGGCATATGAAGTGTTCAAGGGATGTCGTGAAGAAAGCAACAGCATAACTTTGGGCTGGTATGCCAACGATCAGGATATGGGATGGCGCCGGCAGGCCGCAGGTGAATTTCCACTGCTGGCAGGATTTCTCGCCAGGGAACCGGAAACGAGGGATGCGATCGACAGTGCCCAGCCGCTTCTGCCAGCTCTCAAAACAGTCTGGCCAAATCTGACCAAGGGGGGATTGAAACGGTTGCGCGGAATTGAGCGCAACGAAGTTTCACACCGACCCGTCTGTGGTCTGGAGGCAAGACCCCTCAGTGATCCCGACATTCTGGGTCATGTGCATGATCGCCATTTCATTCTGACCGGTGAGTGGAACATCAAGGACGCCTTGCGGGCCTTAACTGCTGTTGGCAATCCATCCATCATACCCGGCACCAGCGAGGATTGGAAGGCCTTTGCCACCCTCTATGCCGGTTTCATACGCCCCCTGAATATTACCCTGAATATTGATTCCCAAGAGATTATCAGGGCAAGCAAGGGCCAATGGCAAAAAGTGCTTGATCAGATCGGAACGGTACTGGAACTCAACGAAGAACACTCACTTGATCGCCATCAGGCCGTTGTGCTTGTTGCCGATATGCTGGAAATGTGCAACCAGTTGGGTCGAACGGTCCTTCTGCCGGCCATGACAGCACTTGTTCATCAACATGTTCCAGCGGGTATAGCGGGTCTGCCGCAGCATAACTGGCCCTTCAAACCGGATCTGGGCCGAATGGGATTCCGAATGGCTCGCGATATCCTGATGGCCAACAGCGGCCGCAATCCTCTCCTGCACTGCAGCCAGCTCATCAGGCGCTGGACACCCAGAATCAACCACCTGAACAATATCATGGCCCGATACGCACCCCCACCTGTCGACAGGACGACAGATGATGAGCAGACAGCCAAATGGGCCGCCCATCGTGCCGTTGCCGAACCCCTGACCGATTCGTTCATACTGAATGACGTGACCTTCACACCCCTTCATACCGCCGAAGATCTGGCCAGGGAGGGTAAGGAGATGCGGCATTGCATTGCAACCTATAAACGATCGTTGCTCACTGGCGACTCGGTCTTCTACCACCTGCACAAGGACACACACCGGGCAACCCTTTGCCTGAAGGTGGTAACCAACGCCGGGACATCCGGATACCAATTCCGGCGCAACGGGTTCAATGGTGTCCGCAACACCCGACCTGCCAAGATCCTCAATCATGCTGTCACCAGATTAATCAACGGACTCAATGGACAGCAGTTGGCAACCCGACCGGCTTTTGACCAGTGGCGGAACTGGACTCGTCAAAACGCACTGCAACCGTATGAAGACCGAGAGCATTATGTCACGTTTGCCGAGTATTGCGGTTATTCCCAGGATAACCTGAGTTTGAACACCATTGATGTCACCTCCGGTCTGCACCAACTGACCAGAGAGTTGTGGGAGGAATGGAGCATGATTGCCAAATGCCACACCCATCCCTTTAAACTGATTGCCAGTCACGCCGAAAATCCCCTGGGACAGATGATGCGAAAACCCATGCCGCAAAGTTTTTATGACGATCTCAACACCATTGTTGCGGAGAAAACCAGTGATTTGGCCACGAGCGGTCCAACGGTCCGGGCTGAAAACCCTGACAGACACCATCAACCAGCGATCAATTGAGGAATACCCAATGACAACGAATACCACTGCCATCAAAGGACGCATAGACATCCACAGGGGCGAACTGGTCTGTTTCATTCCAGGCGTTGACTGGATCGGGCTGGAGGATCCACCCCCGGCCGACATGTGGACCGATCGGGACAATCGGATCTGGGTCGGGATTGCGGCCGATAACCTCATTGAGGCCAGATTTCTGGTCGATGTTCCCCTGCGTGATCTCAAATTCATCGAAACCCATGGGGTTGGAAATGGGTGGCTGCAAAATCTCATTCCCATGGTGTTCGAAGAGGGCGTGCACAAAACCCAAGTTCTGCAGGCGAACAAGGCCATTGAACCCGACCATGAAGAAGATGAGATGAATCAAACACCACATCCCAAGATCATGTAAGAGGAGAAGGAATGATCTCATTCCATGAGCATACACATAAAAAAATTGCAATTGCCCGCCACGGCTCTACCCTGACTGCAAACATTATGGATTCACCAGCCTGAGGATTGTGACATGATTTATGGTTTGCCAGTACTTATTTTAAACCGCCTTCGCCCTGCCCTGCTCTTAGCGTGTGTTGCCGTGACCGGATATCCCCACGCCAGTGACGCCAGGGAATGTGCTCCGGAAACGGCCCTTTTGTGGCTGCGTCTGGGCATCGCAGTCGGACAGAATCATGATGCCCCCACCAGCGAAGAACTCATGACACTGCTCGCCAGCATCGAAGACCCGCAACCTTTGGAAAGGGCCATAGACCCTGAACAGTCTGCAGGATTATTATTACCCGACAAGATGATTCAGGCGAATCCGGTCCATTCTCCTGATCCAGCACTCATGGACACAACCGATCGAAACAGCATGCTGGCCAGCATCGAAACCGATACCTTCTGGATCAGGCTGGGCAAGCCCGACGCCAAGGTGGTCTACATGATCATTGATCCGACCTGTCCCTTTTGCAGCCAGGGATTGCAGAAACTGGCCCCGCTCATCAGCATTGGAGAGATACAGGTTCGCATCGTACTGGCACCTTTTCTCAGAGAAGAATCAACCCTTCTGGCCGCCGAGCTCATTCTGGCCGCCAATCCGGCCGAGGCCATCTGGCAGCATGAAATTGTCAACCGGGGGCAGGTCCATTTTGACGCCCTCACAACCAACCGACAGATCGTGGCTGAGCTCGGAGCAAAGGGTCTGGGCTGGCTCCAGGCCAACCTGGAATGGATGCGATCACGCCAGCTGAATTCAGTACCCCTTTACATCTGGGCAGAACCAGAGGAAGGAGAAGAGTTATCTAAGGGACAGAAATGGCACATCCGGGCCGGTGTCCAGGAACCCGAAATTTTCCAGGCCGCCCTCCCCTCTCCAGATCACAATGAAGAAAGTTTCGGGTTGCCACGTGAAATCGAACAGAAGACAGGTCAGACTTTTCTGAACACCACCCCTCTTCCGCTTGACCCATGAGCGGCGACACAATACGTTTTTTTAGTTCATCCACAGAAGAGACTTTATGACCAGACAGGCACCATCCCCAGGCACAAAAAAACGTCGAATGGGCGGTTACCTGATGACCAGACTTGGTCTTGGATCCCACAATCCTGCCGGGGCCTTTCGCAGTCTCCGTTTTCTCGGAAAAAACCTCCCGCTTGTCGATCTTCGCCAAAGACCAGGTCTGAAAGACTCCTTCGGCCCGGTCGATAGAACGGATGGCCAGGACCTTTTTCGACAGCACCAGAAGGAGGCCCGGCTCAATGATCAGGATTTGCAGAAAATTGCCAGAAATTACACCCGCAATGGAGCCGTCCTCGGGGCGGCAACATGCGGGGCGATTCTCGGGAGTCTCATGACCGTGCTGACAGGGCAGGGATTGCTGGCGTTCAGTCTGGCGGTGGTGGCACCCGTTCTTCTGGTCCTCGCCTTTCAGAACTTTCTTCGGGCCGCCCAGGTCAGGGCCAGACGCTATATGAGCGGCCTTGCCTACCTCAAAGGGATTCGCACCAAAAATCGCTTCAGGTACTAGATGGATCGCACGCTTTCATTCCTCCTCCTTTTCCTGGGCCTCGGTGGCAGCCTGTTGTGGCCAACAGCCATCGGGGCCCAGGTGGATATCGTTGATGACGTGATGAATTCCTTTTCGTCAGGGGGAGACAATCTGAGTGCCATGCTCCTCAGCCGCATTTTCGGTTGCCAGATGTTTGATCATACCAGTTGTCAAACCGGACAGGAACCCGCTCTGGTCGGTATGATCCGAATTTTCAATATTCTCTGCATAGCCCTGGCCGGTGTTCTCTTTGGCTGGTATGCCGCTACCGGAATTACCCAGACAGCCCATGAAGGGAAGGTGCTCGGAGCCCGATTTTCATCCCTGTGGGCACCGGTTCGCTCCCTCGTGGGGCTGGGGATGCTGATGCCGATTGGCGGATCCTCGGGGTACAACGCCATCCAGATGGGAATTGCGGTTTTTGTCAAGGGCTCAACCTTCGCCGCCTCACTGTTGTGGGGACAGGCCGCCGATCGGATCGTGACCTTTCAGGATACCTATATTCTCCCCGATACGAGCTTTGATGCCTCAGTCATTGAACCCATATGGCAAATGGAAGTCTGCGCCGCCATGATTTCCCATTTGCTGGAACCGGTGGATGACGGCAGTACGTTTATGAGGGTGGAACGCAACGGGGAATGCTTTCAGGGGGAAGACGGGGAGGATGTCTGTTATGTAACCGTCAATCCCTACGGCAACAATGCGGTCATCAATGCCAACAACCTGCATCACGCCGACGGCTGTGGTGTCCTCACCCTCCCGGATATACCAACCGTGTTGACCGGTAAGGGAAATCCAGCCATCAACCTGGGATATCAGGGGCTGGGCAGGCCGTACAGGGAGACACATTTGAACGCTATTGAGGACGTCGTGGCCATTCTCAGACCCCAGGCTGAACAACTGGTGGCCCATGTCAGGAGAGCTCCCGCCAATCAGGATCGCCAACGGGTGGACGGACTGGCCGCCGCCATCAGAAAGGCCGGTGAAATCTACAGTAACACCCTGAACGCCGGACTCAATCCCCTCCTGACCAGGGCCGGGGCTCTGGGAAGCGGTGATGGAACCAATGCCCGTGATCGGTTGAGCCTGATCGTTGCCGGAGCGTACAGTTCCGCCTGCCGGCACCAGGGAGGCGGTCCCTATGGCCAGGAAATCTGTCAGGACCGTAACAACCAGGGGCAGGGCTGGCTCGGGGCCGGGGCCTGGTACATGCATATGGCCCGGTTTGCCGATGACGGCCTGCGCGTCAAGAATGCCCGGCCAACCTTTCAGGCCAGCAATCTCAGGGAAGCCAACCTAAACGCCCATGCCGAGGCAAGCGAAACACCCGTAATGACAAGATTCCGGGGCTTTCTCTTCGGCAGTAATGCAAGACGTGAGCTTATTGAGGAAGCACGTCGAATCAGCATTGAGATGGACAAATACTGGCAAGCGGCCTGGATCAGTGCCGTCAATACAGGAACCATCGTACCAGCCGAAATGGTCCGGGGGACCGAAGGATCTGAAATTGGCCAGAGTGTGCTGCGCGATCGAATGAGTCGCTTTCTCTGGGAATTCCTGCAACCCAATCCCGATGGTGACCCCTTTATCGGATTGGCCGGTCTCGGCAGCATTCTGACGGAAACCAGCGGGATTCTCCTAGGGGGTTCGGCCGCCGCCCAGACCCTGGGAGTCCTGCTGCCCGGTTGGATTGGCGGAATTGTGGACGGCGTCGGGGATGTTGTTCAACCCATCGGCTTTGCCATCCTCATGGTGGGGCAGACCCTGACGACCATTATGCCTGTTCTGCCCTCCCTGATCTGGGTAGCCGCTGTAACCGGCTACTTCCTCATCATTGCCGAGGCCATCATTGCCGTAAACCTGTGGGCCATCATGCATTTTCGACTGGACGGGGAAGGATTGGCAGGCCCCGCTGCCCAACAGGGCTACCTGCTCGTCATGTCCCTCGCGCTCACACCTGTCCTGATGGTTTTCGGCTTTATTCTCGGCATGGGCATCTTCAAAATCACAACAACCCTTGTCAATATAGGATTCTATGTCGTCCTCGATGGCGTGATGCAGTCCCAATCTGTTTTTGTTTGGGGAACAGGTCTGCTGCTTGTGGGGATTCTCATGGTGGTGGTCTATTTTGTGCTGGCCGAAAGAAGTTTCTCCCTGACAGCCGAACTTCCGGGACGTATTCTCAGATGGGTCGGAGGTGATTCCCAACTGCTGGGGGCCGAAGTCGATCGCATCAGGGTGGCCGCCGCCGGGGCTGGACACCAGGTCATGTCCCAAAGCCAGCAGGCCGCCCAGACCATAGGACGTAACACCAGACGCCGTACCACACCAACAGAGAGGGGATCATGACGAACCGGAGCCAAAGGAAAATGGGACGAAGAACCATGATTCTGGGGGGATTGACCTGTGGAACCACCTCCATGCTGGGGTCACCTGCCCAACCCCGTGTTCCTGAACGTCTGCCCACCCCATGGCGCCCGGGCAGTCGGCTGGACAATCTCATTTCAGAAACCGAACCGCAGCTGAACCTCGTCAACCCCTACAATGAGGAAAGCTTTCAGGGTAAGTTCCATCATCAGGGGCATTACCTCGTCGAGGTACTCAAGCATCTCAATAACTTTCTGCGGGACTGGCGAACCAACATTTCGACACCCATCTGTCTCAGGCTCTACTGGGGTCTGGCCCGAATTTCCCAGGAATTGGAACTGCAGAAACCGCTGGTCATCCTCTCAGGCTACCGAACAAGAGAAACCAACAACAGGCTTGAGGGAGCCGTTCCCAACAGCATGCACATTTATGGCCGGGCCATTGATTTTCACTCAACCGAAGTCCACAGCAAGGATCTGTTCAGTCTGGCAAAATACCTTGAAATAGGTGGGGCAGGCTTCTACCCCAAAAAAGGGTTTGTCCATCTCGACAGTGGACGTCTCAGGGAATGGCAGGAATAAGCGGCCTGGAGATGGGTTTGGAAATGACAAACACTTCTTTGAACAGGAAAAGAATAGGATCGTAAGGTTTGGTAAGTATATGTATATTAATGTAGTATATATACTATTTTATGTATTTATATGTAATGTTAGGTAGTTTAATGGAGTGTTATGTATTTATATGTAATTTTTATCTTGCCTTTTCTGGTAATACAACTACGAAATGAATACAATAGGGAGGGTCGTGAATATTCATGTCAACCGTAATCATATGTGAGAAACCCTCGCAAGCCAGAAACCTCAGGGCGGCACTAGGTAGCCGCTTCGGACAGATCGTCCCCGCAAGGGGCCACCTCCTCACGCTCAAGGAACCACAGGACATCAATCCCGCCTGGCAAAAATGGTCAACCGAACTGCTCTGCCCCAAACAACCCTATGGCAAGAAACCGGTCCGGGGAAGCACCAACGCCCTGCAGGACATCAGAACAGCTCTGAAGGAAGCCAAAACCCTGGTCATCGCAACCGACTGCGACCGGGAAGGGCTGGTCATCGGACGCGAAATCGCCGATCATCTGCACTTTCAGGGAACCATCCTGCGGGCCCTCTTCGCCGCCGAAGATCAAAAGACCCTCCTCGATGCCTTCACCAAACTGCGACCCATACATGAATTCGACGGCCTCTATGCCGCCGGCAAGGCCCGCGAACAATCTGACCAGATCTTCAATCTCACCCTCACACGAACGGTTACCGTCCATCTCGGCGGCAACAAAAGGCCCATCGGAATCGGACGGGTCCGCACCCCAACTCTCGGGATCGTCTGCAGGCGTGAACAGGAAATCGTGACCTTCAAACCGGAACCCTACTTTGTTGTCACCGCCCAATGCCAGCAACAGGAAAAGATGTTTTTCGCCACCTACATAAACAGGCAAGCGGCACTCAACAGAGACACCAGCGACGATGTGCGTGATGATCAAGACGACAAGGAAGAGGGTCCCGATAATGAAGACGCTGAAAACCGCCTCTCTGACAGAAACATGGCCGAAGCTCTGGCCAGGAGTGTAAAGGGGTGGGAAGGGCCAGTGAAGGTGGCAAGAAAACCCGTAAGGAAACCACCGCAGCACCCCCATGATCTTTCCTCCCTGCAGAGTCATATGGGATCCCGTTACAAATGGCCGGCCGAGAAAACCCTCAAGGTGGCACAGACCCTCTATGCCGATCTGAAACTGATAACCTATCCAAGGGCCGAATGCCGATATCTCCCGGAAAGTCAGGTGCCCGATGCCGCTCCCCTTCGAGCGGCCCTAATCAATCTTAAGCAACTCGGGCTGCCCGTCACCCTCCCTCTCCAGCCGGTCATCCGACAGGGCAGGGGACGGCAAAACCACTATTCCAATGAAGGAGTCGGGGCGTCCTCCCACCATGCCATTCAACCCAATGTCAAGGTCATAGATGAAATGGCGACCCTGTGGCACCAATGCTCGCCAGACCAGCACCTCCTGGCCAAAACCATATTCCTGGCCTTTCTGGAACAAACATCGGAAGATGCCCAGCTGGAAGAAACCAGAATCCGCTTTACTGTTCCAGCTGCACAAACGGGCCTCAATCAGGATGCCGATTTTCAGGCCACAGGAAGGATTATCATCAGTGGTGGCTGGATGACTGTCCAGGCTGATTCGAAAAACAGCAGAAATTCAAAGAATTATGTTCTCCTGCCTCCGATAAAACCGGGTTCAATTATAAAAATTACTGATTCGAATGTTGACGACAGGTTCACCAAGCCTCCTGGACGATTCTCCGAAGGAGGCATCATAATGGCCATGAAGAATGCCTGGAAATACATACCGGAAACCAACAGTCGAATGCAGGACCTCAAGCAGCGTCTCAAAGCCTCCAGCGGCATAGGAACACCTGCCACCCGCGATCAAATCATCGAAAGCCTGGTCGCCCAGGGACAAATCAAACGAAACACAGGCCGCTTTCAGCCCACCGAGGCCGGCATGGCCCTGTGGCAGAATCTGAACCAGGTAGCACCCGAACTGGTCGATCCGGGGCTTACGGCATTCTGGGAGTTCAGACTCGATGAGCTGAACCGCAATCCCCAAGCCGAAAAAATCTGGTGGCAGGAAGTGCGGAGCATTGCCGCCAGTGCGGAACAAGCACGTGATGAAATTCTCAAACTCCCGGCAGGCTGCCTGGCCGACGTCTTTGCCGCCAATCACCAACAGAACGGAAGAAACAACGACCGAAAGTACAAACAAACAGGCAAACGTGGAAACAAGAAGAGGCCAGGATGACAAAGATCTCAATCCAGGACCCACGACCGAACATCCCATCAGAACAGAAGGTTGAATAGTCACATGTCAGCACCTTGGGGGGTTCAAAAGACAAGACCGATAGGGGATATGCCCTTCCTGCTCAACTTCGCCACCAATATACACAAAAAACATCCTCCCTTCCGGGACAGCAGCCCGACCCAGGCCTGGGTCCCCACAATCTTGTTTGATTATTGTTTTGGAAGACCACGATCGGGGAAAAAAAACCACATGGAGGATACGGCCAAGCTGGAATATCAACTCAACGATAAGAGTCAGAGATTAGACATCAGATGTCCACACCGAGATCTGGACCATAACGATCTCCTGGTTCTGTTTTTTTTAACAACCCGTATCTACACGAATAAGACGCCGGATATCCATGTAAGACCGAAAGAGGTCAGAATTTTTCTGAACCGGACGAACTGGACGAATAAACAGATTTTGGAATCCCTTGAAAGACTTGTATCCTGCCGGATCACCCTCGAGAAAAAAAATGATAACGGTACATGGACAAAACGCATTGATCATAAAGGCTTCGGACAGATAAGCACGATCGAAAAAACCCGGGGAAACACCATCAGGAAACTGACCTTTGTTGCTGAACCTTGGCTGTTTCACACGATGACAAAGAAGGAAAACCCTCCGATCGCTCCCATTCCTCAAGAAATGTTCGACGATCGAAATTCAGCATCAGAAATAATGATCCAAGGCCTGCTTTATAACCAGACCTACCGAATTGAAAGCCGCGAGGGCAACAGTGGTTTCCTGCTCCTCAAAACCATCCGGGCAAAGGGCGGCTGGAAGTCGAACCACGGCCTGCGAAAGATGCTGCAGAAAATTCTTGCCGTCGTCAAGGCCAAGGGACACTGGTATGGGTTCTGTATAAAATTGAGGCGATCCAAAAAATGCCGACCAAACCAGTCCCCTGACCTGATTGAGTTTCACCGTGTGTATGAACCAGTGGAAAAAAGGAATACATGGATCTGTACATGGCAGATACCGACCAACATGGGTTCCCGCCTCCTGGAAGGCCTGCCCCACCTCAATCTCAAGGATCTGAACAAAAGCTTTCTCGAATGCAATTACCGAACAAAACGATATATCCATTTTCCGGATCTGGCCTTCGGAGCCTACCTCAAGGCCTACCTCTGGTACCATCGAAAAAACCTTTCCGATCCTCTGCGTAACCATTGGAGAAATGCCGACCTTTGGTGGACAGGACTCACCCGTGAAAAGCGCATGGTCATGGCACACCATGTTCATTCCATTCTTCCTGAACTGAAAATCGGCAAAAAAATCCGTAAAAACAAACGGAGGAAAAGGGATCTCCTGTGCCTGATCATGATCGCCTATACCTATCGATCCCTCATGGATTATCTCATGGCCATGGCAACCAGATTGGCTTGGCGAGCGGAAGTGATCCTCTATCGTCTTTGGCAACTGATCAGTGTCACCCCTTGCAACCTGATCGGCCATCAGCGGGAACCCCTCACTCTCCTGAACCCAAAATCTGAACGAGCCCGAGACGGGCCAGACTGACACCTGATTTCAAGGCAACACACACCCTTGGCTGACACATGATTCCCGGCCAGGGGTGTTTATGTCACATGCCTCCAGAATCGATCCAGGCGAGGGTCATTTTTATCCAATTTTTAGGAACGCAGCCGGGATTGTTGTGTTTTGGCCTGATTTTAGACCTCAAGGGTCCTGTTTCACCCGACGTTCACACGTCTTAAATATCCAACCTTGTTGCATCAATTTCCCCAATCTGTTTTACTTACATGTTTGATTCCTGGGCTCGTAATTCCTTGATACATGGGGTTATTGAGGTTTTTTCAATATTTGAATTTTGTAATGTAGTCTTATCTTTTAGTCCTTTATTAAGCCTGGCCCACTTCATTTCATCCCTTTGGGTTAACTGCCTACAGCATCAGGTAAGAGTGTCCAGAGTGGGCGTTTGCACCCCACACCCCGCCATTCTTTAAAATAAAAAGCCGGCCGATACGGCGAAATTTGATTGCATGATTCCATAAGCGTTAAGGGAAATAGGTCGGAAGCAAGGACTTTTTTTACTGAATTTCAGTATATTCAGGGGTCTCATGTAAAATTCCACGACCTCCGATTGGTTCGCTGATTTGATTCAGGACGTGAGTGGGGGGATCTTCGGGTCACCCAATTTATTCAGAGCCGGAAATACTGTTAATCTGATATGACCACCCGGGACTGATCCAACCTTTTCTTTATAAAATACACTCGAGTGTCTGGTGACATTCATCTATCCATACAATCAATTCTCTTCAAAAGTAAGACTCCTCGTGAGTGATTCGTTTCTTAAATTATCCCTGATTGGGTAAAATTGGCATGTCTGAACCCAATGACGACAAAAAAAATTAATCAGTGACATTCATCTATCCAATAGGAAACATTCATCTATCCATAGAGTGTACTACCGACCATTCTTGCCTCAAAAAAAACTCTCGGTTGAGGCTCGTAGGCTCGATTTGATGATGTTTATGACATTCGTCTATCCAAAAAGGGTCTTTCGTCTATTCGTGCGAAGACAATCGTCTATCCATAGCTACAATCCAGGCCTTCACGGGAAGAATACAGTTGCAGACTCATTCGTCTATCCATTTATGGCCGGACGGCTATCCACCCTTTGGTATTCATCTATCCAATCAAGTACATTCGTCTATCCTTACACGACCTTAAACCCTTATCACCAGTGGATATAAAAGTCTTTTGTTACTAATAGGCTAAAACCAAAAGTCTATTATCCACGACAGGCTTTGGCCTTAATCTGAAGGCAGGCCGAGCCTTGTGGATTCAAAATCTGTAAAGGGTCATACGGTGAGCACATTCGGATGGAAGTGACATTCGTCTATCCAAACAAGCAGTTTCTCTGTTCTGCCTGGTCTTGCTGAAGGGCAAAATGTGATGTGTTGTGGTCACGATTTTACTCACAAACGACACATTCATGCCAAGAGTCCACACCCCATCCGGAAATAAAATTTGGACTTGATATACCCCGTGGTTGGAAGTAGGATTAACTTGTAAGAATCTCAAATTTTAAGATTGACGACAAGCCTATGACTCAAGTAACCGTAACCGAAATATTGGCTCGCTGGCCGTATCTCTCCCGCGTAGGGCAGGAGTGGCAAGGCCCTTGCCCCAATTGTGGTGGTCGGGACAGGTTTCATCTCAGGACCAGAGGGGATGGGTCTGCTCTTTTTGGCTGCCGTGGATGTATTGATGACCAACCCACGGACCAGAAAAGAGAGGCATTCAGACTGATAATGACCAGGCTTGATTTGGACAAGGGAACGCAGGGCCCTCTGAAAAAGGTGCCCTCAAAATGGCCAGTCAAAGACAATCCAGACAGAAATGCAAAAAAGAATGAGAGGATCCTCGCCTGGGTGGCAAGCGTCTGGTCAAAGGGTCTGGCCATCGGTAACACACCGGCACATCATTATCTGGTCAGTCGCCATTGCCTCCCTCCTCCGGGCTGCAAGTTCAAACGTTTCCCCATGGATATTCGGTGGCTCCCCGAACAGGTATTTGGTGACCTGAATCGTTCCAGACCAGCCGTGGTTGTCTGGTCATGGCCACCTACCGGTTGCCTGATGTATGCCTTGCGTTGCCGTGATGGGCATGTGCAGGCCTTATCCTTTGAGGCTCTCACCAGGCAAGGACAAAGACCTCATACAAGATGGCGCAAGACCCTGGGAAAAAGAAAGGGGGCATGGTTTCAACCCTGGACCGGTCAGGCCGGAACGGTCATTGCTGAAGGGGAGTGTGATGCCTTGAGCCTGGGATGGCAATATCCCGCCCATACCATTATAGGAGGCGGAGGAACAAGTCTCATGAAAAACCCGGAGCTGGCAACCTGTCTGGCCCGAGGGAAGTTTCCGCCACCCCATAGTATCATAACCGATGGGGATGACGCGGCCCGCAAGGCCGGCAGGACACTCTGGCAGTCCCTTTATGAAAAAGGGCTTTTCGCTCGGCTTGAATTCTGTCACGAAGGTGAAGATCCAGCAAGTCGTTGGGAAAACATCATTGCTTCGGCACGAAAAAAGTCGCAATCCCTGGTTGACGCCTGGCACAATATCTCTCCGGGAGATGTGCGTGATGCTTGACCAGATCAACAGGAACGACCGGGTAAAGGAACATCATGTTTGATGCGCACACATTAAGGTGTCTTCAGGAGTACCGGGACCGAACCAAAAAACTCAAATTGCAAGGTGATACCAGAGGAATGGAAGTGTTGACCCATGACCTGATTGGGATCGCGCTTGACTTTGATGAGGGCTATGAATCCACAATCGTGAATGCGGCCGTCAAGCGTTTTATGGAAAAAATTGTCAGCCCCTACTTTCTTCACCCGGATCCCGACAAGGCCGATCTGCCCATCGAGGAGCTGGCAACAAAAATGAGAATGGAATTGGCCCGAATCCCAAGGGAAGACTGGACTTTGTTGCACCAGGCAAGGGATGCAGGGACAGACAAAGCGGACCCCATCGTTCCACTGCCTATTGGGTCCATCAAACCCGAGATGCCCAAACCCATATTGAACGTATCCGGTTTGTCGGGAAGCGTCCTGGCCGAAGGTTCGGTCTCGATTCTTACCGGGGAAGGGGGGGTGGCCAAAAGTATTTTCGCGCTTGAAATTGCAACCCTGCTGTCGCATTATGGCGGCCAGGAGGCCGGGCTTCTGCAGGGACTTCTTGCAAGCAGTAACCCCTCCCATCCCGGCAATGTTCTCTATTTGACCTATGAAGATGCCAACGGGGTGATCAGCAAACGCTACCGGGACATCATGTTAAGGAATTACGCATCACCCTTGGCGCAGGCACAAAAATACCAGCTCTACGTCATGGAAATGGCAGGGCATCCGCTCTTCGGTCCACCGGAAACAGGCCTTTCCCAGACCAGACCGCAGTGTTTGCCTGGATGGGACATGGTGCAGAGAGGACTGGCGATCGCCGAGGACTGGCGTTTGCTCATCATCGATCCAGCCCTGTCGGCCTTCGTCGGCAACGCCAATGATGCTCCCCAGGTCAGGGAATTCATAACCCAACTGGGCCTCCTGGCCAGACATCACCAGATGGGAATTCTGGTCATTGCCCACACCAACAAGGAGGCACGACGTGTGACCGGACAGGCTTCCGACATCTTCCGAGCTGGCCAGACAGGCGGCTCCACCCATTGGACAGATGCAGCCAGGGGTGCCCTCAGTTTTCATCTTGGCCTGACGGATGATGAAAGGCAGTTGATCGTGACCAAGGCCAACTGGGGCCCCTCCCATCTGGGGTGTCGGGTAACCATCACGAATCACAAGGACCGATTTGGTGGCTTTAAAGCCCATTCATCCGGTTGGCAGAACGAAACCGATTATCAGGCTGAAATGACAGCCCTTTCAAAGCAAGCAAAGGACGCACCCGATGGTGCCAAAAGAAAGCAGATCATATGACCCAAAACACGATGGATTGGAACGAACTCCTCTTTAATGCCCAGGACAGCGATACCATTCTGACGGCCTCGGGCCATTTGGTTTATCTGGAGTTGTTTGACAAGGAATGTCCCCAGTCGGAAAGTCCCAATAATATCATACTGGCGGCCTGGCTGCAGGACATCGTCCGCAGGGATACCTTTATCTGTCCGGTCCTGGGGCGAACACTGAACAGTCAGACCGCCCACTGGTGTGTGCGTTTGAATGGCGAAACGGAGGAAGTTGGCGCCCGCCGAACCCAGCGTTCCAAAGTTGTGGGAATAGCCGATATTCATGCCAAATGGCGGACACAATGGGAGGAATGGGAAGAAGACAACATCAAGGAAGCGGATGAAGTTCCACCCGGCCATCCCATCATGGCTTTGCTCCGGAAATGGTATGACCGATCCAGGGGACTTGATGAGTCAAAACTCTACGTCAGCAAGGATCGGTTTGTGCAGGGCTTTACACCCGTCGCTTTCGTAGGGCAGGGCGTCTTTCGTCGGAAAAACGAAGTCAGTGTCAGTCTCAGGGAGTCGCTGTTACCGGTTGCACGTGTTGACGGCGAACCCATAGCCACCAAGGATCCCTTTTCAGACGGCCAGCAGAAATGTTTCTACACCCCCATGCCATCCGTACATCAGAAAAAACCCTATCGCAATACCCTTTTTGACCTTGACGAGGAGAATGGAATTGAGGTCAAGGCATCCAATGTCATTCTGGGAACATTGGCCAACCAGTCCCTGCAGGCTCCAAAAAATGCCCATCTCAGAACCGATATCTACAAGATCGGGGCCTTTTGTTTTCTGTTTCCCCATCGCGTAAACATAAGCTTTACCGATGCCAAGCGTATCATCATGGGACATAAAAGCCGTAAGCAGCTGCAAAAGGAACGGGTCAATCAGGCCATCAATGTCCTGAAGGGAATACAGTTTCTGGTGCATCATCAGAATGTTCCCATTTCCGTCCCCCTGATAAGCTATGACGTTGATGTAACCGGCAATGAACCGATTTTCATTCTCGGACGGGGAGAAAGTTTTCGCAGGCAGGTGGCTCCAGGGTATATGGCACTGGCTCCCCAATGGACCCTCTCAGGTGTGTTCACCCGAAAAATGAACAGCAAAAGCGGGGGTATTGAACGGCTGATCAACGGTCTCGAAATGGTCCTGGCCAATAGCCGATTCAACAAAAAGGGGCCACGCCGAAGATTTTCGGAGTTTCTCGAACCGGCCGATCGCAAGACGACCGGTCCCGGCAAACCAATGATGTTGACCTGGGAGGAGATGATGTTTACGGCTGGAGAATTTATCGGGGATAGCGACCTGGAAAGACGACGAGCCTATCAGAACTGGAACAAGTGGATGCTCAACCTCCAGAAGAATGGGTATTTTTGCAAGGATGGCAAAGAAGCCGAAGCCTATGACACCATCGAAATTGTCAGTCGAATTCGGGCATCAAGATACCAGCAGGCGGGAGCCTTGATCAGGGCTTCCAGCCGGTTTACCGAAGCGGTTCGCCTGCAACAGCAGGGCAAGATGGAAACCATGACCGCAACCGAGTTTCTGAATTCCACTCTCAAACCCTGAAAGGGCTGGAATTGATTTGTCCGGGCAGACTTTTTATGGGAGACAGATAGGGCCGATGGACTTAAGCGACGGCCTTGTGTGAGCTCGCACCTCTTGTCAGCATGCCGATGGAGGAGGCTATGGTTCTCCCCAGTTTCGGCGCACCCAGACTGCAGGAAGGCTTTTGGCCAGGCGCCCTTTCAAAGGCCTGGCGATACCATCCCCTCTTCAATATCAGATAAATAGGTTCGGATGCCGCGGGCTGATATGTAATCACCGGGTTGAAGAGCCTCTTTTGTTGTAACAAGCCTCTTTTTCGCTGGTGGGAAATCTCAATCCCACCAAAATCCATCGGCGATCCGGTGGAAAAAGCAACTTCCAGATAATGCCGCATTCGGCTCAGGGATGAAAAGTAATATTCTGTTTCCTGATTCTCGTCTTCCATAACAAAAAACAGGTCATCATGCCACATAGGTTTGTCCCAATCAAACAGACAAGACCAAATTGCACCCCAACCCTTGGTTCCTTGGACTGCATAATCCGGATCATACAGGGATATATCAGTTTTCGTTTTCAGCTCGGAAGCCATCGCTGCTTGATGTAAGAAATCCTCCTTTTCCCAGTCAGGGGGTCCTGTTTCGATATCATCCTGTTCCCCTAAAAACCCTAAAAAAACTTTTTTAGTACAGGGGACAATCCAGTTCTCCCCAAGTGATATGTAAGAGCAAGGTAGCAGTCTTGGATGATCATGGGTTCTAAATTTGAGGTGGTCCAGGGAAAAGTCATCCAGGGGAAAAAGGGCATCAAAAGGGAGCGTATGATTGTCGTTGTACATTGTCAGAGTCTCCATTAGGAATTCAAAAAACGATAAATAAAATAACTACGAAACAAATTAAAAGTAATTTTATGTATAGTATATGAACTACATAAAATATTTTTAACACAATAATGTAGTTTAATAAACTACCCATCTGTTTTATCTTGCCACACCTTCCAATCTTTTTGTGTATGCTCATGGCTTTGCACTTTATACACATCATCAATGATCTTATGATGGCTTCAGGTTTTCATAATTTGGAGGATCATTCGTGACAAAAAAGAGACGAACGTTTACAACGACAACTTTTCTGGTGACCGGTTCCTGCTTCCTGCTGGTTGCCGGTTTGGTCCAAGCCCAGTCTTCCCAGGATTTCGGGTCCCTTGCCGACAATTTGCGAGGCCAGCTTTCCAATGTCGGCCAACTGGTAGGGGGTGTTTCAGCACTGGCGGGGATTTGCCTGTCTCTCGTCAGCATGTTCAAATTCAAGCAATACTCGTCCAACCCTCAGGATCCGAACAACAAACTCAGTTCGGTCATGGTGTACCTGATCGTGGGTGTCGCCCTGATTGGACTGCCGGAACTGCTTGATGTTGGCATTACATCGTTATTTGGCGGCGGAACGCCAACCACAACGGACTTTGATGGCAACAATCTCCTGAACTGAACGGAGACCACAAGAACACGGGCTCGTGATGCCTCTTCTTTTTCCCCATCCCCCTGCGATTGCCAGTATTGGGGCCGCCGATCATCTCTGGCGAGCCCAACCGTATCTGGCAAAGTGCCACATGGTGCTTGAACGTGATCAACATACGTGCACCAATTGCGGAATCAGACTCCCGGGCTGGATGGAAATTCATCATGTAAATCATGACCATGACGATTTCAGCCGGGAAAATCTCAACGCGATCTGCCATTTCTGTCATCTTCTGTATCACCCCCTGCAGCCGGGACATTTTGATCATGAACCTCCTCTGGTTCTGCTGCGATGGCCTGGGATTGACCAACCGGCAATCCAGAACCTGGCCTGGCTTCTTTTGTATTTTGAACATGGTTACGAGCTGGTGGAATATGACGATGTGAACACGGAAAAGGCCGTCCTGCATCAGGTTTCCTACCCGGCCATTGAAAATCATATTCAGGATGTCCGCAAGGAGTTGGAGCTCCGGCAGAATAAGGTGGGTACATGGAGTGAGGTAACCCTTGCCAGTATGCTGGAATTAGCCTCCAAGGACGGCGAGCCGGAGACCTGGTCGGAATTGCGGTTTTTCCCTGCGGGATTGATGATGCCCCGGCGACAGTTGGGACTGTTAAGCATGGCAACCCCAGCGCTCGTCCCCATTCCCTTTCTCAATCGCGACACGCCACAGGATACAGCTGGATTGCATGGTACCCCGCTTCTACAGGATTTGCATCCTGCCTTTCGGGACAACAGGATTCTTGCCGACGGCCAGGAACGTCTGGCCCAATACCATGATAATGGAGCGAAGACAGCATGATCGCAAGGCTGGTAACATCGCTTGTCGAGACTGTTTGCAAAAGATCTGTCGACCAACATATTCTGGTCCGGGGGGCAGAAAATGAGACCACTCTTTACACCTGTGAAGGCGGCTTGGTCAGCATCATGCTCTGGCAGGGCACATTAGCGGCCAGAAATGACGAGGAACTCTCCAGAATGGTCACCAGGATGCGGGCGGCCCTGGCGAATCTGATGACCGATGCCGGCCACGCCATTCAGGTAACCTTCAGCCGGGACACACGACAGGCCAGTTCACACATTGCCCGGCTGATTCAAAGATTGGAGAACCAGTGTTCACATGTGGGTCTTGATATGGCTGGGGTCCTTGCCGAACGAAAAGAATTGCTGAAGAGTTCCGCCGAAGGTGAAACAGTCTATCTGGTCATCTATTCACATCCATCCGCAATCAGCCGGACCGAAAAGGCCGAATTTGCCGATAGGCTTAAACAGGACAGCAGGGGGGAGCATCTTCCCATGCCCACCAGTCAGGTTCCTGGCCAGATTGCCCAAACCCTTCAAGACCGGCATGAAATCTTCTGTCAGTCCGTCCGTCAGGTTTTTTGTGACATCCATCAGGATGTCCATCCACTGACAGCTTTGGAACAGGCCGCCGTGATTGCATCGGAACTCATACCGGGGGCAACGACTGACATTGCGATGTGGACACCTCGCCTGCTGGAGATGGCCAGTTCCACCACCACACCATCTGAAGACCGGAAAGATCTGGACGCCAATATCTTTTATCGTTCGTGTCCATCGCATTATCATCCGACCTCGCCCGCCCATCTCAGAGGACGGGATTTGGGATTTCTTGGTTTGGAACATCTCGGTTTGCAAATCGCCAGGGATAGCATTTCAGCCCATCCGGACGGCCTGCTGATTATTGACAATCAGGTCATGACCGGCTTTGATCTCGTTCTGGCGCCACAACTGGTTCTTCCCTTCAATGAACTTTTGCAACACTGTCTCAATGATGGCAAGGATTATCGCTGGCGCATGAGTTGGCTGTTGGAACCCAAGGGCTTTCAGGGGCAGATCCTTAAACGAACCGTTTCCGAAATTTTTACCTTTCTGTCGCGCCATCACAACAGTCGTATCAGGGATGCGTTTCGTGATCTGGAAGCGATCGACGGGCAGGACGATACGATTGTCCGACTGCGTGTCTGTTTTGCTCTCTGGAGTACCCAAACCAATCTTGCCGACGTGCGCAAGCTGACAACAAGCCTTCGGCGTGCCATTGAACGGTGGGGTGATTGTCGAACGGATATGCTGACGGGCGATCCGATTGCCACCACTTTGGCCAGCATGCCCGGGAATGGTCTTAATGCGACCGCTCCACCCATGGCCTTGCCCCTGACTCATGCTCTGGCCTTATTGCCTCTCAATCGGCCGGTTTCACCCTGGACCGACGGATCGGTGACCCTACTCACGCCAGATGGTCGGCTTTGGCCCTACCAGTCGGCCTCAAATCTTCAGGACAGCTGGTGTGATCTGATCGTTGGGACACCGGGGAGTGGTAAGTCTGTCCTTTTGAATACCCTGAATCTTGGGGCGCTGCTGGCCGCCAACCCCTCCGCTTCGGGATCGGATCTTCTGCCGATGGTCAGCATCATTGATGTCGGTGCCTCAAGTTCCGGTCTGATCGAGCTGGTCACCGATGCCCTGCCACCCGAGAAAAGGTATCAGGTCAAGATGGTAAGACTTGCCAACACCGCTCACCAGGCCATAAACATTTTTGATACGGAAATCGGTTGCCGTGAACCTCTCCCCCTGGAATTGGGCTTCCAAAGCAATTTTCTGCAGATTCTATTGGCTGATGCCGGCGAGGATTCAGTCAGACTGTCGGGACTGATCAGGCAGTTGGTCCTTGATGCCTACAGATTATTTGCCGATGAAAACACTCCCAAACCCTATATCAAGGGGGCACATCCTGAACTGGACCAGGCGATTGGCGATTGTGAGGTGACCGTTGACCGTGAAACCACCTGGTGGGAACTGGTTGACCAGTTCAGCGATCTGAAAGAGTGGACCTGGGCCGAAGAAGCCCAGCGGCAGGCCGTGCCGGTCATGACGGATCTGCCTGTCATATTGCGAAACCCGGAAATCAGCACAACCTATCGTGATATGGGGATGGAGGGAGGTGAAAAGGCCTTATCGGCCATGGGACGCCTCATCAATGAAGCGGTTTCCACCTGGCCGATGCTCGGTCATCCCACCCGGTTTGCCATGGGGAATGCCAGGCTGAAAATGGTTGACCTTCAGGATGTGACTGGGAGGGGGTCAACCGAACAGGCGCAACGACGATCGTCCCTGATGTACCTGTTGGCGCGACATGTCACAACCCGGGGCTACTATCTGCATCATGATGACATAACCGAGCTGCAACTGCGCTCCTCGCAAAAAAAACGTCTTCTGGCCATGGCCGACCTCAACCGTCAGCAGCCAAAAAAACTGTGCTATGATGAATTTCATCGAACAGGGGGCTTGCCAGGCATTGTTGCTCAGATTGAAACCGATGTCAGGGAAGGACGCAAGCACAATGTCCAGATTGCCCTGGCGTCCCAGTTGCTGGGGGATTTTTCCAGGGCCATCAGGAGCTTGGCAACGGGAACCTGGATCTGTTCAACCTACCCAGATACCGAAATGACAAATGTCAAGACCATGATGGGGCTGAACGATGAGGAGGCGGACATCATTCGCCATCAGCTCGGTCCGCCGACCCGCAAGGGCTCGAATCTCTATGTCGTTTTACAGACCAGAAAAGGTTCCGTACGCCAATTGCTGGTTAACCGTTTGCCTCCGTCCGAAATATGGGCCTATTCAACCACGGCCGAGGATATGGCCCTACGACAGATACTGACCAATCGCGTGGGTGGTAACATCGCACGCCGTGTTCTGGGTGAAAAATTTCCGGGAGGATCCGCACGGTCCGAAATTACACGTCGCCAAAACCGCCTCACGGACAGTGCCCGTCGTCACGCGGTCATTCCGGAACTGGCTGCCGAATTGATGGATGGGAGCGAGGCAATCGAATGACGGGTTACAATCAGCGAGACAGTTCCCTGGATACCCTTCTCATCATCGGAATCGTGATCGCAGGCGCGGCCGGTCTGTGGTTTTGGTGGCGAGAGAGCATCATCTTTCTGGGTTTTGCCCTTGCCCTGATGTCTGTATCCCCCTTCGTGATGCTTGCAACCGTATTATCCTGGCTGGACATTTCCATGGGGCCACTCCTTCTGGTCATGGAGGTCTGGAATCTACTGACTAGGGAACCATGGCATAACATCCATGATTATTTTATACCGGTCATGACGATTGGTGGGCGTTGCCTGGCTCTTCTCGTCCTTCCCTCCCTGGTGTTGGCCTACCTGGGCAGCTCCAGGCTTCGACCGGATGTAATCTTTCGGCAGCGGCATGATCTCGAATCGGCCATCAGGGCTCTTGGAGGGATATGGAGTTGTGCCAACTGGCTGACCAAAGTCAATCCTGCCAGGGAGCCGGAAACAGCGGTACCGGATGACCAGATTGCACGAACGCGTAACAGCTACGACCACTGGCAAACGATATTTAACAGGCATCAGGGTGCTTTCCCCAGACAGGACAGAACTCTCTCCGGAAGCTGGCTTCTCCCGACGATTGATCCCCCCTACCAACCCCCTCCGTTTGGCCGGGCCTTGCGTCCGGAAGAATGGCTCGCGGCGCATGGGATCAATCGGGATGAAGTTGATCTGATGGTTACAGTTGATGTGCTGCTGGCGCGTCAACTGGGGCGGAAATGGATTGGATGGGAAGGTCTTCAACCACACGAACAAGCCTTGCTGGCGGTTCTTGTACTGATTGATGGAGGACAAACCAGTGCTGCCGAACGATTGACGGACGCTCTGATGAACATGATGGCAATGCCCGATCAGGGCAGGGACTTTTCGGTCCTGATGGCAAAGCGTAAAGACATCCGGGTTCAGGTGGAGACCATCCTGAGCGGACACACGGAGAGGATTGCCCAAATATCCGTGCACCATTTCTGGGTATCAACTGTTCTGGCGGAAACCTGGATCCGGTGTCGGGAAGGAAAGGGAGTCTGGCCATCGGCCCGGTACCAGTGGTTGAAAACTGTTGATCGAGCTTTGTGGTACACCATCTCATCGCTGGGGAGCCATGCTGTCTTTGTGGAATCTTCCGGTATTCTGGCTCATCATCTGGCTGAACGGCAATTGGCCATGCCGCTGGCTGTTCCGAGGGTCCGACGGGCGAGTGAAGCGATTGTCTATGATTATCTGGATCAATCACCCGAAAGGATTCGAGCCCGGAAAACCAGGCAAAAACCGGGCGATCGGGAGGTTCCAGGGCACTTCTGGTCCCAAAACCCGTCCACCGGAGGGGTCAACCCATGACCGTGAAAAGTTCCAAGCCCTTATGGACCCGTCAGGAAAAATCCCTTCTGATGACTCTCTGGCTTGAGGGCAAAAGCAACAGGGAAATTGCTGAGGTCATGGAACGGACTGAACTGGCTGTGGTAACCAAGCTCAGCCGTATGGGAATGTTGAGGCCGAACAAAAACGGTCCGGTCAAGACGGTGCCCCGGCCCTGCCTAGCCTGTGGTGAGGTGTTTCCGAGTACGGATCCCTTCAATCGCATTTGCCGGGAGTGCAAGAAAAAGGCTGACTGGGATGACAGCGGCATGACCATCAGACTGGGCCGTTCCAGGGGGGAGTAGTCAGGTTATGCGTGTATCGGTAAAGCAAAGGATGTCCACCACCAGGGAAGGTTTTTGGGACAGAAGAGCCCGCAAGGCGGGCTACGAGGGATGGCAGGATTACTGGGGCAAACTTGCTGCCCAGTCATCGATGACCGAGGTCTACAGTCTTCTGACCGGTCGTGCCATCAAGCCGACCGCAAGCGGTGGTGGTATGGGATGTTGCCCGTTTCACGACGACCGAACGCCAAGCATGTCCATCTTGCCGGGTGATAAACGTTTTTACTGTCATTCGACCAATTGCAATGCCCAGGGAAGTGCCATCGATTTCATTCGAAAAATACAGAATTGCACACTCGCCGAGGCCACCTTCTGGCTGGCTGAGGTTGTGAATCTGCCCCCTGTCCATCTTCCTGGTACGGGTGCTGAAATGTCTTGTCCCACCAAAAAACACATCAACACTCCTGGGACACAGGATTATACACCTAAAGTCACCCGGCGGGAGTCCACCGGTTTTGGGGAACTGATGAACCCGCCCCCAAACGAAATACCTTGTGATGGCGACACACTTTCAGCCTGGCATCCCGTTCGTAAACGCTGGCATTCCCTTCAGGCCGATCATTGGCATGTCTATCGAGACATGAAATCCCAACCCGTGATGTTGGTTGGTCGGTGCAATGCGCATGCAGAGAGAACCAAGCGATTTTATCGCCTGACCTGGCGCTCCCTGATCACTTCGCATGGCGACAGGTCGGGGTGGGTCTTGACCGGCTGGCCCACTGGGCAAAAAACACCGCTCTTCGGGGCCGAGAATTTGGGCATTCATAAAGTTGAAGTCAGGCAACGGGTGCGTTCTACCCTCAGAATCCTGATCGTTGAAGGTGAGAGGACCTGTGAGGTTGGCCAGGAAATGCTGACCCCAGACTGGTGTGTCCTCACAGCCCTCGGGGGCGGTAAAGCTGTCCAGTCTGCCCAATGGAAGGATGTTGTGGAGAGTTGGCAATCCGTCATGCCCACTGCAACGGAACCGATGCGGATTGTCATCTGGCCTGATGCCGATGTGATCACTCATGGGCACAATCCCGCGATGGGCTTTGCCACAAAAATTACCCAGTGTCTGGAGCAAGCGTTCGGTCATGATGGTGATTCCCGCATACGCTGCCGGCTGGAAATCGTCTGGCCATGTCCAACCTGGCCTCAGGGATTTGATCTTGCTGATTTGCGACCTGATGCAGGACCATGGGTCCACCGGCAATTGGCCAGGGCATCACGGCAGGAGTGGCCAACACCATGGAGGGATGCATGAAGCGAATTATGGCCCTCATTGGAACTGGCAAAAAGTCCCGGCCGGCAACCACCCCCCGCTTGCCTGATACGGAAAGTGCCGGGCTTGTCCTGCAATCACGACAACAAATGATTCAGGCTGTACACTGGCTCGCGATGACTGTTCTGTTGACGGGTGGAGTGAGTGTCATTGCCCTGTCGGCAGCTCTCTGGCTCCTGTTTCAGAAACCGGATCCGGTCTATTTTGCGACACGAACCAACGGCGAACTCATTCCGCTGGTGCCCTTAGATGAACCTCATTTGGGGACAGCCCAGATCCTTCATTTTGCAACGCAGGCTGTAACCCGGTCCAATACGTTTGATTTTGCCAATTACCGCCAGCAGCTGACCGAAGTCAGGGATTATTTTACCGATGAGGGATACCAGGCCTTTGTCGAGGCATTGAATTCCTCTGGCAACCTGAAACTTGTTATCAACCGTCGAATGACAACCACTGCGGTGGCAAATGGGGGTGTGATTATTGATCAGGGCCTCAGCAGTTCCTCACGGACCGACAGTTATATGTGGAGGGTTCAAATTCCTCTGGTCATGACCTACCAGTCTTCGGAGGAAAGCCAGGTGCAGGATTTGATTGTTCAGATTGATATAACCCGTATTCCGACCTGGAAAAACGAATGGGGAGTCGCCATTCAAAGAATGATTACCAGGTCAAACCGATGAGACCCGATGTGAAGAGCATGTTCCTCAAGACCATCTTGGTCATGATGCTTGGGAGCACTTTGACCGCCCAGCAATCCGTGCCGGGTGGCAAGGATCCACGCCTGACAGAGGCCGAAGAGGAATTGTTACCGCTTGCCCCTGAAGACATTGATGATTTTCAGGAAAAACTGGAGAAGAACAGAATTGCCGTCAATGACCGCCAACCCCTTCAGGCTGAATCGGTAGCAGATATTGTTTCACTTGATGCCGGTACGGAATCCCCGACCATAATCCTATCACCAGGCATCGCAACCATTATTGTTTTTGTTGATGCAACCGGCCAACCCTGGCCGCTTGATGGATTCACAGTTGGTGATGGCGCCGGTTATGACATAACCCAATTGAGTACCGATGGTGAAGCCGCCAGTTATCTGACCGTCGCGCCAAAAAGGGTTGCCGGATGGACCAATCTGATTGTCCACCTCCAGGATGAGGCACGACCAGTGATTCTGAAACTGGAGGTCAGTCTTGCGAGAGTTCACTTTCGTTATGACATTCAGGTGTTGGGAGAGGGTCCCCTGGCTCGACCGATATTGGGGCATCAGTTGATTGAACCACCAAGGGCAGGGGATCGTGCCATGCTGCCCTTTATTTCAGGTGTTGATATTCCTGCCACAACGCACAAGCTGGTTGTTTCAGGTGTTCCGAATATTGACGTCTGGAGCAATGGGACAACCATGTGGGTGCGAACACCGTGGGTGATGCTGTCACCACAATTTGAAGAGGTCCTGGTGCTGGGTGAAATCAGGGTTTACCGCTTGCCAAGAATTTCCACCATGGTGTTTTTTGTCAATGAACGGACCATGGCGGCCCAGGTTGATTTGTCATGAATAGCCGTTCCCCACCCAGTCCCTATCCTTGGGAAACAGCTGTATTTCTGCAGGAGATCGCCCGCAATGATGCCATGGACAGTTTACGGGAATCCGATAGCGACAGCCAGCTGGTGTTAGAAGACGTGGTCACCAAGACCCCGGGCTCCATCCATGCTGGAGAAGCTGATCAAGCGGCAAAGCACGAATCCGGTCTTCCCTCTGTTGCCAGGGAAGCGGAAAGTGATCCGGACAGTTTGATTTATGGTGAAAAGCCGGATTTTGTCAATGAAACCACCGCACAAAGTGATGGTGGAGGGCTGTCTGATACGAACGGTCAGGGTCAGGAAGATGCTCCCGGTCCAGTCGAACAGCAGGAGGCTGGAAAATCCCAGCGTGGTCTTGCGCATCTCTGGCGCCGTCCATTCATACGGGGAACAGGTGCCCTTCTGATCCTGCTGAGCATCATCTTTCTGGGTTACACCTTATTTCGCGCGCCCACATCCGACGAGCAACTTGTCCGGCAACAACCGGCACCAGCCCTTGATGATACCCCAGGTGGTGAAGTTCAACAGACCAGCCCCCAGTATCAGGAGACGTTGAGTATCTACAATGACCGTGAGGCCGATCGGGCCGAACTTGAGGAACGCTCTTTTGTGGCCACGACGGAATCCGTTCCGACCAGCCTGGACCAGCCTGACGTGACACAACCTTCCCTGCTTGGGGAAAACGACACTCAACCCTATGCTGAGAACGAAGAACAAGGGCAGAACCTCCTGTCGGAGGCGCCAGCAGGCACCATCACATTCGCACCTGAAAGCCCGGTTCCAGCCGGTGATGTGATCCTGCAACCATTGGATGGGGTGACATCCTCTACACCGGAATCCTTGCCACCATCGACCTATGCGGACAGCCTGTTTTACAACGAACGCCCATCGCCAACCCAACCCGGTCCATCCGTTCCGGGCAGTAATTCCGTTCTTGATACCTTGCGTGAATTGACAAAAATCCCGGTGCCGACAATGCGTAGCGGTCGGTTTGGCCAGCAGAATGATGAGGGTTCGTTGCACTCCCGCCTGCCGTCGGGGAGAGAAGTGACAGACCCTGATTTCCCTGGTGTCCTTTCGAGTGGCAACGGTATTTTGCCACCCCAATCTTTTCTTACTCCCGGCATCCCTGATCCCTTTTCGGGTAATGGACATTTTGCCAATACGTCCTCCACGGCCGACGTGATTTCAACACCGCCCCCTCCGGTGTATCCACAAGGTATTGGATCAGCTGATCCGTATCCGCCTTTCGATCAGGTGGGGGAAACATATCTTCTGGCCGCCGGTACGGTCATTCATGCGGAAATGGTCAATGGCCTGAATTCTGATCAACCGGGTGTGGCGGTTGCCGAAATCATCGAGCATCCCTTGCAGGGTGCCCGGGTACTTGGCCAGTTTACGCCCAATTTGGCGAGTGGTGGTTTGTCCCTTGAGTTTCAGACTCTGGTTCTGCCCGACGGATCATCCCAACCCGTGGCAGCCTATGGACTGTCACCCTGGACGGGCGAAAATCTCACGCGCTCCATACTGCGGCCGCGAGTCTTGCAGCGTTATGGGCCGACGGCCCTGCTGGCATTTGTATCTGGGGCTTCAGCACTCATGCTTGAAGATGGTCAACGGATCGTGGTGGCAAACGATGCCGTTTATCAGGAGCGGGATTCTCAACTTGAGGACAGGCAAATTATCGCGGCTGGTGTATCAGCCCTGGCGACCCAGGTCGCAACGGATGTCCAGGCCAGGGCCCCGACAGGTCCACAAATTCTACTTTATCCCGGGTCGACCGTGGCCCTTCTCTTTGCAACCAGTGTCATCGATCCAACCCAAAGGAGTTTACCATGACCAATATCAACGAAATGCCCAAAAACATGCCCAAACACAGCAAGCGTTCCAAAAGGTCAAGAATCAGGTTTCTGCTGATCATTCTGACCAGTGCTCTTGTCCTGGGTGCTGGACTTCTGCTGGTCATTCTGAATCCCTCTCTTTTGAACCGGGTGATGACACTTCTTCCAAATGATAGGGATACGGAGTTGTCCTCACCGGTTAAGGTTGAATCGGTCATTGAACCCGTTGACCTTGTCCTACCGGATGAACCCATCCTGGCTCAGCCCGTCCCTGAAATTGGCCGCCCGGTTGAACCTGACCCGGCGTTTCTTGAGGTGACGGAACAGATTCGGCAACTTGAGGAACGGATTGCCTTTCAGGCCGCACAATACCAGACCCTGTCCGGGCAACTCCGTGACATGAGGGACGAGGTGGCGACCCACACGGGCAGATGGGCTGAAATCATCACACGTCTGGAAATGACGGAAACGGTTGACATTGACACCTTCACCCGTTTGCTTGATCGCCAGGAACATCTGGAAAACCGGCAACTTGAAAGGGACCATTTTCATGCCACCAATATGGATGCGGTGGTTGGATCCCTTTCCCTGGTGAAGCAGAAGACCGCTGATCTCGAGGATATGATTTCCAACCTCTCCAGTGATCTTTATCTGCTGTCCCGATACGGGTATGGGAATGAGCGCCAAACAGGTGTTCTTTCGGGAATTCACCCCCAACGACCGGCGAAGTCCTCTTCCGCCACCACATCGCCCCCAATACGACGGGGGGACTATCGGGTCGGCGACTGGATACAGGGATACGGCGAAGTTCTGTCTATCCATAGGACAGTGGAAGGCGATTATTTGACGACCGAAAATGGTGAGGTTTTTGCCACAGCTGTACCCGACGAGGACTAGGGTGTGCACCCATGTTTGACAATCCTGATTTGTGGCATGGTGCGGCCAGGGTTCTGGCCCGTCTCCAGGTCTATGTCAGCCAGTTTGAGCTTCTGGTTATCGGTGTTGCGCTGATCTGTGGGATTGTCTTCATGGTTATCGGGCTGAGACGAGCCGCTCTTCGGGCTGAAATGGGACCGGGGCAAGGAAGTTGGGCCGGTCCCATCAGCTGGCTTCTTGCCGGTATTGTTCTGATCGCTCTCCCCCGTTTTCTGACTGTCCTGTCCCAATCGGTCTTTGCCGATCCGCTCCAGCGGGAAGTTGGTGACATTCTCGCTCTGGCTCCAGATATGGTCTCTTTTTTTCAGGAGGATATGAGTCTCCAGACCATCCAGGGCATATTGCGGGTCGTTCAATTGATCGGCCTTATTGCTGTTGTCCGAGGAATATTTATCCTGAACAGTGCGGTTCAACCGGGGACACAAGCTGGGATCGGGGCGGGCATCACGCATCTCATTGGTGGTATATTTGCCTATAATGTTGTTCTTTTCATGGAGGTTCTCAATGAACTGTTCAAATAACAAGGGAGTGGCCACAGCTCTCCTTTTGGTGATCGTGCTTGTTCTGGTTGGATGCAGTCGGGGACCCATCGGGTCGGAGGCTCGATTGGGACCGCCTTCCTCTCTCCAGGAAACCCGTATGGCCTTGCAGTCAGGGGTCCGGCCCAGCTCTCCCAATTGTCTTCGGAACACAACCAAACAATCCCTTCAGTTTGAACTTCAAACGGGATCGGCGATGTCCGATGATTCGGATGATTGGCAACGATGGATTCTGCCCCCCGGCCGGATGTTGCACTTGGGGCTCCACACCAGAGCGGAAATACGTTTTGTCTCCGTTCCGGTCATTTCCACAGCAACGATACCAGGAAATTCGGGGGCGCTCGTTCATTACCAGCTTGACCTGGCACCACCTGTGAGGCATGACCTGCCGTCCCGGACCTGTTTGCATGAATTCAGACCCCGTCCGAACGGGATGCTTGATCTTTTTCTGAACAGCGCGATTCTGGGGTAAGAGTCATGACCGATGGTTCGCCAGTCAAAACAGCACCTGCACAGCACATCCTGCTGGAGAGTGCCTTGATGGCGAGAACCATGGAACTGGGAACCTGGGAGGATATTTTGCACGAACACAGCCAGAACCCGGAGGCGTTGCGGGCCCGAGACACAAAGGGCAATGGGATTGGGCACATTCTGGTGGAACAGGTTTCGAATATCAATCTTTTACACGCTGCCCTTCGTGCGGGGGTGGATTTCAGCATGGAGCGGAAGGATCAGGTTGCGCCCATTCATCTGGCTGCCAATCGGGGCGACATGTTGGCGGAACAGATTGTTCGTTTTTTGCATCAGCATGTGAGGGAGGATTGCAACAGGATAGGAGCCGGGGGGCTTCGCCCCCTTGATGTTGCCTGTCATGGCTGGCGTCATGCCAGTCTGATATCCTCGCTTGTGATCAATGGTGCCCAGGTCAATTCACGTCATTCTGGTCGCCAATGGACGCCTCTGCATATAGCGGCCCGACAAACCTCCAATCATGAAATACTCATTCGATTAATACGCCATGGCGCCGATCCCGATCTGGTTGAGATGAGCGGGTTAAAACCCGTGGATTTGGTTGGAGTCAATCGCAATCTGTCGCCGAATGACCGTGGTGTCGTTCTTTTGCAGGACAACACCTATCAACCACGGTTCAGCTATGGGCGGCAGATCACCCGGCCGCGGCGGCTTGGACTCCCGGAAGACATGAAGAAAATAAGGAGATGATTCAGATGATAAAAAAATGTGTGGAAACGGTGAACGTTCTCTTGGTGATCTGTTTTTTTCTGCCTGTTGGACACGGCTGGAGCCAGACACAAAACCAGCCTGATCAGGGGTGGGTTCGTGATATTCTGACTGATTACCGTTGTGATCCGGAAGTAGCAACCAGGCTCGCGACGGCCACTCGATTGGGTGTCGAACGGGAAGTTCGGCGAGGCGAAAGATCAATCCTTCCCCCGACGGCTGTTGGCGAGCTGTCTTGTCTCAACACGTTGATGAACAGCCCCCAGCTGGACCTGCTTTTCTCCACCCGGTCCATTTCTCCGGGCAATATACTGGCCGGTATTTTGAATCAGACATTGGCCGGGGGCCGTTCTCCGTTCGGCAATCTGGATATCAATTCCCTGGCGAATGGTGGTTTTGATCCAACAAGACTCATTTCATCGTCTCTGTGCCAATTGGCCCAGGACAGATGGAATCAGGAAACAATTCCCTTATTGGGCGATTTTACCCGGTTGGGTCTTGCTTCGACCGGGAGGGTACAACAGGCTGGCCCCCCGGGGCCGACCACAATTCAGTCAATATTGCAAAGTGGGAGATAGATCAATGAAATCTCTAAACCTGACGAATCTTGTTCTGGTGGGGGCATTGAGTCTGATCCTGCTGGTGATCACTCTGGCACCGGTTGAAGCCTTTTGTCCCTGTTCCGGATCCATTTCGGCCCACCGCAGTTCAACCAACACCAATCGTGACACCAATACCGACAGGGTCATCGAGAATTTCACCGATACGATGAGCGCCTCCACCGGCCAGATTACCGGGTATATCGACAAGTTGCTTGCCGGCATTGAAAAGCTGACGGATGGTCAGAGTATGAATGATGCCATGCGTTCGCGTCAGCAGATCCGTGCATCTGCCGAATCCAGCCGCTATGATCCTGCCATTACGTCCTGTCAGGGCATGCGGACGGCCTTTCTGATTTCAGATCCCGACCGTCCAGGGGAGGGGGAGACGAGTGGGGAAACCACCACCAGAAGAAGTTATGAGTATGAGAATTGTGGTGCCGGCAATGAGACTGTTTGTGCGGGCTATCAACAGATTGCCAGGGGTGCTCTTGATGACCAGCAGTCACTCAGGGGGATGGGGGGCTGGCCTGATCCGACCACGGATATTCGGTTGCTACTTGGTGATGCAACGGTTGGGATGCGATCAACAACATCGGAAGATGTGCTGGCCCAGTCCCTGTGGCGTTTGCGTCAAAATATTGTCAATCCCTTTCCTGAACGGCCTCCAACCGGGGATCAGCGCTTTCAGATTGGGGGTGATATCGCTCTGGCAGACCATCTCAGCAGACAGGCCAGACGTTCCGTGGCCTCTTTGGTGTTTGAATATATCGAGAATGAATCCGTTCCCTCAATTGATCTTGAGCAAGCCCATATTCAGACGCTTGTCGGGGATTCATCCTCGTTGCCACTGGGGACAACAAAAATATCGGAACGTCATCTGTACGACCTTTTTGTGGCCGGTGGATATCGTAATCCTGAATGGCATGTCCGGCTGGCGGCGGCATCGCCGGAGGCCTTGACCAGGGAAATGGTTTTGCAGCAGGCTCTGGCCAATGATCTGGCCTGGCAAACCCTGGAATTGAATCGGCACCGGGCTCTGGTCGAGGCAACGGAGTTGGCGATACGTCTTGAGGAGGCCAAAGAGGCTGGTGGTGATGGATAATACAGACTACATAAGACTACAAATAACTACATTATAGATCTAATGACACGTAAGGTAGTTGAATGAAATACATATTTGGAAATGTCGGATGAGCATGACAATCGAAGACAAGGCCGTAGATCGGCAGGGCCAGTGGCGATCGGCCCGTCCGCTGGCGAGAACACTTGATTTTCTTGCCGGCCCGGCCACGGGTGTTCTGCTGCTTGGTGGCTTCTGTGTGATGATCCTGTTGCCGGTTCTGGCCTTTCCTGTTTGCCTGGTGCTGGGGTGTTATCTTTTTTGGGTTGGCAGCAAGCAATATCGTTTGCCAATGCGGGTCCCCATGAGTTGGGGCATGCCCGATTACAGCGACAATGAACCGGGAAGCGATACCCGGTTCAAAAAGGCAGAAGGTCTCCTGTTTCTTGGGAATGATGATACGGATCGTGAGCTTTGGATTACCAATTCGGATGCCAGACGTCATAAATTCGTACTGGGGACAACCGGTTCGGGCAAGACGGAATATTTGCTGGGGAATATTGTACAGCCCTTGTGCTGGGGATCGGGTTTTCTGTTTATTGATGGGAAGGGGACACCGGAATTTTATGCACGGATCTGGACGTTGGCCAAAAGATTTGGCCGGGAGGATGATGTTCGCCTCATCAATTTCACGGGAGTTTCGGGCGAGGGCAACGTGGATGCTGATGCGCTGGCGGGCAGCATTGGGTCACAGTCGAATACATTGAATCCCTTTTCTTCGGGTACATCCGATCAGTTGATCAACATGATTGCGTCGCTGATTTCGGATTCGGGGGGAGGGGGTGACATGTGGCGGGACCGGGCTGTTAATCTTATGTCCACCCTGGTGAGGGCCCTGGTGGAAATGCGGGATCGGGAGGAGATTTTCATGGATGTACAGTCCATCAGGGACTATATGCCCTTGGGTGGTGGTGTCCCTGGTGGGGCGAAACCGGCTGACGAGAATCGTAAGGACCTGCTGATCAGTGACATCACTCCTGCCCAGTGGGATTACATTCGTCAGGACAAATCATGTGGAGCCCTGTATCTCCGGAGCTTGAAAGGAGACTTCTCCAGTGCCACGACCCTGGCTTTCAAGGGCTTTTTTGACTCCTTGCCGGGTTTCAACCTGCAGACCCTGCTGAAAGGCGGTGTGCAGGGCAATACCACTCTGGAGCAGTATGGCTATCTCACGATGCAGTTGACCAAGCCTCTGGGGACGATGGCCGATGATTACGCGCATATTTTCAGGACATCCCTGGCGGAAGTCTCAATGGAGGATGTTGTTTACCGTCGGCGTATTCTGGTGGTCCTTCTACCTGCCCTGCAGAAAGCGCCGACGGAAACCCGCAATCTGGGCAAGATCATTGTCAGTATGGGCAAGGCGATGATGGGTGCGGCATCAGGTTCCATGGTCACGGGGACCCGTGAGGAAATCATTGAATCCTCCCCCACCCGTTCATCGAGTCCGTTTCTGGCTGTTTTTGATGAAGCCGGTTATTATCTGGTTCAGGGAATGGATGTCATGGCGGCCCAAGCCCGATCGCTTGGGTTCTCAATCATTGTTGGGGCCCAGGATCTCCAGGCCATGCGCGGTGAACAGAAACAGGTTGCCGACAGTGTGATCGCCAACACCTTTCTCACGGCCATTGGTGCGACGGTTGATGCCAATGATTCCCTGGAATTCATCAAGCGCAAGGTGGGTACCCAGAAAATCCTTCAAAGCACGGGTATGGAACGGATAGATGGTCTGGCCGGTACGTCCTACAAGGAGGGATCCCTTGGCTTCAGCGATGTGGAACGGTTGCAGGTTGATGAACTGCGCAATCTTGGGGAAGGGCAATTCTATTTTGTCTTTCGTGACAAGGTTATTCGGGGGCGCAGTTTTTATGTTGGTAATGATTTTCATCATGAAATCACCAAGAACAGTCTGGTTCCCTTGCGCGGACCGCTTGATACGCGTGAAATTCTAAACCAACCTGGTGAGGACAGTTCGACTGTGGGGCAAGCCAGTAATGGTTATAACCATGATGTCATCGACGAGATGAACAAGGTTTTTTCAGTTTTGCTGTCTGCTCTCCTGCCGCAACATAATGAGAGTGATTGCCCTGTGTCGAGTGAACTGATGGCGGTCTTTGGGGCGACATCATTCGTGCCGTCCGTAAAGGCTGGTCCCTCACCTGTGTACATGCAGCTGCTGGCAATTACACTCGCCCAGGCCGAAGCACGGGATCTCGGTGACCCTCAGGATTTCAATCCAATGGACCTACTCATGGACAGTGATTTCGAACAGCATGAGAATGTCGATTTTCGAGACACTGAGCATGACGACTTCATACCACTTGCTTACCGGAATATTTTGAAGGGACCCTACAAGCCGGATACATCTCCCGATACCAGTACTGTCCGGGAAGCCGATCCCAAGGGGCAGGATGTGACTCCCCCCACAATCACGGTCAATCCCTTTGTCACACCGGAGTATTCGCCTCAGACTTCAGCTGACGCTGATGCTTCGTCTTTGAAGGACGGCAATGAGGACAACGCATCTGTTGCGCGTCCTGATGAGCTTGTTTCGGCGTTGGCTGCTGACCCTCTGGCACCCCGCGAGA
Organism: Gammaproteobacteria bacterium; assembly: GCA_965220875.1. Lineage (GTDB taxonomy): Bacteria > Pseudomonadota > Gammaproteobacteria > UBA4575 > UBA4575 > WTFY01. Next base: position 11,015 of record CBDCRD010000003.1, on the reverse strand, counting down.
TGATTGATGATGGTGAAACCAATTAGGATGATTCTCTTTTTGTTTCCCCCTTGTCCCTCCAGCGGGAACGGTCGTTCCCGTCTTTCGGGTGGAGTGCTGTCCTGTTTCCCTTCCCTGTGTCCAGGTTCGGTCAACGAGTGGGCGTTTGCACCCCACACCCCGCCATTCAGTAAAATAAAAAATTCCTTCCCCATCCCCCTTATTCTATTCCATTTATACCCTTTTTTCCCTGATTGATCCGTCCTTATGAATTCATCAACTGATTATCTTTATTCTCTTCCGGCTCGTTTTGATCCGGCTTCGTTTCATGAGTTCATGGATTTGGCCGCCAGCGTGTATGGTGCTTCCGATATTTATCTTCAGACTGGGAGATTATTGGGCTGCCGGATTGAAGGCCGCATCCACTCATGCACCTCGCGTGCTCTCTTTCCTCAGGAGGTTGAGGCCATCCTGGTTGATACGTATGGATCTGAGGCTGGCATCAGTCAGGTTCGGTCGGGTGAGGTGCTGGACTATGCTTGGGACTTCAGGCTTGACCGCACAACCAGACTTCGGTTCAGGGTCAACTGTACGGGGGTCTGGAGTGAACGGGGTATTGATGGTTTTGACATGACTTTTCGTGTTCTTCCGAAGGTGACCCCCACCCTTGCTTCGGTGGGTTTGACGGAGGGTCTCTATGAGTGTTGCACACCGACATCAGGAATTGTTCTGGTTGTTGGTGGTACGGGTCAGGGCAAATCAACGACATTGGCGGCCCTTCTTGGTCATTATCTGCGGCATTCACAGGGGCGTGTTGTTGATATTCAGTCACCGATTGAATACACCTTTCAGGATATCGCCAGTGATAATCCCAGACTGGCCCAGTCGGAGGTGCCCCATCACATTCGTGATTTCTCCGAATCGGTTTGGGCGGCCCTTCGCCGATCGCCTGATACCATTTCGATTGGTGAAACGCGTGATCAAGCCACCGTGAAGGCACTTATCGCCGCGTCTCTCACTGGACACCGTGTTTACACGACCCTTCACGCGGGCAGTGTTATCGAGAGTTTCCGTCGTCTTGTCGCCCTGACCAGCCTACAGTCAGAACTGAGTGGTGATCTTCCCCTGGTTTTGCGTTTCGTAATTGCCCAGCGACTTCTTCCCGGGAAGAATGGCAAGCGGCAGGTTGCGCGGGAATATCTTGCGATCAACGATCACGTGCGACAGCTTCTGTGGAATTCTGATTCCAGTGAATGGCCGAAGGTCGTTTCCCGGCTTTTGGCCACTCCTCCATCCGGGACTAAAGTACGGTCTTTTCGACACGATTGTGCCGAGCTTGTTGCGAAAGGCAGGATTACGCGCCAGGTGGCCGCCAATTTTCTTCAATCAGCCGGTCTTGGAGAGAGTGCATGATTTTCGGTGAACGGTGTTTTTGGCGCGACACAACACACTATCCTCAGGTTATGATTGTTGATGCAAGGATTATCTTTTTTATGGGGTTGGCCGTTTTCAATTTGAGTTTGCTGACGTTTTTTCTCCTGCTGGTGTCGTTCTTATTGTTCATGGTCCTGTCCTGGAAGTCGATACGGTTGGAGTCGGCCTTGCGTATGGTACGTTTTCTTGTTTTGGGGCTTGAACGCCCGGCAACCACGAGACCCTTGCGTATGCCGGCCCATTATCTCCAGCATGGTCCTGATGGTCGCTGGTGTCCCTTGCGTCTTACCAATTTAACGTCAAAGGGGAGGGGAAATGGCGTGTTGGCCGTTGTTTTGGCTATCGGTCTGGGTTTCGTTCCGGAAGCCGGTTACAGCTGGATGTATTGGCAGGGTCTCGCGCCCTATTACCAACCGGAAAAGGAAGACTCTTTCATTCTACTGCGTCCCAGGTCCCAGGACACTCCGTTTCATTCGCCGGCTCCACTAAATCCCGACTGGCATCAAAACTGTCTCATGCCGGGCATTGACCAACCCTGGTGTTTGCCGGGGCTGTTCAAATCGCCTGAATATCTTGGACCATTGGATCTGGATGATTATCACCCACAATCAGAGGAGGTTGTCTGGCCGGTTAGTGATAGCCGGAATGCAGATCCCATAAAGCGACCATCATCACACTGTGTCTGGATTGTTTCACCCGGTGACACACTTTCTTTCATTGCCGGAAAGGTTTATGGAGACATGGAACTCTGGCCACAACTTGCAGCGGCCAATGCGATTGAGGATCCCTGGCACATTTATCCAGACCAATGTATTATCAATCTGAAATAATCAATCAGGCGTATTTCAATGGTATTGTCAAGCGAGTTGACAAGGCTGTTACGTCGCTGATTGTTTCGAAACGGGATCTTTCGGAAGAGTATCTTGTCCCTTGGCGTGACGATGTCAGTGAGTGGTTTTATCATCGGCTGTACCCAACGTCCCGCAACCATCGGTTTCGCGACTGGTTCATTTATCGTTCTGTTTTTCAGATGACAAATTTTGATGCTTTTGAAACGGCCTGTCTTCACCTTGCTCTTCAAAAGCATCCCTCGGCGGTGATAACACCGGAACGGCTTGTGGCAGACAAGCGGTGTGTTCTTTCACCTGATATGGGCTGGCAACGATTTTGGCACCAGGAAAGACGTCTTCAGGCTTCTGTTGCCCAACTGATTGAAGAGCGTGGTTGGTGTGTGGATCCACAGGACAGCATTATTTATGGGAAAGATCTTTTGTTTGCCGGCCGTATGATGCAGGATGATTCAGGTCGTGTTCTGGTGGCCATACCAGGGAAGGATACCGATCATTTCTCTGGTGTTATTGGTCCCATAGATGCTCGGCAACTCAGCCTGGCCCTGCATGATGCTCGGCACTATTTTCCGGTTCAAGTTGGTGGCCTGCTGACCATGGATCCCCAAACTCTGGCGGTCAAATGGCATGAAGGGGTGTATGATGCTCAACTTGGTCAGGAATTGGCTGCATTACGTTCTGATTTCTGGTCACGACATGTCATCGAAGAGGAACCATTGCCTGACCAGGAACCTTCCAAAATATCTGGATCCACCCAGGATAGTCTGGCTCGTTGCACACCGGAGCAGGTCAATGGTCTCCAATTTGCGATCATGCAATACTGTCTGGCCAAGGAACTGCTGGCTTACAGCAGCCATTATCGCCAGGTCTGCCGAGAGCTTCTCGTTTCTTTTCTGACAGAACTCTCACTGCGACCGAGCACCTACAAAATTGGGGATTGCGGGCTCACGTACCGATTGACCAGAGATCCGGCTCGCATTAGGAAAGCTCTCCTTTCGTATAAAATCCCCCTTGATGACATACGAGGACCCCTCAATCCGGGTGAAGAGGGTGAGTTCAACCGTCTTGGGATGCAGGCCATGTTGGCGGAATTGGAGGTCCTCCTGGCGGCAGGTGACAAGCAGGCCTTGATGGAGGGGGTTGAGCGGTTGTTGCAACTGCCCCTGGAACTCGGCCCCATCGACATGAAGAAGGCCACAGCATTATTGGGGAAGACATCGCTTGTTTCCCCTCAGGAACTGCATCGGGAACGCATTGAGACTGAAGTAACGCATGTCATGTGGGATCAGGAAACCCGTTCGATGAAGGATCGTCTTGAGGCCTTTATTGAGGAGCAATCTCTTGCCCTTCATGCCAGCCTGATTGCCGAAGGCGAGGAATCCCTCAACAAAATTGAGAAGTAGCTGAATGATCACGAATTTGGTATTGGCGTTGGTTGCTGACCCTTTGCCACGCCAGAAGGAATGGGAGAGAGAAAATCAATTGAGGTTTCTCTTTTATGTCCCGTGTTGTCCCTTCAGCGGGAACGGCTGTTCCCGTCTTTCGGGTGGAGTGCTGTCCTGTTTCCCTTCCCTGTGTCCAGGTTCGGTCGGGTGGGCGTTTGCACCCCACACCCCGCCATTCGGGAAAATAAAATACTCGAACCTCTTTACAATTCGGCATGTTTATGTCTGTATATACACATTTGGTTTTAAATTCATTTCAAAAGGCGAGGGGATTACATGCCTCCATCATCACAGCAAAAGCTTACCGATGTCATTATGAGCGGGTGCACGGTTCAGGTTTCGGAATATCTTGCCAGGGGTATCCATCCCAACAAAAATCATGCGTGTGGTCTGACGCCGCTGGCGTTGGCCTGGCAAAACAACGACTGGTTGTGTGCCGAACTTCTGTTGAGTTATGGTGCTCGTATCAATGAAACCATGAGTCTTGATGGGATGGGGGAGGGCAATACCCTTTTGCATCTTGTCTGTTCCACGCGTGGTGCTGACGCGTCCTGGATCTCCTTTCTAGGGGATCATGGTGCCCTCCCGGATGCTGAAAACAGCCTGGGTCTGACGCCCATGTATTACGCGACGTGTCTTTTCAGTGCCCACAAAATCAGTGAGCTTGTTTCCATTGGTGCGTGTGGATCGCGTATCTATCGTCAGCGTCCCGTTCTCCATATGGCTGCCGTCAAGCATTCCGCCAGACTTGTAACGGCCATTGTGGATGCCGGCACCTCTATTGACTGTCGGGATGAAGATGGTCGGACGGTCTTGCATTACGCCAATCAATTCCGGTCCTACCGTATCTTGAATGAGGTTTTTGCACTTGGTGCCAATCCCAATGCGCAGGATAAATGGGGCAACACTCCCTTGCATACGGTTGTGAGTTCGCTTGGAGAACATTTTTTACATCCATGTTTTCTGGAACTCTTCCTGACGGCTGGCGCCCGTATCAATACGTGCAATCGGGACGGAGAAACTGTTTTACACAAGCTTCCGTGGTCTAAACCGGCACGGGCCAGCCTCTGGCTGGAAAAGCTCTTGGAGGCTGGTGCCGATGTCACCAGGGGAGATCCTCGGGGGATGACACCATTGATGATGGCTGAGCAAACTTCTGACAAAAGTCTGATTTCGATGCTTGTGACCGCAGGTGCCACCCCATCCCATGTTTTCCCCGACCGGAGAACCAACCGGAAAGATACGGCATCAGTCACAGCTGCACCTGATCGCCAAGGATACGGAGTGTCGCCATGAGCGTTGACTGTCCTGACATACCCTATATAGGTCCGGATCGGCTTTATCTCTATGCCGGTTCTGGCAATTTGTTCATGGTTGACCTTCTGCTGAGCCATGGTGATGATCTCAATGCCCAAACCCAAGAGGGGGATACGCCCCTTCATGCCAGTTGTCGCTATTGTCGTGAGCTGGTACTTGTGAAGCTTCTGGCCTGGGGAGCGGATCCGAATATTATGGGGCGCAGATATGAAACCCCACTTCATGTCGCATCGGAAAAAGGATGGATGTGTGGCATCAAGTTGTTGGTGGCTGCCGGCGCCAATGTCAATATAATTGATGGGGGAGGATATTCACCTTTGTGCACGGCTGTACGGTATAATCAGAGTGATACCGTGAGGGAACTGCTGGAGGCTGGGGCTGAACCAGGGTAATTCCTTTTGGATGTAACGATGGCGGGTGTTTCAAACCTGTGTCCACCGTCGCATTCATCTCTGTTGTCCTTGTGAATGATCCTGTCAGGCCTTATATGAGAGGGTGTTGTCATGTACTCAGATGGATTGAAGTTAGGATAAGGAATGATGATGACCAAAAGCAGTTCAAGTCCCTGGCGTTCATATGGCCGCGAGGAAGAAATCAAAAGCCTTATATCAAGCATCCAAAATGGCTACGCCATCAGGGCGTCCCTGATTGGTCGAAGGCGTATTGGCAAGACTGAATTGCTAAAGGCGGTCATTGCCGCCATCCGTGCTTTGCCCCAGAAACAACAGAAACCCGTTTTGTACATGGAAATCCCTGATACACTTCACTCTTCAGAAGATTTGGGCAAGGAGTTGAGCGGGAGGATTCGGGCCGAAGGTCTCCGTGATCTCATGCTGGATTATGATGCGAACACATCGGGACATTATATCGATTCCTTTTCCCGCCAGCTTAGTCATCTTGTCAGGAAAGGGACCGTCGTCTGCCTTGATGAATTCCATAATATTGAGAATTATCAGGGTCTAATCAGCAAGATCAAGCTCATTCAGGATGAAAATCTTTCCACGCACACCCCCTATACCGGTGGCGGTTTTGTCGTGGCAGGATCGCACCAGCAAAGTATGCTGCGCTTACTGAGTGATCCCACGGAACCCCTTTATGATCGTTTTTCCAATGGTCACCCTCTGCGGCAATTAACCGCCTTACCCCTTTTGGAAATGGGTTGTGAACATGGCTGGCTTCGGGATCCTCGCCAGTTTCTGACCCTCTTTTCCGCTTATGGTGGAATTCCAGGTCTCTGGGAAGCCTATTACAACGCCGAAACTGATAACAGGTACCTTGTCTGTCGTGATTATGAGAGTTGGCGTTCTCATTTCTGGCGTCATGAATCGCTTCGACCTTTGGTGAATTCCAAAGAAGCTTACAATTACAAGTCTTATGTTGAACTCAATCCTGAGGCCGAAAATCTCTTGCATATTCTATGTGCCGGTCAACCTGGCGGTGTCCCTCGCACAGAGATTTTTAACCAGCCGGATAAAATCAGGGCGTTCGGCAAGTACGAATGGCAAAAGACGGTTGAACGAAATCTGGTTATGCTGGAACAACATCTCCAAATGATTCAAGGCATACAAAATTATGGTCCTAAGGAAACAACCCCGTCCCGGTATCGCATCATCGACAATGACACGAGACATCAGTTGCTGGTCCAAAGGCTGGGACTAAACCTGCAAGGTCTGAGCAGCGGCAAACCGAATGTCAAGTTTGCACAACTACTCCATCGGACAACGGGTCATGAAGGTCTTGATCTGGAACGTCTTGCGGCGGAATTCTTCGAGGATCAGCACTTTCAGGAGATTGGAATACGGGCCTGTGGAGGCTTGTACAATGTCCAGACTGTTCATGGTCCGGAAGTTGATGTCTTTGCTGACATGGCTGATCAACCTTTTGCAGCGGCCATTGCGTGCAAGGTTGCCAGTTGCAAGAGGAATGCCGGAAAGTTTGACACGTTCACCAACCCGGGTTCCTATTTTGAAAACTCTCTGGCCAGCCTTTATGATCTGAACGGCCTGTCCCGGCCGCCTGATGTTGAACGTCTTTTTGTTGCCCCTGTGTTTACGGATACACAGAAAGGCAAGTGGGAAGACAAGGGAATTAAAGCTCTTGATTTGCCCCAGATGGCAAGGGAAATGGGTTTTGACCCGAGACCCGACTTGGTAACAGAACACGAACCTGAGTCCTCGTGGGAGGCTCCCTCGCCACCGGCCTCCAGTTTTCGACCCTCGGGATGATTTCCTTTAATGTGTCACGATTACCCTTACTGAATGCGTTCTGGTTCAAACCTCGTGCAAGCAGATCCTAACGTTCAGACTGTTCACCAGGACAATACGATTAATGACCAGCAAAGACATTGTTGCCTGTTCGGAATGTTTTGACGATGAAGGCCTAAGGATGGATGCACGTTCCATGGGCCTTCATGACTCATCAACCTGTCCTAGGTGTGAAGCCTGTGATGGTAAGAAACTCAACAGGGATGGGATCGAAAAGCTTGCTCGATCCTTTTTTGTATGGGGTTCGTACCACAAAACAACTTTTGGCGGAGCGCCAATTTTGAATATTGAACATTTGCCGGAACCCACAATCCCATCCCACAGTGCAAACCAAGGGTTCCGTTTTATGATCACCCAATTGCTTGAGGGCCATTTGTTTGATGGTGAAGATTATACTGCCATGGATTCTGAGAGCAAAAAGGCGTGGTGTATTAAAGACAAAGCTCTGCTGGAAGACATTTTAAATGTAAGGATCACATTGAACGCTCCCCGCGAATACGACGTTGGTATCACCGAGAACCTTGAAAATCTCCGACAGGGAGATAAGTATGAACAAATCATTTCAAAAATTTTGGAGTCCTATCCCACCAGAGAATTTACACCAAATGATAAATTTTACCGTCTTAGAAACCTTGATAGGGGTGAGAGTTCAGAATTCGACCCAACAGACGGGATGCAATTTGATAGTCCGCCACCAAGAATAGGCAATGATGAAGAAAAAGAAGTTGAATATGGTCGATTTGATTCATGTGATCTTTCTGTCCTCTATGGAGCCCCTGAACTTGCGACATGTCTGCACGAGTGCCGTGTAACAAAGGAACAAGATCTCTATGTCGCAACACTTAAACCGACCAGGTCCTTGCAGCTGCTTGATTTGTGTGTTTTTCCTGATGAAATAGACACAAATCCTTTTGTAAGTATTGACCACACGGTGGCCAGTCTTTTTGAAGAAGGCAGCGATGTCTACCCAATTTCGCGAAAATTAGCCCTTGCCGCCCAAAACGAGGGTTATGAGGGTGTTATCTATCCGTCGTTTTATAGTGATTTACATAATGGAAAACGCTCTTCAGAACCCGAAAAAGGGCCATCGTCAAAACCTTGGGTGTCCAAAAACATAGGAATCTTTGGCAAACCCATTCAGGATGAACGTTTACTGATCACATGCATCAACAGGATGCATCTCCAGGAGGTTGAGTATACTTTTTACTTTGGACCTGCTGACCCATTCCAGTCTTTTTGATCAGCCACCACTTGTTTCAAGCAAAAGGATATGACAAGACGATTGGTGGTGCTGATCTTCAATTATACTGTTCGGGTTGCAATTTTGTTTCCTCCCTCTATTGCTTGATAAATTCGAGACCACCGGGGCCATCGTCACCTGGAATTGGCCAGGGAAGATTCTGCTTCCCCCCTTCGCGAGGATATCCGCTGTTATTGAGAATCACGACCATTCCGACACCCAATATTTACCTTCTGCAGAAAACAAGTCGATGTCATCAAGCCCCAAAATCTAGATAGGCATTGCGGCTAAGAATTCCCTCGGGATCAGTTGCCAGGGAAATCCATTCCATTCTTTCTCCTCCAAAAGACGACCGCCGGATTTCGGTCGTGGTCCACCCCATTGCTTGAAAAAGTAGGCAATATCCTCCTGCACACATTTATCCCTGATTTCTATTGCCCATTCAGGCGCCATTGCTCTTGCCCTTGGTCCACTTTCTCCACCAACGATTACCCAGGCGATATGAGATAAATCAACCTCACCAATTGGCCCCAGGAGGGGTTCAAACGAAATGAACCGAGCATCCGACTGTATTTGCCTGAGATGTTCAATACGATTTTTGTGAGCGGCATCTTCTACAGAAATTCCAGGCCAGATATGTGAGGGTACAGGAAACTTACCGTATCTTCTCTTCAAATAGTTTCGCATCAGCGAACTTCGCTTGGTGAGGATCTGATAGATATGCCAATCCGCTTCTTCCATGACATCAAAGACCTGGTCGATGAAATGCCGATCAACTTTCTTATGAAAAAGATCGCTCATGGAATTGACAAAAATCATGCGAGATTTTTTCCAGGATACGGGTATTCCGAGCCGCGAGGGCCAGAGGCGTAGGTCAAATCCCTGTTCGTAGGGATGACCCTTAATTCCTCGCCACCGTTCGGCAAATCGTTCCGCGTAACACTGTTCACACCCTGGACCGATTTTGGTGCAGCCGGTTATCGGATTCCAGGTGGCATTGGTCCATTCAATATTTGTTTTTTGTGCCATGCACAGTCCCTAACGACATTTAGACGGGTCATAAAATGATATGTGGTGCGGTCTCCGTAAAGCCTCAGACCGCAAGAAAGTTCATGAGCATACACATTTAGTTTTTGGATTTCACCGCAGTGGATCCTAATGACTAATGGGAGAATCCATGGCTCCGGACTTTTGAAAAAAGGGGGTCTGAAAAAAATATAAAAAAACATTTTTGACATTTGCACATGCAGACCGAACATAAAAATCAACTGTAAACCATTATGTAAGGAGTAAAATCATGGTTACATTCAATGACTTGAAGCAGAAGAGGGCATCCCGATCCTACAATCGGGTTCCAAGAGCTGCTTCCGTTCTCGCCGAAGTTGTCAGTACGGATGCCGACACGGATCGGGTTACTGTTAAACTGTCCCAGGCCGCCGCTGGTGCTCTCAAGATTGAGGATTCCAGCCATACCTTTGATATCCGTATCAAGAAGGCCGCCTCCGATCGGCAACCGAATCTGGCTGACCTTCTGGGTAAGCCGGGTGGCAAAATCAGTCAGGACATGCGGGTTGAGGCGGGGTCCTTTCTTCGCCTTGACAATGTTACTCTTGACAGCAAGAGCAACTGTCTTGAAACAAGTTGGGCCAATCTGGCTGCGGGTCCCCGGGCTCTGGCCAATGATCCGGTCAAGCCGGCTCTTCTGTCCGGTCTGGTCAAGACGTCCTTCAATGATTACAAGGCAGAGGATGGCAAGAACACCCGGCGTTGGGCCACCGAAGTCCTGTTCACCCGGAACGCGGTACAGGTTGCTACCGCCGCCGAATTGGCCAGTGCGGTCGAGAAGGTTCTGGGTGATCCGAATACTGTTGGGGGCAACCCGCAGGCTCTGGTTCGCCTGACATACAGCGAGGTGGGTGAACCCTTGCATTTCTATGCCAGGAAAAACTGGATTGAGGAGGCAGCCCAGCGTGAAAAACCGCAAACGGCTGCGGCTCGGTTCATGCAGGACAATGACCTTGAAGGTCTGAACATGTCCAATTTGACGGTTGAGGTGATTCCGATGGTGCGCTTGTCTCCGGGCGGGGAAACCCAAAATGAAATCAACTGTCGCATGGGTGACAATTTGAAAAAGCCAACCTTCAGGGGGGCCAGCCGTTACGACATTACCGAGGTTCATGGTGACCAGCGAGGTAACAATCCGCCGGCCGTGGGATCGCGTAAAGCGGCGACCGCCAAATCTCTGGAATTTGCCAACAGCCTGGCCACGGAAAGGGATAGGAAACCTGAATTTGGCTCCAAGCCCACCCAAGGCCAGGTTGCCGCCTGGTTACAGGAAAACAGTTTGCAGCTTGGATGGGCCCATGGTGATGTTCTGGTGCGCTTCAGGAATGATGAGGCAACAGGCCAGACCTATGGTTTTCCCACGGCCTGTTCAACCACGACCCGTACGGGTATTCAGCTGGACGCCATATCGACCCCCTACGCT
>CBDCRD010000002.1:20000-33973 GCA_965220875.1 Gammaproteobacteria bacterium | reverse complement strand
GAGTGGGTAATTTGCGCGCCTGCTGCCTTCCTTGGATGTGGTAGCCATTTCTCATGCTCCCTCTCCGGAATCGAACCCTGATTCCCCGTCACCCGTCACCAACAAGGGAGGCATATCGACCCCCTTCGCCATTTGATGGGGCAGACATTTGAAAGATACGTCACCGGTGCGAGGACCGTGCGATCAGCCCAGGTTACCCAGAGTCACCACGACTGGAGCCAGTCCTCAAGGGAGCTGGCATTGGTCTTGGTCTAATAACTGCGCCCCTTTCCGCAGATCGGGGCTTTTGTGCATGTATTAGCTCTAGAATTGCCACAGTTATCCTAACTGCCGTGGGCAACGATCTAAGGAACCACAACTGATTTAATGAGCCGTTCGCAGTTTCACCGTGTACAGGCTTGTACTTACACATGCATGGCTTAATCTTTGAGACAAGCATATGACTACTGGCAGGATCAACCAGAGTGCTGGCCGTGCAAGGCACCTACGACTCAGCACATGTGGAGGCCTCGGGCCCTCCCCGTCTTTCGCTTCAGTGCGAGGCAGGGGCAGCCCGAACCGAGAACCGGCCCAGGCCACCACTGTCCGTTCAAGCCCGCTAGGTGTGCGTCGGGGCGTGCACCTTGGAGAATTTCTTCATGGCATCGTTACTATAGGCATCGTTACTACAGGCATCTTTGGCCTTGCTTGCATTGCGTTACCCTCGTGTCTTGGTATCGAAATATACAATTGCGTGTGTTCTTGCTTTGAGCACTCTCAATCCAACCATACAAATATTTCCCCCAGGGTTTCGGAGAGAGGGCAGTGCTCCTTCAGGCACCTTCTCTGGGATACAGCACCTGGGCCCGGACCCATGTTGGAATCCCCCGAAGGGGAGACTTTATGGTAACGGACGGCCCAGCCTGCCGGGGGTCCACCGTTCCGGTGCGTTCCGGTCTGCATCTCCTCACCCGCCGGGCAAGAAGTCCCTCTCCTAGCCCCAAGGGCTAGCACCTTTCCAACACGGCATTAGAGCCAGGTGCACTCTCGTCCAAGCCCGGTTGTAAGTCTCCTCGTAACCCTGGCAAAGCCAGTGGCCGGTTCACCAACCGTGACTGCGTTGGAGTGCAGAGCTGAGCCCCTCTGCCAAATGGAATCGGTGCATATAGTCTTTTGCTCCTAGGCAGCCCTTGGGCAAGGGGTGGTCAGCCACCTTGCATTGATGCCAGCCCGGCTGCTAGGCTGCATCTTTGTGCTCTTTGTCAAACTTCCCTTTTTAACACGCTAGGGCATGCCTAAAAACGAACCGATTTGCGGCATCCCTTCTTGGCCCGTAGGCTCTCTCAGACACGTGCCAGCCCCTTTTTACTGGCTAGGAGCCCCTGTCATGCTGCATCATACATGCAGGTGGTCTCCTTGCAACGACAAGCATATGTATGTAACTTTGCCTGGGTGGTCAAGACAAGGCCGTTCCGTCACCTTTCCAGGGTGCAGTCCCTCACCCTTGGCCAGGTCTGCCGACCCTTGTAACTTTGCCTGGGTGGTCAAGACATGGCTGTTCCGTCACCTTTCCAGGGTGTCCCCCTCACCCTGAGCCTGTCTGCCGACCCTTGTATCTTTGCCTGGGTGGTCAAGACATGGCTGTTCCGTCACCTTTCCAGGGTGCTGCCCCTCACCCTGAGCCAGTCTGCCGACCCCTTAAGCCCCCTAGGTAGGCTTATGTTTTTCTCCCCTTCGCACACCTGCGGGCCCCCTTCCAGCAGCCTCGCTAGAAGCACAGGGGGCCCTCGGTCACACCCACAGCGCTTTCGGTCACACTGCCGTCTCCACCCCGGGAGAGCGGCGAGCCTTCTCGTGAAGGTCTCAATGTTCGGGAATGCTTCCACAGGTACTTCGGGCCTACCGCACCTGGCCCGTTTCCCTGATGCCCAGGCGGCTGCGCTCCCCCTGCCACTACGGATGGACATCACATCCGGGGCGTCCACGCAGCTCATCCTTTACCCCGCAGCAGCAACACCCGGAGTCCAGGCCATACAGCCTGGGAGTGTGCCCCTCGAGGATAACCCCTGCGTACAGGCTTCACCTCGGTCCAGGGTCTCCCCCTCGCCAGATTCAACACAGGTAGCATGTGTCATGGGCTTTTAAGAACATGTGGCCCAGCTCGGCACGTGGTTGCAGGACAGGTGGAGTGTGGGTCCGAGGACACCTCTCCCCGCTACGAGGCTATAGCTGCCGACTTGGTTGTTCACGCGGTTCCACAACATGCATGTGGGGCGCGCACATGGCCTCCAGAGCCGTTGCCACACCATCACAAGGTACTTCCGTGGGTTCGCCTTCCCATTCCCTTGGATAAGCAGCCGGTAGTAGAGAGCCATGCGGCCTTGTCGCGCATTTACTCTCCCGTGGTGCTGGACCGCAAGGGCCCGCGAGTCGCGATGCAAGCATCTTGACAAGGGCGTCACCAAGAAGACCCACGAGGGGCCCTCAGGGCAAGGCCACACCGGGTCAGACAGCGTAGCCAGGGCATGGTTTGAGGTTCCGTCATTCCCTACAAGCCTGCAGCACCCTCCGCCGGCCAGTACGGTGGGGAGGGACCCGAGGGTCCCATCCGCCTGCCACACCTTATCGTTCCCCCAGAGTCCCCCGTGAGGAACTGGCTCGGAGGCCCTGCGACGAGTCCCCGGACGTGACTCCTCGGAGCAGAACAAGGCGCACGCCATCCCGACGTAAGGGCACATGGTTGCAGCACAGGTGGGTGTGTGGGTCCGAGGATGCCTCTCCCAGCTCACGTTCCCTTTCTCGGGCCCGTCCTTGACCCTACCTCGGGGTTCGGGCTTGGTTTGAGGCTCCATCATTCCCTACAAGTGCTGCAGCACCCTGCCTAGGGGAGGCCAGGGGACAGTGAGGAGTGGTTACCCCACATCACACAGCGTGCACGCGTGTTCCCTACGGAGGCTTCACGTCCCGTCCCGTCTCCAGGGTTGGCTCAACTTGGTCCCTTCCGCAGGATCCACCCGGGGCATCAAGGTATGGAACGGCACACGGCATGCCAGCACGTGGCGACATGGTTGCAGCACAGGTTGGAGTGTGGGTCCGAGGAGGCTTCCCCCAGCAGCGGAGGCTTGGTTCGAAGCTCCATCCTTCCCTACAAGTGCTGCAGCACCCTGCCACGGCCGGGGGACACAAAGGGAGGATGCCCCGTGTCATCTCCGCCCGGCTCGACTGTTCCTGCCTTGACCGCCCCGTTAGTCCCCACACGTCAGGGTTCAGTCACAAGCTACTACTACTCCCTTCCGCCAGGTCCCCGACCCAGGGCCTCCGGGGGGCAGAACGCGGCACAAAGGCATGCCAGCACGCGGGCACGTGGTTGCAGCACAGGTTGGAGTGTGGGTCCGAGGAGGCTTCCCCCAGCAGCGGAGGCTTGGTTCGAAGCTCCATCCTTCCCTACAAGTGCTGCAGCACCCTGCCACGGCCGGGGGACAGTGGGGAGTGGTTACCCCATGTCACACCGCCAGGCTCACGTTCGCCCCTCGAGGGCCCCGTGACGAGGTCCCCGCATCAGGGTTTCGGTCACACTACTACTCCCTTCCGCCAGGTCCCCGACCCACGGCCTCCGGGGGGCAGAACGCGGCACAAAGGCATACCAGCGCGCGGGCACATGGTTGCAGCACAGGTGGAGTGTGGGTCCGAGGAGGCTTCCCCCAGCAGCGGAGGCTTGGTTCGAAGCTCCATCCTTCCCTACAAGTGCTGCAGCACCCTGCCACGGCCGGGGGACAGTGGGGAGTGGTTACCCCATGTCACACCGCCAGGCTCACGTTCTCCCCTCGAGGGCCCCGTGACGAGGTCCCCGCATCAGGGTTTCGGTCACGCGTTCACACGAACCCCCCTGCGCTTGCTCAGGGCTAGGGTTCAGTCCTCACCCGCTGCTCCCCACCCGAAAGGCACCTGGGTAGGAGCAGTGGCAGGACTCCCGGCACAAGATACGGTCACATGCTGCCAACGAGGAGAGATAGCGGTCGGCCCTCCCGCGCATCTCCCCCGAGGATGCCCTTGCCCAAGCTTTCACCCTCCAGCGATGGGCATCGCTCGGGCAGCCCCAACGTAAGAGGACGCATCCTCACCAACCCATCGATCCCAGCGCTCGGTAACGGGTCCGATCGAGGGTGCAGGTTTTCACTAGCACCCGTCGAGGGGCCCTCGTCCACCGATTGCGAGGGAGATGCTCGGTTGGCGCACGCAGTGGCACAGGGGCAATGGCAACACCCCCACGGCAGCAGTAGCTACGTGCGTGTCCAGCGTGGCCTGGACACCTGGGAGGCTTCAGCGGCAGCCTCGCCCCCGGGTCAATCCGGGCAGGTCGCTCCCTCTGCCGCAGGCAGGGCCAGCCGGCGGTGGGACCGGCAGCGCCCGCCTGGGCGTCATCGCGCCTGCCCCCTCGTTGCCCGAGGGGTACACACCACCCTCTCACCCAGCGTCAAGCCGTGATGCCCGGCTGCCCTAGGCACCTCACGGGGCGAATGGCACCGTCCCCCGCGGCAGCAGCTCAGGCCATGATGCGGTCACCACTGGACAGCTATGGGGGCCCTTGCCTGCAGCCCCCTAGCCAAGCATGGGGCAGGCCTACCCGGCACCTGCCCCCCAACCTACGTGCATTCGGTTTTTCTCTCTCCCTCGCTCTCCTCTGGCCGGGGACGAGGCATTCCACCTGCCAGCTGCCCATCGTTACCATTCGGGCAGGGGTTAATGGCACCACCCCCGCGGCAGCAGTGGTACAGGTGTGGGGCATGCCCCGGGTACGTCAGGCCCGGGCAGCCACCCCTCAAGGGTGGGCGAGGGGGTTGCGGCCAGCAACGCGTGGACTGCAACGGGGCACTCGCCAGGAAGCGGACAGGGTAGCTGGCAGCAGCTGGCTGCCCTTCCCTGCCGAACCTGGGTCGCGCTCCCAGGGGCACTACTGACAGGGCTCGCGTCACCCCCGCTGAACCCGCAGCGTCCCCCAGACTGCCACGCAGCTGGCACCCCTCGCCTGCTCCTGTGTGGATACATTCCTGCCTTTCTGGAGCATTTTCCCTTGAACACCGAGCAGGGGTCCAACCTGGCCCAGATCCTGCAGTGACTGACGGCCAACTGTTCATTCAGCCCTAATATTATTTTCAGTCACCCCTGAACCAGATTTCTTGACTGACCCCCCCCTATATATAGACTCGGCACCGTCCCTTAAGGTGAATATACACAGTAAGTTCATTCTGAAGAAACAGGGTTCGAGGCGGTTAAGTCGGAGCCTACCGCGGTCGACGACCCCTCGTCATCGGCCAACCGCACTGCTCGCCTGCTTGTCTCAACTTCCCTGACGTGATTTGGCACATTTACTCGCAAGCCTGTATCTTGGGGGTGGGGGGTGATATCAACAAGCCGTCTTCGCGGCCCACCCCAGACACACCCCGGGCATGCCCATGCCGAAGGGCATCAACATCCCACCACCCCTTCATGGTGTACTCATACAGGGGGTAGGGAGTACACCAGGGGCGGTGCGGCTTGCTTCCCCAGGGACGGGCCACCCTTGCCCCCAGGGCCCGCTGCTAGCCCCCTTGTCTCAACCCCCCTCGAGGGTGATCAGGGGGGAAGGGGCTTGAGGAGTGCACCTCCCCCAGGGGCGAGCAGGGTATTTGACAATGGAATGCCCCTGCAATATTTTTTTTTTAAAAAAAAAATTTCAGGGGAGGTTGAGACAAGCAGGCGAGCAGCCACCTTCCCCCAGGGACGGTGGGTCGTCAGCGGCCGGTGGCTCTGGACGTGATTTGGCACATTTGCTCCGGGCAGCACTGCTTGAAGGGGGTTGCAGGTATGGACCTGCCGTCTTCAGGGGATGTTACCCTCACCCTGGCCGAGGTCCCCAGTGAGTTTCGGGCGAATCGGCCAACCTTCATTTTTCAGGGGAAAATGAGTCGAGGCCCCGCAGCTTCCAGGGGGTTGGGGGTATGGAGCTGCCGTCTTCAGGGGGTGATGCCCTACCCATGGCCAAGGTCCCCTGTGAGTTTTGAGCCGATCGGCCAACCTTCATTTTTCAGGGGAGGTTGAGACAAGCAGGCGAGCAGCCACCTTCCCCCAGGGACGGTGGGTCGTCAGCGGCCGGCGGCTCCGGACGTGATTTGGCACATTTGCTCCGGGCAGCACTGCTTCAAGGGGGTTGCAGGTATGGACCTGCCGTCTTCAGGGGATGTTACCCTCACCCTGGCCGAGGTCCCCAGTGAGTTTCGGGCCAATCGGCCAACCTTCGTTTTTCAGGGGAAAATGAGTCGAGACAGCGCAGCTCCCAGGGGGTTGGGGGTGTGGGCCTGCCGTGTTCAGGGGGTGATGCCCTACCCATGGGCAAGGTCCCCTGTGAGTTTCGAGTGGATCGGCCAACCTTCGTTTTTCAGTAGATTTTCAGTCACGGCAGCGTAGACCCCCATGGAGGGGGAAGTCATTCATCGCAGCGCAGCTCCCAGGGGGTTGGGGGTGTGGACCTGCCGTCTTCAGGGGTTGATGCCCTACCCATGCCCAAGGTCCCCTGTGAGTTTCGAGTGGATCGGCCAACCTTGGTTTTTCAGTAGATTTTCAGTCACGGCAGCGTAGACCCCCATGGAGGGGGAAGTCATTCATCGCAGCACAGCTCCCAGGGGGTTGGGGGTGTGGACCTGCCGTCTTCAGGGGGTGATGTCCTACCCATGCCCAAGGTCCCCTGTGAGTTTCGAGTGGATCGGCCAACCTTGGTTTTTCAGTAGATTTTCAGTCACGGCAGCGTAGACCCCCATGGAGGGGGAAGTCATTCATCGCAGCACAGCTCCCAGGGGGTTGGGGGTGTGGACCTGCCGTCTTCAGGGGGTGATGTCCTACCCATGCCCAAGGTCCCCTGTGAGTTTCGAGTGGATCGGCCAACCTTGGTTTTTCAGTAGATTTTCAGTCACGGCAGCGTAGACCCCCATGGAGGGGGAAGTCATTCATCGCAGCGCAGCTCCCAGGGGGTTGGGGGTGTGGACCTGCCATCTTCAAGGGGTGATGCCCTACCTCACCACGGCCAAGGTCCCCTGTGAGTTTCGGGTGAATCGGCCAACCTTCGTTTTTCAGGGGAAAATGAGTCGAGACAGCGCAGCTCCCAGGGGGGTGGGGGTGTGGGCCTGCCGTCTTCAGGGGGTGATGCCCTACCCATGGCCAAGGTCCCCTGTGAGTTTCGAGTGGATCGGCCAACCTTCGTTTTTCAGTAGATATCCAGTCACGGCAGCGTAGATCCCCATGGAGGGGAAACTGACTTTGGGGCAGCACTGCTTCCAGGGGGTTGGGGGCATGGACCTGCCGTCTTCAGGGGGTGATGTCCTACCCATGGCCAAGGTCCCCTGTGAGTTTCGAACCGATCCGCCAACCTTCGTTTTTCAGGGGAAGGTTGAGACAAGCAGGCGAGCAGCCATCTCCCCCCAGGGAAGGGGCCTCGTCGGCGGCCGGCGGCTCCGGGTGACGTGATTTGGCACATTTACTCCGGGCAGCGCTGCTTCCAGGGGGATGGGGGCATGGACCTGCCGTCTTCAGGGGGTGATGTCCTACCCACGGGCAAGGTCCCCTGTGAGTTTCGAACCGATCCGCCAACCTTCGTTTTTCAGGGGAAGGTTGAGACAAGCAGGCGAGCAGCCAGCTCCCCCAGGGAAGGGGCCTCGTCGGCGGCCGGCGGCTCCGACACTGGGGGGATTCGGCTCCTTTCCCCCTGAAAAGTGAAGGGAGGGGGCCGGGGCGGACACCTGCCCAGACAGTGAGGGTGTGCTGGGGGGAGCTCGGAACAGCGGCCCTTCCTGCCCCCTGGGCCCTGGCTGGCCCAGAGTCAAAGTCCAGAGTTTTTGACTGACGGGGACCTACTTCACCCTCTCATCGTGCGGCCCCACGACGTGACAGAGACGCGCGGTCTCTTGCGCCTGGTAGGGGACATGTCAGGGCACCCCAGGCAAGAGACAATCTTGGTGGGGTATGGGTACCCGGGGCAGGGTGAGGGGCCAAAGTCGAGAGTGGGGGTCTTTTTCCGGGGGGCAAAGTCACTCGGGGCTGCCTCCCGGCAAGGCCCCTCGTGCGCCACCCAAACGGTCACCTGCCCGGAGTGGCCCCACATCTCCCCCACACTCCCGCGAAAACCGCGAAGAGATAGCCCAAGTATCCAGGGAGTTGAGAGAGGGTTTGTACAGGGGGGGTCATTGCCTTTTCAATGTTATTGCTCTGACTCCTGCGGGCAAACGTCGCCAAATTTCGGGGGCTCACCGCGGCAAGACCGGTGGTGGTAGCCAGCTGTGCTCACCAGGGAGTGTTGCCCCACCCTTCTCCTGTCTGGCCCAGGTGACCCCGAGTCGGTGATGCCCCCGGCCAGGGAGCCCCGGGGGCCTGAACAGGGGGCCCATCAGAGGGGCGAAAAACGGGCGCTCCTCCCCCCATATCTCCGGCCACGGGTGTGGGGCGGGGATGCCACCTCCTGTGAGGCTGGGGCCAGTGTGCCCCCACATCGTCCCCAAAGGAGGAGTGCCTGCTCCCCAGGCCGAGTGGTCATCCGGGGGCGCGAGTGCTAACCCTAACCCAGTTTGGAGGGGGTTAGGGTTAGCACATGCACCCTAGGGTTAGGTAGATCCAGTCGTGCGAACAACTCGCCATCGCAGCTCACAGTGGGGACTGATACCCCCTTGCTGCCTGCACGGGGGCAAGTCCCTGGCTGCAGTCTTTCCTATCCTCCTGAGCTAACCCTAACCCCCACTTTGGCCACTTTCTGAAAAGTCCAACTTGGGGTTAACTTCGGAGGCCCACTGCTCGGGGACCAGCCGTGCGATTTTAAATCCCTTCCCAGAGCACCTCCCTAGGAGTCCCCCCAGCCGAGATCTGGAAGGGCGAGTCATTACCTCCAAAAGCCAACACGTGGCATTGGTGCGAACGGCCGAACCCCCGTTTTTGGCCCCGTTTTGACCCTTCGGGGGCCCACCACGCAGAGGCCGGACGGTGTACCCCTTCCAGCTCCCAGTATGTGTGGCGCAATACCTGGATGCACAATCGTGCCGAACGGCGAGTCGATCGGAGCGACAGCGCGGCCGTGGCACGTTTCCCGCCTTTTTTCCTCTGAGCGCGGGAAAGTTAGGGTTAGCGGCGATTTCTTTGGGGCCCTATTACTTGGCCCCCGGACCTCGTACCTCAACGCCCTTTGCAGGGCACGTCGAGGACTCCCTCCCCCACCCTCCCTGCGATTTTCGAGGAGATTGACCGAGCGGATCCAGAGTTACTGATTTGGGAACTCAGTTCTGCTTCAGATGGGTCTTAGGGGATAATCCCTTAAGACCCTCTGATCTGCCACCAAACTCCAACTTTGCAACTTTTGGAATCGCAGCGCTCCCACCCCCCGGGGAGTGGTGGCACCCCCCCGTATCATACATGGACGCGTCCGGGACGCTCCCGGCTACAACCTCCAAGTGGAATCGTCAAGATATCTCGCTCTGGCGAGGAGTTATTCAAGGTCAAAGGAGGCAAAGTCAGTTCCCCATTGAAGTCAATGGGGAGATTTACTGGGATTTTGGTGCCTCTTTCCGGGGGCTCCCTGCGCCCCTCCCCTGGGTTGCAACACCGACGCGCCCGGACAGTCTCGTGGGGGGAGGTGTCCTCTACCTCCCCAGCGAACGGCGACCCCCCACCCCCACCCGCGAGGGAGCTACTGAGGCGCAAAGAAAGCGCCAGGAGAGTGGCGGCCTTGCCCGCAGGAGTCAGAGCAATAACAGAGTTCGAGGGGACTTGAGAGAAGGGGCCTGGCGGCCAGCTCCCCCAGGGAAGGGGCCTCGTCGGCGGCAGGCTCCATGGAGGGTGTGCTGCTCAAACATGATATCTAAGGAAAAAAACCCTAACCATCATCACCGGGGGCCTCCGTGGATTCGCCGCCCTCGCCGACCCTGGGGGGAGTCTGCCGCCAGGCCCCCGAGTCTCCATGGAGGGTGTGCTGCTCAAACATGATATCTATGAAAAAAACCCTAACCATCATCACCGGGGGCCTCCGTGGATTCACCGCCCTCGCCGACCCTGGGGGCAGGTTGCCGCCAGGCCCCTGGGTCTCCATGGAGGGTGTGCTGCTCAAACATGATATCTATGAAAAAAACCCTAACCATCATCACCACCGGGGGCCTCCGTGGATTCGCCGCCCTCGCCGACCCTGGGGGGAGTCTGCCGCCAGGCCCCTGGTCCCGACTCCCCCTCGAAAAATCAAACTCGAGGCAGGGGTCCGCCCTCTTGGGGAGGTGACGGGGACATGTTCCCCACCTCGGCACTGAAGACGGCACACCCCTCGCTCGAGGGGTGCGGGAGATAGGGCCTCCCCAGGTTCGAGCTCAAAAACCTGGGGGAGGCTGCCGCGAGGCCCCTGGGCAAAACACCCCTCGAAAAAAAAAAGTTCTCGGATCTTACCCAAACTCGGTGGGCATCTTGGCAGGTGTGTGGGGAGGTGTGCCGCGAAGACGGCAGGTGGATTGCACCCTCCCCCTCCGAGCACTGCAGCCCGGAGTAAATGTGCCAAATCACGTCAACTTCCCCTGAGAACAGACACCCCAGGGGTAGCCACCAGAAAGCTTGGTGGGATCTGGACCAAACTCGCAGGGGACCTTCCCCAGACCGAGGCCCACCTCCCCCGAAGACGGCAGGTGTGGACCTCCACCCCCCGCAGAGAAGCGCGCGCCGGAGTAAAATGTGCCAAATCACGTCTCGGAGCCGCCGGCCGTGGACGAGGCCCCGTCCGCGGGGGAGATGGCTGCTCGCCTGCTTGTCTCAACCCCCTTGGCACTTTGTCAGAAAAAGTCAGTGATGATGGATAGGAGCCTAACCATCATCACCACCGGGGGCCTCCGTGGATTTGCCGCCCTCGCCGACCCTGGGGGAGGCTGCTGCGAGGCCCCTAGTCCCAGTTCCCCTCGAAAAATCAAACTCGAGGCAGGGGTCCGCCCTCTTGGGGAGGTGACGGGGACATGTTCCCCACCTCGGAACTGAAGACGGCAGGTCCCTGCCGCAAGGGGTGCAGGAGATAGGGCCTCCCCAGGTTCCGCCCAGGCGAACCTGGGGGAGGCTGGCCGCGAGGCCCCCGGGGAAGAGACCCCTCGAAAAAAAAAAGTGCTCCGATCTGCGCCAAAATTTTTTTGCAGGTGGGCAGGGTGTGGGGAGGTGTGCCGCGAAGACGGCAGGTGGATCCACCCATCACCCTCCGAGCACCGCAGCCCGGAGCAAATGTGCCAAATCACGTCAACTCCCCCTGGGGAACAGACACCCCAGGGGTAGCCACCAGAAAGCTTGGTGGGATCTGGACCAAACTCGCAGGGGACCTTCCCCAGACCGAGGCCCACCTCCCCCGAAGACGGCAGGTGTGGACCTCCACCCCCCGCAGAGAAGCGCTCGCCGGAGTAAAATGTGCCAAATCACGTCTCGGAGCCGCCGGCCGTGGACGAGGCCCCGTCCGCGGGGGAGATGGCTGCTCGCCTGCTTGTCTCAACCCCCTTGGCACTTTGACAAAACAAGTCAGTGATGATGGACAGGGTTATAACCCTAATCATCACCACTGGGGGCCTCCGTGGATTCGCCGCCCTGGCCGACCCTGGGGGAGGCTGCTGCGAGGCCCCTAGTCCCACTTCCCCTCGGAAAATCAAACTCGAGGCAGGGGTTCGCCCTCTTGAGGAGGTGATGGGGACATGTTCCCCACCTCGGAACTGAAGACCTCCGGTCCCTCGCTCGAGGGGTGCAGGAGATGCAGCCTCCCCAGCACCGCCCAGGCGAACCTGGGGGAGGCTGGCCGCGAGGCCCCCGGGGAAGAGACCCCTCGAAAAAAAAAAAGTGCTCCGATCTGCGCCAAAATTTTTTTGCAGGTGGGCAGGGGTGTGGGGAGGTGTGCCGCAAAGACGGCAGGTGGATCCGGGCATCACCCTCCGAGCACCGCGGCCCGGAGCAAATGTGCCAAATCACGTCAACTCCCCCTGGGCAACAGACACCCCAGGGGTAGCCACCAGAAAGCTTGGTGGGATCTGGACCAAACTCGCAGGGGACCTTCCCCAGACCGAGGCCCACCTCCCCCGAAGACGGCAGGTGTGTACCCCCACCCCTCTCGAAGCAGCGCCGGCCGGAGCAAAACGTGCCAAATCACGTCTCGGAGTACATCGGCCGCGGACGAGGCCCCTTCCGTGGGGGAAGCTGGCTGCTCGCCTGCTTGTCTCAACCCCCTTGGGACTTTGATGGAAAATGAAAAGGGGGTCTCTCGAGCAGGCAGGGGCAGGGCTGGTGGTGGTGGTGGTGTCCAGGGGGAGGAGGAGGAGGCTGCTCGAAGCGTCACGGTAGGCCAGGTACAGCCCGGGGAACAGCGCGGCAGACCCCCTCGAGCAGGCAGGGGCAGGGCCGGTGCAGGGGAGGCTCGTGACTGCCCGCGGTGGCCGCGGCAGGCCAGGTACGGCCCGGGGAACAGCGCGGCAGACCCCCTCGAGGGTGCAGGGGCAGGGCCGGTGGTGTCAGGGGAGGCTGCTCGCCCGGGTCACTGGCAGGCCACGTCACCCCCGGGGAACGTCGCGGCAGACCCCCTCGAGCCTGCTCGTGCACTGCCGGTGGTGTCAGGGGAGGCTGCTCGTGATCGCGGCAGACCAGGTCGAGCCCTCGGGAACAGCGCGGCAGACCCCCTCGTAGGCCACGTCACCCCCGGGGAACACGGGCAGACCCCCTCGAGGCTGCTCGCAGCGTCACGGTGGGCCAGGTACAGCCCGGGGAACATCGCGGCAGACCCCCTCGAGCCTGCTCGTGCTGCCCGCGGTGGTCTGCTCGTGAGTGCCCGCGGTGGCCGCGGCAGGCCAAGTACAGGCCCCGGGGAACACCGCGGCAGACCCCCTCCAGCCTGCTCGTGACTGCCCGCGGTGGTCCGGGCAGGGCCGCACGTAGCCCTCCAGGAACACCGCGGCAGACCCCCTCGAGCAGGCAGGGGCAGGGCCGGTGGTGTCAGGGGAGGCTGCTCGTGACTGCCCGCGGTGGCCGCGGCAGGCCAGGTACGGCCCGGGGAACAGCGCGGCAGACCCCCTCGAGGGTGAGTGCCCGCGGTGGCCGCGGCAGGCCAGGTACAGGCCCCGGGGAACACCGCGGCAGACCCCCTCGAGCCTTCTCGTGACTGCCCGCGGTGGTCCGGGCAGGGCTGCTCGTAGCGTCACGGCAGGCCAGGTAAAGCCCGGGGAACAGCGCGGCAGACCCCCTCGAGCCTGCTCGTGAGTGACCGAGGTGGCCGCGGCAGGCCATGTCACCCCCGGGGAACGTCGCGGCAGACCCCCTCGAGCGTGCACGGACCGGCTCGCAACGTCACGGTGGGCATGCAGGGGTGTCGGGGGAGGCTGCTCGTGAGTGCCCGCGGTGGTCGCGGCAGGTCATGGGAGACCCCCTCGAGCAGGCAGGGGCAGGGCTGGTGGTGTCGGGGAAGGCCGCTCGTGAGTGCCCGCGGTGGTCACGGCAGGCCACGTCACCCCCGGGGAACACCGCGGCAGACCCCCTCGAGGCTGCTCCGCGGTCGGGGGAGTCTGCTCGGGAGTGCCCGCGGTGGTCCGGGCAGGGCTGCTCGTAGCGTCACGGTGGGCCACCTCACCCCCGGGGGAACCTCGCGGCAGACCCCCTCGAGCCTGCTCGTGACTGCCCGCGGTGGTCAGGGGAGGCTGCTCGTGATCGCGGCAGACCCCCTCGAGCCTGCTCGTGACTGCCCGCGGTGGCCGCGGCAGGCCACTTCACCCCCGGGGAACACCGCGGCAGACCCCCTCGAGGCTGCTCGTAGCGTCACGGCAGGCCAGGTACAGCCCAGGGAACAGTGCGGCAGACCCCCTCGAGCCTGCTCGTGACTGCCCGCAGTGGTCCGCGCAACAGATTCCTGTTGCGGCAGCAGCACACCCTCCATGCACGCAAATTATTTTTAATAAAAAAAAAAAAGCCCCCCTGCCAGCCACAGCCCGAGGCTGCGG
>CBDCRD010000002.1:0-17500 GCA_965220875.1 Gammaproteobacteria bacterium | reverse complement strand
AGTTACACACATCCCCAGGATTTTCAAGGACCGACGGCAGTGCACCGGACACCGCGGGAAGCGCGGTGCTTTGCGTGACCTGGAACCCTATCTCGGGGCGAGCCCATTCCAGGGATTTCGGCCACTCAACAAGAAAAGAGAACTCTTGCCGGAACTACCGCCAGTGTCTCCTGGTTCAATTGCGTCACCGCTCTCGGCCCTCCGTAGAGGGCCCACCTCCACGGCTAGGTTCGAGGAATATTAACCCGATTCCCTTTCGATCAACCGCGGGCAGCCTCTCAATACTGTGCATGTATTATATTTTTCGTGTCAAGGCCCACGTTCTGAACGGGGTTCCCCGATCTCTTAGGACCGACTGACCCATGTTCAACTGCTGTTCACATGGAACCCTTCTCCACTTCAGTCTTCAAAGTTCTCGTTTGAATATTTGCTACTACCACCAAGATCTGCGCCAGTGGCGGCTTCACCCGGGCTCACGCCCTAGGCTTCGAGGCTCACCACCGCGGCCCTCCTACTCGTCGGGGCTTGACCTCCCTGGGTGCTACCCTCTGCCCTCGACGGCCCGGTATAGGTTCGACGCTCCAGCGCCATCCATTTTCAGGGCAACTACATTCGGTCGGTGAGTTTTTACACACTCCTTAGCGGGTGCCGACTTCCGTGGCCACCGTCCGACTGTCTATATGTAATCACACCTTTTATGGGTTCTCATTAGCGTCTGCATTAGGCACCTTAACCGAGCGTTTGGTTCATCCCACAGCGCCAGTCCTGCTTACCAAGAGTGGCCCACTAGGCACTCACATTCTGTCATATGCTCCCCTCCAACCCAGAGAGGGGGCCTTCTTACCCATTTAAAGTTTGAGAATAGGTTGAGGGCATTTCGCTCCCAATGCCTCTAATCATTCGCTTTACCGGATAAAACTGTCCCTCGAGCGCCTGCTATCCTGAGGGAAACTTCGGAGGGAACCAGCTACTAGATGGTTCGATTAGTCTTTCGCCCCTATACCCAAGTCGGACGATCGATTTGCACGTCAGAACCGCTGCGGTCCTCCACCAGGGTTTCCCCTGGCTTCAACCTGCTCAGGCATAGTTCACCATCTTTCGGGTCCCAACGTGTACGCTCTCGCTCCCCCCGGGGCCGCCGTGGCGGAAAACACCCAGAGGGGCCGGTAGTGCGCCCGCGGCTCGAGGGCCCGGGATCCTACCTCAGATCATAAAAAGCAAACCTTCACTTTCGTTGCGCCTTTAGGTTTCGTAGAGCCCACTGACTCGCGCACATGTTAGACTCCTTGGTCCGTGTTTCAAGACGGGTCGGTAGGGCTGCCAACCGATTCGCCACTGACCCAATGCGTTTCGCCCCGTAAAAGAGCTGCCGCTACGGGAGCGACTCGACCCCCAGTACACGGGAGGATCCTGGCCACACTGTTTATGGCAGTCCGACCAGGCTCTGAAACTCCGCGTGCGGGCCGGGCCGCCCGAGCCTTACCTCCCCGATCGTCACGGTGCATCCTCACGGGCCCTGTTCCCCTCAATTTCAAGAGGTTCTTCGCAGGGTCGCTCCGCCCCGTGAGCCCCGGTTTGTCAAGGCAGTTCGTCGCGGTCTCCCCGCTCCCCCAAAGGGGTTCCTCGCAGGGACCGCTCCCCGCCAGGACAAGGTGGTCGAGGAGTGCTCCCCCCCAGTCTTTAAAGCCAACTGACCGGGGGTTCCTCACTGGCCGGCACAACGCGGGCACTCCTCTGCCCCAGCGAGCCATGTAGCACCTCCTGTGTCTGCTAAGGCCATCCCCTGGCGCGGAGGCCAACGGGGGCAGGCACCTTCCACAGGGGCTTTTCCAGGCCCGGGAGCAGGTCGTGGCGCTCTCCCACCAGAAAGTGCACCGGGCCGCGGGACACGCACAAGTACGGCAGCGGCGGGCCTTCACCCGTCCAGCGAGCACCTGCCGTAGTGGTCCCCACGGACACCGGCTGAATACCAGTGGGAGACTTTGTGGTCCCATCCGTTTGCAATCTATACGGTTTCACGTACTCTTGAACTCTCTCTTCAAAGTGCTTTTCAACTTTCCCTCACGGTACTTGTTCGCTATCGGTCTCGTGCTCATATTTAGCCTTAGATGGAGTATACCACCCCCTTTGGACTGCATTACCAAGCAACCCGACTCCAGGGACGCGCACGAGGAGCGGTGACCACTGCGACACATGGGCCTATCACCCCCTGAGGGTCAGCCCCGTTCGAGAGAACTTAGTCGCCAGCCATTCACCCCAAGATACGGTCCCACACACCACAGGTCCCGTCGACCGCTATGGGCCGGGGGATTCGGTGCTGGGCTCTTCCCTGTTCACTCGCCGTTACTAGGGGAATCCTGGTTAGTTTCTTTTCCTCCGCTTACTAATATGCTTAAATTCAGCGGGTAGTCCCGTCTGATCTCAGGCCAGGTTGGAAGATAAGCGTGCCGCACTTCGTTTCGCCCGGGCAGATCTCTCCCCCAATAAATTCTTACCTACCCTCCGCTACCGCATGCCACGGCTGAGGCAGTCTGCGACTCGGCTGGACAAGCTTGGAGTGTAAGGCAGCACATGCAAGCCGTCCAGTCGTGCCAGTGCAGCAACCCTTACGAGCAATGCGGGCAGAGGTTTGTCAACACGTAGGCGGTAGGGAAAGGCACCTCCTACCGAGGGGACTACTGCTCCGGCAGCGATAGTCTTTCCTTCGGGCGACAGAGTTACTCTCCATCCCCAATCTCTTGGGGGGTTCTGGAGCTCGGACACCCAGTGCGCAGGCAAGGCACCACTGCGATTGGTTTTCTCCCGACTCTGAGACAGGCGTGGCCCCGGGTTGCCCCCCGAGGCCGCAATTTGCGTTCAAGGTGTCGATGTTCAATGTGTCCTGCAATTCACATTAAGTATCGCAGCTAGCTGCGCTCTTCATCGACGCACGAGCCAAGTGATCCACCGCTAAGATACGTTTGGTTTCTCGGAGAGCTCGGCCCTTAAGGCACCCAGGGCAAATGCGATGCTTCTCCGCCCGAGGGAAGGCGTGTCCCCGCACCGCACGCAGGCTTCCCCCTATTAGCCCACGAGCAGTACTTGAAGGGGTTTCACCGTTCACCTCGGTAAAAGGAACACGGTAGTGTTTTGGTAGGGGGGTTACGTACGGGGGGCGGCCAGCCTGCCCGGCCGGCTCTTTAAGCCTCACGCCCCAAGCTCTAAAAGGCGCTCTCACCCAGGACACTGCTAACGCCTGGGCCTAGACACCCCCGTGAATGAAAATATTCGCGCTTCGTTTGTCTCTGCGCCGGAGCCCACGTCAGGGGTAGCCAAGCAGTGTAGTGCCGTGCGCTTCACTTTGTTAGCACTGGCTTGGCATGGCCCCCTGACGGGGCAAGTGTGTTCACCATCTTTCGCATTTGTCTCTGCGCAGGAGCCCACGTCGGGGGTAGCCAAGCAGTGCAGTGCCGTGCGCTTCACTTTGTTAGCCACTGGCTTGGCATGGCCCCCCGACGGGGCAAGTGTGTTCACCATCTTTCGCGTTTGTCTCTGCGCCGGAGCCCACATCAGCCAGGACCTTAGCCCCTTGCCGGCAGAGGGGTGCACCACATCCCTTGCCGTGCATGTTCGGTACTCAGGAGAGACAGCCGTATCTGCTCCCCGGGGGTCAGCAGGTCCTGCCTCGCGGCAGTGTCCCCTGTCCCCTCGTTCAATGGGGCTTGGCAAGTTACGAGAAGGCCGCAGGCACTGTGTTCAGCCAGGACCTTAGCCCCTTGCAGGCAGAGGGGTCCACCACGTCCCTTGCCGTGCATGTTCGGTACTCAGGAGAGACAGCCGTATCTGCTCCCCGGGGATCAGGTCAGGCAGTGTCCCCTGTTCCCTCGTTTTTCGATGGGGCTTAGCAAGTTACGAGAAGGCCGCAGGCACTGTGTTCAGCCAGGACCTTAGCCCCTTGCAGGCAGAGGGGTCCACCACGTCCCTTGCCGTGCATGTTCGGTACTCAGGAGAGACAGCCTTCTCTGCTCCCCGGGGGTCAGGTCCTGCCTCGCGGCAGTGTCCTGTCCCCTCGTTCGAGGTCCCAAGTCCAGGCATGATCGCTCTGCCTCCTCTCGGGGGTCAGGGCCCCGGGGCCGGAAGGACCAGCCCTGCCGTTCCCTGACCGAGGGGTGTCCAGCTTTGGCACGCAGACACAAAGGTTGTCCCTTCGATGGATAATGATCCTTCCGCAGGTTCACCTACGGAAACCTTGTTACGACTTTTACTTCCTCTAAATGATCAAATTCGTACTTCTTTCGTCTGCACGCCTGCGACTGGCAGCGTGAGCTGTCCAGCCCGGGGGACGTCCAAAGCACTCACTAAACCATTCATCGGTAGTAGCGACGGGCGGTGTGTACAAAGGGCAGGGACGTAATCAACGCAAGCTAGTGACTCGCACTTACTGGGAATTCCTCGTTCATGGGGGATAATTCCAAACCCCAGTCCCTAGCACGACAGAGATTCTGTCGGGTTAACCGACCGTCTCCAATAGGTACTAGGCCCATTGACTCTGTCAGTGTAGCGCGCGTGCGGCCCCGAACATCGAAGGGCATCACAGACCTGTTATTGCTCTCTCTCCTGCGGCTGAGCGCCGCTGATCCCTCTAAGAAGCACTGAAAATTGCCTGGCGATTCACCGACCGGGGTGCTATTTAATAGGCTAGAGTCTCGTTCGTTATCGGAATTAACCAGACAAATCGCTCCACCAACTAAGAACGGCCATGCACCACCATCCACCGAATCAAGAAAGAGCTCTCAACCTGTCAATCCTTACAGTGTCCGGGCCGGGTGAGTTTCCCCGTGTTGAGTCAAATTAAGCCGCAGGCTCCACTCCTGGTGGTGCCCTTCCGTCAATTCCTTTAAGTTTCAGCTTTGCAACCATACTTCCCCCAGAACCCAAAGACTTTGGTTTCCCGGAAGCTGCCCGGCAGGACCTTGGCGAAATAACTTGTCATCACTGCCAGATGGCTAGTTGGCATCGTTTAAGGTCAGAACTAGGACGGTATCTGATCGTCTTCGAACCTCTGACTTTCGTTCTTGATTAATGAAAACATTCTTGGCAAATGCTTTCGCAGTTGTTCGTCTTGGGGCGGTCCTTGAATTTCACCTCTCACGCCCCAGTACGATTGCCCCCGTTTGTCCCTCTTAATCATTACCTCGGGGTTTCTAGAGACCAACAAAATAGAACCGAGGTCCTATTCCATTATTCCATGCTGCAGTATTCAGGCCAGCTTCAGCCTGCTATGAACACTCTAATTTTCTCAAAGTAAACGAGGCGAGTGCCCCCGGCCACCCAGCTAAGGGCACCGGGCACTGCTCACGCAGGGCCGCTACACTAGCAGCCCCCTCGCCAGAAAGGACCCCAGGGTCCGTACACGCAGGCGCTCTTAGGCACTTCCCGTCGCGACAGCCAAGGGCGTCCATAGATCCAACTACGAGCGTTTTAACTGCAACAACTTTAATATACGCTATTAGAGCTGGAATTACCGCGGCTGCTGGCACCAGACTTGCCCTCTAATAGATCCTCAGAAAAGGATTTAAAGTGCACTCATTCCCATTACGGAGCCTCGATGGAGTCCCGCATGAGTATTTTTCGTCACTACCTCCCCGTGTCAGGAGTGGGTAATTTGCGCGCCTGCTGCCTTCCTTGGATGTGGTAGCCATTTCTCATGCTCCCTCTCCGGAATCGAACCCTGATTCCCCGTCACCCGTCACCAACAAGGGAGGCATATCGACCCCCTTCGCCATTTGATGGGGCAGACATTTGAAAGATACGTCACCGGTGCGAGGACCGTGCGATCAGCCCAGGTTACCCAGAGTCACCACGACTGGAGCCAGTCCTCAAGGGAGCTGGCATTGGTCTTGGTCTAATAACTGCGCCCCTTTCCGCAGATCGGGGCTTTTGTGCATGTATTAGCTCTAGAATTGCCACAGTTATCCTAACTGCCGTGGGCAACGATCTAAGGAACCACAACTGATTTAATGAGCCGTTCGCAGTTTCACCGTGTACAGGCTTGTACTTACACATGCATGGCTTAATCTTTGAGACAAGCATATGACTACTGGCAGGATCAACCAGAGTGCTGGCCGTGCAAGGCACCTACGACTCAGCACATGTGGAGGCCTCGGGCCCTCCCCGTCTTTCGCTTCAGTGCGAGGCAGGGGCAGCCCGAACCGAGAACCGGCCCAGGCCACCACTGTCCGTTCAAGCCCGCTAGGTGTGCGTCGGGGCGTGCACCTTGGAGAATTTCTTCATGGCATCGTTACTATAGGCATCGTTACTACAGGCATCTTTGGCCTTGCTTGCATTGCGTTACCCTCGTGTCTTGGTATCGAAATATACAATTGCGTGTGTTCTTGCTTTGAGCACTCTCAATCCAACCATACAAATATTTCCCCCAGGGTTTCGGAGAGAGGGCAGTGCTCCTTCAGGCACCTTCTCTGGGATACAGCACCTGGGCCCGGACCCATGTTGGAATCCCCCGAAGGGGAGACTTTATGGTAACGGACGGCCCAGCCTGCCGGGGGTCCACCGTTCCGGTGCGTTCCGGTCTGCATCTCCTCACCCGCCGGGCAAGAAGTCCCTCTCCTAGCCCCAAGGGCTAGCACCTTTCCAACACGGCATTAGAGCCAGGTGCACTCTCGTCCAAGCCCGGTTGTAAGTCTCCTCGTAACCCTGGCAAAGCCAGTGGCCGGTTCACCAACCGTGACTGCGTTGGAGTGCAGAGCTGAGCCCCTCTGCCAAATGGAATCGGTGCATATAGTCTTTTGCTCCTAGGCAGCCCTTGGGCAAGGGGTGGTCAGCCACCTTGCATTGATGCCAGCCCGGCTGCTAGGCTGCATCTTTGTGCTCTTTGTCAAACTTCCCTTTTTAACACGCTAGGGCATGCCTAAAAACGAACCGATTTGCGGCATCCCTTCTTGGCCCGTAGGCTCTCTCAGACACGTGCCAGCCCCTTTTTACTGGCTAGGAGCCCCTGTCATGCTGCATCATACATGCAGGTGGTCTCCTTGCAACGACAAGCATATGTATGTAACTTTGCCTGGGTGGTCAAGACAAGGCCGTTCCGTCACCTTTCCAGGGTGCAGTCCCTCACCCTTGGCCAGGTCTGCCGACCCTTGTAACTTTGCCTGGGTGGTCAAGACATGGCTGTTCCGTCACCTTTCCAGGGTGTCCCCCTCACCCTGAGCCTGTCTGCCGACCCTTGTATCTTTGCCTGGGTGGTCAAGACATGGCTGTTCCGTCACCTTTCCAGGGTGCTGCCCCTCACCCTGAGCCAGTCTGCCGACCCCTTAAGCCCCCTAGGTAGGCTTATGTTTTTCTCCCCTTCGCACACCTGCGGGCCCCCTTCCAGCAGCCTCGCTAGAAGCACAGGGGGCCCTCGGTCACACCCACAGCGCTTTCGGTCACACTGCCGTCTCCACCCCGGGAGAGCGGCGAGCCTTCTCGTGAAGGTCTCAATGTTCGGGAATGCTTCCACAGGTACTTCGGGCCTACCGCACCTGGCCCGTTTCCCTGATGCCCAGGCGGCTGCGCTCCCCCTGCCACTACGGATGGACATCACATCCGGGGCGTCCACGCAGCTCATCCTTTACCCCGCAGCAGCAACACCCGGAGTCCAGGCCATACAGCCTGGGAGTGTGCCCCTCGAGGATAACCCCTGCGTACAGGCTTCACCTCGGTCCAGGGTCTCCCCCTCGCCAGATTCAACACAGGTAGCATGTGTCATGGGCTTTTAAGAACATGTGGCCCAGCTCGGCACGTGGTTGCAGGACAGGTGGAGTGTGGGTCCGAGGACACCTCTCCCCGCTA
Organism: Gammaproteobacteria bacterium; assembly: GCA_965220875.1. GTDB lineage: Bacteria > Pseudomonadota > Gammaproteobacteria > UBA4575 > UBA4575 > WTFY01. The sequence continues at coordinate 9,670 of CBDCRD010000002.1, read as the reverse complement.
CGAGGCTATAGCTGCCGACTTGGTTGTTCACGCGGTTCCACAACATGCATGTGGGGCGCGCACATGGCCTCCAGAGCCGTTGCCACACCATCACAAGGTACTTCCGTGGGTTCGCCTTCCCATTCCCTTGGATAAGCAGCCGGTAGTAGAGAGCCATGCGGCCTTGTCGCGCATTTACTCTCCCGTGGTGCTGGACCGCAAGGGCCCGCGAGTCGCGATGCAAGCATCTTGACAAGGGCGTCACCAAGAAGACCCACGAGGGGCCCTCAGGGCAAGGCCACACCGGGTCAGACAGCGTAGCCAGGGCATGGTTTGAGGTTCCGTCATTCCCTACAAGCCTGCAGCACCCTCCGCCGGCCAGTACGGTGGGGAGGGACCCGAGGGTCCCATCCGCCTGCCACACCTTATCGTTCCCCCAGAGTCCCCCGTGAGGAACTGGCTCGGAGGCCCTGCGACGAGTCCCCGGACGTGACTCCTCGGAGCAGAACAAGGCGCACGCCATCCCGACGTAAGGGCACATGGTTGCAGCACAGGTGGGTGTGTGGGTCCGAGGATGCCTCTCCCAGCTCACGTTCCCTTTCTCGGGCCCGTCCTTGACCCTACCTCGGGGTTCGGGCTTGGTTTGAGGCTCCATCATTCCCTACAAGTGCTGCAGCACCCTGCCTAGGGGAGGCCAGGGGACAGTGAGGAGTGGTTACCCCACATCACACAGCGTGCACGCGTGTTCCCTACGGAGGCTTCACGTCCCGTCCCGTCTCCAGGGTTGGCTCAACTTGGTCCCTTCCGCAGGATCCACCCGGGGCATCAAGGTATGGAACGGCACACGGCATGCCAGCACGTGGCGACATGGTTGCAGCACAGGTTGGAGTGTGGGTCCGAGGAGGCTTCCCCCAGCAGCGGAGGCTTGGTTCGAAGCTCCATCCTTCCCTACAAGTGCTGCAGCACCCTGCCACGGCCGGGGGACACAAAGGGAGGATGCCCCGTGTCATCTCCGCCCGGCTCGACTGTTCCTGCCTTGACCGCCCCGTTAGTCCCCACACGTCAGGGTTCAGTCACAAGCTACTACTACTCCCTTCCGCCAGGTCCCCGACCCAGGGCCTCCGGGGGGCAGAACGCGGCACAAAGGCATGCCAGCACGCGGGCACGTGGTTGCAGCACAGGTTGGAGTGTGGGTCCGAGGAGGCTTCCCCCAGCAGCGGAGGCTTGGTTCGAAGCTCCATCCTTCCCTACAAGTGCTGCAGCACCCTGCCACGGCCGGGGGACAGTGGGGAGTGGTTACCCCATGTCACACCGCCAGGCTCACGTTCGCCCCTCGAGGGCCCCGTGACGAGGTCCCCGCATCAGGGTTTCGGTCACACTACTACTCCCTTCCGCCAGGTCCCCGACCCACGGCCTCCGGGGGGCAGAACGCGGCACAAAGGCATACCAGCGCGCGGGCACATGGTTGCAGCACAGGTGGAGTGTGGGTCCGAGGAGGCTTCCCCCAGCAGCGGAGGCTTGGTTCGAAGCTCCATCCTTCCCTACAAGTGCTGCAGCACCCTGCCACGGCCGGGGGACAGTGGGGAGTGGTTACCCCATGTCACACCGCCAGGCTCACGTTCTCCCCTCGAGGGCCCCGTGACGAGGTCCCCGCATCAGGGTTTCGGTCACGCGTTCACACGAACCCCCCTGCGCTTGCTCAGGGCTAGGGTTCAGTCCTCACCCGCTGCTCCCCACCCGAAAGGCACCTGGGTAGGAGCAGTGGCAGGACTCCCGGCACAAGATACGGTCACATGCTGCCAACGAGGAGAGATAGCGGTCGGCCCTCCCGCGCATCTCCCCCGAGGATGCCCTTGCCCAAGCTTTCACCCTCCAGCGATGGGCATCGCTCGGGCAGCCCCAACGTAAGAGGACGCATCCTCACCAACCCATCGATCCCAGCGCTCGGTAACGGGTCCGATCGAGGGTGCAGGTTTTCACTAGCACCCGTCGAGGGGCCCTCGTCCACCGATTGCGAGGGAGATGCTCGGTTGGCGCACGCAGTGGCACAGGGGCAATGGCAACACCCCCACGGCAGCAGTAGCTACGTGCGTGTCCAGCGTGGCCTGGACACCTGGGAGGCTTCAGCGGCAGCCTCGCCCCCGGGTCAATCCGGGCAGGTCGCTCCCTCTGCCGCAGGCAGGGCCAGCCGGCGGTGGGACCGGCAGCGCCCGCCTGGGCGTCATCGCGCCTGCCCCCTCGTTGCCCGAGGGGTACACACCACCCTCTCACCCAGCGTCAAGCCGTGATGCCCGGCTGCCCTAGGCACCTCACGGGGCGAATGGCACCGTCCCCCGCGGCAGCAGCTCAGGCCATGATGCGGTCACCACTGGACAGCTATGGGGGCCCTTGCCTGCAGCCCCCTAGCCAAGCATGGGGCAGGCCTACCCGGCACCTGCCCCCCAACCTACGTGCATTCGGTTTTTCTCTCTCCCTCGCTCTCCTCTGGCCGGGGACGAGGCATTCCACCTGCCAGCTGCCCATCGTTACCATTCGGGCAGGGGTTAATGGCACCACCCCCGCGGCAGCAGTGGTACAGGTGTGGGGCATGCCCCGGGTACGTCAGGCCCGGGCAGCCACCCCTCAAGGGTGGGCGAGGGGGTTGCGGCCAGCAACGCGTGGACTGCAACGGGGCACTCGCCAGGAAGCGGACAGGGTAGCTGGCAGCAGCTGGCTGCCCTTCCCTGCCGAACCTGGGTCGCGCTCCCAGGGGCACTACTGACAGGGCTCGCGTCACCCCCGCTGAACCCGCAGCGTCCCCCAGACTGCCACGCAGCTGGCACCCCTCGCCTGCTCCTGTGTGGATACATTCCTGCCTTTCTGGAGCATTTTCCCTTGAACACCGAGCAGGGGTCCAACCTGGCCCAGATCCTGCAGTGACTGACGGCCAACTGTTCATTCAGCCCTAATATTATTTTCAGTCACCCCTGAACCAGATTTCTTGACTGACCCCCCCCTATATATAGACTCGGCACCGTCCCTTAAGGTGAATATACACAGTAAGTTCATTCTGAAGAAACAGGGTTCGAGGCGGTTAAGTCGGAGCCTACCGCGGTCGACGACCCCTCGTCATCGGCCAACCGCACTGCTCGCCTGCTTGTCTCAACTTCCCTGACGTGATTTGGCACATTTACTCGCAAGCCTGTATCTTGGGGGTGGGGGGTGATATCAACAAGCCGTCTTCGCGGCCCACCCCAGACACACCCCGGGCATGCCCATGCCGAAGGGCATCAACATCCCACCACCCCTTCATGGTGTACTCATACAGGGGGTAGGGAGTACACCAGGGGCGGTGCGGCTTGCTTCCCCAGGGACGGGCCACCCTTGCCCCCAGGGCCCGCTGCTAGCCCCCTTGTCTCAACCCCCCTCGAGGGTGATCAGGGGGGAAGGGGCTTGAGGAGTGCACCTCCCCCAGGGGCGAGCAGGGTATTTGACAATGGAATGCCCCTGCAATATTTTTTTTTTAAAAAAAAAATTTCAGGGGAGGTTGAGACAAGCAGGCGAGCAGCCACCTTCCCCCAGGGACGGTGGGTCGTCAGCGGCCGGTGGCTCTGGACGTGATTTGGCACATTTGCTCCGGGCAGCACTGCTTGAAGGGGGTTGCAGGTATGGACCTGCCGTCTTCAGGGGATGTTACCCTCACCCTGGCCGAGGTCCCCAGTGAGTTTCGGGCGAATCGGCCAACCTTCATTTTTCAGGGGAAAATGAGTCGAGGCCCCGCAGCTTCCAGGGGGTTGGGGGTATGGAGCTGCCGTCTTCAGGGGGTGATGCCCTACCCATGGCCAAGGTCCCCTGTGAGTTTTGAGCCGATCGGCCAACCTTCATTTTTCAGGGGAGGTTGAGACAAGCAGGCGAGCAGCCACCTTCCCCCAGGGACGGTGGGTCGTCAGCGGCCGGCGGCTCCGGACGTGATTTGGCACATTTGCTCCGGGCAGCACTGCTTCAAGGGGGTTGCAGGTATGGACCTGCCGTCTTCAGGGGATGTTACCCTCACCCTGGCCGAGGTCCCCAGTGAGTTTCGGGCCAATCGGCCAACCTTCGTTTTTCAGGGGAAAATGAGTCGAGACAGCGCAGCTCCCAGGGGGTTGGGGGTGTGGGCCTGCCGTGTTCAGGGGGTGATGCCCTACCCATGGGCAAGGTCCCCTGTGAGTTTCGAGTGGATCGGCCAACCTTCGTTTTTCAGTAGATTTTCAGTCACGGCAGCGTAGACCCCCATGGAGGGGGAAGTCATTCATCGCAGCGCAGCTCCCAGGGGGTTGGGGGTGTGGACCTGCCGTCTTCAGGGGTTGATGCCCTACCCATGCCCAAGGTCCCCTGTGAGTTTCGAGTGGATCGGCCAACCTTGGTTTTTCAGTAGATTTTCAGTCACGGCAGCGTAGACCCCCATGGAGGGGGAAGTCATTCATCGCAGCACAGCTCCCAGGGGGTTGGGGGTGTGGACCTGCCGTCTTCAGGGGGTGATGTCCTACCCATGCCCAAGGTCCCCTGTGAGTTTCGAGTGGATCGGCCAACCTTGGTTTTTCAGTAGATTTTCAGTCACGGCAGCGTAGACCCCCATGGAGGGGGAAGTCATTCATCGCAGCGCAGCTCCCAGGGGGTTGGGGGTGTGGACCTGCCATCTTCAAGGGGTGATGCCCTACCCATGGCCAAGGTCCCCTGTGAGTTTCGAGCCGATCGGCCAACCTTTGTTTTTCAGTAGATATCCAGTCACGGCAGCGTAGACCCCCATGGAGGGCCAGGGGGTTGGGGGTGTGGACCTGCCATCTTCAAGGGGTGATGCCCTACCCATGGCCAAGGTCCCCTGTGAGTTTCGAGCCGATCGGCCAACCTTTGTTTTTCAGTAGATATCCAGTCACGGCAGCGTAGACCCCCATGGAGGGGGAAGTCATTCATGGCAGCGTAGATCCCCAGGAGGGGAAACTGACTTTGGGGCAGCACTGCAGCTCCCCCATGGGGGGAGTTTCGAAGTCATTCATCGCAGCGCAGCTCCCAGGGGGTTGGGGGTGTGGACCTGCCGTCTTCAGGGGGTGATGCCCTACCCATGCCCAAGGTCCCCTGTGAGTTTCGAACCGATCCGCCAACCTTCGTTTTTCAGGGGAAGGTTGAGACAAGCAGGCGAGCAGCCAGCTCCCCCAGGGAAGGGGCCTCGTCGGCGGCCGGCGGCTCCGACACTGGGGGAATTCGGCTCCTTTCCCCCTGAAAAGTGAAGGGAGGGGGCCGGGGCGGCCACCTGCCCAGACAGTGAGGGTGTGCTGGGGGGAGCTCGGAACAGCAGCCCTTCCTGCCCCCTGGGCCCTGGCTGGCCCAGAGTCAAAGTCCAGAGTTTTTGACTGACGGGGACCTACTTCACCCTCTCATCGTGCGGCCCCACGACGTGACAGAGACGCGCGGTCTCTTGCGCCTGGTAGGGGACATGTCAGGGCACCCCAGGCAAGAGACAATCTTGGTGGGGTATGGGTACCCGGGGCAGGGTGAGGGGCCAAAGTCGAGAGTGGGGGTCTTTTTCCGGGGGGCAAAGTCACTCGGGGCTGCCTCCCGGCAAGGCCCCTCGTGCGCCACCCAAACGGTCACCTGCCCGGAGTGGCCCCACATCTCCCCCACACTCCCGCGAAAACCGCGAAGAGATAGCCCAAGTATCCAGGGAGTTGAGAGAGGGTTTGTACAGGGGGGGTCATTGCCTTTTCAATGTTATTGCTCTGACTCCTGCGGGCAAACGTCGCCAAATTTCGGGGGCTCACCGCGGCAAGACCGGTGGTGGTAGCCAGCTGTGCTCACCAGGGAGTGTTGCCCCACCCTTCTCCTGTCTGGCCCAGGTGACCCCGAGTCGGTGATGCCCCCGGCCAGGGAGCCCCGGGGGCCTGAACAGGGGGCCCATCAGAGGGGCGAAAAACGGGCGCTCCTCCCCCCATATCTCCGGCCACGGGTGTGGGGCGGGGATGCCACCTCCTGTGAGGCTGGGGCCAGTGTGCCCCCACATCGTCCCCAAAGGAGGAGTGCCTGCTCCCCAGGCCGAGTGGTCATCCGGGGGCGCGAGTGCTAACCCTAACCCAGTTTGGAGGGGGTTAGGGTTAGCACATGCACCCTAGGGTTAGGTAGATCCAGTCGTGCGAACAACTCGCCATCGCAGCTCACAGTGGGGACTGATACCCCCTTGCTGCCTGCACGGGGGCAAGTCCCTGGCTGCAGTCTTTCCTATCCTCCTGAGCTAACCCTAACCCCCACTTTGGCCACTTTCTGAAAAGTCCAACTTGGGGTTAACTTCGGAGGCCCACTGCTCGGGGACCAGCCGTGCGATTTTAAATCCCTTCCCAGAGCACCTCCCTAGGAGTCCCCCCAGCCGAGATCTGGAAGGGCGAGTCATTACCTCCAAAAGCCAACACGTGGCATTGGTGCGAACGGCCGAACCCCCGTTTTTGGCCCCGTTTTGACCCTTCGGGGGCCCACCACGCAGAGGCCGGACGGTGTACCCCTTCCAGCTCCCAGTATGTGTGGCGCAATACCTGGATGCACAATCGTGCCGAACGGCGAGTCGATCGGAGCGACAGCGCGGCCGTGGCACGTTTCCCGCCTTTTTTCCTCTGAGCGCGGGAAAGTTAGGGTTAGCGGCGATTTCTTTGGGGCCCTATTACTTGGCCCCCGGACCTCGTACCTCAACGCCCTTTGCAGGGCACGTCGAGGACTCCCTCCCCCACCCTCCCTGCGATTTTCGAGGAGATTGACCGAGCGGATCCAGAGTTACTGATTTGGGAACTCAGTTCTGCTTCAGATGGGTCTTAGGGGATAATCCCTTAAGACCCTCTGATCTGCCACCAAACTCCAACTTTGCAACTTTTGGAATCGCAGCGCTCCCACCCCCCGGGGAGTGGTGGCACCCCCCCGTATCATACATGGACGCGTCCGGGACGCTCCCGGCTACAACCTCCAAGTGGAATCGTCAAGATATCTCGCTCTGGCGAGGAGTTATTCAAGGTCAAAGGAGGCAAAGTCAGTTCCCCATTGAAGTCAATGGGGAGATTTACTGGGATTTTGGTGCCTCTTTCCGGGGGCTCCCTGCGCCCCTCCCCTGGGTTGCAACACCGACGCGCCCGGACAGTCTCGTGGGGGGAGGTGTCCTCTACCTCCCCAGCGAACGGCGACCCCCCACCCCCACCCGCGAGGGAGCTACTGAGGCGCAAAGAAAGCGCCAGGAGAGTGGCGGCCTTGCCCGCAGGAGTCAGAGCAATAACAGAGTTCGAGGGGACTTGAGAGAAGGGGCCTGGCGGCCAGCTCCCCCAGGGAAGGGGCCTCGTCGGCGGCAGGCTCCATGGAGGGTGTGCTGCTCAAACATGATATCTAAGGAAAAAAACCCTAACCATCATCACCGGGGGCCTCCGTGGATTCGCCGCCCTCGCCGACCCTGGGGGGAGTCTGCCGCCAGGCCCCCGAGTCTCCATGGAGGGTGTGCTGCTCAAACATGATATCTATGAAAAAAACCCTAACCATCATCACCGGGGGCCTCCGTGGATTCACCGCCCTCGCCGACCCTGGGGGCAGGTTGCCGCCAGGCCCCTGGGTCTCCATGGAGGGTGTGCTGCTCAAACATGATATCTATGAAAAAAACCCTAACCATCATCACCACCGGGGGCCTCCGTGGATTCGCCGCCCTCGCCGACCCTGGGGGGAGTCTGCCGCCAGGCCCCTGGTCCCGACTCCCCCTCGAAAAATCAAACTCGAGGCAGGGGTCCGCCCTCTTGGGGAGGTGACGGGGACATGTTCCCCACCTCGGCACTGAAGACGGCACACCCCTCGCTCGAGGGGTGCGGGAGATAGGGCCTCCCCAGGTTCGAGCTCAAAAACCTGGGGGAGGCTGCCGCGAGGCCCCTGGGCAAAACACCCCTCGAAAAAAAAAAGTTCTCGGATCTTACCCAAACTCGGTGGGCATCTTGGCAGGTGTGTGGGGAGGTGTGCCGCGAAGACGGCAGGTGGATTGCACCCTCCCCCTCCGAGCACTGCAGCCCGGAGTAAATGTGCCAAATCACGTCAACTTCCCCTGAGAACAGACACCCCAGGGCGAGCTACCAGAACGCTTGGGTGGATATCCACCAACGAGGCCCCGTCCGCGGGGGAGATGGCTGCTCGCCTGCTTGTCTCAACCCCCTTGGCACTTTGTCAGAAAAAGTCAGTGATGATGGATAGGAGCCTAACCATCATCACCACTGGGGGCCTCCGTGGATTCGCCGCCCTGGCCGACCCTGGGGGAGGCTGCTGCGAGGCCCCTAGTCCCACTTCCCCTCGGAAAATCAAACTCGAGGCAGGGGTTCGCCCTCTTGAGGAGGTGATGGGGACATGTTCCCCACCTCGGAACTGAAGACCTCCGGTCCCTCGCTCGAGGGGTGCAGGAGATGCAGCCTCCCCAGCACCGCCCAGGCGAACCTGGGGGAGGCTGGCCGCGAGGCCCCCGGGGAAGAGACCCCTCGAAAAAAAAAAAGTGCTCCGATCTGCGCCAAAATTTTTTTGCAGGTGGGCAGGGGTGTGGGGAGGTGTGCCGCAAAGACGGCAGGTGGATCCGGGCATCACCCTCCGAGCACCGCGGCCCGGAGCAAATGTGCCAAATCACGTAGCCACCAGAGCGCTTGGTGGGATGTGGACCAAACTCGCAGGGGACCTTCCCCAGACTGAGGCCCACCTCCCCTGAAGACGGCAGGTGTGTGCCTCCAACCCCCGCAGAGAAGCGCTCGCCGGAGTAAAATGTGCCAAATCACGTCTCGGAGCCGCCGGCCGTGGACGAGGCCCCGTCCGCGGGGGAGATGGCTGCTCGCCTGCTTGTCTCAACCCCCTTGGCACTTTGTCAGAAAAAGTCAGTGATGATGGATAGGAGCCTAACCATCATCACCACTGGGGGCCTCCGTGGATTCGCCGCCCTGGCCGACCCTGGGGGAGGCTGCTGCGAGGCCCCTAGTCCCACTTCCCCTCGGAAAATCAAACTCGAGGCAGGGGTTCGCCCTCTTGAGGAGGTGATGGGGACATGTTCCCCACCTCGGAACTGAAGACCTCCGGTCCCTCGCTCGAGGGGTGCAGGAGATGCAGCCTCCCCAGCACCGCCCAGGCGAACCTGGGGGAGGCTGGCCGCGAGGCCCCCGGGGAAGAGACCCCTCGAAAAAAAAAAAGTGCTCCGATCTGCGCCAAAATTTTTTTGCAGGTGGGCAGGGGTGTGGGGAGGTGTGCCGCAAAGACGGCAGGTGGATCCGGGCATCACCCTCCGAGCACCGCGGCCCGGAGCAAATGTGCCAAATCACGTCAACTCCCCCTGGGCAACAGACACCCCAGGGGTAGCCACCAGAAAGCTTGGTGGGATCTGGACCAAACTCGCAGGGGACCTTCCCCAGACACAGACCCACCTACCCTGAAGACGGCAAGTCACTGCCTGGCTCCCCCGCCGAGCAGCGCTGGCCGGAGCAAAACGTGCCAAATCACGTCTCGGAGTACATCGGCCGCGGACGAGGCCCCTTCCGTGGGGAAGCTGGCCGCTCGCCTGCTTGTCTCAACCCCCTTGGGACTTTGATGGAAATGAAAAGAGGGTCTCTGGAGCAGGCAGGGGCAGGGCTGGTGGTGGTGTCCAGGGGAGGAGGAGGCTGCTCGTAGCGTCACGGCAGGCCAGGTACAGCCCGGGGAA
>CBDCRD010000001.1:0-19855 GCA_965220875.1 Gammaproteobacteria bacterium | reverse complement strand
GTAATTTCAAGTTATGGGCTTAAAATACCTTACCCCACTAGAATTGTCCAATTTCTGGTTGGACAACATCTGACCTGCCACGCGGGGGTACGGCGTATCAAATCGCTTGCCCTCGAATATCTCCGGCACTGAAAGTATCTGCATCCTAGCAAACGGCTTGCTACGTATCACCATATCACCCGCCTCGGAGATCAGCTTTTGAAAGTTTTTTGCCTTTCGGCTGCCTAGTGGCTCCATGATGATCAGGCCAGCCATTTCTGCATCGTCACGTTCCATGACACTATGCAAGGCCCGCAGGTCTGCAATAGATACGTTCTTGCCACCCTTGACCTCTATCACCATGCTTTTTAGATCCCTGTCCAAATCCCCGAAGTAGAGGCGGCCATCAATGCCGCCGTCCGCCGTGCGCTTGGTGGTAACAAAGCCATCCACTTGCTCAATAGCCCATTTCTGGAAGTGGTCTTGTCACACTCCCACAGGTCCTTGGCTCCCTCCAGATCGCGCGGAACCCCGTCAATCTTGAAGTCCTTGCCCTCTTCCAGTCCGAGCCTGTCCTGTAGCCTGATTCTGGCAACCCGCTTGACCGCGTGAATGGCAATGTCGATGCCAATCCAGTTCCGGCCAAGTTCCTGTGCAGCTTCAAGCGTGGTGGCACAGCCACAGAACGGATCAAATACCACGTCTCCTGTGTTGCTGGATAACTCGATAATCCGCTTTAGTAGTTTCAGGGGTTTCTGTGTCCTGTACCCCATGCGTTCCTTGGCCTGTGAATTGACAGGTGGAATGTCCGCCCATAAATCGGACACGGGCACGCCCGGAAGTTCGTTAAGGTAACGCTTGACCCGGATGCCTCCCTTGCTGGTGAAGTACAGGCGATTCTCCGCATCCAGTCTTTGCATGGTCTCCAGTGGCACGCGCCACATATCACGCTTGCCCTTGTATTCGTAATCGTACCCGCCGCCCGTCAATCCCTTGGCTGTCAGGTCTCCATCCGTGAAAAGCCTCCCCTTTGCTTCCGGGTCCGGCCTGTAGCGGCTGTCCACGTAATCCTTTTCATAGGGCACGTGCTCGGTGTTGAAAGTGAACTTGTCGCCCTTGGTGTAGTACAGCAGAACGTCATGCACCCAGCCCATAGTCCCGGAATCGCTGTGCGAGCTGGTGCGCTTCCAGGTAATCTCATTGCGGAAGTTATTGTGTCCGAGTATCCCGTCAAGCATCACCTTGATGTAATGGCTTGCGTCAGGATCGCAATGCAGCCAGATCGAGCCTGCGGGCCTCATAAGGCCCTTCATCCAGATGAGCCGCTCCACCATGTAGGACAGGTAGGCCAGCAGGTCCGGTTGTATCTTGCGTAGCGCATTCATCCAGATGCGCCAGAACTCTGCCACGCTGTCATCAATACCCGTCTCCCGAAGCATGGCGGGCATTTGCCGGATGGCTCGCTCGCGCTCCGGGGTGAGGGTCCACATATCGCAGAACGCCTCGATCTGGTCCGGCAAGGGGCGGCCCGTCTCATCCTTGTAAATGCTGTGGTAATCCTTGTCCGATTTGAACGGCGGATCAAGGTAGATCAGGTCCACACTGGCAAGGGGCATTTCCTGCATGATGGTCAGGCAATCCCCGTAGTACAGGCGGTTCACGCGAAGCACCCGCGCACAAATGAACCGAATGCGTTGTCATCCTCCCTGTGGTTGTACTTCCATGCTGTTTCGGCAACATAGAGCGGTATGTGCTCCCGGTTGTAGTGGTGGTGGCTGCCATACCATGACCACTTGAGAAGCGCCCAAAATCCCTCAATGGTATTGGTGTGAACTGTGCCTTCTGCATAGGCTTTGCTGTGATTGATGACTGAATGAGGGATCGTCTTGCGTACGGTCCGGTAAGAGCGGTACTCATCGGTGATCAGCACTGAACCAGCCGTGTCTACAGTGTCCTTGATGAACTTGAGTACGCCTTGGCCTGTCAGGTCTGAAGCTACGCGGGCAACTACCTTGCCGCCACGCTCTACAGCACCGATTACAGGCGTTTTCTTGGTAGCACGGCCCCTGCCATTGGGCTTCTGGTCGTCATCGTCCTTGCGGCGATTGAACTTGCGTGGCTTGCCGCCTACGTAGGTTTCGTCAGCCTCGATGATACCCTGCAAGGTGATAGTGCCCTGCTTGCTGGCCATTTCAGCGCGGATGCGCTTCTGCATGAACCATGCAGTCTGGTAGGTGAGTTCTAGATCACGGGCCAACTGGCAACTGGAAAGGCTTTTCTTGGCGTTGACAATCAGGCCAATAGCCATGAACCACTTTCTCATCGGGCGCCAAGGAGATATCCGAGTTTGAGAAACTTCCGTTTTCGAACTTCAGTGAGTTCCTAAAGAAGGCGGATGCTGCTTACTACAACGCGTTGTTCCCTTTGACACAACAGACGGGGTAGAATAGCATGTGTCAATGGAAGCCCTGTCAAACATTACCTTGGGTCAGATTGTCGGTCAACTTACCTTATGGCTGGCAGGGTGTTTGGGTGTAGCAGTGCTTGGCTTTACTGGCTGGTTCGGTTGGCGGTATCGAGAAATGAAGCGCAGGGTATCTATGCTGGAAACCAAGGTTGATTAAGCAAAGAGTTCACAGATACAAGTTACTTTTGAGCCGGGTACTGTCTACAACAATTTCAAGGGGGCAGGCGGTCAGTATCACCTTCACTTTGACGGCAAGGGACAAATCATATCCCCGAAGCCTGTTCGGTTAAAAGGCATAGTTACCAGCCAAGCCAGTGTGTCAGCCGAGTTGGAAGTACACAAAGCTGATAGCCAAGGCAAGCGCAAAGATATGCGCTGGGCGCACTACTTTGCCCGTGACCACGAATACGGTCGTCCCTATGTGATGACAGGGATAAAATTCTTCACCCGGTTAACCAAAGGTGTAATCAGACTGTCAAACCAGCAGTGGACATGGTATCCGGAATTTCGCCAGCGATGGCACCGAAGAAACCAATATAATATAGAAAAGATCGTGTACGCTCGTCTTGTTCCTCAAGTAATCGCTGTTCTATCCGGGACCTTGCATAGGTAGATTTACCAAGTTTTGGCTTGAGTATAAAGAATCGAGATCATAGGACAAGCAAATCTTGCCATGTAGCGTACTGTGCCAGTTTTGTGCTACTTGAAAGTTTTTGTGAGATCTAAGTGATTGATTGTTCAACTTCAGTATTGAGTGGGCAAGTGCTGCAAGTGACTGATTAATAAATAATACTTACATCTCATATACTGCTTTCGAACCAGGTGGTCGGGAGTTCGAGTCTCTCCGGGCGCGCCACCTTTAGCAACATCAGTGCAGGACTTTTACGGGAGTTCTCTCCACATACCCAGTTGGTGACCTCAAGCAGGTTTTCCGACTCGGCCCGAGTAGTGCGTCGTAATCCTTCCCGACTTGTGTCCCAACTGGTCCCTGCAGCTCACTTCGGCGGCCCGAAGGCGCGCCCAAACGTGTGTCTGAGGTCATGCGCTCACACTTAGGTCAGCCCCGTGTGTCGGCGTGCATCCTTTCATGCAGTATTGTCCATGCCCGTTTGCATCCAGGGGGATCGCAACCACCGAGACCGACATCTTCCGACGATCCCGATCTGATCCATTGCAGCCTTCTGAGTTGACGGAAGGTTTGGTGTGGTGATCCCGTTGTATTTGAGCTGGCACCTCCTGCTAGTCGATATTGCCGAGACACCAGTGGTCGATTCGGCGGGTCGGGTTCGCCTCCATTCGTCTTGCCCGTCTCCAGCAGCAACGTGTCAGAACCCCACGCGGCGGCGTGAACACCAACGCCTGCCCGGCCAATGCACTCCGCATACCCCCAGTTCGGTCAGTACCTCAGAGCCGCATGCTGAGAGTTGCAAAGAAGGTCCGTCCCCAGCCAGCCGCGCGTGGCCCATCAGTCGTGGATGGATTTGCGGTGTTCGTGGAGAGCTTCGCATCGGTGACGTTGTACACGCCTGAGGTCAGCCGCATGTTTTTGAATCCTAATGGCTCTCTCCAGTCGAGCGTCACGTCGTGGCCGGTCCAGGAATTGAACTGGCCGTCGTCCCACCGGTTCTCGATCTCGTCGCGGTAGTTCAGGGCCCAGAATGCGGTGAGGCCGCCGCGCCCAGCCGAGGTCACGATGCGCACGGCGTTGCGTGGGAGCGGGTTCGGCCGCTTCTCGCCTGCGATATGCTCGTCACTGCTGGAGACGTAGCGCCAGAGCCCGCGCATGGCGACGAAGCCCCAGCCGGTCTCCATGCGCGCTCCGAACCGTGTGTTGACCCCTGAGATTTTGGTCTCGATGATGTTCGCAAAGCTCGCGTGAATAGCGATGTCTCCTGCCGCACGCTCGATGCAGTCACTGCCGCCACCCGGCGGGCAATCGGGGTGGTTCAGCATTGCCCAGGTGGCATCGTGCTGCCCCGGCAAATCCGAGGTCGTGAGCCGGTACCAGTCGGCGACGAGGTAGAACGGTCCTTTGCGGGCCTCGGCACCAATGGAGCGCCTCTCCGACTCCGGGGGCTTGAGATCGGGGTTGCCGGTCGTGTTGCGCGTCACCTGCCGGTAGTTCGCTGTGTCGCATGTGCGTGGCGGTGGCCCGCTCTCCGGGACGCAGCGGACATAGGGATGGTCCTGCGCCGCGGTACTGTGCAGATGGTACATGGAGGGCGTCGTGTCGCCTGAGCTCCACGAGCCGCGCAGCGTGAAAATATCGCTCAGGCGGTACTCGGCCCCGAGGCGCCATGCCTCCAGTCCACCGACGTCGTCGGCATCGTCGGCCCGAACTGCGGCCCTCACGTCGACGGTGTCGGCGAGGGGCAGGGACACCTCGGCGAAGGCTCCCGCCGTGTCGCGCTCGCCAGAGTAACTGGTGCCGCCCGAGCCGAGCACTCCGTTGACGTCGCGGGTCCGGCCATCTTCTGCCCGGAACGCCAGCGTGCGGCGGGACTCCGAGCGGTCGAGTTCGATCCCCGCTGTCCATGCCGTGGTGCGTCCGCCGATGCCCGGCCCGGCGCCCTCAAGCGCGAGACGCACGCCCAAATACCTCCCGCGGAAGTCCTCCTTCTCGCGCAGGCTGCTCCTCTCAATCGCTCTCAGATGGTCCGGTTCCTTCGACAGCGGGTCGGTCAGGTCATACCTCCCAGCCAGAATCTCGTCCCTGATGATCGCAGCGTCCACAAAGGTATCGCCCGACAGCGAACTGTCGAACCTCCAAGCGCTGATGCGGGCATCGTACCCGAAGTCTTCTGTGAATCGGCCCCTGATACTTGCCGAGGCATCGTACTCCTCGGTGCTCGTCCTCCAGTCTCGGTTGCCATGGCCGATGAAGCGGTGCCCGACCGAGAAGATGTCATCGCTCGTCGCCTCGAATGCCGGGTCTGCATTGCGCGCTGATGCGTTGATCGCGTCGAGCAGGCTCTCGCTTGGGGCAACGGAGAAAACACCAACCGATGGCGCGTAGCGGAACTCTGTTCGCCCAAGCGTGACGTTTGCATCCATATGGAATTCGGCGCGCTCTCCGAGCGGGTGATTGAGGTTCAAAATTACATTCTTCTGGTCGTAGCTCGGGCTGTCCCACCAGAAGTTGCCGTAGGCGAAACCGCAGCCCTTGTCACCTGAGTCGATCCCCGGTGGATTACTGAGCGGGCCGGTGTAGCCTAGCGACTGGTCGCATGCGCCGAGTGCCACGGTTCTCAGTTCGAGCGAACTCGTATCGAAGATATAGGCGGTGTTGCCGCCGACGCTCACGTTTCGCGCCTCCGCGAAACTTCCACCCTCTGTCCACTTTGAGCGGCTGTGTGTGCGGGTCTGGCCTGCGATTTCCTCGCGGTCGAGGATGTCAATGCCGATGGTCATGTGCCCGCCGTTACCGATCGTGCCGCCCCACACGACGCTGCCCTGGCGTGCTTCGCCGCCGTCGCGGCTCGGCATCCGGGCAACTGTCCGCACGTCGAAGCCATCCAGATCCTTCCTCAGCACGAGGTTGAACGCGCCACGCACCGCAGCGTGACCGCCGTGTATCCCCAGGCTCTCGGCCCTCAGCACCTCGATGCGCTCAACTGCCGAGAGCGGGAGGGTGTCCAGATTGCTCGCGGTCGTTGCATAGGGCCGCCCGTTCACCAGGATGAGGAGGTCGCGTCCCCCAGTGAAGAAGTAGCGGATGATGCCCGTGTCGAGCATCTCGCCAAACGTCTGGGCGCCGGAGCGCTCGATGAATTCGCGATCGTACTCGGCAATGATCTGCGGGGCTGGCGCCAGCGCGCCGGCATGGACTATCCCCGCCGTGAGCATGGTGGTCGCAGCGAGCGCTGTGAAAACCTTTCTCACCGTAGATTCTCCAAGTAGTTGTGGCAGTACGGGTGGTCCTCCATGCTGGTTGCATAATGGTGCAGGGCGTTGTCAGGCCAAGTTTACTCGACCAGCCCGGGTGCTGCTTTCCTCGCACTTGCGGCAGGCTGCAACTGGGAGCACGCCGCGTCGTGGTGCGCGGTGAATGCCCTGAATCGTCATACGCCTCGCTTTTCATTATAGTGCTCGGCTGCTCAATTTGCCATCCTGTGTCCGGGTTCATGTAGTAATGGAATGGTCCACTCCTTCTTTGGTGTTAATGATGCATTCATTCTGGCTCACTGAAGCCGAACCCAGAAGGGGCGGACCATTCCATTTGGTTTTGGCATTGCAATTTATGCTGCTAACCAGTCTATAGACAGGATCGTGCTGGTCACCGGTGACGCCGATTGTCTGCCGGCAATGAAGTTGGCGCGTACTGCAGGGCTTCAGATCATCCTCGTGCAATTCCCTAGTCAAACTTCAGCACGCGAACTGCTTTCGCATTCAGACTTTCAGCGGACCTTCTCTTGGCCTGATGTGCCCTTTTCTGCGTTATAGTACACAACGAATCTGAGACAAGCGCACATCTTCCAAGGCCTAAAAAAATCCAGAACCTTATCTGGATTCTGTTGAAGTCATCTATGTGCTATGACAAAGCTTATCTACTTGATATGCTGGTTGCTGCACATTTTGCGGTCGTCTGGAAAATCGTGCAGGAAAATTTGCCCAGTTAATTGCCCAGTTGGAGGTTCTTGTACCTCTGGAGTCAGAGAGGTAACCAGAGCATACGGATTGAACTGTGCCAGAATTGTACCAACTTGGAGATGCAACCATATGTAAATGATTGATAAGTCAACTGCAGTATTGATTGGGCAAACACCGTAAGTGACTAATTAATAAATAAATATAATCTCTGATTTGAGGCTTTTAACCCGATGGTCATAGGTTCGAATCCTATACGACCCACCATTGGTGAAGTCCTCAGCACACTGGATAGTAATCCAGGGACACTCCCACTCCCAGTACGTTGAGCCTTGCGCTACGGGGCTTTGCATGTCTGTGTGAGTCAAGACCGGTGGGAGGATTTCGATTTGGATCATGCGGAAGGACGTTTTCCGGTTACCAAAACGAAGTCCCGGCACATCATGTCTCTCTCCCTGCATCCTTTAGCGATATTCTGGGGCAGCCAATCCTGGGTGAAATTCACACTCAAGATGTGGCCCGGGCACATGAAGCGCGCCTGGAGGATGGAATGTTTAGGAGCGTATAAGCGCCTGCGGTGCTTGTGTGCTATCTCGGCGCCTTTTGCAGGCCTTCTCGTTGAATCAGGATTCAAATACTGTACTATCACTGCGAATCATGTAAAAAACATGAAATTGGTCAGGTTCATCACACTAAAAACATGGATATCTTGCTAGTGTACGAACTGACTTCTGCATGTGAATTTCAGTACATGGGAATCAATGAACTGGAGGAGAATTTAAGGAAGGTGTAAGCATGAACAGGCTTTTCTCGTTTGGGATTTCACTGGCTACTCTGACTGCTTTTTGCATTGTGGGCCCTGTGCACGCCGAAGGATTCTATCTCAGCAGTGAACTGGGCATGAATTTCGGCGGGTCAGTGGATGTGGCCGGAAAAAGTAATGATCGGGCCAGTGTGTGTGACGGATACATCAATTCCATGTACGAAACGGTCACGCAGACTCCGGGGTATGAGAGTTACAACTGCACCGGACCGAACCGGGGAGCGGCAGGTGGCTGGAGCAATAGTATCAGTTCTGACGAGGGCGTTCTGTTTGGCACGGCGATCGGCTATCGCTTTCGTGACTCCCGTTTCCGTGTGGAACTGGAGTACTTCTACCGCGATACCGGCTATGACGAAACTTCCGATGTGCCCAGGGCCTCGGGTGTACAGGGCGACAAGCTTGCGCAGGAACTTGTGAGGACGGTCGACCGTCTCGGCAGTCTCACCTCGCACAACCTGTTTGCCAACCTGTACATGGATTTTGCCGGCGACAGCAAGTTCACGCCGTATTTGGGTGTGGGTGTGGGCTTCGGGTTTACCGAAGCGGAGTATGGCAGCTTGTGGGCGAGAAACAGCGATGCAAGCGCGATCGCGACCGGAGCAGGTTTGCCCAATGAAGCGGAAGTCAGGGCAAATCTTGCCAGCACAGCCAGTCACGCAGATACAGAGCTGGACGATACGCTGTTTGGCTATCAGATATTGGTAGGAGTGGACTACGAGTTGACCGAGTCTTTGATGCTGGGGGTCAAGGGCCGTTGGGTCGATTTTGATTCCTTCGTTGATGGGGGGGTCGTGTGGGATCCGTTGCGTGGCCATCCGCCCTACCTGCGCACCCCGGCGCAGGCCGCCGGAGGTGACCGGGAACATGTGAGTGGGCGCATCAAGCTTGACGACATCGAGATGTTTGCCGTTAGCGTGAATCTCAAGTACCAGTTCTAAAAAAGTAAGATTTTGAGTGTACTGCCATGCCCCCTGAGCCTAGATGAAGCGGGAGACATGACAGTCTCGGCTAATTCCGGAATTTCTTGCAGTGTGTGCAAAGTAACCTCTTTGCCTGCGGCATGCCCTATCTTGGTTGCCCAACGTGACTTCACGAAAACAGACCATGTTCAAAATTCAAAAATATTTTCCGGTATTTAATTTCCAAATCCTTTCCATGCTTTTGTGGATGCGTGCTTGCTTCAGGCCGGCTGTGCGATGCCGGCACGGCACTTTCTGGCTTTTTCTACGCATTCCGTTTAATCTTCAGCCTACTTAAGGAGGACCTCTATGAAGCCTATCCTTGCCATACTCGTTTCTGTGTTCATTCTGACTGCCTGCGGTGGCGGAGGGAGCCCCTTTGTACTGGAGCCCTTGGCCACGACCATTGAAGGTGCACGCGATGCTGCGAACCGGATACCTGCTTCCGGAGCAGTCCGTAGCGCATTCGATGGCACGGACGTGGTTGTGACCGTCACTCGACGGGACCACAGCACGCTGACGCTAGACGGCAGCCAGCATTTGGTGACAGAACATGAACCCAACCAGACCGACAGGGCTGGAAGACCTCGTATCCACTCACGCATCACAGATCAGGACACGGGAAGCATTACCACGGTCGCGGTAGGTGTTTCGTGGGGCAATGACGACTTTTCGGACTACACCGCAGGGGGCTGGTGGATTCATATTGAAGGAGAGCGCAAGGCCAATCCCATACCCAGCGATCGCGTGGAGGATGCATTTGAAACGATCACTTCGGTTGAAGTGGGAGCCTTCATGGACGGCCCCGAGTTCATGGGTACGCCCGTCCTGCCTGAACTCGGCACCGCGACCTATAACGGTGAAACCCGGGGGCTGTTTGTTTCCTTGATTACCGAGCCGGATGCGATAGTCATATCCGGACTTCCTTATGCCGTCCGACAATATGGGGAATTCGTGGGAGACGCGGCGTTTACTGCAGACTTTTCAGACATGACTATCGTGGGCGTGGTAGACAATATTTTCCTGGATGGGGATATTGTGGTGGCCACGGACAATACTTTTGTGACTAAATTTGCGGGGGCCTCAACCTATCGTGCCGACCTTCTTGAACTGCCTATCCGGCCGGACGGCACGTTCTCAGGGTCAGGCTTGCGGGTCACGAATCCAAACCGGGACATTGCATCCTCCGAGGGATCGTGGAGCGGCAAGTTCTCGACCCTTGCGGACAGCAACGATGTCTCAAGGTTAGTGGGTGGCACGGTTGGCGGTTCGTTCAGGACTGCAAATGAAAGTGAAGCCGTGTTTATCGGATCATTCTATGGCATGACTCCACAGTTCCAGAATGATGTGGCAGGCCAATAAAAAAAAGGGATTGTATACTTTCCTGACCCAACCCCGCCCTGGCAACCCGGTGTATGGCTAAATCATAATTCACGAATGACCTTGCGCTGCAGATACCTTCTTTCGCCTGTCTTGTGTGTACTCATGGTCGGCTGCATGAGCGGGGGATCCAGCCGAATCCCGGTACCGCCTCCTGAATATTACGCGATACAGGATTATGAACGGATTGCTTCGGATGCCAACCTTCTGCTTTCCACGGACTGGATGAACTGGGTGCCCGGCCGCACGGAACCTGAACGCGTGTCCGTGGAATGCAAGGGCATGTACTGTTCGGTGGGCTACTCACATTTCTTGCGTTCAAACCGGGTGGTCAGTATAGATACTGAGGAACTCATGGTACTGCCGGATACCAACGGGATCAGTACGGCAGTGGAAAATTTCTCAGGCAGGTACCTTGACGCACACAACCACGGTGGCTGGATGGAATACAGTTTCTTTGCTTCGCGGTCCGCAATTTTCACAAGTGATACAGACCCTGATCAAGGAGTGATCCAGGTGTTTGCTACCGTAACCGGGAGTGCTCCGCTCACCAATCCTGAAACGGAAGCCACCTGGACCGGTTTCGTATCGGCCAGGGATGACACGGCAGGCACCCATCGTGATTCCTATGTCACGGGCGATGCCAGCATCTCCGTGAGCCTTGGTGCACAGGTGCTGGCGGACGTGTACCTGACCGGCATGGCCAACGTCACCACCGGGCAGGCCTATGCCGATGTCATATACGAGGATCTGGTCGTGACGGACGGCCAGTTCAGCCGCTACCATGCGGACAATGAACGGCTGTCGGGTGTGTTCTACGGTCCGGGTCACGAGGAAGTGGGCGGGGTGTTCGAGGATCCCCAGGGACTGCTGGGTGCCTACGGAGGAGCTAGACAGTAAGCCTGGAAGCCGTCTGCCAGACCCGAAATTATGTGGCGAATCACGTAGCCTGGTTTTGGCTCGAATGAGGTTTTAGCTACGTAAGGCTCTTCCGTGAGATACGGAAACGATGGTTTAGAAAACTCCCGGGATCACCGCCTTTCGTTCGGTCGGATAATCTTCGAACGTTTCCCGGTACCATCGGTGGTGGCTATAGGCCCGCGGGACCAGGTTGGCGGCGGTGAACACAAAGAAGGCAAGGCCGGCCAGTGACCAGGTCGCTAGCGCCCAGCCGGCCCATTCCAGAATTTCCCCCAGGTAGTTCGGGCAAGAAACGAGGCGAAACCCTCCACCTTTGGGGATTGAGTAGCCATTACTGCCCGATTTCCGCAAGCGCAGGAGGATCGTGTCGGAATGCAGGTTCAAGGCCATTCCAAAAAGGAAAATTCCCAGGCCAGCCAGGAAGCGGGGGTCGCCCAGCCACGAAATGTCGTACGTCCCGAACTCCGACACGACTCGTGCATTGATATAGGCGTTGATTGCATTGAAGAAAACACCTGAAGCGGCAACGGAGACCGGCAGCTTTTTGCCTTTAGTCCGCGTCCGGAACGGATAGATCAGCGTCCGGTGCAGATAATGGACCTGCCACATCACGAGGAATACCAAGGGCACGACCTCCCAAGCGGACTTTCCACAGAAATACACGTAAAGAAAGACAGCCACGGTAGGCAGTTCCATGACAATCCAGCCCGTCCGGTTGGAAAAGGAC
Source organism: Gammaproteobacteria bacterium (assembly GCA_965220875.1). Lineage (GTDB taxonomy): Bacteria > Pseudomonadota > Gammaproteobacteria > UBA4575 > UBA4575 > WTFY01. Next base: position 8,012 of record CBDCRD010000001.1, on the reverse strand, counting down.
AGCCCCCCGCCCGTGGCCGGGTAGTGTCGACCGAACGGGGCTGTATTACGCAGCAGGTAGAGAAAGGTCGGAACTGCAATTGCGAGAATCGCCCAGGCCAGGATACCGTGGACCTGTAGTTCAGTCATGTTGGCATTTTTTCCTGATCATGCCAGCATTTTAGGAGATTGCCCCCAGGTTTGCAGGATGTATCTGTGTCTTGACTGGTGGCAGTGGTTCAGTAAAAGTCAGGTTCTGAATTTTGAAGGGACGACTGCTACGATGGCATATTCAGAGCACCGGTTCATTACCAGGGATGGTCTAAGCCTCTACTTTCGCGAGTATGGCGATCAGGCATCCACAACAACTCCTGTGCTTTGTCTTGCCGGGTTTACCCGTAACGCTGGAGATTTCGACCTGGTTGCATCAAGGCTTGCCAGAAAACGCCGGGTGTTGTGCCCAGACCTTCGCGGGACAGGACGTTCGGACTATGATCCGGACTGGCACAATTATCGACTGGAGACCTATATCAGCGATATCACGCAATTAATCTCCCAAAGCAATATCCATAAGGTTGTCGTGGTTGGAACTTCATATGGCGGCTTACTGGCATTGATCCTTGGTCTCTTTATGCCGTTGTCCATCGCTGGCATCGTACTCAACGACGTCGGGCCGGAATTTGAGCACGAGAAGCTGCAAGGAGTGCTTGACTATGTCTGTGTCGATCGACCCCAGCCAGACTGGGAGAGTGCACGAGAATCCATCATGACACATGGGTCCAGTACTGCCTTTCAAACTGCGGAACTGTTCGAGACAATGGTTCGCAACACCTTTCGCAGAGGGAAGGATGGGCTGCTGCACTTCGATTGGGATGTAAGTATCGCCAAGCCATGGATCAAGTCCAAGGGTGCGTTCACGGACCTTTGGCCTTATTTCCGCAAGCTGCACCCGATTCCTCTGCTCGCTTTCCGCGGTGAGGTCTCGGAAATGTTTTCCGAAGAAAGTTTCGCGCAGTTGGGCCGAGAATATCCTGGTGCTCGCCTGGTGACCGTCTCCGGGACGGGTCATGCCCCGACTCTAGCTGAGCCTGAGTGTGTTGAAGCGCTGGATGCATTTCTGCGTGACCTCTGAACCCGCAGGCAGTTCAGGACGGGTATCAGGGACGACTTGAAATTTTCGGGAATACGGCTTGAAGCTCGAAATCAGACAGACAGGTATTGCCTGGCAAATTCATCCGTCAATAACTGGATATCCCCTTCTTCCACGATTTGACCGCTATCCATGATTGCAAAGTGTTCAGTGACATCGCGCACAAAATCAAGGTTTTGCTCCACCAACAATATGGAACAGTTCCTCTCTTTATGGATACGTTGAATTATAGTGTTGATTTCCTCGACCACGGAAGGCTGCAGACCTTCAGTTGGTTCATCCATCAGTAACAAGCTGGGTTCTTGAATGAGTGCGCGGGCAATCGCAAGCTGTTGCTGCTGTCCACCGCTCAGGACTCCACCCTTGCGTTTCTGAGTTGGCTCCAGTGCCGGGAAATATTCAAAAATAAATGCCGGAATCTTTTTGCTGCGATTTTTTATACCCCGCATTGCAACCATTAAGTTTTCATACACGCTGATATCCGGGATGATCTCACGCCCTTGGGGAATGTAGCTGATTCCCGCTCTCACATGGTGGTGAGTTTTTTCTTTCGTAACATCCACGCCATTGAACTGGATAGAGCCATTCTTAGGGGGGTTGATCCCGATTATGCTCTTCAGCAAGGTGGACTTTCCCACTCCGTTGCGCCCCAACACGCTGACCATTGCACCGTCAGGCACATTCAGCGTTACACCGTGAAGGATATGGCTTGTCCCGTAAAAGGTATCGATGCCCTGTATTTCAAGCCCCATCCTGTGCCCCTTTGCCAAGATAAACCGCCTTTACCTCTTTGTTCTGCACCACTTCGGACAAGGGTCCTTCGGCAAGTATCTGTCCCTGTGCGAGCACAGTGACATTTTTGGCAATTCTCCTGACGACATCCATATCATGCTCCACCAGCATCACAGAATGATTTTGTGCAATCTTTTCAATCAGTTCTGCCGTTTTGTCTTTGCCGTCTTTGGTCATCCCTGTTGTGGGCTCATCCAGCAGCAATAATTTTGGCTCGGACGCAACAAGCATACCGAGCTCCAGCCATTGCCGTTGTCCGTGCGCAAGCGTATCGACGCTGTCTTCCGCCTTGTCAGACAGGCTGATGAAATCGAGGATCTCCCAGATTCGGTCATTGTCCTGCTTTTCGACTTTGCCGAAGAGCGACTTGATGACTTTTCTACGGCCTTTCAAGGACACCATGATGTTGTCGTAGACGGATAGCGTCTCATACAAATTGGGAACTTGAAATTTCCTGCTTACTCCTTTTACAAAAATCTTGTCAGGCGGCATTCCTGTGATATCTTCACCGTTGAAATAGATCTTGCCGGCCTTGGGCTTGTACCTTCCTGTGATCATGTCTATGAGCGTGGTTTTTCCTGCGCCATTAGGACCCAGCACCACACGCAACTCGTTCTCCTGGATACTGAAGTCCAGGTTGTTCAGGATAGTGTAGCCACTTACTTTCGTAGTAAGGTTTTTGACTTCGAGGATGTTAGCCATTTTAGTTTGACGTGCGTTTTTTTCTGGCGTTCAACCATTTTCCTATAGTACCCACAATGCCATCACGCATTACCAACACTACAAATATGAACAGGGCGCCCATGATGAGCTGCCATGTCCATGCAAGCTTTCCGCTCAGGAAAAATTCAGAGCCTTTTACCAGGAATGCACCAATGAACGGCCCGATGATAGTTCCCCTGCCTCCCACTGCAGTCCATATGACTCCCTCTATGGAAAATACGGGGCCGGCATCGAGGAATGAAATGATGCCGTTCCATGCTGCATACATCGCACCCGCAGCTGCCGCCATGAAGCTGGAAATACAGAAGACGAAAATGCGGTAGTTGGCTACGTTGTATCCCATGAATTCAGCACGGGTATCATTGTCGCGAATCGATTTGAGCACGGTCCCGATCCGGGAGTGGGTGAGGATACGCCCGATTACAAAAAATACGATCGTCACAGCCAGGATCAACCAGAGTACATTAATCTGTGCGTGGGTGCCGTAATCCGTGATCCCGTTAAATCCGCCTGTATAGGCTTGATACTCGATTATGGCCTCTTGGAGGATCAGGGATTCTGCGAGTGTGATCACCGCACAGTACACGCCATAAATGTGTCTCTTGAAGGTGATGACACCAAAGATGAAGGCAAGTAGTGTGGCAAAGAACAGGCCTGCTACTACCGAAAAAGACAGGCTTTGCAAGGGAGCCATGAAGCCGGGCAATTCAGTAAGCCCGTTCCACTCCATGAAATCCGGTATGGTCCCGCCGTAGCGAGTGGGATTCACCATCGCATAATTGATTTTGAGGGATAATGCAGTGAAATAAGCGCCTATTCCAAAATACACTCCCTGTCCAAGACTCAGAATTCCAGTAAACCCCCAGATCAGATCTATGCTCAGAGCAAATATCGAGAAACACAGGAACTTTCCTAGCAGAGAAGTCACATACGCCGCCCCGTACAAGGGGTACGTGGCAATAGCCAGGACAATCCCGGTTGCTGCGATAACGGCCCACAATGGGAACATTGGAGTTCTGTATATCTGCCGATCTTGCGCCATGCCTGGCTACTCCTTGATTTGCATTGACTTATGTTCTTTCGTGATACCCGAAGAGGCCTTTCGGGAATACACGGATTGCAATGACGATGAATATGAAGACCAACAGTTTTCCAATCACGCTGTTGTATATGAAGGAGAGAATTGTCTCGGCTTCACCGATCAATCCGGAACCTGCCACAACCCCCCAGAGGCTCCCCACGCCGCCCAGCACAAGGACCATGAACGAGTCTACTGCATAGGGGAATCCCATTGTGGTGGACACAGACTTGATGGGGGCCAAAACCGCCCCGGCAATCCCCGCAAGACCTGATCCGAATGCAAAAATGATCATATCGACTTTTGCCGTGTCGATTCCGAGACAGCCCGCCATCGTGCGATTTCTGCGCACGGCCCTCACTTTCAGCCCCAGATCGGTTTTGAAAAGAATGAGATAGGTTACGATCATGATCACGATCGCGAGGATGATGAGAAATAGCCGGTACCAGGGGAAAGGCAGCAATCCTATTGTCCGAAATCCGCCGTCAAGAATCTTTGGTGCGCCGACATAGTAAAGCTCAGGTCCGAAAATGAGCTTCACGACAACCTGCAGGATTATTCCTACCCCCCACGTGGCCAGCAATGTCTCCAGGGGCCGCTCGTAGATCCACTGGATGATGCTTCTCTCAACAACCAAACCCAGCAAGGCCACGACAAGGAATGCCACAGGAATGGCGATAAAGGTATTCCCGCCAAGCTGACCGACCACTGCAGCGGTATAAGCCCCGACCATGATGAACTCACCATGGGCCATGTTGATGACACCGGCCACCCCGAAGATGATTGCCAGCCCCACGGCTGCAATCATCAGAATGGCTACAACACTGAACCCATTCAGAAATTGAGTGATGATCGATTCCATTCCGAATGCCAGGTTTACCTAGATTTGTATTTGCTCAATGTTTTTGTATCCATTATTGGCAGCAAAAAACGTGTCACTGAGCGCAGTCGGCAACTGATACGGGTGGCTGTGATCACAGCCACCCGTTGAGAGGACCAGTTTAGCTCAGATCGAATGTACCTGAACGGTCCGGACTTCCGGACTTGAGGCGTTCGAGCACGTCAGGATTGGTGAAGTCGCAATCCTTGTTGGGGTACAGCAAGTCTACCCACGGATCGGGGCGTACCCAGTCGTCACGTTGCCAGACGATGTCAAACTGGCCTTGCTCGTTAGCACGTCCAATCTTGGGCCACAGCCACGTGTGATGATTCTTCTCATCAATCTTGACTTTCCCTCCCGGAGCCATATATTCCTGTCCGGGCAGACCTTCATAAATCAGTGCATCTGCTTCGGTAGACCCGATCTTCTCCAGTGCCTGGGCCAGCATGTGTGTTTGGAAATAAGCTGCTTCCATGACGGCATTGGTGACTTCATTTTCACCAAATTTCGCCTTGTAGGATTCAACGAACTTCTTGTTCTCTGGGGTGTCCACGGACTGGAAATAATTGAATGAAGTCAGGTGGCCCAGCGCATTCTCGGGCCCCATCGCCGCAGTTTCCTGTTCTGTGGTAATGGGTGTTCCGATAATGATGTCATCCGCTGTAATGCCAAATTGCCGGAATTGCTTGTAGAACGCCACGACTGAATCGCCGACCAGGTCAGAAAATACAACGTCAGGTCGCTTGGCAGCAATTTTGTTGATGTTGGTAGAAAATTCGGTATGCCCGAGCGGCGCATACTCTTCACCTACATTTTCGCCCCCGTAGGCCTTGAGCAGTGCCTTAACTTCACGGTTTGTTTCCTTCGGATAGATGTAGTTGGACCCGATCATGTAAACCTTCGGACCAACATTCTCGATGAGCCAGGGTACGAAATCATCCAGTTGCTGGTTGGGCACACAGCCTGTGTAGAAACAGTTTTTGCTGCATTCCTGTGCCTCATACAATGTAGGGTAAAGCAATACGTTGTTATGCTGCTCAAAAACCGGCAACACGGACTGCCGGCTGGCAGAGGTGTAACAGCCTAGTACCGCAACCACCTTGTCCTCAAGAATCAGCTTTTTCGCCTTTTCTGCAAAGACCTGTACCAAGGACTGGGGATCTTCAATTACAGGCTCGATCATTTTACCCATGACTCCGCCTGCAGCATTGATTTCATCAATGGCCAGCAGCTCGGCGTTGTGTAGAGAACGTTCGATGATGGCAATGGTGCCACTCAGTGAATGGAGTATCCCTACTTTGATGGTGTCACCTTCTGCAGCTTTCGCATACTTCCTGACAAAAAAGTACGGAAAGTCCGCAAGTGTGGCTGCAGCGGCAGTTCCTGCTGCAACAGCAGAATTTTTAAGAAATTTTCGTCTATTCATCGAGAGCCTCCTGAGTGAAAGGAAAGGAACAGGTGTTGTTATGTATCACGGGCGATTTGTTGTAAGACTCAATCTGGATGCCATGCGAGAACGATCCTTTCAGGCATGACTGCAAGTGATTCAGGTGTACAAGCATCGAATATCCCCATATTTATTCTACGCTAATGCTGTCAGGGACCGGTCTTATTTGAACAGTACAAAATTATTCACTAATCACGGCATCTGTCAAGGAATTTGTAACATGCTTGTCACAAGTGTGCACATGAAAGGGTACAGAAGCCGAATTTCGCGATGCCTTGCCTGTGATAGCATGAACGCACTGGAGCGGCTGCACGAGGTTCCCTGAGTTTTGCGTGAGAGGTAAAAATGAGGAGTAGATAGATGTATACCAGTAGTGAAATTAAGAATGTTACCGTTCAATGGACAGAAATTTGCTGTCATGAATATCAGCGCATCTCTCGCACGAAATGGCGTATCGATTTCCATTACAGGTGTGGCGCAGAAATGACGCTTGATGACATTTCGGATGACTTGATCCAGTGTTTGATCTTGGGGGCAGTCAATAGCAGGAAGGATATCCAGATTAACTCCGGTCCGTTGCATGCGGATACAGTGGAATTGCCAGTCCCTGACTGGAGGGCGTTGCAGTCGCTGATTCTGCCTTGAAAATTTGATTGGGTTCAGGGATGTAACAGCGATCCAACGATAACGATGATTTGGGCAACTCTATAGATTGCTTACATGACGTCACTGGGTATGATAGGAATAAACAATGGGAAAAAACATTGAGTTATGTTATTGCGCGCCCGCTGGATAAGTCATATAATATGGCAATAAGCTATTCGTGTTAGAGAATGCGAGAGCTGACTCCTAATACAAGCCCATAAGGAAGAAGTACAGGTTCATAAGGAAGGAGGCAGAAATGGCTACAAAAAATCCATCATCACCCAGAAAGAAACCTTCCAAATCCAAGGCTCAGGCGCTTCTTCGTTGACAGCTGAAGAAAAGCTGGCCAGGAGGAAGCTGAGTGCGCTTCAGCGCGGAATACATCGAATCGGTGCGGAGGACACTACTCCATGCTCGGTTTCAGTGGTGGGGATAGGCAAAACAGGCGCAGACGTCATTGCACAGATTTTAAGAGAGAAAGCAGAACGTCAGGTCGAATCCGACAGTGCCCCGTTGAATGTGCTCGCCGTGGACATTGGTGACCAGGATCTCCATCAGCTACGTGAACTTGCTGACAAGCTGCCCGGGGATGCTGCAAATGTTGAAACGGTGGCGCTTGAAGTCCCTGAGCGGGATGAACTTTTCAACAGTTTGCGCAGAATGCGTGAATTTCTAAAACTCGAATATCCCCGATACTACTGGAATCCAAACTACGAGCCCTGGCTGCCTTCCGGCATCAGCTTGTCCAAGGAAGGGGAACACTTTCAGCGTTCGGTATCAAAAGCCATTTATGCAAAAAGCTACTATGACGGCACACGTCCGATGCGTGATGCGATGAAGCGTTTTGCCGAGAATGTCGACAATCTGCCAGGCCAATCCGTGGTGGCTGTAGTGTTCGGTCTCGGCGGCGGTACGGGCAGCGGGATCATGGTCGACATGGCACGTCATCTTTCGAATGTCTGCTTTGGCAGGCGTGCACTGGTGGTTGGCGTTGCAATTTTGCCCTGCGAAGGCGATGATGAAGCCCATCGAGGCAGTCATTTGTTCCCTGCCTTGAATGAGCTGGACTGCATGGGCGATGAGGAAAAGAACAAGGGTGTGGTGTCCGTTTGGGGCGATCTGTATCGAAATCCGTTTACGGGTGGTGTTATCGTCGTACCCCAAAAAGCAGTCTGGGAGGCAACCCAGGATTTGGCCGCGACCCATTCTCGTATAGACCGTGAAGTTTCTTCCTTCTTGACACATAACAATAGCGTTGATCTTTGGGAAACCTTGCGCATGCTTAATTGGGTAGGGGCTCCGCCAACACAACATGCTGC
>OZ244849.1:1277500-2045000 GCA_965220875.1 Gammaproteobacteria bacterium | reverse complement strand
ATCCGCCGATCATGGCGGGCATGGAGGGCACATGGACCGCATGGCCGAAAAACTTGAACTGACCTCTGAACAGGAAGCTCAATTTCAAGAAATCATGCAAACCAAGCGCGAAAAGAAGAAAAGCTTCTTTAAAGAACTGCGTGCTGACACGCATGCTCAACTCAAAGAGGTACTGACCGAAGAGCAGCTTGCAGAATTTGAAGAGATGTCGAAGTATCGATGTCCGCGTAAAGGGAAGCAGTAATTTTATAGAACTGATCGCACCTGGGATTCAGGCTGTCGAGTTTATCCGGCAGCGCTTTTGCAATTAAAGGGAAGTTATTCACTCAAGCGGAAGAGTTTTTGGGGCATGGCCAATCACTTCGGCTCTCTCACAGAACCTGGTACAGACACTGGGGGCTTGACCGGTGTAGTGCGCTTTATTGTAAAGTTTTTGTAAATTCTGATATTCTCGTCATTCCAAACATCAGGGGCATCAAGCATGGAAACCGGAACACTTTCCACATCAAGGTCGAAGATGTTTTTTTTCGCCCTGCTCGTACTGGCTGGTGTAATTTCCGGTACGCACACCGCCTCGGCGCAAATGCATGAACCTTGTCCTCTCTCTCCTGGCCTGGTTCAGCCTGCGGACCCGCGGGTAACTGCCCAACAGGTGGAAAGTGGCAGCGCGGGCCTCATGGACTTTGCGCTAGTTGCGAGAGATCATTTCAAGCGTGTATCCGCGGAAAGCTTGCAGCAAGCGTACCACTTCGGATGCCTTATCAGGCAGGAGGGGGGCCCTTGGCGTTCCGGTTCCACCTACCTGGTGCAACTGACGCCTGATGGCAGGGTGTTCGTGCACACCAAGGACATGGCGTTGTCGGGCAGACTCCTCAATCGCGCAATCCTTGCAGAAATCCTTACTTCGCTGGGAGTCTCCCGAGCGGATTTGGCTAACCCGGCTGCCATCCTGAGAACATTGTCGCAAGAACCGCATGCCTCGTTCGATGCGACCGCTCCCATACCAGGTTTACGGCCGGGCATACCAGGTGCCAAAGGCTATGCCAGTGTCTACAATCGAGCTCGCCAGGCGACCCCGATGATACTGCTAGCAGGGTTTGACCTTATCTCATCCCATCTGGCTCAAGAACCCATCGATTACGGCGACCCGGCCGTTACTGCCGCGAACGTGGTGGATCGCAGCACCTTGAAGGCCTTCGTCACGGAAGCGGGGAACTACTTTCTCAGACTGCAAGCGACCGGTGGTCGAGAAGCCATTTCAAAGGCCAAGGTTGCCTTGCGGGATCCGAACGGACCCTGGAGACACGGCTCCGTGTACGTCTACGTACTGGACCTAAACAGCAACATCATCCTGTTTCACGGAGCGTTTCCGGACCGGTTCGAACTTCGGCCCCTGGTGCCTACCGTTCGAGATGCGGTGACCGGGGAGTTCGTGCAGACCCAAGTGATTGAGGCTGCGACCAGTAGCCCGGACGGCGGCTTCGTGGAATATCACTTTGACGATCCCTCAGACGACACCGACAGTGCCGACATTCCCAAGGTGGGCTATGCCCGTGAGTTCCGGTACCGCAGGGCTGACGGAAGCCTTTCTCCGAATAGTGTTATTGTCGGATCCGGCTTTTACCTGAGTTCACCTGAGGTAGTGGCCGGGCGTCAGAACAAGGCGATCAAGGACGTATTGCCCCAGGTCATGCGGGCCATGACTGCCAGTACAGTGGATGCCGTCTCGAGTCGCATCCAGCAGGCGAACTCCGGCACACTGCCAGCCAAGGCGTTCAGCTTCGGCGGCGCCTCCACGCTCTACGATGCCCTGCTGGCAAATGGACAAGCGCTTGGGAACGACACGTTCGATCTAGGCCGGCTGTTTGCGAGTTCGTCCTTCACTCTCCCGCTTGACGGGACGGGTGCTTCGGGTGGCCTGTTCGGGGACATGTCGCTATGGGGTAGTGGAGACTACCGCGACTTTGATGGCGGCGACCGGCAGCTGGACTACGATGGTGACGTGGTCAGCGTCCACCTCGGGGTCGACACCAGGCTGAGGACAGACCTGCTGGCAGGTGTTTCGGTGGCATGGGCACAAGGCATGGTCGATTACAGGGACGCGAGCAATATCAAGGGCAAGTCCAAGACCACCCTGACGAGCATCAACCCCTACGTGGGCTGGCAGGCCTCGGAAAGGATGAACTTGTGGGCTGCAGCCGGTTATGGCTGGGGCGAAGTGGAGGTCAATGACCAGTCTGCGGAAAAGGAAGACAGTGACATGGACCAGCAAATGGTCGCGGCAGGCATCAATGGGCTGCTGTATGAAGCCGAAGCCACGACCCTGAGGCTCAAGGCTGAGGCGGCATTCACATGGGCAGACATTGATGGTTCCGGGACCTTGGAGGGCATGAACTTGAATGCCAGCCGGCAGCGGCTTTTGCTCGAAGGAGCCCACGTCCAGAAGCTTGCCTCGGGGGCAACACTTACTCCCTCACTGGAGTTAGGTGTGCGGCATGATGGAGGAGACGGTGATACCGGCAGCAGTATCGAGACCGGGGGCAGCCTGCGCTATAGCGATCCAGAGAGCGGGCTGACGGTCGAAGGACGAGCCCGGACACTGCTCAACCATAGTGACGATTACGATGAGTGGGGCATAAGCGGTCTGGTGCAACTCGATCCGGGTGCAGCAGGCGTGGGGCTTGCGCTTACGGTGCAGCCTGCATGGGGTCATACAGCCAGCGGCGTACAACGGTTGTGGGACACCGGGGGAGTGACACTGGCCAACCAGGCAGCGGGACACGTGAATGCACGGCTGGCCTATGGCATTGGCTCTGCATGGGGCGGCCAGGGTGTGTTGACTCCGTACACCGACATGCTGCTGTCCGGGGACGGGTCACGGCGTCTAAGCCTGGGCAGCCGGTTTGACATCGGGACCTCGCTCAGAATCAGCCTGGAAGGCGTGCACGACCGGCCAGTACATGGCGACACCCACCACAGTGTCATGCTGCACGGCGACCTGAACTGGTAGGCACATCAACACCACCACATTCGGCCTCATCAGTCACTGGACCAGCGGTCTCCTGTGCCGGAAGCTATCGATCCAGCGCTCTCACAGAACTTGGTACGTACATACAGGGGCTTGACACGTTGGCATGAGGATTTGAAGTCCACATGACTTGCCAGATTCGCATTCGGGGTGATATCAGGATTGGGTGAGACAGCCGTGAGTAACCGAACTCAGTTTTACATCAATGGCAAGTGGGTCGACCCATCCACAAGCAATGCCCTGGATGTCATTAATCCTGCAACGGAAAAAGCGATTGGTACCGTTGCCATGGGTAGCCAGGAAGATGTAGACAATGCCGTTGCTGCAGCTCGAGCGGCGTTCAACTCGTATTCACAGACGTCACGTGAAGAGCGAATAGAGCTGTTGGAACGAATCATCGATCGGTACAAGGCTAATTTCAGCGATATTGCCGCGATGATCAGTGAAGAAATGGGAGCCCCCAAAAAGCTTGCCATTGGGGACCAGGTTCCGATGGGGCTGGAACACCTTGAGACGACACTTGAAGTCCTGCGCGAGTTCGAATTCGAGGAAAACGTGGGTTCTTTTTGGGTTATTCATGAGCCTGCAGGTGTATGTGGACTGATCACCCCGTGGAACTGGCCGATGAACCAGATTACCTGCAAGGTTGCCCCGGCATTGGCGGCAGGATGTACCATGGTTCTAAAGCCCTCGGAGGTCGCTCCGTTCAATGCAATTCTGTTTGCCGAAATGCTGGATGCCGCCGGTGTACCTGCGGGGGTGTTCAATCTCGTAAACGGCGATGGTCCGACAGTCGGAGCCGCCCTCTCATCGCATCCTGGCATTGACATGGTTTCATTCACTGGCTCGACACGGGCAGGAATCGAAGTCGCTCGAAACGCTGCGTCCACCGTCAAGCGGGTGGCACAGGAGTTGGGCGGGAAATCTGCCAATATCCTGCTTGATGACGCGAACTTTGAGAAAGCGATTGCTCGAGGCATCTTCTCGATGTGCACGAACTCCGGTCAATCCTGTATTGCGCCGACTCGAATGCTCGTACCGGAATCCCGCATGGATGAGGCCGCGACCATTGCCAAGGCGGCTGCTGAAAAAGTGAAAGTTGGCGACCCGAATGCTTCGGATACCACGATCGGCCCCGTGGTTTCACGCAAGCAGTTCGAGCGGATTCAGGACCTGCTTCAAGCAGGTATTGACGAAGGTGCTCGACTGGAAACAGGCGGGGTGGGTCGTCCTGACGGGTTGGAAACTGGTTACTACGTGAAACCTACAGTGTTTTCCCACGTAACCAATGACATGTCTATTGCACGTCAGGAAATCTTTGGCCCGGTGCTGTCTCTCATTGGTTATGCGGATGAGGACGATGCCGTGCGAATTGCCAACGATTCGGTATACGGGTTGTCGGGCTATGTGTCGTCATCCAACCCGGAACGTGCTTATGCAGTCGCGCGCCGGATCCGGACCGGAAACGTTCATATCAATGGAGTTTGTCACGATTTCAGGGCGCCGTTTGGCGGATACAAGCAATCCGGAAATGGCCGGGAATGGGGCCGATATGGCCTTGAGGAATTCCTGGAGAAAAAGGCAATCATGGTATGTGGCAGCCAGTGACTTGACCCGAAGCGATCAACTGTCTGTTCAATTATACCTGGATTGGGTTTCACTGGTATCCTGCCTGCTTATACACAAAACGCTTTTGAGTGCGAAACCGGTGATTCAACCCTTTAATTGGCTTCACTATGGATTTGTGTGAATCTGCAGCTACCCTTGCATGACATCAAGTGGCTGGACCAGGCATAAACCGAGTGTTCTTTGACAGAGTATTCCCAGGGAGGTGGAAAGTCATCCTGATGGCTTTCCCTGTTTTTCTCCTGCTATGCCTTCAGGCTGATGCGGCCTCCCCGGACACCTCAGCCGGAAAAGTGTATGCCAGGGTTGGCGGGGGAGTATTTTTTCTGGACCTGTCCGAGACAAGCCCGTTTATCAGAACGAACGGCCGGGAAGAAGTCGTCGGGTTTCTTGACCACTACGATGCGGAGTTTGAGGATGGAACATTGGTCACCTTCGCTGCCGGCAGGGAATATGACCCTTTTGGAAATATCCCGCTAATCGAGTTAAGCGGGTTTTTCACTTCTTACGCATCCAGGCAGGTCAGCGAATACAGCGAGGATCCTGGTCCATGGACTGATGTACGCAACGAGTTCCGGGAGCAGTACTGTCCGGGAGGGATAGAGAGTGAAATGTGCCTTACCGCAGAGACTGAGCAGTACCTCGTTGCATTGATAAAAAACGATCCGCAGGTCAGGTCAGTCGGCTGGATCGGCAAGATAGACGGCGGTGCCATGCCTTTCGGCTCTCCCAATTTTGCGTGGGGGGATCCCATCCGGATCCGTACAAAAAGAGAGGTTGACTTCTATGGTCTTGATCTTGTCACCAGTACGTTTGCCAGGCAGACAGACCGGGCCAAGACCCTGTTCTTTATCGGGCCGAGCTTCAAGAGGCTGGACCAGGAAACCGGGACATTTGCCTACGAGTCCAACCGGCTCCCGTCCGTTAACAACCTGACGCTGGAGGAGGATCTGGAAGCCTCGTATTACGGCGCAGTCATCGGCACCAGGACGGACGTTCCATTCAGGGGGCGCTGGAATATCATGGTTGACGGAAGACTGGGGGTCTACTATCTCGATACCGAATATCACGGGTCACAGAGGACCCTGTTGTCATCAGCTTCTCCCGTACTGGACGTGTCCACTGATTTGAAAACGAGTGATTCGGAATTTGCGGCAACCCTAAGCCTCCAGGCTGCCCTGAGCGTTACCACACATGACAGGGTGACATTCCGTATCGGGACCGGTGTCGAGTATCTTTCGCATGCTCCGAAAATACGTTATGCAACTGTCGGGGAAAGTTTTGCAAGCGGTGACCCTCACACTCCCGCCCGAATAAGGTATTCGGACGCCTTCGGTGTGTTCGGTGCAGTGTCTGCAGAGATCAGAATGTAGGAATTGGGCCCTGAGGCTGCCGCAGCACCTTGCAGGCTTTCAGATTTTCGTGCGGCATGGCGGATTCGTATGAATCACAGGACGGGCAAGTATGCCTGGGCGGCTCCGGTTAACAGGTTGTAAAATGCTTCCTGAAGGGCAGGCGCTGCATAACGGGTGAACGATCAGATACAGCTCAGGATCGTATGCGTGATTTCGGGGACTGGGTATTGCAACATTCGGTCGTTGCAGCAGGTTTTCATGGCACAGAGGATCAGGCGAGCATATCGGGCAGGGCAGCCAGCGCCTCGTCGATTGAAACGACCGGCAGGCCGGCCTTGATCCAACCCGGGCCGCTGCGCGAACCAAGCATGCCTTCCGGGACATTGATGAAACGTTCGTGGCCTGCGAGTCGCAAGGCACGCGTCACGAGTCCAGACCGGGTGCCGGTCGCACAGATCAGGGCAAGGAGGCGGTCTCCGGCCAGTTCACGGGCAATGGACAGGCGATCGGGAAAGCGAGTGTTATGCATGCTGACCGGCCAGGCGCCCTTTGCAACACCGGTATCGCGCCATTCACCCTGGGTTCTGATATCGATCAGCCGGACCCGGTCTTCCAGCAGTGCAGCATGTGCCTGCTGTACGGACCAGGTACCGGAGCTTTGCGCCAGGACCACCTTTGAAATCGGCAGGGTAGGCAGGGCGGCAAGCAGAGCAAGGAACTGCCGACGTTTCTGGTTCATTCAACGGGCTCCTTGATTCGTCTTCCAGCCAGGCATCCGAATGACATTTACCTAGTGCAGAAGGTGTTTTTGCTGAAGGAGCATGCGCTCGATCTCCGCATGCAATTGTTGCACGTGGTCGAGACGCAGTCCTATGGCGATCTCAGTATCCGTGTCATTATCCCTGTATGCGAAGCGAAGGGGAAGAATGGGCACTTTTCTCCTTGTATTCTTTTCCATTGCCCAGGCGATGGGGTCCAAGGCTACTGATTTGCCGATTTTGACGGCTGACAGCTTTTGTTTTTCTTTGTTACCGGGCATGGGAGTTCTCCGTAAATCTGTCTTCGAAAAGTTCCAGGTTATGTGGTTTGACAAGTGCCTCGTCGCTTCGTACACCGTAGTATATCTCATGCCATGCCTCAGGTTTGAATGTCCGGAGAGTGTTCTGGGATTGTAATATTTTCAGCAACCGGCCTAACAGGAGCAGTGCAAAAGAGAATTGACGAATGGAATGCCCAAAGAAGATGAAGCGAAACAAAAACGCTCAAAGCGCAACAAGCACTTTGAGCGTAACTCCGTGAAGCCAGAAGAGTTGGCGGAATTGGTGCCGCCAGCACCTGCCGGGAAAAGAAGGTTTAAAAGGTTTTCGGTTGGTAATGTCTATAACCCCTGAAATGACAGCCTTATTTTAACTGTGCGAATAAATATTCTGGATCAAAGTAACCCCTGACCTTCTTTACTTTCCCATCCTCAACAGTAATGAAGTCACAACCAGGCAAAGTAATTGCCCTGTTTGTTGGCTGAAGATTGCCCACTGGGCCCTTATGTGTTCCAAATAACAGCCATGGGGCCGCGACCATGCCGTTACTTGCTACGGTGTTACTGATTAATTCCAGTTTCAGATCAGGGAATGCGGCGAAAAGAGAGTTCGCATAATCCGCATAGGCCTGACCAGACAGGTTTTCGCCCCCCACTGGATCACTATAGGTCCCATCTGGCGTCAGTGAATCTAAAATTGCATCCACATCATGACTATCCCATGCATCGAAATAAGTTTTTACTGCTTCTGTTGCTGATTTCATGTTTCTACCTTTCTTGTTAACAAGTTCGACATAAATCGGAATCTTCTACTTTCTTTTGGGGAATTATTACCTTTCACACCGGGTAGACCGAGCCAGCAATTGGTAATACGGTTCAGCAGACTGAAATTCTGCATCTTTAGATCCTGTAATAAATCCGCGTATCCTTGTGTCGATGCAACAATGCAGTCATCCAGTCCCATTATATCCCCGTTTTCTATTTTCCTGTGTACGTTATTGGCCTCATCCTCTGCAAGCGTAATCAAGTAGACCTTAGCACCTCGGTACACCTGTTCAAGCCTCGCTCTCCTCCATTGTGGTGTTTCGGCCAGCATCTTGAAATGCCCGGACATGCCCCAATATATACTGCACCGGTGTTACAGGATTTGAAGGACTGAAGGTTCACTGGTGTATCGAGGCTCGTAACAACCTGTCACGGGACACTTGATTTTGCCATGCGATGCAACCATCTTGTGTGCGACATGGCATTGCGGAAATTTACTTTTCCGGAATCATTTGAGGATTAACTTTCAAGTCAAAGGACTGCGTCATGAACAGATTGGTTTCTTTTTCAATTTTCCTTTTGGTCACATTGGTCATCCCGTCTGCGATGGCCACGAACGGTTATTTTGTCTACGGGTACGGGACGAAGAACAAGGGCCTGTCCGGTGCAGGGGTTGCATTGCCGCAAGACACGATCACTGCCGCAACGAACCCAGCCGGCATGGTTCACCTCGGGAAAAGGCTCGATGCCGGGTTGGCCTTGTTCACCCCGAAACGGGAATACGAAAGCAGTACGAGCCTGGCAAACGGTGCCGGGGGTGCGTTTACTGTCGGCCCCAACGATATCGAGAGTGACCGCAAATCTTTCTTGGTCCCTCATATTGGATATAACCACCCGCTGGGTTCGCGAAGTTCGCTCGGAATCACGTCGTTTGCCAATGGAGGCATGAACACGGTGTGGCACGGCGGGACCGCAAGCTTTGACCCGGACGGACCAGGCCTTGGCATGACCGGGACGTTCCCGGGAACCTACGGAGCGGGAACGGCAGGCGTGGATCTGGCCCAGAATTTCCTGGCGTTGACCTATTCCCGAAAAGTCAATGAACGCTTCTCGTATGGTGTGGGTCCTGTTTTTGGCCTTCAGTATGTTCGCGTCAAGGGATTGTCTGCGTTTGCCGGGTACACCGAGGATTTCGTGCGAAGCGCAGGAACGGTGCTGCCCGACGATCTCACTGACAAGGGCAGGGAACTGTCGTTCGGTTACGGAGTAAAGGGTGGCATCCTGTGGAGCCCTGTCTCCTACCTGACACTGGGAGGGTCCTACCAGTCACGCATCTACATGAGCGAATTCGACGATTATGCAAGCCTGCTGGCAGAGGACGGCGATTTTGATGTGCCACCGACCATGACACTGGGCCTTGCCCTGCGCCCGGACAGCGACTGGACGTTCGTGTTCGACTTCCAGAAAATCTGGTACAGCAAGATTGACTCACTGGCCAATCCGCTCTCGAACCTGTTCGACTGTCCGGCGCTCGGCGGAACCGATCCCGAGAGCTGCCTGGGCGGCGACAACGGGGCAGGGTTCGGTTGGGATGACATGGAAGTGTACAAGCTCGGCGTACAGTACTCGGTGTCTCCAAACCTGGAATTGCGTGCAGGCGCCAGTTTCACCGAGCACCCGATCCAGCACAGCGAGGTGCTGTTCAACATCCTGGCACCGGCTACTTCAGAAGAGCACTATACGCTGGGCCTGACCAGGAAACTGCATGGAGAACGGGAACTGAACTTTTCCGTGATGTACTCTCCGAGAGGCAGGCAGAGGGGGCAAAGCCCGTTCGATCCCACGCAAGCAGTCGAAGTGGAGATGAGTCAGTTTGAGCTGGAGGCAAGCTATTCAAGGCGGTTCTGAACCGGGATCAATAACCGGTCCTGTTCGCGGGCACGGGCCAGCTGAATTCACCAGACGAGTTGTACAGGCCTGTTCTTAACCGGAAGGCACGTTCCGGCAGGAGCGACGAGATGAATGTAGCCGGCTAGCCAGGGGTGCCACCTGGACGGTTCTGCGCGTACAGGGATTCCGCATGGCGTTTCAGGGCCATGCCCACGTCGCTGAAGCCGCGACGCATGTAGGGCCCGGAGCTCAGCCAGACCAGCGGGGCCAGCACGCCAGTCAGCCGGTCCGTATTGTGATACGTGCAGCGACTGTCGCCCCGGGGCTCGAGGTGTTGCTCGCGCACGGTGAACAGCAGCCAGCGTGTCCCGAACACCTTGCTCCAGGCGATCAGCCGGGGCTTTTCGAATGCGCACACGGTTTCGGTGATTTTCATTTTTGCAGGACCCATCCGCACCCTGAGTTGCGCGGGTGAGCCAATCCTGAAATCTGTACGGGCTTGGGGTGTGAACGGGTTCCATTCATCGTATCTTTCGACCCGGGTAAGCACGTCCCAAACCAGCTCAACCGGTGCGTGAATCAGGGTTCGATCGACGCGGACTTCAAATTTGAACATACTCGTTCCTTCTGGAGTCTGCTAGGGTTCTGACCCGGGCTTCGGACTCCTCCCATAATCGCCTCGCAACGGACACATCCCGAGTGTCTACGGACGGTTCGGCAATGCTGCAGCGGTAATAATACTTCCCGCCTTCAATGGGGCGCTGGCTGGCATGCAAAATCCAGGCTGTTGTCTGCAAAGGAAAAGTGTAGCAGGGATTTGACGACAGGGCGCAATGGTAGGCCTGACAGCGAAGTTTCCCAGATTCTCTTTTCCGGCAAGGCTCATGCCGAACCTGTGTGTTGCAGTGAGCGATCTGGCATTTATGCAGGCATAACAAAAAACGATTGAAAACGAAGCCTAATCCGGTCTGAAAAACAGTAGGATAGGAGGTTGATTTGAGACAGGCTGCCAGCCGGGAGCAAAACGATGAGGCAAGGGCAATTCTGGCGCTCCCTGGCACATGAAATCAGATACAATGGTACGTGTCATACAGACCGGGTCAGGCCATGCATGGGTGGCGCATGACTCATTCAGACACCAGGGTACGTTGACATCGGAATACACTTGATATGCTCGAAAACTATCTCCCTGTACTCATCTTTATTGCACTGGCAGCGATCATGGGGCTGGTGCCCACGGCCATGGGTCTCGTGCTGGGGCCACGTTCCAGGGGCGAGGCCAAGGATTCTCCCTATGAATGCGGGTTCGAGGCGTTCGAGGATGCCAGGATGCAGTTTGACGTTCGGTACTACCTGGTGGCGATCCTGTTCATCATTTTTGACCTGGAGATCGCCTTTCTGTTTCCCTGGGCCGTCGCGATTCGCGAGGTCGGAATGGTGGGCTTCCTTGCCATGGCGGTATTCCTGGTGATCCTTACGGTGGGGTTTGTATACGAGTGGAAAAAGGGTGCCCTGGACTGGGATTGAGGTGCAGGGATGAAGGTGGGGTGCACCCGGAAGGTTTTAGGGGTTGAGTTGGAGAAGGTGGACATATGGGCATAGAAGGGCGTCTCCAGCAGGGCTTTGTCACGACCCGGCTGGACGAGCTTATCAACTGGGCGAGAACCGGCTCCCTGTGGCCGGTAACCTTCGGGCTCGCCTGCTGCGCCGTGGAAATGATGCATGCGGGGGCTTCACGCTATGACCTCGACCGCTTCGGCGTCATGTTCCGGCCCAGTCCGAGGCAATCGGATGTCATGATCGTGGCAGGTACCCTTGTGAACAAGATGGCTCCTGCACTGCGCAAGGTGTATGACCAGATGGCCGAACCGAAATGGGTGATTTCCATGGGTTCGTGCGCCAATGGCGGAGGGTATTACCACTACTCTTATTCGGTCGTCAGGGGCTGTGACCGTATCGTTCCGGTGGATGTCTATGTCCCCGGCTGCCCGCCCACCGCAGAGGCATTGCTCTACGGCATCCTTCAATTGC
This sequence comes from Gammaproteobacteria bacterium, assembly GCA_965220875.1. Classification (GTDB taxonomy): domain Bacteria; phylum Pseudomonadota; class Gammaproteobacteria; order UBA4575; family UBA4575; genus WTFY01. Next base: position 2,033,269 of record OZ244849.1, on the reverse strand, counting down.
AGAGCAAGATCAAGCGGACCAGCACGATTGCCCGGTAGGCCCAGTAACCATGCAGGACCGAATCCGTCAACTCGGCTCTGAACTGCAGCGCGCTTTCGCTTTGAAGCTGCAGGCCCTGGATATCGACCGCAATGAAATCACGCTGACCGTGGACGCACCGAAGCTCATCGAGGTCATGCGGCAGCTGCATGACCCGTCGGGATTCGGATTCGAACAGTTGGTGGACTTGTCCGGGGTCGATTTCCTGGAGTTCGGGCAGGGGGAATGGGACACGCACACGGCGACCTCCTCGGGATTCAGCCGTGGCGCGCAAAAAGCTTCTTTCGGGCGGTTTACATTTGATGACGCGCAGCCGGACAGGCACCTTGACAGACCCAGGTTCGCGGTGATCTACCACCTGCTTTCCGTATCCCGGAACCTGAGGCTGCGGATCAGAACGTTCTGCGAGGACGATGACCAGCCCATGCTGCCCTCGGTATGCGGGATCTGGTCATCGGCCGACTGGTATGAGCGAGAGGCCTTCGACCTGTACGGCATCCTCTTTGAGGGCCATCCCGACCTGCGGCGCATCCTGACCGACTATGGCTTCACCGGGCATCCGTTTCGCAAGGATTTCCCCCTGGTGGGTCATGTGGAGGTACGCTATGACCCGGAGCAGAAGCGTGTCATATACCAGCCCGTCTCCATTGAGCCGCGCATCAATGTGCCCAAGGTGATCCGCGACGACTACCGGTTCGGTGCGGATGATCGCGAGGAAAGCGATGCCTGAGCTGCACCACTACACCATGAATTTCGGGCCGCAGCATCCTGCAGCGCATGGTGTGTTGAGGCTGGTGCTGGAGATGGAAGGCGAGGTGGTTCGGCATGCCGACCCGCATATAGGGCTGCTGCACCGGGCCACGGAAAAACTTGCAGAGAGCAAGCCCTATAACCACAGTATCGGCTACATGGACCGGCTCGACTACGTGTCCATGATGTGCAATGAGCACGCCTACATACTGGCGATCGAAAAGCTCGCGGGGATTCAGGTGCCCGAGCGGGCACAATACATCCGCGTCATGTTCGATGAGATCACAAGGATCCTCAATCACCTGCTGTGGCTGGGTGCGCACGCGCTGGATATCGGTGCGATGACGGTATTCCTGTATGCCTTTCGTGAACGCGAAGACCTCATGGACTGCTACGAGGCGGTATCCGGTGCACGCATGCATGCCACTTACTACCGGCCCGGCGGTGTGCATCGCGACCTGCCGGATGAAATGCCGCAGTACGCCGAGTCGAGATGGCACGAGAAGCAGCAGGTGGAAAGGCTGAACCGTGCGCGTACCGGCTCGCTGCTGGATTTTATCGAAGACTTCACGCAGCGGTTTCCATCCTGCGTGGACGAGTACGAAACGCTGCTCACCGAGAACAGAATCTGGAAGCAGCGCACCGTGGACATCGGTGTAGTCAGCCCGGAACGCGCGCTGCAGCTTGGTTTCACGGGTCCAATGTTGCGCGGATCGGGTGTCGAGTGGGACCTGCGCCGCAAGCAGCCCTACGAAGTTTACGAGAAGCTGGATTTCAGGATCCCGGTAGGGGTAAACGGGGATTGTTACGATCGCTACCTGGTGCGCATTGAGGAAATGCGCCAGTCCAATGCCATTGTCCGGCAGTGCGTGGACTGGCTTCGTACCCACCCCGGCCCGGTGATGACGGACGAGTACAAGATTGCGCCGCCCGAGCGGGAGAAAATGAAAATGGGAATGGAGGAGCTGATTCACCATTTCAAGCTGTTCACGGAAGGCTATTGCCTGCCACAGGGCGAGGTCTATTGCGCGATCGAGCACCCGAAGGGTGAGTTCGGCATCTACTTGGTGTCGGATGGCGCCAACAAGCCGTACCGCCTGAAGATCCGTGCTCCCGGATTTGCACACCTGGCCGCGCTCGACGAGATGTCGAGGGGCCACATGCTGGCGGATGTCGTGGCGATCATCGGCACCCAGGATATAGTTTTTGGGGAGGTTGACCGGTGACGGTGCCCGAATCGGAAAATCTCCTGTCCGAATACGTGCGCGGAGAAATCGAGGCCTGGATGGCGCGCTACCCGGTGGACCGGAAGCAGTCTGCCGTGCTGGGCGCCCTGCGTGCGCTCCAGCATGAGGATGGGCACCTGGAGGTGGAGAAGATGAACGCGGTGGCCGGGTACCTGGAAATGCCTCCCATTGCCGTGTATGAAGTCGCCTCCTTCTATTCCATGTTCGAACTCGAGCCGGTGGGAAAGCACACCCTCTCGGTCTGTACCAACCTGTCCTGCATGCTGTGCGGTGCGGACGAGATTGTCGAGCACCTCAGGAGCCGGCTGGGGATCGGACTCGGAGAGAGCACGCCTGACGGGAAGTTTTACCTGAAAAACGAGGAGGAATGCCTGGCCGCGTGCTGCGCGGCACCGGTGATGCAGGTCGATCATGTGTACCAGGAGAACCTGACGGTCGAGAAAGTCGACAGGATACTGGAAGAGCTGGGCTGAAACGATGTTACTCAACGGCGTGTGTTTCGAGACCCTGAAATTTGACCAGCCCTGGACGCTGGAAAATTATCTCGGTATTGGAGGGTATTCCGCCTGGGAGAAAATCCTGCAGCAAGACATTCCGCCTGCAGACATCGTGGAGCAGGTCAAGGCCTCCGGCCTGAGGGGACGGGGCGGCGCAGGGTTTCCCACGGGCCTGAAATGGAGTTTCATGCCCCGGGACCCGGGTGTGCAGAGCTATATCGTATGCAATTCGGACGAATCCGAGCCGGGTACCTGCAAGGATCGTGACATCCTGAGGTACAACCCGCATGCGGTCATCGAAGGCATGGCGATCGCAGCCTATGCCATGGGCGCCTCCGTTGGATACAACTACGTGCGCGGCGAGTTTTTGGATGAGCCGTACACGCGGTTCACGGACGCCCTGAACGAGGCCTATTCGGCAGGTTACCTGGGTGACCACATTCTGGGTTCTGAATTTACCTTCTACCTCTATGACACGCTGGGTGCAGGCGCCTATATCTGCGGCGAGGAGACCGCACTGCTCGAGTCGCTGGAAGGCAAGAAGGGGCTGCCCAGGTTCAAGCCGCCTTTCCCGGCCAGCAAGGGCCTTTACGGCAAGCCCACCACGATCAATAACACGGAGACTTTTGCATCGGTACCCAGCATCGTTCGAAACGGTGCCGAGTGGTTCAATTCCCTGGGTGTGGAGAAGAGCGGGGGAACCAAGTGCTTCTCGGTTTCCGGGCATGTGAGCAGACCTGGAAATTTCGAAATCCCGCTCGGTACGCCATTTTCGCAGCTGCTCGAACTGGCTGGGGGGATGCGCGACGGACATTCGCTCAAGGCGGTGATTCCCGGGGGTTCGTCCGTGCCGGTCGTGCCGGGTGAAGTCATGCTGGAAACGAACATGGATTATGAATCGATTGCGAGTGCAGGCTCCCTGCTGGGATCGGGGGCGGTCGTGGTCATGGATGAGACTACGGACATGGTCAGGGTTCTGCAGCGCATCTCGCGATTTTACTTTGCCGAGTCCTGTGGACAGTGTACGCCCTGCAGGGAAGGCACCGGCTGGCTGTACCGGATGATCAGCCGCATCATTGAAGGCCAGGGCAGGCCCGAAGACATGGACAAGCTGGACGACGTGGCACACAAGATCGAGGGCAGGACCATCTGCGCGCTGGGCGATGCGGCCGCCATGCCGGTACGCAGCTTCATTCGCCATTACCGTGCCGAATTCGAACACTACATCGAGCATGGGCGCAGCATGCTGGACGTCTCACCCTCCAGTGAAAAGGCAGCCTGAAACATGGATCGTGAGCAGATAGCCGAAGAGCTGGTTCCGCTGTTCATTGACGATCGCGAGGTGCATGCCCGCAGGGGGGCCATGCTGATCGAGGTGGCGGACCAGCATGACATCCGCATTCCGCGATTCTGCTACCACAAAAAGCTCTCGGTTGCCGCCAACTGCCGCATGTGCATGGTGGAAGTCGAAAAGGCACCCAAGGCGCTGCCTGCCTGCGCGACACCCGTGACCGAAGGGATGAAGGTATACACCCGCTCGCCGGTGGCCCTGGATGCCCAGAAAAGCACCATGGAGTTCCTGCTGATCAACCACCCGCTGGACTGCCCCGTGTGCGACCAGGGGGGAGAGTGTGAATTGCAGGATACCGCCATGGGATTCGGCCAGGGGATTTCACGTTACACGGAAAGGAAACGCGTGGTCGCGGACAAGGAGCTGGGCCCACTGGTGTCCACGGACATGACACGCTGCATTCACTGTACGCGCTGTGTGCGGTTTGGCAGCGAGATCGCCGGCATCCAGGAACTGGGGGCCACCGGGCGGGGCGAGTTCATGGAAATAGGCACGTTCGTCGAACGCTCGCTCAGTTCCGAGCTGTCCGGGAATGTCATCGATGTCTGTCCAGTGGGAGCCCTGAACGCCAAGCCGTCGCGCATGCAGGCCCGCTCATGGGAGATGCTGCAGTTTCCGGGCATTGCCCCGCATGACGCGGTCGGTTCCAACATTTACCTGCACCTGCTCCGAGGACAGGTGATGCGTGTGGTCCCGCGTGAGAATGACGCCGTGAACGAGACCTGGATTTCTGATCGAGACCGATTCAGTTACGAGGGACTGCATGCCCAGGACCGGGTCCAGCAGCCCCTGGTGCGGGGTGACAAGGGATGGCAGGAAAGTGACTGGATGAGCAGCCTGCAGCTCGTGGCACGGCAAATCAGGCATTGCCCGCCGGACCAGGCCGGTGTGCTGGCCGCCCCGCATTCCACCCTGGAAGAGCTGTACCTGCTCCAGAAGCTGTTCCGAAGCATCGGGGTTCACAACATTGATCACCGTGTACGCCAGACGGATTTTGCAGACCAGGACGGCATGCCCCTGTTTCCGTACCTGGGGCAGTCCCTGGAATCCATCGAACACAATGATGCGGTTTTCCTGGTCGGCAGCGACATCCGGTTCGAACAGCCCATGATTGCGCACAGGATACGCAAGGCTGCTGCCAGGGGCGGCCAGGTCGTATCCCTCAACCCCCGGGAATTCGACTTCCATTTTGCCTCGCAGCATACCTGGGGCCTGGCCCCCCAGTACTGGCCGTATGCGCTGGCGGAGATTGCAAAGTGCCTGGGCGGTGAAAACGCATCGGGCAGGCTTGTGCCTTCCCTGGAGCGGCTGGTTGCGAAGGTGTCCGTTTCAGCGTATGCGCAGCACACCGCAGACCTGCTGCAAAATGCCGAACGTGCCGGCATTTTCACGGGCGCCATGGCGGATGCCCATCCGCAGGCCTCGGTCCTGCGCGCCCTGACCCATTTTATCGCGGGCCAGGCCGATGCAAGTTTCGGGATGCTTCCCCAGGCCGGAAATTCTGTCGGGGCCTGGTTGAGCGGCGTACTCCCGCATCGCCTGCCGGCAGGCGTGCCTGCTACGCAGCCGGGCCTGGACGTGGCAGAAATGCTGTCCCGTCCCATGAAGCTCTTCGTGCTGTTCAACCTGGAACCCGAGTTTGACTTTGCCAGTGCACCGGCTGCCCTGCAGGCCATGCGCGATGCCGAGTTCGTGGTGGTATTTTCTCCCTATGTTACCGAGGAGATGAGGAGCTATGCGGACGTGGTCCTTCCGCTCGCGACTTTTGCGGAAACCGAGGGGACGTACGTAAATGCCGAAGGACGGTGGCAGACCGTCGGGCGCGCTGTACCCGCGCCCGGGCAGTCCCGCCCGGGCTGGCGCGTACTGCGGGTGCTGGCTGACTGCCTGAACCTGCAGGGCCTGGCTTACCGGTCAGTCCAGCAGGTTCTTGAGGAAATCAGGTTACAGGTTTCACAGCGGGCCAACCCGCAGGACAGCCGGTATGTCCCGGGAACTGTCAGCGTGCCGGATACCCTGCAAGGCGTGTACCGTGTGTCCGGCGTACCGGTCTATGCCACGGATCATGTCGTAAGGCGTGCGGATTCCCTGCAAGATACCCCGCTTGCCCCCCCGCCGCATGTTGCAATGTGCGAACAGCAGGCAAGCGAGTTCGGTGTGCTCGGCCATCAGAAGGTGCGGGTCGTGCAGGAAGACCGGGAGACCGAGCTCGATCTGCATCTCGATCCGGGGGTGCCCATGCATTGCGTGTGGATCCAAAAAAGTGCGCGGCATGTGGATGAGCTGGGCTGCGACGTGGCACAGGTAGACGTGCGAAGGTGTGCCCATGACTGAATGGTGGATTGAATTGACCTCCCCCGTGCCCCACGTGTTGCTCGTTTCCGTGTACATGCTGGTGTTCATGCTGGTGCTCATCGGCTGCGTGGCCTATGTCACGTTTGCGGAGCGCAAGGTGCTTGGATTCATGCAGGTACGTGTCGGACCAAACCGGGTGGGTCCGAGAGGCCTGGGCCAGCCCATCGCCGATGCCTTCAAGCTGATGTTCAAGGAGATGATCCTGCCCCGTGATGCAGATCGTTTCCTGTTCCGGGTTGCCCCCCTGCTGTCCATGACGCCTGCGCTTGCCGCCTGGGCGGTCATTCCGTTCTCGGAAAACCTGAGGTTTGCCGACATCAATGCAGGCCTGCTGTACATACTCGCCATGACCTCGCTGGGCGTATATGGCGTGATCATCGCCGGCTGGGCGTCCAACTCCAAGTATGCGCTGCTCGGTTCCCTGCGCTCGGCAGCACAGATCGTGGCGTATGAGATCGCGATGGGGTTCGCGCTTGTGGGAGTACTGATGGCAAGCGGCAGTCTCAGGCTGGGCGACATTGTCAGTGCACAGCAGGGAAGTGTCCTGAACTGGTACTGGCTGCCGTTATTGCCGCTGTTCCTCACGTACCTGATTTCAGGTGTCGCCGAGACGAACCGGGCTCCGTTTGACGTGGTGGAAGGCGAATCTGAGATCGTTGCCGGCTTTCATGTCGAGTACTCGGGGATGGGCTTTGCCGTCTTTTTTCTCGCCGAGTATGCAAACATCATACTGATTTCGGGCCTCACGACATTACTGTTTCTTGGAGGCTGGCTCAGCCCCCTGGAAGGAATCGCACCCGAAAGCGTCCTGCATGTGCCCTACCTGGGTCCGGTACTGGCTTCCGGCCCCCACTGGTTCGTGGCCAAGACCTGCTTTTTCATCTTTTGCTTCCTGTGGTTTCGCGCCACGTTCCCGCGGTACCGCTATGACCAGATCATGCGACTCGGCTGGAAAGTCCTGCTGCCGCTGACACTGGTCTGGATATTTGTTGAAGGCGTGTTGCTGTACGTGAAGCTTCCGCCCTGGTTTGACTAGGCAGGTACCGATGAACCGGATCAGGAACCTCATTCGCAGCTTTACCTTGTCGGAACTTCTGAACGGGATGCGGCTGACAGGCATGCGTTTCGCGTCCAGGAAATTTACTGTGCAGTATCCCGAGGAGAAGACTCCGCAGTCTCCGCGCTTTCGCGGCTTGCATGCGTTGCGCGAGTACCCCAACGGAGAGGAGCGCTGCATAGGCTGCAAGCTTTGCGAGGCGGTCTGTCCTGCCCTCGCCATCACGATCGATACCGAGGAACGCGAAGACGGGAGCCGCCGCACGACCCGGTATGACATCGACTTGTTCAAGTGCGTGTACTGCGGGTTTTGCGAGGAAGCCTGTCCGGTGGATGCCGTCGTCGAAACCAGGATATTCGAGTATGCATTTTTTGAAAGGGGCGAGCAGGTCATGACGAAGGAAATGCTGCTGGAGGTGGGCAGGAAACACGAGGCCCAGATCGCCGAAGACCGCGAGCCCGCGTCGGATCACTAGATACAGGCAGGAACACATGCTGGTACAGAGCGCAGTTTTCTATTTTTTTGCAACGGTGCTGGTGCTGTCGGCGCTCGCCATGATCACGGTTCGAAACCCCGTGCATGCGGTCCTGTTCCTGGTGCTTGCATTTTTTACCAGTGCCGCGATCTGGCTGTTGCTCGAAGCGGAATTTCTGGGGATCACCCTGGTGCTGGTGTATGTCGGTGCGGTCATGGTGCTGTTCCTGTTTGTGGTCATGATGCTGGACATCAATCTTGCCAGGATGCGTGCGGGCTTTGCGCGTTACCTGCCGGTAGGGCTTCTGGTGGGTGCGGCCATGGCTGCAGAAATGATCGTGATCCTGAGCACACCGGCGTTTGACCGGCCGAGGCCTGAACTCAAGGCTCCAGATTACAGCAACACGCAGGAACTGGGGGAACTCCTGTTTACCGAATACGTGTACCCGTTTGAGCTGGCCGGGGTCATATTGCTGGTAGCCATTGTTGCAGCCATCACGCTGACGCTGCGCCGGCGCGAACGTTCCAAGAGTCAGCGTCCTTCAAAGCAGGTCAGTGTGGACAAAAAAGACCGGGTACGCCTGGTTTCCATGGATTCCGAATAGGCGGGATTGCCAGCCAAGAGACAAGGAGCAGCATGATTACCCTCACACATTTTCTCGCGCTCGGTGCCATTCTTTTTTCCCTCGGCGTGGCGGGCATCTTCCTGAACAGGAAAAACGTGATTCTCCTGCTGATGGCGATCGAGCTGATGCTGCTGGCCGTGAACATGAACTTCATCGCTTTTTCACATTACCTGGACGATCTGGCAGGACAGGTGTTCGTGTTCTTCATTCTCACGGTGTCTGCGGCGGAGGCGGCGATCGGGCTTGCGATACTGGTCGTGCTTTACCGTGTTCGCCAGACCATCAATGTACAGGATCTTGAGAGCCTGAAAGGCTAGCTAGCCGAGAGACCAGTGAAAACGCTTTGCCTGATCATAGTATTGTCGCCGCTGGCCGGAGCCCTGGCTGCAGGCCTGCTGGGCCGGCAGATCGGCCGTGCGGGCTCGCACTGGGTCACGATCGCGGGGGTGCTGGTATCTTTTGTCCTGAGCCTGCTCGTATTCTGGCAGGTCGTGGCGGGCGGTTCGGGGCCGGTTTCTATCGACGTCTACGAATGGCTGAGCCTGGGAAGCCTGGTATTCAAGGTCGGTTTCCTGCTGGACTCGCTGACGGTCATCATGATGGTTGTCGTGACATTCGTATCCCTGATGGTGCACGTCTATACCATCGGGTACATGCGCGACGACCCCGGTTACCAGCGGTTCTTTTCCTATATTTCCCTGTTCACGTTCTCGATGCTGATGCTGGTCATGGCGAATAATTTCCTGCAGCTGTTTTTCGGCTGGGAAGCCGTGGGCCTCGTGTCTTATCTCCTGATCGGCTTCTGGTACACCCGGGAGTCTGCAATCTTTGCCAACCTGAAGGCGTTTCTCGTCAACCGGGTGGGGGATCTCGGGTTTCTGCTGGGCATTGCAGCGGTACTGGCAGTTTTCAATAGTCTGGATTACCAGAGCGTTTTCGCCCAGGCACCGGATGCGCTGGGGCAGACGATCGCACTGAGCGAGAGCATCCAGTGGCCGGCCATGACGGTGATCTGCCTGCTGCTGTTTGTCGGGGCCATGGGAAAATCCGCCCAGGTTCCCCTGCACGTGTGGCTGCCCGATTCCATGGAAGGTCCGACCCCGATCTCTGCACTGATTCATGCCGCGACCATGGTGACCGCCGGCATCTTCATGGTGGCCCGCATGTCACCCCTGTTCGAGCTTAGCGATATGGCGCTTTCGGTGATCCTCGTCATCGGGGCCCTGACTGCATTTTCCATGGGTCTCGTGGGCATCGTGCAGAACGACATCAAGCGGGTGGTGGCCTACTCGACGCTCTCGCAACTGGGCTACATGACGGTCGCTCTCGGGGCTTCTGCCTATTCGGCTGCGATCTTCCACCTGTTCACGCATGCGTTCTTCAAGGCCCTGCTGTTTCTGGCTGCAGGCTCCGTGATCGTGGCCCTGCATCATGAACAGGACATGCGCAACATGGGCGGTTTGCGCAGGCGGATGCCGGTTACGTACTGGACGGCGTTGATCGGTACGCTGGCCCTGGCAGGATTTCCAGGCTTTTCCGGGTTTTTCTCCAAGGACACCATCATCGAGGCGGTGCACCACACGCACATTCCGGGCGCCGGGTTTGCCTACGTGCTGGTACTGGCAGGTGTATTCGTGACTGCCTTTTATTCATTCAGGCTGTTGTTTCTCGTGTTTCACGGCAAGAGCAGGATGAACACCGAAGTGGAGAGCCATGTCAGGGAATCTCCTGCAGTCATCACGGTACCGCTGCTCATGCTGGCGATCCCTTCGGTATTTGCAGGGTTGCTGATAGGACCGCTGGTATTTGGAGATTTCTTTGCGCAGAGCCTGTTCGTGGCGGACAGGCATGGCGGTCTGGCGGAACTGCAATCCGGTTATCACGGGGTGCTGTCATTCGTCCTGCACGGCTTGCAGGGCATGGCGGTCTGGTTGGCCCTTGCAGGCATATTCTGCGCCTGGTGGGTCTATCTGAAACAGCCGGAACTTGCGCGGTGGGGAAAGCAAAGGTTGGCTCCGCTGCACAGGATACTGGAATATAAGTACGGATTCGATGAATTCTACCAGGGGGTTTTCGCCCGGGGTACGCGTGGCCTGGGGCAGGTCTGCGACCGCTTTGGAGACCGCCTGCTGATCGACGGCCTCATCGTCAATGGTACAGCCAGACTGGTGAACTGGTTCTCCCTGAGGGTTCGCAACGTGCAGACCGGCTATCTGTACCACTATGCCTTCACGATGATTCTTGGCCTGCTGATCATGCTCGGGATCCGGTTTTTGTAGCGGCGCATGTCAGGTTCATTTCCCATGCTGAGTCTGCTGATCTGGCTGCCGATAGCCGGAGGCCTGCTGGCCATCCCTGCAGGCAGGGCTTCGGTGCATGCGGTGCGATGGCTGGCCCTGCTTGTTGCCGTGGCGACGTTCCTGGCAAGTATCTCGCTGCTGTTCGGGTTTGATGCCAAGCAGCACGCCATGCAGTTCAGCGAGCACGTTCCCTGGATCCGGGCATTCGATGTGTACTACTCGCTGGGTGTCGACGGGATATCGGTCCCCCTGATACTGCTTACCACCGTCATCACCGTTCTTGTGGTGATCGCCGGATGGGAAATTGCCCCGGGCCGAATCGGTGAATATTTCGCTGCGTTCCTGGTCCTGGAAGGCCTGATGATTGGTGTCTTCTGCGCACTGGATGCCGTTCTCTTCTATGTGTTTTTTGAGGGCATGCTGATTCCGATGTTTCTGATCATCGGTATATGGGGTGGACCCCGCAGGGTATATGCGACCGTGAAATTCTTCCTGTACACGTTCTTCGGTTCGATTTTCCTGCTCGTGGCACTGGTTTATCTCTACCTGCAGGCCGGGACATTCGAGATTGCACAGCTGCAGCAGTTTCACCTTACTGCACGTGAACAGTACCTGGTGTTCCTGGCCTTCCTGATTGCGTTTGCCGTCAAGATTCCCATGTGGCCTGTTCACACCTGGTTGCCGGATGCGCATGTCGAGGCGCCGACCGGTGGCTCGGTCGTACTGGCAGCAATCCTGCTGAAAGTAGGGGGGTACGGGTTCCTGCGATTCAGCCTTCCCATGGCCTCTTATGCCAGCAGCAAGCTGGCCGTTGTCATCATTGCCGCTTCGCTCATTGCAATCGTCTACATCGGCCTGGTGGCCTTGGTTCAGCGTGACATGAAAAAACTGATCGCCTATTCGTCCATTGCCCATATGGGGTTTGTCACGCTTGGGTTCTTTGTGATCTTCGCACTGTTCAACCAGGCCGATACTTCGGCGGCCATGGCTGTGCAGGGAGGCATGGTCCAGATGATCTCGCATGGATTCATTTCGGGAGCCATGTTCCTGTGCGTGGGGGTGCTGTATGACCGTATGCACAGCAGGCAGATTGCAGACTACGGGGGCGTGGTCCACAGCATGCCGGTATTTGCGACATTTTTTATGATCTTTGCCATGGCTAACGTGGGTCTCCCGGGCACCTCGGGGTTTGTAGGCGAACTCATGGTGATCCTGGCAAGTTTCAAGGCCAATGTATGGTATGCCGTCCTTGCGGCCTTGACCCTGGTGGTCGGTGCCGCATACACACTCTGGATGATAAAGCGGGTCGTATTCGGCGCCCCGGCAAATGAACGCGTGGCAGCCCTGACGGATTTGAACGGCAGGGAATTTTTCTGTTTGCTGGTGCTGACCCTGCTGGTACTGTGGCTCGGCCTGTGGCCTGCGCCGCTGATTGAATTGATGGATGCATCGGTGGGCCATTTGCTCCAGCAGTCACAACTGGTCAATCTCAGGTGAACGGCATGGAAAGCTTAGGTGCAGACGTGATCCTGGCGTTACCCGAGGTTGTCCTGCTGGGTGCAGCCTCGACGGTGCTCATCCTGGGCCTTTATGCGGGAAGGGCCGGCGAGGCACTGGCGTTCTGGTCCAGCCTGGCAGTGCTGGGTGCCGTTGCCGTGCTGGTCGGGCTCGCGACCACGCCGCAGGAAACCTTTGCATTTGGAAGCCTGTATATCCATGACCCGCTTGCGGTGGCGGTCAAGCTGTTTGCATGCCTGACCGCAGCGGTCGTATTCATGTATGCGCGCCCCTACCTGCAGCAGCGTTCCCACGCCAGGCCGGAATTCTATGTTCTCGGGCTGTTTGCCACCCTGGGCGTACTGGTAATGGCTTCGGCCCATAATTTCATCCTGGTCTATCTGGGACTGGAACTTCTCTCCCTGTGCCTGTATGCGCTCGTGGTATTCGAGCGTGACTCCAGTGATGCCTCGGAAGCGGCGATAAAGTATTTTGTCCTCGGTGCTATCGCATCAGGCATGTTGCTCTATGGCATGTCCATCCTGTACGGGCTGACAGGAAGCCTGGACCTGGCCGAAATCAGTGCACACTTGGGGAGCAGGGCCACAGACAGTATTGCACTGGTGTTTGCACTGGCCTTTATCGTGGTGGGCCTGGCCTTTAAATTCGGTGCCGTGCCCTTCCACATGTGGGTACCGGATGTCTATCACGGTGCCCCGACGGCGGTCACCCTTTTTATCGCCACGATGCCGAAACTCGCTGCATTCGTAATGACCATTCGCCTGTTAAGCAATGGTCTCCAGGAACTGCTTACGGATTGGCAGCAGATGCTGGTGGTGGTGACGGTCTTGTCAGTGATATTTGGAAACGTCATCGCCATTGCGCAGAGCAATATCAAGCGCATGCTGGCCTATTCAGCCATTTCCCATATAGGCTTTATACTGCTGGGAATATTGTCAGGTTCGGACTTTGGCTATGCGGCCGCACTGTTCTATACGGTCATCTACGTCTTGATGGCTGCCGGTGCATTTGGCGTACTGGTACTGTTTGCCAGTCAGGGCAGGAGCATGGACAGGCTTGAGGACCTGAAGGGGCTGGGCAAAAGCAGCCCATGGTTTGCACTGATCATGCTGTTGCTGATGTTTTCCATGGCAGGGGTTCCGTTGACAGTCGGTTTTTACGCCAAGTTGTACATCCTGCAAAGCCTGGTTCAGGACGGCATGCTGTGGCTGGCGATTCTGGCAATCGTGATGTCCGTGATCGGGGCGTTTTATTATCTGCGCGTGGTCAAGTACATGTATTTCGATGAACCGGTTGGGCAACTGCATGTCCGGGGGCCAGGTCTGGCCCAGGCTGCTCTGTCGGTCAACGGGTTACTGGTGATTGTCCTGTTTGTATTTCCTAATACCCTGCTTGATTATTGCATACGGGTATTGAACTGAAGCGGTACCATGCATCTTCGGTGGGCCAGTAACCGCTTGAGATGTATGGGTCGAGCCAGTAAACTTCACTCCCTGATGCGGGGTGGAGCAGTCTGGCAGCTCGTCGGGCTCATAACCCGAAGGTCGCAGGTTCAAATCCTGCCCCCGCTACCATCGAGACCGACATCCCGCCGTGCGGAATGTCGGTCGCCTTTTCCCGGCTGCCCGTTTCTACCCATTCGATGATGGTTCCGGGGTCGCCGTGCTTCTTCCATGGATGTTGGCTTGCCCCAGGTTGCGATCCCCTTGCGATGTATGACGCAATGTTATAACATTTTTTATGCCTCGCAAGGTGAGACAAGGAGATCATGAAACCGTTAATTCGACCCCGGCTCTGCACCGATCCGGATTGCCGCGTGAGGCATTCGCCGCGCGAAAGGGTGGCGCTGGCGAAGTCGATTTGCGAGCGACGCGCCGTACATGTGACAGAGCTCAGGAGGCGTGAGCTGGGGTTGCTGTGGGCCAGTGGCGGGCTTATGGGCGTTTACCGGTTGATCAAAGCGGTCAAGCTCAGAGATTTGTGTCCGGCCGGACCACCGACCATGTACCGGGCACTTCACTTCCTGATGGAGCAGGGTCTCGTTTCCAGGATCGAAAACCTGAATACCTACATCCCGTGCGTCCAGCCCAAGCGTGACCACGATTGCCTTTTCTTCATTTGCAGTGGCTGCAAGGCATCAGCCGAGCTCGAGGACCCGTGGATCGGAAGACTGCTTGCCGAGGATGCAGCCGCCCCTGGGTTCGCCGCAGCGTAGACGGAAGCAAGGAACTGCACCCATGGAGAGCCAGTGCGCGGATGGACCGTCATGGCGGATGGACGTGAGTGCCGCCACTCGGCAGGGAGCGCCGGCATGAGGATGTTGCACACCCTTTCACTTCGACTGCTGCCGCTCGGCGTCGGCCCCCGGCTGGTTGGCGCAGCCCTGATTGTTGCTGTGCTCTGGAGCGTCTTCTTCTGGGCGACGTCCACGCCGGGGATACCATGACCTACGCCCTCCAGTTTCAGGACCTGACCCTCGGCTACGGTCGGCATCCGGCCGTGCATCGCCTACATGGCGAGATTGCAGAGGGCAGCCTGACAGCCATCGTCGGACCAAACGGGGCCGGCAAATCCACGGTGTTGAAGGGGGTAATCGGCGCACTCCGCCCGCTGGAGGGTCGGATCGCCTTCGGCAGGCTCACACGGAGCGAGATCGCTTACCTGCCGCAGCAATCGGACGTCGACCGGTCTTTCCCGATCGCAGTCGCCGACCTCGTGGGCATGGGGCTCTGGCGGGAGATCGGCGGCTTTGCGGGCTTGCGGGCCATTCACCGAGCACGCATCGCCGAAGCGATTTCTGCGGTCGGGCTCGAAGGGTTCCAGAAGCGCCCGATCGGGTCGCTGTCGGGCGGGCAGATACAGCGTGCTCTCTTTGCGCGGCTTCTGCTGCAGGACGCACGGCTCGTCCTGCTGGATGAACCCTTTAACGCGGTTGACGAGGGAACGATGGCGGATCTGATAGGTGTAATGCGGCGCTGGCACGGCGAAGGCCGCACGGTACTCGCCGTTTTGCACGACTTCGACACGGTGCGAGCTCACTTCCCTCGCACGCTGCTGCTCGCCCGCAAGCTCATTGCCCATGGACCCACGGAGCAGGTTCTGACGGCCGAGAACCAGTTCCACGCGCGCCAGATGTGCGAGGCCTGCGCCGACTCTCCGCACACCTGCGGGCGGAGCGCGGCGTGATGTGGGAGTTACTTGTCCAGCCCTTTGTTGATTTCGGATTCATGCGGCGTGCGCTCGTGGGCTGCGCGGCGATTTCTTTGGGCGCGACGCCCGTCGGGGTGTTCCTGATGCTGCGCCGAATGAGTCTGACGGGAGATGCGATGGCTCATGCGATCTTGCCTGGCGCAGCCGTCGGCTATCTCGTCGCGGGTCTCTCGCTTGGGGCGATGACCGTGGGCGGACTGATCGCGGGCATGGCCGTGGCTCTTCTTGCAGGCTTCGTGACCCGAGCCACGGTGCTGCGTGAGGACGCGAGCCTCGCGGCCTTCTACCTGATCTCGTTAGCAGTTGGAGTGCTGATCGTGTCCACCCGAGGCAGCAACGTCGACTTGATGCATGTGCTGTTCGGCACCGTGTTGGCGCTCGACAACGCTGCTTTGATCCTGCTCTGCTCCATCGCGAGCGTAACGGTGTTCACGCTTGCGGTGCTGTTCCGGCCGCTCGTGCTCGAGTGCGCCGACCCGCAGTTCCTGCGTTCGGTCAGCGGGCTCAGCGCCATTGCACATTTGACTCTTCTCGTCCTTGTCGTGCTCAACCTTGTGGGCGGATTCCAGGCGCTCGGCACGCTGATGGCGGTCGGCATCATGATCCTTCCCGCTGCCGCGGCACGGTTCTGGACAGTGAGCATCGGCGCACTGATCACGGTCGCGACTGCCGTCGGGATGTTCTCAAGCGTGAGTGGCCTCCTTCTCTCCTACTATTTCAGCCTGCCCTCCGGTCCGTCAATTATCCTTGTCGCAGGTCTCGCCTACGGGCTCTCGCTGATCCTTGGCCCGGTCAGCGGTCTTGCCGCGCGGACCTTCTGGGGCCGTTACCTCGAAGCCTGAAGGAGCCTTTCCATGCCTACCCGCCGAGCCTTTCTGAACCCTGTCACCATCAGCCTCGTTCTGTCGCTCGCTGCCACGGGCGCCGCACAATCCCGCGAACCGATCCCGGTGGTCGCTACCTTCTCGATCCTCGGCAACATGGTGAAGCGAATCGGAGGTGAGCACGTCGATGTCACGACGCTCGTCGGTCCTGACGGCGACACGCATGTTTACCGACCAACCCCTGCAGATGCCCGGTCCGTCAGCGAAGCGCAAATCATTGTCGTCAACGGCCTGCAATTTGAAGGCTGGCTGGACCGGTTGATCGACGCTTCGGAATTCCGCGGTGTCCGTGTGGTGGCGACCGACGGCATCAAGCCAATCGCTGACGAGCACGGTGCAGATGGCAAACATGCCGAGCACGACGATCATAAAACCCATGACCATGGCACCTTCGATCCCCATGCCTGGCAGAGTCTCCGCCATGCCATGGTGTACGTGGACAACATTGCAGCGGCGCTGTCCAAGCTCGATCCTGGGAATGCCAGCGCTTTCTATCGGAATCGCGGGGCCTATGTGGACGAACTTGAGGCCCTCGACCTGGAAATCCGCAAGATGGTTGCCAGGCTTCCCGCGGGCAGCCGGACCGTCGTCACCTCGCACGACGCGTTTCGGTACTTCGGTCGCGACTACGGACTGACCTTCATTGCGCCGCAAGGACTCAGCACCGAGTCGGAGGCATCCGCACAGGATGTCGCCCGCCTCGTCCAGCAGATACGCGATCGGGGCATACGTGCTGTCTTCATCGAGAATGTCGCGGACCCCCGCCTCCTGGAACGCATCGCCGACGAGACAGGAGCCACAATCGGTGGCACGCTCTATCCTGGCGCGCTGTCCAGTTCCAACGGTCCGGCATCAACCTACCTCGACATGATGCGGCACAACGCGATGACGATCACGCAGGCGCTGACTTTATAAGCTCGGTGTGCGATCAAGGGTCTGCCGTTCGACCTTTACTGCGGCGGTGCGGACCAGGGTGTAGCCTTCGATGGATTGGACGACGCGATGCTTCGATGGGTCCTGCCACGCGACGCGCAGCAGGCGAGCGGATCGAGACGCTTGGGACCAGGTCGTGGACTCGTAAGCGTAGCCGGATTCTGACGGTTTGCAATCTTGATCATGGCAAGGAAGTTGGCGGCAAGCTTTTCGTAGCGTGTGGCGATGCGCCGGAACTGCTTGAGATCCAGTACCTCACTTGGTTATTGAAAACAAGCACTTATCGTGCAATCATGTGATCAACACAGCAATGACAAGTCAAAAAGACCAATGGAAAAAGGGCCTTATCCCCTGAGTAACGCTGAAGTAACGCCACGCGGTGACAAGTTCATTATCACCATGCAAACCAAGCAAGGTGAGCAGCATAGGTATGAGGCCGACTACCTCGCAATATTAAAATTCGCCGCCAGGATGACGCAGGCTTACAGGGAATGCAATAGAAAAGACGAAGGCTGATTACAGGTGATAGTCATATACTGTGTTTTAGCGTCAGGGACATCCAATCTATAAGGAGGATTGGTTGCACCACCGGCTACTGTTTTCCTTTATGGCGGTATCTGTGCTGTAGCAATTCTTCAAATTCTGCGAATTGCTCGTTTGTCAGGGTCTCTTTAGCTTGCACGTGCGTGGCAGTGCGCGGCTCTTGATGTCTGCGGATGCAGGCATCGCCCCGTGGAAAGTGTTGCAACCAGTAAACCGGGTATTAATTTGTTCATGGGCTCTTCCCTTGCATTGATCCTTTAGGGCAAGTGTTGACTTGCCTGCCTGAGCAAATGGACGTTCAGTACTGCCAGGCCTGCCGGCGTCCTGTCCCCAGGATGAACCGGTGTTGAAAGGGGTATAGCATACGTGACGCTCCAACTTTCAGAACCGTGTATCGTTCAGCAGCCGGTAGGCTTCAGCAGAACGGACACTTTCATTGCCCTTTGCATAGTCGATGGGCAGTCGTCCTTTTTTATCTGGAATTCCCGGGTCCGCCCCAACAGACAGCAGCATTTCGACAATCTCAGGGTTGTGATTGTAAGCGCTTGCCACGTGAAGCGGTGTGCGCCCGTACCTGTCTTTCCCGGTCAGGTCTGCACCTGCTTTCAGCAACGCTTCGATTACATGCGGATTGTTGTTATGGGCAGCGGCCATATGCAGCGGTGTGGCTCCATCCCTGGCTCGCATATGCACGTCTGCACCGGCCGCTAGTAATGTTCCAATGACAGATGGACTGTCTGTATGGGCCGCAGCGACATGAAGTGGTGTACTTCCATACCTATTCCGTGCATGCACATCTGCACCGGCCTCGAGCAATACATGAACAATGTCTGGATCATGTGCATGGGCAGACGCCGTGTGTAGCGGCGTGCCTCCATTTTTAGTGCGCGCATTCAGCTTCGCACCCGCAGACAGGTAATATCGTACCTTCGATACCGTTGCCGTTTCAAAAAAAAGCCTGCTGTTCCATCCGGCATTCGCGGTGGCAAAGAGTGTCAGGCTGATTATTGCTGCATGGGCCAATACGAGTAATATTCTAGTTTTCACTTTTCCCAGTCCACGACATATAAAAGATTTACGGGTCACTGGTATCGGCAACAACCGGGTCTCGGAACCCAGGCCAGAAATCAATGTTGTCCCGATTCTATCATTCATGTATTGAGGTTTGGATTCGGGAATGGTGTCCGTCATGGCACGTGTGCTGTCTCCCTTACCCGGTGAGGATTCGCTTGGGCCAATGCCTTTTCCTGCTTGCACTGTCACCTTGGGTCATGGATCATCCACTGGAGCGGTTTGGTAGTGCTGAAACTGGATGGTCGGTTTGGTAATGAGCGGCTTACAGGCAGAAGAAATTGAAATCGGTATCATTGGACGGGGAACCCTGGCTGATCTGATCGCCGCCCACCTTGGCAATGCGGGCTATGCGCTGGGCGGGCTGGAGGATGAATCCGGTGTATCCAGCAGTCTCATCTCCCGGGAATTTCCATCACCCAGGATGCTCGCGGGAGCCTGTCCGGTCATAATCACGGCCCTGTCTGACGGGACCGAACTGGAAAGGGTTCTTTTTGGAGATTCGGGCATTGCTCAGTGCTGGAGGACGGACACACTGGTCATAGATATGAGCACGGTGTCCCCTGAGTTTCTGCAGGAACTTTCTGAACAGCTTGTGGAAAATGGGATTGCATTCCTGGATGCCGTGATCATCAATGAGGATGCAGGAGACTCAGGCTCCATACAGATGATGCTGGTTGGTGGTGACGCCAACGATTACGAGAGAGCCTTACCGATCTTCGAGAAGATTGCCCGAAGCGTCCGGCACCTGGGCTCAAGCGGGGCCAGCCAGTTTTACCGCCAGGCGTTTGCCGTGAGGAAAAAGCGACAGTAGCCGTGAACAACCCGCCGACGACTGCAACAGATGGCGTCGCCTTTTGGGATGCGCATTGCCCGAGACCGGTCATGCAGATGGATTGAGTGCAGGGAAATTGGATATACTATAACCCTCGGACACCTGAAACTCCCGGGACGCAACGGATTCGGCACAATGCCCAGGGCAGTGGGAACGGGTATCTCAGCGGGGACTCGCAGAATATGGCGTTAGTAGAGTATGTCAGCATCACCAAGGCATCCAGGATTTCCGGGATTCCTGTCACCAAGATTTACCGCTTCATCCATGCGGGTGAGCTCAAGGTTTATCAGCAAAACGGCACGTATGAAATCAATATCCGGGACCTGATGAGAAAGAAGGCCAGGATGAAGGACCTGGAGTTGCTGGAGCCAGCATTCATGAATTTCATTTCCAAGGTAGACAAGTAACCCGGGTATCGCGCGCGCGTACTACATGGCTGGCGACCGGTTTTCTGCCTAGGATTCCAGTTTTCGAAATCCTCCTGCATGCCAGACGGTAGGCAGGCCGGTGCCGATGGTAAGGTGCTCTACCTCGCCGACAAGAATTACATGGTCACCTCCCGGGTAGACATGTTTCGTTCTGCACTCCAGGGAAACGGGGGTATCCGGAAGAACCGGCAAGCCGACGCCACCTTCAATGAATTCATCGCCGGCAAACTTGTCGCAGCCTTTCGTTGCAAATTTCATGGCCAGCTCCTCGTATTTCTCGTCGATGATGTTGACGGCAAACTGCTTCCCCGTATTGAAGGGTTTGAAGCAATCTGCACTGTTTGCCAGGCATACGAGGATCAGTGGCGGGGAAAGGGAGAGGGAGGAGAAGGCAGATGCAGTGAATCCGAACCTTTCTTCATTGACTGAAGTGGTGACTATGGTGACACCGCTCGGGAACAGGCCCATGGCCTGCTTGAACTGGTCAGTGCTGACTGCATCGGTACTCATAGCATTATTCGCCTGTGAAAATGGGACTAGTACAAGGGTAACGGTTGCATGCAGGATGCTATTTCAGCTTCTCTGTAGTGGCAATGCAACCAGTATACCACCAAGCGGCGTATCTGTCTGAGCCTGCCAAGCATGCTGCACCCGGGTTTCCAGATTTTCTGACGTATCATTTAGACACATTTCATGACATTCACTTGTCTTTTTGACACAATCGGGAATACAGGCGGTATAATAGCCTGATAGGCGAGTCGGAACTCCTGGTATAGGGAGAGTGCCTGAGAAATGAGGAGGTGCAGATGCAGATTTCGCACAAGATTCTGGTAGTGGAACACGATGTCGAGTTCGGCGAGTCGGTTACACAGTTGCTCGAAAAAGAAGGCATGACGGTAACTCATGTCAGGAAAGTGTCAGAAGCCATGCCCAGGCTGCACTCGGAGGACTTCGACCTGGTGTTGAGTGATCTCAAGCTCAGCGGGCAGACTGGGCTGGACTTGCTCAGAAAGATTCGTACATCGGGACTGGAGTGCCCGAGAGTCATCATGACACACTATACGTCGATAAAATGTGCTGTACAGGCCTTACGCCTGGGTGCCGTCGACTACATACTCAAGCCGTTTTCAGACAAATACCTTATTCATGCAGTGACCCGGGCGATCAATGAGCAGAGTATCCAGAAAGAGAATCGCCAGCTGAAACGGAATCTGCAAAATGCATTGCACAACAGCACAGAGATCATTGGCGAGAGCCAGTCGGTACGGGAGCTGAAAATCTTGTTGGACAGGGTTGGCCCGAGTGAGGCGACGGTACTCATCCAGGGGGAAAGTGGTACAGGAAAGGAGCTGGTCGCGATGGGGATTCATGAAGCGAGTCAGCGGTTTGACGGCAATTTTGTTCCGGTGAACTGTGGCGCTATCCCGGCAGAACTGATGGAATCCGAGTTCTTTGGACACGTGAAGGGGGCATTCACGGGTGCAGTTTCTTCCAAGGACGGACTGATTCGCGAAGCGCATGGAGGCACGCTGTTTCTGGATGAAATTTCCGAACTTGCTCCGATGCTGCAGGTCAAGTTGCTCCGGTTCATCCAGGACAGGATCGTACGCCCCATTGGTGACAGCCAGTCGTTCAAGGTGGATGTCCGCATCATTGCTGCAAGTAACAGGGACCTGCAAAAAGAGGTCGCTGCAGGCCGCATGCGCGAGGATCTGTATTACCGGTTGAATGTCATCCAGGTCCTGGTACCGCCTCTGCGTCAGCGACTGGATGATATCGAGTTGCTGCTGAATTACTTCGTGAAACGATACAACCTGAAACTCGGCAGGAGAATCAGCCGGGTCAATGACAGTTTGTGCGAGTTCCTGAAGGATTATGACTGGCCGGGAAATGTGCGTGAACTCGAGAATTCAGTCGAGCGTGCAATCATTCTGGCGAAGGGCGAGGAACTTGATATCGATGATTTCAAGCATATCAAAAGCAATGGGGCGGATGCCGCCATAAACGGCAATGGCCGTGAGAACTCACTGACGCCCCTGTCTGTAGAAGAGTACATGAAGAGCATTGTGCTCGAGTATCAGAATCAGTGCAGCGAAACGGAGCTGGCCAAAATGCTGGGCATAGGGCGCAAGGCCCTTTGGATGCGCCGCAACCGCTGGGGACTGTACCGGGAGAAGCCTAGAAAGGTTTCTTAGGTAGCCGTCCGTATACGCCGCCTGTTTTGCCCGGCTTGCGGGAGGCTGTAACGGCCGTGTACCAGGGGTTTCAGGCCCGTCGACCCGTTGCCTGCAGTTACCTGTTGCAATCTTCACCCTTGTTTCCAAACCGCCACGGCATGTATCGGATGGAAACACTTGTTTCGGAAGACACGGTCGAATGCGGTACAGGCGGTAGGTTTCACGACTTGGTACGAGTATTGCATGAGTCTGATTGACTGGAGTCATTATTAATTAGGGTATGTATTTGATGTTCGATACTGGCTCTTCTTAAGACTTTGGTGTTAAATGCCATTGGCTATATGCATATACCAGGAACAAATAACTCAAGTTGAGGAGTGACAATATGATACGAAAAAATATAAAACGCACGATTGTGCTGGCAATTTCCTTTACAGCTCTGCTGTTAGGTTCGTTGCCAGCCTTCTCGGAACAGATGTACATCCCGATACCAAGCTATCGAGTTGGCCCATACGCGGCTGGTGGAACTGGTTATTACGGGGGCATCCTCGATTACTACAACCTGAAGAACATTCGGGATGGAGGCGTAGGCGGTGTCCAGCTCATCTGGTCAGAGTGCGAAACGGAATACGCTGTGGAAAGAGGCGTGGAATGCTACAAGCGCATGAAGGACCGTGAAGGTGGTGCGCTGTTTTTCGATCCGCTCAGCGTGGGTATAGCGATTGCACTGAACGAAGTGGTGCGTGCGGACAAGATTCCCATGATCACAGTGAATCACGGCATGAGTGAAACCATGGATGGCGAAGTCTTCCCTTATGTGTTCCCGCTGGGAATGGGTGTTCCGGATGAGTACAACGCGACTGTACGTTTCATGGCTCATCTGGTGACAGGGGAGAATCCCAACACGGTTGACCTGAAAGCAGCCATGTCTGGCAAGAAAGTGGTTACTTTGTTCCATGGTTCACCCTATGGAAGAAATGCACTTGAGTACATGGATGCCATGGGTGAGGAATATGGATTCGAGCACCATAAGATTGAGATACCGCATCCTGGTAACGAGCAGGGGTCTCAGTGGACGCGAATCCGCAAGCTGAAGCCTGACTTCGTGTTTCTGCGTGGTTGGGGCGTGATGAACCCGGTTGCAATTCAGGCAGCCGCCCGAATCGGGTTCCCGGTTGACCATCTGATTGGAAACATCTGGAGCAACTCTGACGAGGACGTACGGCCAGCCGGCAAGGCAGCGCATGGCTATCAGGCGATTACCACGCACCCCGCAGGAATCTTTACCAAGGTTCAGCAGGAGATCATTGACATCGTCTATGGAGATGGAAAAGGAGACCTGCAGGACAAAAGCCGTCTGGGTAGTGTGTATCACAACCTGGGCATAACGGCTGGAATCATGCACGTGGAAGCCATTATCAATGCGCAAAAACGATGGGGTAACAAAGCCTTGAATGCACGTCAGGTGCGCTGGGGTTTTGAGAACATCTATTTCGACGAGAAGCGTGTTGAGGAGTTGGGGGCCACCGGGCTGCTTGCACCCATGAAAGTGACGTGCAAGGACCACATCGGCGGTCATAACTCGAAGTTCCAGAAATACGATGTAGAAAAGAGGCAATGGGAAATCGTGACGCCGTGGATCAAGAGTCAAGCACCACCGGAAATGCTGTACAGCTTGGCTGAAATCTACAGATCAGAAAACAAGATCGAAAAGCGTGACTGCAATAACCCCGATGATCGTGACAACTGGACATTGGAAGGTGAACAGCCTCCGGTACCTGAAGGAGTGAGTACCTGGAGCAGCTAACGATCACACAAATGATCATGAGAGTTAGTGAATGTTGATTATTGCGAAAATAGCCGGATACAAGGATGTGGTCCGGCTATATTTGTTCTAATCTGGACTGGTTTGAATGATCGTATTGAGAACCCTGATCCGATACATGCGTGAGGTTATGGCCATAGAGCTTGTCTGATAATTCTGAGTTTTTAACGATGCCTAATTGGGAACCCATCAGCTTTAGCACGATTTCAGAGGCGCTTGTTGAATTGCGCCGGGGAAATCTCGTGATCGTGGTAGATGATGAAAATCGTGAAAACGAGGGTGATTTTGTCGGGGCGGCGGAAAAGTGTACGCCTGAGATGATCAATTTCATGGCTGCTCAGGGGCGCGGGCTCATTTGTGCAGCGATCACCGAGCAGCGAACCGAAGAAATCGGTCTGGACCTGATGGTGCCCAAGGATGAAAACAATGCGTTACACGCCACACCCTTTACGGTATCGGTAGATTTAAAACACGGTACGACTACGGGAATTTCGACCGCAGATCGGGCAAAGACTGTCAAGGCGCTGTCTGACCCGCAAATAACCAAAGAGGATTTTGCACGGCCTGGCCATGTATTTCCGCTCAAGTCAACGGAAGGAGGGATTTTTCAGAGAGAGGGTCATACCGAGGCGGCTACGGACCTGATGGGGCTGGCCGGCTTGCGAAAGGCTGGTGTGCTGTGTGAAATCCTGAAAGAGGATGGCACCATGGCAAGGCTGCCTGACCTGGTGGAGATTGCAAAGCAGCACAACCTGAAGATCATCACGATCAGGGAGCTGATCCGCTACAGGCTTCGCATAGAGTCTAGGGTAGAGCGCGTGGTCACTGTCCAGCTCCCGACGAGGAGTGGCGAATTCGAATTGATAGCGTTCCGTGACAACTTCACTCATCGGGAACACATGGCCTTGGTAAAGGGGTCGTGGAGCCAAGATGAAGATGTGCTTGTCAGAATCCACTCCGAGTGCCTTACTGGAGATGTATTCCACTCGGCACGGTGTGACTGTGGGGATCAGCTAGAGATTGCCATGCAACTTGTACAGGAAAAGGAATGCGGTGTGGTGCTGTATATGAGGGAAGAAGGCCGGGGCATTGGTTTGGTCAGCAAACTCAAAGCCTATTCCTTGCAGGAATGCGGGTTTGACACGGTTCAGGCAAATCGTGCGCTGGGATTTGATGCAGATCAAAGGGATCATTCGGTAGCTGCCCATATGCTTCATGCCCTACATGTGAAGCGTGTTCAGTTATTGACGAACAACCCGAACAAGTGCAGCTGGCTGGAGAATTATGGAATAAAGCTGGTGAAGCGTATTCCCATCCTGTCTTCTAGCACCCCAAATAAGTTGGGCAAGGACTACATGAAGGTAAAAAGGGAGAAGCTAGGCCATATAATTGCTATAGATAAAGAGAAGTAGTTGGAGTATGAGTTACCTGTTCGCACTGCAGCAGACAATGCATAGTGCAGGGAGCCGAAATTAATTATACTTAGTGCCATTTTTTTATTTTAGTAATTATGAGGAGGCTGACAGATGAGTACTGAAGGTGAATTTGGTCTGAAGGACGTAACAGCAAAAATGATCAAGACTGTTCGCAACGAAACGCGTGCAGGCACCATAGATTGCAGGGATGCGCTGATTGAAAGCCAGGGTGATACGGCTAAGGCAATAGAGATACTGAAGCAAAAAGGGATAGGAACACCTAAGAAAGTCTGGGTCTGAACAACGCAGGTGTCTTATGGGTTCTCAGCAATTTACAAGGGACTGGATTAGCTTCATTTTGGCAGTAGCAGGCTTTGGCCGTCTGGCAGCTGACCGGGTGAGAACCTGGTCATGCATGTGGCGGCAGGCCGATAAACTAAACAGATGAAAAGTGCAACAGCTTATCGACTAACAAGTGAAATGAGGTGAAATATGGCGAAATTTCCAAGACTATTACCAAATTCTGAGAATCCGCTGCAACCTTCTGCCTGGGTGGAATCGGATCAGGTTGAATTTGCGTACTGGGTGCCAAACATTTCCGGAGGTTTGGTCATTACGACCCTGCCAATGGATACTGACTGGACACCGGAAGCAAACATCAAATATGCGCAGGATGCTGAAGCCTCTGGCTTTGCGACCGCGCTGGCACAAACGCGCTGGTTTGCAAGTTATGGTGCGGACCATCAGCATGAGGCCTTTACCATTGCAAACGTAATCCTGCAGCACACCGAGAAACTGGAGGTCATCACTGCATGTCATCCGGGGCTATGGCACCCAGCCATTGTCGCCAAGATGCAAGCCTCTCTGGATTGCTGCACACAAGGGCGTACATCCATCAATATTGTAAGTGGCTGGTTCAAGGGCGAGTACACGGGATATGGATTGCCATGGCTCGAACATACTGAGCGGTACCGCAGGTCTGAAGAGTTCATCCGCATCATGAAAGGAATGTGGACTGAAGATGAGTTCACATTCTATGGTGACTTTTATCAGATCAATGGTGCACCTATGCTGCCCAAGCCGCTGCACCGAATCGTGGTGTTCCAGGGAGGAAATTCCAAGGATGCCAGAAGGATGGCAGGCCGGGTTACCGACGTGCTGTTCATGAACGGTAACACCAATAAAGGTTTCAAGGAGATTATGGATGATTCCAGGGCTGCTGCAGTCGAGTCAGGCCGTGATCCTAGCGAAATCAACTTCGGATGTAACGGATTCTGCATAGTCCGTGACACGATGGAAGAGGCCACTGAAACCCTGCGTGACATTATCGTCAACGCGGATGTTGAAGCTGTGAAGGGCTTCGGCGAGGCAGTCAAGCAGGCTGGTCGTTCTTCCAAGGAAGGGGAAGGTATGTGGGCGAACTCTTCTTTCGAAGACCTGGTGCAATATAATGACGGCTTCAAAACCGGCCTTATCGGTACGCCTGAGTCAGTTGCAGACCGGATCATCGAGCTCAAGCAGCTTGGTATCAAGGTTATTCTCACCGGTTACTTGCATTACAACTGGGAGCTGAAGCAATTCGGTGAGAAGGTCATTCCGCTGGTTCGCGAAAAAGAGGAAGACCTGCGCAAAGGCAGAACTGTTGGCAAGAAAAAGTCAGCGTAATCCTGCCTAGGTTTCAACCGGGAGCCACGGTTAACTCACAATCGTGGCTCCTATGTGGGCTAAAATCCAGTTCGGTGCCAGGACGTACATGCATCCGGTCGGGGTGTCTGTATCGAGTCTGGTGTAACGGGCTTGCAGGTGAACCTGCTTGGCGTATCGGGAGGACTGAGCCGCAAAATTCTGATTGCAATCAACAGTCACTTCTCGGAACTAGGTCTGGCAGATAAGGGGTCCTGGAACAGCATGATCAGCCGGGTCGCGCGATTGTGAACTTTGTGAGGATCATCCCGTATGACAAACTGGGCATAGTTGGGCTCCGGGGTCCATTCGTACTAAGGAAATTGTTGATAATTTCCGCTTGAATGTGGGTTGAGTTCGGTACACCATACTCAGTCGGGGACGAAAACAGGCCAGAGACAAGTGCATTAGAATTCGTTTGAGGTATACAAATGAAACTGCTTGGCGTATCGGGAGGACTGAGTCGCAAGACTCTAATTGCAATCAAGAAGGCGCTGGATTTTGCCAAGCGTTATGACAATACCGTTGAAACGGAAGCGATCAGCCTCAACGAGTATGATATCCAGTTCTGTGATGCGAGGGATCCGGACAAGTATGAAGGTGATGCGAGGCTTATCATCGACAAATTTGTTGAAGCGGATGCCCTGTTGCTTGGCACACCCATGTACCGAGGTACGTACACTGGGCTGCTGAAAAACATGTTTGACCTGATTCCCAATGCCGCGCTGTTGGGCAAGCCGGTTGGGATGATTGCAACGGGCGGAAGTGACCATCACTATCTTGCACTGGAGCATGAAATGAAACCTTTACTGGGGTTTTTCTATGCACACGTGATACCGGGTAGCGTCTATGCCAACAACAGCCACTACTCGGAATCAGATCTGGTGGATGAAGGGATCCTGGAACAGCTTGATCAGTTGGGTCGTGCGATTGTAAACTTTGCCAGGATCATCCCGGATGACAAACTGAGCATAGTGGGCCCCCTGGGTCCATCTATACAAAGAAAGTCATTGAAAAAACCTGGTTAAACACTAGTTGTACCTGTAAAACTTATCGCAAGGAGAGAATTGAAAAGATGTCTGACGAAGCACCCAAATACAAGAAATTGCGCCAAACGGTTGATTCTGAGCACTATCGGACCGATACGTCTACGTTACTTGCGTATGATGAAGGTACTGGGCAGTTCCTGTTTCGGGCCTTGAATTCCAACTATTTCTTGCAGGATGATCAGAAGGAGAGCATAGAAGTGTTGGACATGGACGAAGCTGAAAAAGCGTATGACAGAATGCCGAACAAGCATATTTCAAACATTGTTGCGGCATTCCCCAAATACCATGGAGGCGTGGGTCTCGATACGTACACCAACCTGTATGATGACTAGGGCTTAATAGGTAGATAGTTATCAGGACATCTGCTGAAGCAGAACGCGGTTCATAGCCCTGCCTTCTGGCAGGGCATGTGTACTGCCACCTGTGTCCCATAGCATGTCTAGCGGTTCTTGGTTGGTAAGTATTTCAGGCTTGGTGACAGGGAGTCGAGCCATCTCACACGAAATAGATTTGAATCGGTCTTGCAAGGAAGTCAGCGTGCATTTTTGCTGCTGGCAGTCGGGACGGTATAGCCGCCTTTTCATGATGATAGAAGTGAAAGCTCTGCAAACCTAGGGCAGTGGCAGATTGCAAATGAGTAAAGAGAATGTTGAAAGTCTGGGGACTGTGAAAGTTGCGGTGCAGAAAATCATCGACCGCGCAGGCAAGGATTCCGAGTATGGAAAATTCAAGTACTATGTTAATACGCACTGGGAAGGTGGAACACTCTGCAAGAACCAGATCCGGAGGGAGCACAAACTGCTCGTAGACGAACCGGCCGCATTCGGCGGTACTGACCTGAGCGCCAGCCCTGTGGAGTTAGTGCTGGTTGCCTTGGGATCCTGCCAGCAGATCATGCTGGCTGCGCTGGCTGCAGTGAGGGGAATACCCCTTGAAGAATGTGACGTTACGCTGAAAGCAGGGCTTGATGTGAGAGGCTTGCTTGGCCTGGAGTCAGACCAGGAAATTTCTCCGGGGTTTTCCGGGATAAACTATGAAACCCGTATAAAAAGCTCTGCACCAAGAGAGTTGCTGGAGACCCTTGTCCGGGACGTTGAACGCCAGTGTCCTGTCATGGACATGCTGACCCGGAAGGTTCAGGTAGAGGGATCTACCAAAATTAATGACCAGGAATTTGACCTGTATGCAAAACCCACCTGATTGTCTGGGGCGCTTCAAGAAATCCATAGTTCATAGTCTTGCCGCATCTTCGGCTGATTTATCGTTCTCGCGAGCCGACGGCTGCAGGTTGTGTCAGTCAAGTTCGGCACATTGAATCCATAAGACTCTTCACTTTTCAGTAAGCTGCTGCGAGGAACACATATGGGCGCATTGCTTGAGGTTTGTACACCTGACCTGAACGGGCCTGAGCCCGCACCCGTGGTGGAAATCCCGGTAACTGTAGGTGATGCTGTACAGGCTGGAGATCACCTGATTACAGTAGAGACCGAGAAGGCTGCCATAGAAATTCCTTCTCCATACACCGGTGTCGTGAGGGAAATTCTGGTTGAACTGCAGGAGGAAGTGACAGAAGGCAAGGCACTGATAAAAATCGAGGCGGAAAACGATTCCCGGATTGAAGTGCGCCAGGGTGCTGAAGTTCCCGAGGGGGACCTCAGCGCGCAGGTTGTCGTTCTGGGTTCTGGTCCAGGGGGATATTCAACCGCATTCAGGGCTGCGGACCTGGGCATGAAAGTGGTTCTTGTGGAACGGCATGACAGTCTTGGGGGGGTTTGCCTGAATACAGGCTGTATCCCTTCCAAGTCACTGCTGCATGCGGCCAAGGTGTTAAGTGATATGAGGGAGATGCGTGATCTGGGGATAAATTTTTCCTCGGTAGAGCTGGATGTACACAAGCTGCGCAACTGGAAGGACAGCGTGATCAGCCAGCTGAACCGGGGTCTCAGTACCCTTGCGAAAAAGCGGAAGGTGACCGTAGTTCAGGGTGATGGCAAATTTGTTTCATCGACCCAACTGGAAGTAAGGCTTTCAAACGGCGAACGCATCGAAGTGGAATTTGAGCAGGCTGTTATAGCCGCGGGATCAGAACCGGTGAAAATGCCAGGATTTCCTTACGACGACCCGCGTGTCATTACGTCTACCGAAGCTCTCGAGCCTGACCAGATTCCTGGCCGACTGCTCATTGTGGGAGGAGGCATCATAGGTCTTGAGATGGCATGCGTGTACCATGAACTGGGTGCAAAAGTCACAATTGTCGAATTGGCGGACTCCCTGATACCCGGTGCAGACCCGGATCTCGTGATGCCCTTGCAAAGGCATGTTCAGGGCCTCTATGAAAATATCTTTTTAAGCACCCGGGTTGCAGAGATTGAATCGACCCTGAACGGCATGTTTGTCACGTTCAGCGGTCAAGTCTCGCAGAGGAAAGATGTCTTTGATCAGGTGATGGTGGCAGTGGGCAGGCAACCTAACGGCAAGCTAATTGATGCAGAAAAAGCGGGTGTTGAGGTGGACGAGAAGGGGTTCATACAAACGGACCATCATATGAGGACAAATGTAGGAAATATCTTTGCAGTAGGCGATATAGCCGGGCCACCCATGCTGGCGCACAAGGCATCGCATGAAGGCAAGGTGGCAGCTGAGGTGATTGCAGGAATGGACAGGCAGTTTGACGGTACACTGATTCCTTCCGTTGCCTATACAGATCCTGAAGTCGCATGGGTTGGAATGACAGAATCTCAGGCAAAGGAATCGGGCATTGAGTATGAAAAAGGGACATTTCCTTGGGCTGCCAGCGGTCGTGCTTTGAGCCTCGGAAGAAAAGAAGGCCTTACCAAGGTTCTGTTTGACTCGAAGACTGGGAAAATTATAGGGGCAGGAATTGTAGGGACCAGTGCCGGCGACCTGATTTCAGAGGCTGCCCTTGCGATTGATAAAGGCTGTTCGGCTAATGAGATAGCAAATCTCATCCATCCTCATCCGACGCTTTCTGAGACGGTAGGATTTGCTGCAGAAGTCGTGGAAGGCACTATTGTGGAGATGTACGTGAAATAACCCGGTTTACAGCAGGCGGTGATTGCAGTGGGTACTGTGTAATTTTCTTGATGTTCATGACATTCTCACCTATACTGCGCGACAAGGATTGAAGAGATTTAGACGTTGTTTTACAACGGTTTGCAGGGGCCCTGGTGGGCCCTTTTTATTGGACGCATGAATTTGAATACAGACCCATTTGGCATAGTGCCGATCGTAAAGCCGGTCATCACGGGAATGGGTTATGAACTTTGGGGGCTAGAGTGCCAGGCAGGTATAAGGTCAGCAAAAGTTAGGGTATATATTGATGGGGCCAACGGAATTACACTTGATGATTGTTCGCAGGTAAGTGAGCAGATAAGTGCCGTGCTTGATGTGGAGAACCTGATTCACATGCCTTACACCTTGGAGATTTCCTCACCGGGCATCAACCGTTCATTGTTCACTGTTGAACAGATTCAGGCTGCGGTGGGCCGCAAGGTAAAGGTAAAGACCTCGTGGCCTCTTGAAGGACGAAAGAATTTTAGCGGAATTTTGGAACGCGTAGGTGAAACGGGTTTAGAAATAAGGGTGCAGGAAAATGCGTCGTGTACAGTCCCGCTGAATGCTGTCAGGAATGCAAAGCTGGATGAAGAAATCCAGTTCCAAAATTGATTTGAGTTATACAAGCATGAACAAAGAAATTTTGCTGGTAGTCGATACAGTTTCGAATGAAAAAGGTGTTGATAAGGATATCATCTTTGAGGCAATTGAGGCTGCACTGGCTACCGCCACACGGAAAAAACACGGTCTGGAAATGGATGTGCGCGTTGCGATAGATCGTGAGTCTGGTGATTATGACACCTTCAGACGCTGGTTGGTGATGGACGACGAGGATCCTGAATTTGAATCACCGGACAGACAGACCCTGTACAGTTATGCCCGTGAAGAGCATCCTGATATTGCGGTGGGCCAGTACATAGAGATACCGATTGAGTCCGTCTCTTTCGGGCGGATATCTGCACATACTGCAAAACAGGTTATTGTTCAGAAAGTGCGTGAAGCAGAAAGGATGCAGGTCGTGGATGCATTCAGAGACCGCGTCGGTGAATTGATCATGGGGGTGGTCAAACGTTCCGACCATTCCGGAACTTACGTGGACCTGGGTGGAAATGCGGAGGGATATATTCCTCGTGAACAGATGGTACCAAGAGAAATTGTCCGTCCTGGTGATCGGATACGGGCATACTTGCGCGAGGTCTGTGAGGAGACACGGGGGCCGCAGTTGCTGTTGACACGTACTGCACCCGAATTTTTGATTGAGTTGGTAAAGCTTGAAGTACCTGAGGTGGGGCAGGGCCTGATTGAAGTGCTGTCGGCTGCACGGGACCCGGGCTTGCGTGCGAAAATTTCTGTCAAATCCAATGATATTCACCTTGATCCTGTTGGTGCCTGTGTGGGCATGCGTGGATCGCGCGTGCAGTCCATATCCAACGAACTTGCGGGTGAGCGTATCGATATAATTTTGTGGAATGAAAATCCAGCGCAGTTTGTGATTAATGCAATGTCACCTGCAGTTGTTACTTCCATCATCGTGGACGAGGACAAGAAGAGTATGGATATTGCTGTAGACGAAGAGAAACTCTCGCAGGCCATAGGGCGTGGTGGACAGAATGTTAAACTAGCCAGCCAGTTGACGGGTTGGGAACTGAATGTAATGACAGAAGGACAGGCTGAAGAAAAAAGTGAAGCGGAAACCCGGCAACTGGTCGAGATGTTCATGTCCCAGCTTGATGTAGACGAGGAAGTCGCTGTAATTCTCGCGCAGGAGGGATTTTCAAGCGTTGAGGAGATTGCCTATGTGCCACCTAAAGAGCTGGTTGAAGTCGAAGAGTTCGATGAGGAAATTGTTGAGGAATTGCGTACCCGCGCGCGTGATGTATTGCTAACCTCAGCCATTGCAGTAGAAGAGAAATTTGCTGAAATAGAACCATCGTCGGATTTACTGAACCTGGAAGGCATGGATAAGGATCTGGCATTCGAGCTGGCATGCAGAGGAATTTCCACTATGGAAGACCTGGCGGAGCAGGCGGTTGACGATTTGCTGGATATCGAAGGGCTGGATCCCGAGCGTGCCGGGTCCCTGATCATGCTTGCGCGGGCTCCTTGGTTTGCCGATGAGGAAACTGCTCGATAGCCTGAGAACTTGGATTAATTGGATAGTTGATTGGTATGTCCGAAGTTACTGTCAAACAGCTTGCAGAGGTAGTCAATATACCTGTTAAGAAGCTACTTGTGCAGCTGACCGAAGCTGGGCTCGATTTTGATATGCCCGACCAAACTGTCAGTGACAAGCAGAAAATGCAGTTGCTCAATCATCTGCGAAATAGCCGCAACAGGGCTACTCCCTTCCCTTCAGATGACGGCAAGAAAATAGTATTGCGAAGGAAAAGCACTTCTCAACTTAAGGTGACCACTGCACAGGGTAGGGGTAGTACCAGCAGTACGACAGTCAATGTAGAGGTTCGTCGCAAGCGAACCTATGTCAAGCGCAGTGCTGTTCTCGAAGAGGAAGCAAGGAGGAAGCAGAAACAAGAGGAGCTGGTAACTGTCACGGAAAGCAGGGCGGATCAGCAATCTGAGCCGGTAGTGCAGGAGCCTGAAATTCAGGCGAAGGTTGAGGTCAAGGAACAGGATATTCCGGCAACTACGCAGGTTGAAAAGACGCCGGAAAAGCAGCTTGAGACACCACCCGAGGGAGAGGAGCCACAAGCAGAGGATATCCCGGTTCCTGAACCAGAAAAACAAGTTGAGCCACCGCCTGCTGTTCCTGAAAAAAAGGAACGGGACAGCAAGGTAAAACGTCGTGAGCTTCACGTTGCAAGCGGCAAAGGAGGCAAGCGCAAGGTTCGTGCTAAACAGCGTCGACCAGGCAAGGTTGAGCCGAGCGGTAAGCACAAGTTTGAAAAACCGACCGGACCTATCAAGCGTGAAATTTTTGTGCCGGAAAATATTTCAGTACTTGACCTTGCTCAGAAAATGACTGTTAAGGCTGCTGAAGTTATTGCTGTCATGATGAAAATGGGTGTTATGGCAACCATAAATCAGGTGGTCGACCAGGATACCGCCATCCTGGTAGCAGAAGAGCTAGGCCATGATGCTAAGCCCATGGAGTTTGCTGATATAGAAGCAGACGCATTGAAGATCAATTATGATGAAATGGAGGCAAATGCACGCCATCCAGTCATCACGGTAATGGGACATGTTGACCACGGCAAGACCTCTTTGCTTGATTACATCAGGCGTACCAAAGTAGCTGCAAGCGAAGCTGGTGGAATCACTCAGCATATCGGTGCCTATAAAGTGAAGACAGACAGGGGGACCATTACGTTCCTGGATACACCAGGTCATGCAGCATTCACCGCCATGCGTGCCAGAGGTGCCAGAGTTACAGATGTGGTTGTGATAGTGGTGGCAGCGGACGACGGTGTTATGCCACAGACCTTGGAAGCCATTGAACATTCAAGAGCAGCAGAAGTGCCTTTCATCATTGCTGTCAACAAAATTGACAAGGATGATGCTGACCCCGAGCGAACACGAAATGACTTGGCATCACATCAGGTCATCCCTGAACAGTGGGGAGGGGACACCATGTTTGTAGATGTTTCAGCAGAAACCGGAGAGGGCGTTGATGAATTGCTGGAAGCGGTATCATTGCAGGCAGAAATGCTTGAACTGAAGGCAGTTGATCATGGTCCTGCAACAGGTATTGTCATCGAATCTGCGCTGGATAAGGGGCGGGGTCCTGTCACCACAATTTTGGTAGAGCAAGGCTGCCTGGAGAAAGGGAACATGCTGCTGACCGGAGAGGAATATGGTCGTGTTCGCGCAATGTTTGACGAGAATGGTACTGAAATCAGTTCTGCGAGTCCTGCAACACCCGTTGCAGTACTGGGGTTATCTGGAGTAGCGAATGCTGGAGATGAAGCAGTCGTAGTCACGGACGAACGCAAAGTGCGTGAAATTGTAGGGTTGCGTAAGAACAGGTCAAGAGACAGCCGGTTTGCTGCCCAGCAAGCTTCGAAGCTTGAGAATGTTTTCAGCAGGACGGCTGAAAATGCTGCCACATCAGTC
Organism: Gammaproteobacteria bacterium; assembly: GCA_965220875.1. Classification (GTDB taxonomy): domain Bacteria; phylum Pseudomonadota; class Gammaproteobacteria; order UBA4575; family UBA4575; genus WTFY01. Next base: position 1,997,856 of record OZ244849.1, on the reverse strand, counting down.
AATCTCCTTATCAAGACAGATGTTCAGGGCAGTGCGGAAGCCCTGCGGGATTCTCTGGGCAAGTTGTCTACTGATGAAGTCGAAGTCAATATCGTTTTAGCTGGCGTAGGTGCGATAAATGAGTCAGACATCAACCTGGCAGGAGCGTCTAATGCGATTGTGATTGGGTTCAATACACGTGCGGACAGTGCAGCCAAACGTGCCGCCGCAGAATTTGGTATTGATATCCGATACTACAGCATCATTTACGAGACAATTGATGATGTGAAGCTAGCCATGAGTGGACTGCTTTCACCCGAGTTGCGAGAGGAGATCATAGGCCTTGCAAAGGTCAAGGAAGTCTTCAAGTCTTCGAAGATGGGTGCAGTTGCCGGGACACAGGTGATGGAAGGGGCAATAAAACGAGGTAACCCTATACGTGTCTTACGTGACAATGTGGTCATATATGAAGGTGAGCTTGAGTCTTTGCGCCGTCATAAAGATGACGTCAATGAAGTCCGGGCAGGAACGGAGTGTGGGGTTGCGGTAAAAAACTATAATGACGTCAGGATTGGTGATGAGATTGAGGTCTATGAGCGTACTGAAGTTGCACGAACCATATAAGATATGAGCAATGCAGCATGAATCATCCAGACCGCTACGAATCGGTGAACTGTTACGCCGTGAACTGTCAACCCTGTTACGTGTGGAAGTAAATGACCCGAGAATACCTGAAATTGTCATTTATGACATAGTGGTAAGCAAAGACCTAAGCCTCGCAAAGATTTACTTCAGCTATCTGGGTATAAAGCAGGATTTTCCTGAAGGTCTTCAAGGGTTGCATAGTGCAAGTGGTTTCTTGCGAAAGAAACTGGGTCAGAGACTGCATCTTCGCCGAATTCCTCAATTGCAATTCATAGTCGATGATACAGAAGTAAAAAGTGAGCGAATCGAGAGACTGATCAGCAACAGCAAATGACCTATGTCTAGGCGAAGACGCAAGGGACGTTCACTGAATGGCCTGTTATTGCTGGACAAACCCTCCGGAATTACCTCAAGTCTGGCATTACAGAAGGCAAAGAATATCTTCAATGCAGAAAAGGCAGGTCATACAGGCAGTTTGGACCCTCTAGCGACCGGCCTTCTAGTTATTTGTTTCGGTCGTGCTACAAAGATTTCCACTCTTTTGCTGGATTCAGATAAACATTATCGGGTGACACTGAAACTGGGAGTCACGACTGACACAGGTGATGCTGATGGTCAGATAACCAGCAGGCAGAATGCAATGTCTGTGACGGACGCAGAAATCCACCAGGCCATGACTCGACTGACCGGCAATATCGAGCAGGTACCTCCCATGTACTCTGCTCTGAAATTCAGAGGTGTGCGTCTGTATCAACTTGCAAGAAAAGGGATAGAAGTGGAGCGGCCTTCAAGAAGTGTAAAGGTACACCACTTTTCATTGACTGGAAGAGAAGCGGATATTTTGCACATGAATGTGTTTTGCTCTAAGGGTACTTATGTCAGGACACTGGCAGAGGATTTGGGTCAGTATTTGGGCTGCGGTGCACATGTAGTACAGCTTAGGCGCACCGGTCTTGGCCCATTTGTCGAGGACAAATTGTACTCGCTCCCTAGGCTGGAAGAGATTTCTGCCTCAGGGTATTCCTTGCTCGATGAAACGCTGTTGCCTGTGGATGATGCTTTGCGCTCTTGTCCAGCCTTGTCATTTAATGAGGATATGATGAAAAATATTCGCAATGGTCACCCTGTATCGTTGCCGCAATTGTCTGCACAAGAGATGGTCAGGATCTATGACGCCAGTGGAGTTTTTTTTGGAATTGGTACCGTGATGGAAGATGGGCGCATGGCCATTAAGCGTTTGAATTGAGCAAACCTGGAAGAGTTTTGAAACTCAACGCCATGTAATGGACGGTACTCCTGTATATTTTTCTTGTTTGTAGGGGCTTACATGGTAGAATCGCCGCCCAGAAATACATATTAGTGGCGGTGAAGTTGGATGAGCTATACGTGAAAATGGCATTTGCAGCACCAGAAAAAAATAAGATTGTTAGAGAGTTTCAGCGTAGTGAAACTGATACAGGCTCACCTGAAGTTCAAGTTGCGCTTTTGTCTGCACGAATATCTCATTTGAGTGAGCACCTTGAAAGACACAAAAAAGACCATCACTCACGTCATGGCTTGCTCAAGATGGTCAATCATCGCCGAAAACTTCTTGATTATTTAAGAAAAAAGAACCAGAAAAGGTATCAGGAACTGATCAGTTCCCTTGGTTTGAGACGCTGAGAGTTACCCTCGGGCTTTAGAGGGCTTGTAACTGTAAGTAAATTTGAGGGTGCCTGAATCACAACATTTGATGTATGTGCAAATGTCCTGTCACCACGACCAGATGTATTTTTTAGCCTGCGATTCAATAAACGGAATTTAAATAGTGAACAAAGTAACAAAATCTTTCTCATATGGTGATCACCTCGTAACGTTAGAGACTGGAGAAATTGCCCGTCAGGCAGACGGAGCTGTCCTCGTTGACATGGGAGAAACGTCAGTACTGGTTACGGTCGTTGGTAAGAAGGAGCCTGATCCCAGCAGGGATTTTTTCCCGCTCACAGTACATTATCAGGAGAAGACTTACGCGGCAGGTAAAATACCTGGCGGCTTTTTCAAACGGGAAGGGCGTCCGTCAGAGAAGGAAACAATGACTTCTCGGCTTATCGATCGCCCCCTGCGGCCTTTGTTCCCCAAAGGCTTTCTTAATGAAGTGCAGATCATTGCGACAGTTGTGTCTGTAAATACTGCAATTGACCCTGACATTCCAGCCTTGCTCGGAGCATCTGCTGCGTTGGCGGTTTCTGGAGTACCGTTCAATGGACCAATTGGTGCAGCCCGTGTGGGATACATCGACGGGAACTTTGTCTTGAATCCTGATAATTTTAAACTCAGGGACTCCAAGCTGGACTTGGTGGTAGCCGGAACAGGAAAAGCTGTATTGATGGTGGAGTCAGAGGCTGAAATTCTTCCAGAAGAGACCATGCTGGATGCTGTTATGTTTGGTCATGCTCAGCTTCAGACCGCAATTCAGGCCATTGAGGAATTTGCCCAAGAAGCCAAAAAGCCAGCATGGGACTGGCAAGGTCCGCAGGAAAATCAAGCAATTTTTGAAAAGGTAAGTGCACAATGCAGGGCGCAACTGGGTGATGCATATCAGATTGCTGAAAAGATTACGCGTCAGAACCGAGTGGGTGAGATTCGTGACCAACTTGTTGCCTCGGTGCATGGCGAGGAGGGGGATTCAAGCGAGGCAGAGATCTTGAATGCATTCAACAAGCTAGAGAAAGACATTGTACGAAGCAGGATACTTGCCGGAGAACGAAGAATTGATGGTCGTGATACTAATTTGGTCAGGCCCATCAGCATCAGGGTAGGTCTGTTGCCACGTGTACATGGGAGTGCTCTGTTTACACGTGGAGAAACACAGGCGTTGGTAACTACAACGCTTGGTACCAGTCGAGATGCGCAACTGGTTGACGCAATTGAAGGTGAATTCAAGGACAACTTCATGCTGCATTATAATTTTCCACCATTTTGCGTGGGAGAGACGGGCATGGTTGGTTCACCAAGACGCCGCGAGATTGGACACGGAAAACTTGCAAAACGAGGCATACGGGCGGTACTGCCGAAGGAAGATGATTTTCCTTATGTAATCAGAGTGGTTTCTGAGATTACGGAATCGAACGGTTCAAGTTCGATGGCAAGTGTCTGTGGTACAAGCCTGTCTCTGATGGATTCAGGTGTCCCAATCAAAGCTCCTGTTGCAGGTATAGCAATGGGCTTGATCAAGGAAGGCGATAACTTTGCAGTCCTTACAGATATTCTTGGTGATGAAGATCATCTGGGGGATATGGATTTCAAGGTGGCAGGAACTGAACAGGGTGTCACTGCATTGCAGATGGATATCAAGATTGAGGGAATCACTCGGGAGATAATGAAGGATGCTCTCAATCAGGCTCGACAGGGGTTGCAGCATATACTTGGCGAGATGAATACTGTAATTACCGAGCCCAGGCAAGAAATGTCTGAACATGCACCACGGTTTACGGTTTTAAAAATTAACCCAGAAAAGATACGTGACGTAATTGGAAAAGGCGGTGCAACCATTCGAGCCTTAACTGAGGAGACCGGTACGACGATAGACATAGATGATGATGGAGTCGTGCGCATTGCATCGGTTGACAAGGCTGCTGGCGACGATGCCAAGCGCAGGATAGAAAGTATTACTGCAGACGTTGAAGTGGGTAAAACCTATGAAGGAAAAGTTGTAAAGATCATGGATTTTGGAGCTTTTGTAAGTGTCCTGCCTGGCAAAGATGGTTTGGTACATATATCGCAAATTTCTCACAAGCGCGTAGAAAATGTTGCCGATGAGCTTTCTGAAGGGGATATAGTGAAAGTAAAGGTACTGGAAGTGGATAAGCAAGGGCGCGTAAGGCTAAGCATGAAAGCAGTAGAAGGCGAACGGCCAAGGCATGCCTCATAGCCGTGCAGAGTATTTGATTACTGAAAATTGAAAAATAAATCAGAACTAGAATGGTGTAAGCTTTTGACGCCGGAACAATTCCGGGTATGCAGGCAAAAAGGTACGGAAGCACCTTTCAGTGGGAAGTACTGGGACCACAAAAAGACAGGAATCTACCGTTGCATCTGTTGCAAGTCTCCACTGTTTCATTCTCATCACAAGTTTGATTCGGGTACGGGCTGGCCAAGTTTCTGGCAGCCCATGGATTCAGACAATGTAGCAACTAGGCCGGATAATGAGTTCTTTATGTCTAGGACAGAAGTCGTGTGCAGTAACTGCGACTCTCATCTAGGGCACGTTTTTAATGATGGGCCGCCACCCACTAATCTTAGGTACTGTATAAATTCTGTTTCTTTAGTGTTTGAGATAGAAGGGTAATTTTGACTCAAATTGTTTATTTTCAGATTGTCCAAATTACCTTGTTTACAATGAAAGGATCAACTAGGTACAGCATTCAGCCTGATCAGTTCACCGCCTGTTCAAGGCAAAGAGTACTAACTAAATAACAGGGGTGCTATACTTCCTAGAGAACTAACCCGGTATGCCTGGACCTTAATGATTGGCAATACTGTTCTGCAATAGCCTTATATTTACATATAATAGAGTTATCTGCTTTCGCATGAGAGGTTTCCGAGATGAGTAAGTTTTTAATCAACATACGATATTTTTTGGCGCCGTTATTGATTTTGGCGACGTTATTTGGGGTATTGGCGGGTGGTCCGTGGGTATGGACGGGCGTGGTATTGCTGGGCGTTGGGATCATCGTGGACACGCTGACGACGGCGCAGACGCCGGGAGCGGGTTTTGACGAGGAAGGCGAGACGCAGGGCGTGGTACCGCTGTTGAACGGTACGATGTACGGGATGCTGGGCATTTTTGTGGTATTGCAGGTGGCGCTGGCGTGGCGGATCTGGCAGTACGTGAACGGGGTGCCGATTGGCGAGACGACGTTGTTCGGGATGAGCATTCAGGACGGGATCACGGGCACGCAGTTGTGGGGTGCGGTGTTGTCGACGGGGATTTTTGCGGGGATCGGGATCATTTATGGTCACGAGTTGGCGCACACGAAGGGATTCAGTTTTGTGATTGCGCGCTGGATGATGGGGTTGAGCGGGAAGGCGCATTTTTGTTATGCGCATGTTTACAACCATCATTTGGAGTTGGCGCACGAGGATGATCCTGCGACGTGTCCACGGGGTCGGAGTTTGTATGCGCATTATCCGCTGTCAGGATTGGGACAGAGCAAGTTTTTGTTCATGATGGAGAAGCAGCGTTTGAGTCGTTTGGGGGTACCGTTTTTGTCATGGCAGAATCGGTGGATACGAGGGTATTTCATGGCGTTGCCGACGGTATTGCTGTTTTGGTTTGTCGGGGGCTGGATCGGATTGTTGTGTTTGGCGGCGGTATGGGCGATGTCGAATTTCGAGTTGGAGGCGTTGAATTTTCTGGAGCATTACGGATTGATACGGGAGAAGGGTCAGCCGATAGACTATCGCCACAGTTGGGACAATTCGACGGCGTTTACGAGTTGGTTTTTCATAGAGATTGGTCGTCAGGCGGATCATCATGACCGGGGTGAGACGCATTTTTGGGAGTTGGACGAGGTGGGTGCTCCGAACTGTGGCCGGGGGTACTTCACGTTGTATGCGCTGGCGTTACTGCCACCGGTGTTTCATTCGTACATGAAGAGGCAGTTGTCGAAGTGGGACGAGGAGATGGCGAGTGAGGGCGAGTTGAAGATCGCCGCCAGGATGAATAAACAGGCTGGATACGCCTGAGTCTTGGTGAATAGAAACTAGAAAGAGAGACTGCGGTTGTTAAATCTGATAGAAAGTTATACAAATAAATAAGCTAGGAGGTAATAACGATGGAAGTAACTTATGACGCAAAGATCTGTATCCATGCTGGTGAGTGTGTTAAAGGCTCCCCAACGGTCTTTAAGGTTGAGGACGGACAGTTTGTAATTGATACAAGCGCTGCTCCTGAAGCAGAGATTCGGGAGACAGTTTCGAAATGTCCATCTGGAGCGCTACAGATCCAGGATTGATTACACACTCGGTTCAGAGTCTAATACTTTAGAATTTAAATAGCGGACATCAGGAAATTTGTTATAGCTAATTCTTGGTGTGTACTCATGAAATGCTGATAAGACTTGTAAGTTAGGGGGGTATATGATTGGAGATCAATTGAGAACAAAAATGATTTTGAGTGGCCGACCAAGTTGCCCGAACACAGGAAAGTGCTTACAGACAGCAGGCGAAAAAGGTGTAGATATAGAAGCAATCGTGATTCCAAGTATGGATGACAGTGAGTTTCTGGCTAAATCTCCTTATGGCATAGGCCCTGTACTACAGGATATTGATTTTGTGGTGTATGGAACCGGGGCCGTGATGTCTTATCTTGATGATAAGGGTTTTGGTCCGTCATTAGTGCCACGTAATGGTGTACACCGAGCAGTTATGTATCAATGGGCCGGAATTGCTACCGAAAAAGTACAAACTCTAATTGGAGATGATATTGATACGGCTGGATTAGCTACATTTTTTGATGGCTTGGATCAACAAGTCAAAAATCCACCTAAAAAAGGTGATTTTATATGTGGAGACTTCTCATTGGCAGATATTCATTGGACAGCATGTTGCAACCTGATTGAAATCGGTGGTGCTGGAGACTTGATTAGTTCAAGATCCGGTGTAAGCGCCTGGTATGAAAAAGTCAAAACACATCCGTCTACAAGTAAAGAGAAGATCAATCCCTTTGTTTGCCTGCCAACGGCAGATGATGTTAATTCCGGGACATTGAGAGGCATTTCAATTAACGTTTAAAAGCCTACCTTTTTTAGTCACTAGCGTCCTCTGCACCGGACAGGATGCCAGTGTAGGGTGAAGGGTTATGTTTGGATTATTTGGCAGCGGTAAAAAAGACTGGCAAGCAAGTATCAATGCTGGTGAACACAAGTTTACTGTAAAAGCAGGAGATAATTTGCTCAATGCAGCATTGGGGCTTGGAATCCCTTGGCCGCATGACTGCCGGGTAGGTAGCTGTACTACCTGCAAGTGCATACTAAAAAGCGGCAAAACGAAGTCTCTTACTGATTTTTCGTATGTATTGGATCCTGACCAACTAAACGAAGGATGGATTCTTGCATGTCAAACCCGGTTAAAAAGTGATGTCGAAGTAGAAGTTGAACTGGAAGATGCATCACGTGCTCATCAAGTAGTTAAATTTGAGGGGTCTTTGAGCAGAGTTACGGATTTGACACATGACATCAAGGAAATTATTGTCACAGCTGACTACCCTCTACCAGACCGCAGTGGAATTGCAGGCCAGTATGCCGAGATAAGTGCTTCTGGCATAAGTGCTCCACGATCCTATTCATTTGCTAAGGCTCCCGAGAATGAAACTGAAAATGAAATGACTTTTTTTGTACGCCTAGTGCCGGGTGGTGAGTTTACTGAATGGTTATTCAAACAAGACCGTACAGGCGAAAAAGTCACTGTAGCAGGGCCTTATGGCCAATTTTGGCTTCGACCAGGAGATACTCAGATTGTTTGTATTGCTGGGGGCAGTGGGATAAGCTCAATCAAGGCAATTCTTGAGTCTGCAGTAAACCAGCAGGTGCAACGAAATTGCTTGTTTTTGTTCGGTGCAAGGACTCAAAAAGATCTGTATTGCTTGCAGGAAATGGACGATATTGGTGCTGAATGGAATCAGAACCACTCATTTGAATTTGTTCCCGTACTCAATATGGAACCTGAAGATAGTGACTGGAAAGGCGCTAGAGGGCTGGTTACCGATTATTTGAAGTCGGCGTATGTTGATACTGGTAAACTATCTTTAAAAGAGTCACAGGGTTACTTGTGTGGTCCCCCGCCTATGATTGATGCAGCAATTGAAGTGATGGTGGCTCAGGGAATGCAGGAAGATAATATTTACTTTGATAAATTTCTGGACGCAAGTTCTATGCCGGGAGGACGTAGCAACAGTTAGCATGAGGTTGGAAAGTTCATAGGAGAAAAGTATGCGTACAATTCAAGCTTTGTTTGTCATGGCATTATGGAGTGCTGTGTTTGTCGTGATACTGCATTTCGGTGGCTTTGTAGAGAATCATCGTGATGTGTTATGGGCCTTGGGTGGCGCTGCACTGCTTATCGTGATGCTTGTGGGGAATTTTTGGATATTTTTTGCTGTCGCCAAAGAAGATCCTTGGAGATGGGGCAAAAACCAAGATAGTTAAGCGAAATAATTACTGCAGAAAAAAGGAATTAAGCGTATATCCTCGAATCATCGGTCACGTATAGTTTTGTTTTTCCTTGATTTCCTGGAGTGTTTTGCAGTCGATACATAAGGTTGCGGTTGGGCGTGCCTCAAGTCTCTTGATACCAATCTCAACTCCACATGCTTCGCAGTAACCATATTCATCTGCATCAATAGCGGCTAGAGTCTGATTGATTTTTCTTACGAGTTTGCCTTCACGGTCACGTGTTCTTAGTTCTAGGCTAAACTCCTCTTCTTGTGTTGCCCTGTCAGCCGGGTCGGCGAACTGACTGGCATCTTTTTTCATATGGTCTACTGTTCGACTGACTTCTTCAAGAAGCTCCTGCTTCCAGCGCAATAGAATGTTGCGAAAGTGTTCAAGCTGTTTTGGGCTCATATAACTTTCACCACGGTGTGCAGTATAGGCAGGTATGCCTTCAACTGGGAGGGTAGCAGTAGCACGTTTTTTTAGAAGTTGTATGCGCTTTTTCTTTTTCTCTTCTTTAGCAGCAAGCAGTATTTTCTCTTGTGATCTCGGCTGAGATGATTTTGAAGTTACAGGTTTTCTTTTTCCTGCTTGTTTGGGTTTAGCAGCAGCAGGTTTTTTAACAGCCGCACGCCGTTTAGTGGCAGCTTTCTTTTTAACAGTTACTTTCGTGGCTGAAGGTTTCTTTGGAGCTGAAGATTTCTTTGGAGCTGCAGGTTTCTTTGTGGCTGTACGGGCCTTAGCCCCTGATTTTGTTACAGGTTTTCTTTTTCCTGCTTGTTTGGGTTTAGCAGCAGCAGGTTTTTTGGCAGCCGCACGCCGTTTAGTGGCAACTTTCTTTTTTGCTACTGCTTTACCGGCTGATTTTTTTCCAGCAGCACGTGGTTTGGTACTAGTCTTCTTTTTGACTGCTGTTTTTTTCCGGGTAACTGATTTTTTTACGACCATAGATCCCTCTTCTCAAATCAGCCGCCTTGATACCAGATAATAAGCAGTCTGGCAAGAACCACCTGCGATCAAATTAACGAATGTGTATTTTTAAAATCATCTGGCAGGCCAGATGAACAACATGTCAGTCTATATGCGCATTGAGGTGGCCTCTTGCCAGTTGAATGATGATTGCGTCATCAGGGTAGGCTTGTTTTGTATCACGTAAAATTTTCCCGTCTTTCTTCAATGTAACTATTGAGTAGCCCCGGTTTAAAGTAGCCAGGGGACTGGCAGTGTCCAATGCGCAAACCTGTTTCTCAAGCTGATACTGAAGTTGCTCAATTCGTTTAGATAAGAAATTTTCCAGTTGCCAATACAAGTGTGAGAGAGTGATACAGGATTCATCCACATACGCTTTTGGAGACAACTTCTCAAATCGAATCAACAAACTGATGAACCTTTTATCGTGGTCAGAAATTTGATGGCTTGTGGCGCTAAGAAGACGCCTTTGAAGTTCTATTAGAAATTGCCAGTTATTCCGTACAGTCAGATTAGGGTGTAACTGATCAAGTCGTTTCGTTAACCAGTCCACTGTTTGATGGAGGTTGCCTACTGCCGTGTTGATCAGACGGTTTAGAGTACCACCGCTGTGCTTAAGACTTTCAAGGACAGAGCGTGCATGTGGAACGACCATCTCGGCAGCTGCTGAAGGAGTCGGTGCACGCAGATCTGCAACAAAATCTGCAATAGTAAAATCTACCTCATGTCCGATGCCTGTGACGATGGGTAGCTTCGAAGCAAAAATTGCACGTGCCACGGGTTCTTCATTAAAGGCCCAAAGGTCTTCAATTGAACCGCCACCCCGCGCCAGTATAATCAACTCCCCGTCTTTGTTTTGATTGATGGCATGTATGGCTTCCACTACTGCGTCGGCACAAGCATCACCTTGTACTGGGGTGGCATATACCTTTATCTTGAGTAGTGGGAATCTTCTGCCCAGTACACTTAGAATGTCGCGAAGTGCTGCACCGGTAGCCGAAGTTACGATGCATAGTGATGCGGGAAAGGGAGGCAATGTCTGTTTGTGTTGGGAGCTGAATAATCCTTCCTTGTCAAGCTTGCGTTTCAATGCTTCAAATCTGCGCTGTAAAACGCCGACACCCGCTTCTTCCATATGCTCTACAATAAGTTGATACTCTCCTCGAGGCTCATACAGGCCGACACGCGCCTTCACGAGTACGCTCATTCCTTCTTTGGCCTGAAAGGTCAGATGGCTGTTGGCGCTCTGGAACATGACACTGCGTACCTGAGCATGCTCATCCTTCAGGGAGAAATACATGTGACCTGAAGCAGGTCGCGAGATGTTGGAGAGTTCTCCTTCCACCCAAAGCAATGGGAAAGTTTGCAGCAACAGCTGTTTCACTGCCTGATTGAGTTTTCGAACAGAATAGACAGGATGTTTTTTATGAGTGAAATCTGGTTGTGTAGGGTCCATAAGGATTGTACGGTTCTGCTGTCGTGAGCAGGTTTTACCTGGTATTAGCGCAAGTTTACCGTGATATGTGCAATCCTTATAATAAGCCACTAATACGGCACAGGACCACTTATGCAAATTAAATATGATGCTTTGACGTTTGATGATGTATCTCTAGTCCCGGCCTCCTCGAGCGTATTACCAAGAGATGTAGGTCTTACTACCCAGCTCACCCGCAATATCAGTCTCAACATACCACTGCTTTCTTCTGCAATGGATACGGTGACCGAAGGCCGTCTTGCAATCTCGATTGCCCAGGAAGGTGGACTCGGCGTGATTCACAAAAATCTTTCGATTTCAGACCAAATAGACGAGGTGCGGATGGTCAAGAAGTTTGAAAGCGGTGTAATCAAGGACCCTATATGTGTCGATCCCAGTAGCAGTATCGGTGAAGTACTGGAACTCACTCGCAGAGAGAACATTTCAGGTGTGCCTGTCGTGGAAGGTGAATCTTTAGTAGGTATTGTGACCAGTCGCGATTTGCGATTTGAAACCCGCAAGGATGAGCCGGTATCAAAGATAATGACAACACAGGAAAACCTGGTCACCGTCAAAGAAGGTGCAGGAAAAGATGAGATCCAGGCCTTGTTGCATGTGCATCGCATAGAAAAAATCTTGGTAGTAAATGATAACTTTGAATTGCGAGGCCTGATTACCGTGAAGGATATTCAGAAATCGACAGATTTTCCCCACGCATGCAAGGATGAAGAAGGAAGGTTGCTTGTTGGTGCTGCAGTGGGAGTCGGGCCTGATAAAGAACAGCGTGTTCACGGACTGGTGCAGGCAGGCGCAGATGTGCTTGTAGTTGATACAGCTCACGGACATTCGAGCACTGTGTTTGAATGCATACGCTGGATCAAGGCTGAATACCCCAAAATTCAGGTTATCGGCGGCAATATCGCAACAGGAGAAGCTGCAAAAGATCTTATCCAAGCAGGTGCTGATGCGGTTAAGGTTGGAATAGGGCCGGGTTCAATCTGTACAACAAGGATCGTGGCGGGTGTGGGTGTGCCGCAAATTAGTGCAATAGATAATGTGCATCAGGCAATCAATTCTGAAGTTCCAATCATCGCTGATGGCGGTATACGCTATTCAGGTGATGTGGCCAAAGCAATTGCAGCAGGTGCCAATGCTGTCATGATTGGGGGTCTTTTTGCAGGTACCAAAGAAGCACCGGGCGAAGTCGAGCTTTATCAGGGGCGTTCTTACAAGACTTATCGTGGTATGGGTTCCTTGTCAGCTATGCAGGAAGGCTCTGGAGATCGCTATTTCCAGGATGAAGGTTCTGGAAAAGGTAAATTTGTTCCTGAAGGAATCGAGGGGCGGGTACCATACAGAGGAACTGTGGTTACTATCATTCAGCAGCTTGTAGGCGGTTTGCGTTCAAGCATGGGCTATGTAGGCTGTTCAGAAATTGAAGAAATGCGAACCAAGCCGGAGTTTGTGAAAATTTCATCTGCAGGGTTCCGCGAAAGCCATGTGCATGATGTAACAATCACCAAAGAAGCACCCAATTACCACCTTGAATGAATAGTTGGGCTGCTGGCAGTTACATCTATCTATTCTGTTAGCATGAAGTTATGACTGATATTCAAGCGGACAAGGTATTGATTCTAGATTTTGGGTCCCAATATACCCAATTGATCGCCAGGTGCATCCGTGAACTTGGCACGTACTGTGAAATACACCCTTGTGATGTCTCAGTTGAAATGATCAAGGCTTTCCAACCAAAAGGTATCGTCTTATCAGGGGGCCCGGAATCAGTCGCTGCCAATGATTCATTCTATGAAGTTGAGCCGGCACTTGATCAGGGTGTGCCTGTGCTGGGTATTTGCTATGGCATGCATGCCATGGCAAAACAAATGGGAGGGGAAGTGAAGGTTTCAGGGCTGCGGGAATTTGGTCATGCCCAGGTCAGGATGGAATCAGACTCCGAATTGCTTGGTGGCATCAGCGACAGCAGAATGCAAAATGGAACTTGTGTCTTGGATGTCTGGATGTCTCACGGTGACCAGGTGGTAAGACTTCCTGATGGATTTAAAGTTATAGGGAGCACCAGTAGTTCTCCTATTGCAGCTATTGCAAACGAACAGAAAAGATTGTTCGGCCTGCAGTTTCACCCTGAAGTCACGCATACCAAACAGGGCAGAAGGATTCTGAAGCGGTTTGTACACTCGATATGCGGTTGTGACACGAGTTGGACAGCTACAAATGTCATTCGGGAATACAGCGAGAGAATAAAGCTTCGGGTGGGCAGCGACAAAGTTTTGCTGGCATTATCTGGGGGAGTTGACTCATCTGTTGTCGCTGCACTTCTGCACGAGGCGGTAGGTGATCAATTGACTTGTATTTTTGTTGATACAGGCCTGATGCGTCTAAATGAGGGTGATATGATTATGCAGGCTTTTGACCGGCACTTGGGCGTGAAAGTCATCCGTGTGAACGCAGAGCGGCAATTTTTCAGTGCGCTCAAGGGAGTTGAAGATCCAGAAAAAAAACGAGTCATGATAGGGAATCTGTTTATCGAAACCTTTGAGTGTGAAGCAGCAAAACTCCGTGATGTCAAGTGGCTTGCACAGGGAACGATCTATCCGGATGTCATCGAGTCTGCAGGTGCAGCAACAGGTAAAGCACACTTGATCAAATCCCATCACAACGTAGCGGGATTGCCAAAAAATATGAAGCTAAAGCTTATTGAGCCACTTAAAGAATTGTTTAAGGACGAAGTTCGTAAGATAGGTTTTCAGCTAGGATTACCCAGTGAGATTGTTTCTCGACACCCATTTCCTGGGCCAGGTCTCGGGGTACGCATATTAGGTTCTGTAAATAAGAAGCTTGCGGACCTGTTGAGACATGCAGACGACATTTTTATTTCTGAGCTCAAGCAAAATTCCTTGTATGACCAGGTTTCGCAGGCCTTTGCAGTACTCTTGCCGGTAAAGTCCGTAGGTGTCATGGGTGACGGTAGAAGGTATGAAAATGTGATTGCTCTACGTGCTGTAGAGACTACTGATTTTATGACTGCAAGCTGGGCGCGGCTTCCTTATGAGTTTCTTGATCATGTCTCGAGGCGAATCATCAATGAAGTGAGTGGAATTTCCAGAGTGACTTACGATATTTCTGGGAAGCCCCCGGCTACAATTGAGTGGGAGTGAACTGTACTGTCGGGATCAGGAACACATTTTGCTGACGACAAATTCTGGATGCGTGAGGCATTGGATTTAGCACAGCAAGCTCAGGTGTGCGATGAGGTACCGGTAGGTGCAGTGGTTGTACATGAGGGCTGTATCATCGGAAAAGGATTCAATCAGCCTATACGTGCAAATGATCCAAGTGCACATGCTGAAATAGTTGCCATCCGTCTTGCTGCCAGATATTTGGGAAATTACCGAATGCCAGGCGCTACTTTGTTTGTAACCTTGGAACCCTGCGTAATGTGCGCCGGTGCAATTCTTCAGGCTAGAATCAAAAGGCTGGTATTCGGGGCACATGATCCCAGTACGGGAGCAGCAGGTTCTGCCTTCAATCTGATGTCTGACCGAAGGCATAATCATGCCGTTGAAATTACTGGTGGAATCTTGGAACGGGAGTGTAGCTTGCTGCTAAAAGAATTTTTCAGGTTGCGTAGATAAATAAAATCATATAAATAACAAAAATATAGAGGATATTTTAAGGTTTATTTCTTATATTTGGTTGAAGGTTCTGTAGGACTCGTAAATCCTTGCGTGTATCTTGGTATGAAATGATTTGCTTGAAAAACAGTACGTGGATAAATTGGCAGGAGAAAACAAAAAATTTATAAATTACATCCTTGAAAAAATTTCAGAATAAATCGCAATCTGTGCATACAATGCTTGCAAAGCATTGGTTTACTGGTGTAAGTTTACAGCCTACTGAAAGCTGCGAACTAGAGAGAAAAATCGAGCTTCAGGAAATAAAACAATAAGAATTACAGTTGATGTTTAAGCCCTATTGCTCTAGGTAAGCGAAAGCGTAAGGGAAGAAAGAATAAGTCAGGCGAGTGGAATTAAATCATACTGTAAGTTTTGAGATTTCAAAGTTGATAAATTGGAAGTTAGTGGCTTGCAATGAGCAGCTAGCTTGCATCAAGAATTCCAGAAAAGGGATGTAGCTTTCATGGAAACAATTCCAAGTCTATTCCAACAGCAGTTTAAAAGTCGTGCAAACGATACGGCCCTGCGGGTCAAGCGACTTGGTCTGTGGCACGAGTGGACATGGGGAGAGGCGAGTCCCGTTGTAGAGAAATGTGCTTATGGCTTAGCTTCGAAGGGCCTGTCAGCAGGTGAAAAAGTAGCCATAATCGGAAGCAATATTCCTGAACTCTACTTGGCTATGATAGCGGTTCAGACCCTGGGAGCAGTTCCTGTACCTGTCCATCCAGATTCCAATACTGAAGAGCTTATTTCCTACCTCAATAATTGCGAGGCCAAGTTTGCCATCGTTCAAGACCAGCAGCAGGTTGACGCTCTGTACAATGTAATTGACCAGTGCAAGAACCTTAGCGAAGTGATTTATTATAACGGTCGAGGCATGCAGGAGTATGACCATACTCATTTGAGCAGTTTTGAAGAGTTGCAGATATCGGGTGAGAAGCACAAGTCTCAGCATCCCAGCTTGTTTGATGAGACAATCGGGAAAATCACAGAGGATACCGATGCGTTTATCTTGTACACATCTGGTGTATCTGGCCAGGAGCGTGGCTCTGTTCACACCCATGGGAGCATGATAAATACTGCCAAGGCCTTGGCCGAGCAGGAAAGGATACGGCAAGAGGAACAAGTTATTGCTTTCATGCCCATGTCTTATGCAGCAGGACTTTTGTTTACCTATGCATTATGGCTGCTGAAGGGTTTCACGGTTAATTGTCCTGAAAGCAACGAAACTATAATGAATGACTTGCGTGAAATTGGTCCTACGATACTTTACGCACCACCACACTTCTACAAGCAGTTGTATTCGGAAATTATTGCCCGGTCCCAGCGTTCAAGTACCAAGTCCTTCAACAAGTGGTTTGCCGTTGCGCGTGGTAACCGTGAGAAGTTTCTTAAAACTGGAAAAATCAGCGGACTAGATAGTTTCTGGTTCAAGGTTGGAAGCATATTGATGTTTTCACCCCTCAAAAATGTCTACGGCTTATCCAGATTGCGTAAGGCATTAACAGGTGGCGATATCATGAGCAGTGAAATTTTCAACTTTTATCGCAGCATCGGTGTGCACCTGAAAAAAGCTTACGGAACTGCTGAAAGTGCTGGATTTATTTGCGTTCAGGGCCCTAGCCAGATTAACAGTCCGAACGGTGAGTTTGTGATGGGTGCTCCTCTTCCGGGTGTGGAGATCAGGCGCTATGAGGATGGAGAAATAGCCTTCAGGGGCATTAACACATTCAAGGAATACTATGGCCATCCAAATGCTACGGCAGCAGCCAAGGACGCGGAAGGTTGGGTACGGACGGGTGACCTGGGATTAATCGATGAGCAAGGTTCCTTGAAAATTTCGGGGCGTGTAGATTCACTTGGAAAGTTTGGTAATGGTGATACATTTGCACCACAATTGGTCGAAAATGCACTCAAATCATCACCATTCATTAAGGATGCCATTGCAGTAGGCGAGGGTAAGGATTCACTTGCCGCATTTTTGATAATTGACAGCGATACAGTTGGGAGTTGGGCAGAGACCCATAATATAAGATTCACTGGTTACCGAGACCTGGCGACCAAGGATGAAGTGTATGAGCTTGTGAGTAAGACTGTGGATAATGTCAATTCGCATATTGAACAAATCGAAGGTAAAGCCTGCCCTCCAATAAAACGATATTTGATCATGCACAGAGAATTTAACGTGGAGACTGGTGAAATTACCCGTTCAAGAAAAATCAGGCGGGATGTAGTGATGGGCAGGCATAAGGCACTGGTTGATGCACTGTACTCCTCCCAACAGGCTTATGATGTCACGGATGCTTCAACTGGTGAAGTATTAGCCAAGTTGAAGCTTAAGTCAGCATAAGAGGTGGTCAAGGTGGCAAACGGAACAAACGGAAAAACACCTCACATGGTGATTGAAAGTATAGACCTGTCTTTTGGTGGTGCAAAGGCTATCACGGACATTAGCTTTACTGTCTATAAAGGGGAAATTTGTGCCGTGATTGGTCCGAATGGTGCAGGAAAAAGCTCGATGCTGAATGTGATCAATGGTGTCTATACTCCGCAACAAGGTTCAATAACCTATGAGGGGAAAAAATTCGCCAAGATGAGGCCACATTCTGCTGCGGTCATGGGGATAGCGAGGACCTTTCAAAACATTGCGCTGTTTTCCGGCATGACAACCGTTGAGAACATCATGACAGGTCGAAATTTGATGATGAAATCAACGTTCATAGAAAATGCTTTAGGAATCGGTCGAAGTCGACGTGAGGAGCTGCGGCATCGTGAAGCCGTAGAGGAAATTATCGAGTTTTTAGGGCTTCAAGCAATTCGGAAGGTTTCCGTGTCTTCATTATCCTATGGTCTGCAAAAACGAGTAGAACTTGGCCGAGCTTTGGCCTCGGAGCCAAAGATGCTACTATTGGACGAGCCTATCGCAGGCATGAATCTGGATGAAAAACTGGACATGGCCTGTTTCATCCAGGAAATCAATCGCAACCGTGGAACAACGATAGTCCTGATTGAGCATGATATGGGAGTGGTGATGGATATTTCCGATCATGTGATTGTAATGGATTATGGTAAGAAAATTGGTGACGGCACGCCCGAGGAAATAAAAAACAATCAAGATGTGATTGATGCATATCTGGGTGTAAGTCATGGGGATTAAAAACCTAGGCATAGTGGAGGAGTACTAGTGGAAGTTTTAAATTCGCTAGTGGGCGCATTTGCTGAAATGTTGACCTTGTTCGGCCTCGAAGTATTCGTGGGGGGCATGCTCTCCGGGATTATGTATTCGCTGGTGGCAATAGGATTTGTTCTGGTTTACAAGTCATCTGGCGTGTTCAATTTTGCCCAAGGCACCATGCTTCTATTTGCCGCCCTGACCTTTGTTAGCCTTACTGAGCGTCAGGTTAACTTTTGGGTAGCATTTGCTATCACGTGTGTGGTCATGGTGATCTTAGGAATCATCATTGAACGTACTGTGATGCGACCTTTGGCAAACCAGGATCTGTTATCTTTGTTCATGGCGACAGTAGGCGTGAATTATTTTTTGGAAGGTCTGGCACAGGGAACTTGGGATTCTGCAGTTCATGGTGTCGAGTTGGGGGTTCCTACTGACCCAGTATTCGTTTCAGAGATTATTCCGTGGTTGGACATATTGGTAAGTAAGTTCGATGGTTTTGCAGCAGCGGTTGCATTGAGCCTTGTAATCGGGCTTTATCTGTTTTTTCAGTACACTCGAACGGGCCTCTCGTTGCGAGCTGTATCAGATGATCATATGGCATCTCAGGCAGTTGGCATCCCTCTCACAAAAATCTGGGCTATCGTATGGGCTGTGACAGGTGTTATCTGCTTTATTGCAGGGCTAATCTGGGCAGATCGGCTGAGTGTCTCCTTCACTCTTACTTGGGCCGTATTGAAGGGTTTGCCTGTCATACTGATAGGTGGACTGACTTCAATTCCCGGCTGCCTTGTTGGCGGCTTGATTATTGGAGCAAGCGAGAAGCTGGGTGAGATCTTTTTTGCAGACGTATTCGGTGGCCAGGGAATCGAACACTGGTGGGCCTATTTGACCGCATTGGTCTTTATCTTGATACGCCCCACAGGAATATTTGGTGAACGTGATATTGAGAGAATTTAAAGAAAGGTAAGCTTACAGCATGTATTACCGGGAAACAGGCCAGATTGTCAGCAGCTATATTGAAGACCGCCGTATGGTTCCAGTACGGGAAGACCGGTGGATAATGTGGGCATTCCTGGCGTTCATGTTTTTTGTTGTGCCGTTTATTGGCAATGATTACTGGTTCAGTGCAATCCTGATACCGATGATGGTACTGGGCATTGCAAGTCTTGGGTTGAATATCGCATCAGGTTATACAGGCCAGCTTTCGCTTGGTACTGCTGGGTTTATGTCATTTGGCGCATTTACAGCTTATAACCTGCTATTGCGTGTTGAATGGATGAATATTTGGCTGGCATTCCTGGCCGCGGGTGTAGTGGCTGGCCTCATGGGGGTAATATTTGGCCTCCCAAGCCTGCGCATCAAGGGCTTCTACCTGCTTGTATCGACTCTGTGTGCGCAGTTTTTCCATGAATGGTTGTTCAACGCTTATCCCTGGTTCTTGAACTATGCAAGCTCGGGTGTGGTGCATCTGCCACCTTTCCATTATCGTTTCCTGCCGTTTCAGGACCAGATTTTTGACATGCTCGGCATGGCCAAGGAATACAATGCCTATGTTTGGAGGTACCTGATCGCCCTGATAGTCAGTGTGGTATTGGCTCTAGCTGCCAAAAATCTGGTTCGCAGTTCTACTGGAAGAAACTGGATGGCTGTGAGGGATATGGATATTGCTGCCAAGGTTATTGGTATTCCAGTTGGCAAGACAAAGTTAAATGCATTTTTTGTAAGCTGTTTTTATTGCGGTGTAGCAGGTGCAATGTACTCATATTGCTATATCGGAAATCTGGACTTCATGATTTATGACTTGCGCAGGTCGTTTCTTGTAATGTTTATGATCATTCTAGGAGGGCTGGGTTCAATTCTTGGTTCGTTCTTGGGAGCAATATTCGTATACGGTTGGCCAATCCTGGTTACCCGGTTTGGAGATGCTGTATTCGGCGGAGGCTATCTTGATACAGCCTTCGTGGAAAATAATTCGAAGATCATAGTGGGCACTATCATTGTTGTCCTGCTCATTTATCAGCCTTTCGGCTTTGCAGGATTATGGAATACGATTAAACACAGATTGCGAATCTGGCCATTCAGGACATAATACTTTCCAATCAGACGGATAGGTAAACATGAACACTACTCCCCCTGCACTTGCAATCAACAACATAGAAGCTGTGTATGGTGGTGCGATACTTGCGTTGCGCGGGGTTTCACTCACTGTAAATAAAGGTGAAGTAGTTTCTTTACTTGGTGCTAACGGTGCAGGGAAGACTACGACACTGAAAGCGTGTTCGCGTCTACTGGAGGCTGAAAGAGGCGAGGTTACCAAAGGTACCATCGAATTGTATGGCGAAGATATCTCCAAGTTTAACGCTTATGAGATAGTGAAGCAGGGTGTTGTTCAGGTACTGGAGGGACGCCATATCTTCGCGCACCTGAATGTAGAAGATAATCTGCTGACGGGCTCTTTTATCAGACACATGAGCAAGGCGGAGCAGAAAAGAAATCTTGAGCACGTGTATGAGTTGTTTCCGCGTCTCACAAGCAGGCGGAAGAATCCTGGAGGCTTATGCTCTGGTGGTGAACAACAGATGATTGCTGTTGGCAGGGCATTGATGGCCAAGCCCAGTCTGATTTTACTGGATGAACCTTCCATGGGACTTGCACCGCAGTTCATTGAACAAATATTCGAAATCATTAAGCGTTTGAATGAAGAAGAAGGCGTGAGTTTTCTCGTATCAGAACAAAATGCAATGGTAGCATTGCGTTATGCTTCAATTGGCTATGTCATTGAAAATGGCCGTGTAGTGAAAAGGGGCTCTTCAAAGGAATTGCTCGAATCTACAGATGTAGCAGAGATGTACCTTGGAGGCGGGAAGGACGTGTCATTCGATGGAGTCAAGTACTACCACCGCCGCCGCCCCAGCTTTGTGTAATCTGGCTATTCGTTGACTTTTTGTCCGGATGGCTTGTCAAGCCTGTCCAGCCATACTTCCAGTCCTGCCGTATTCAGATTCAGGTCGTCCTTGAGAAATTCCGTGGTGATATCTAGGTCTTGTGTGGAGCCACAGTCTTTCAGTCGCTTGTGCAGGTACTCAGTCAGGGATGCAAGGATTTTTGAACCACGACAATCTTCCCGCGCGTGTAGCCTGGCAATTTCTGCGTAACGATTTATATCTTGGCGCAGCTCTTTTGCAAGCCGGCTAATTTCAGTCACCCGGCCAAAATGTGTTAAATACATATTTTGGGGACAAAATTCAAGCAACCTGTCCAATGAACTTTGCCAGGCACCTGGATCAAACTGTACAGGTGTTGTAGTGGGCATGATAAAAGCTCCATTTTCATTATCCAGTTCCTTGTAGGAAAGACCAAAGGTATCCCCGGTAAAAAAACCCTTGCTCGTTTCATCATAGACACAGAAATGGTGACGTGCATGTCCCGGTGTGTCTATAAAAGTAAGTGTGCGGGATGCAAGCTTGATAGTTGTCTGGTCCTCTGCAGCAAATACACGCTGCTTGTTCACTGCCCTGATTTCTCCAAAGTGGCGCGTGAAACTCTCAGTCCCATAGACTTCTGTTGCCCCCATCACAAGTCTGGTGGGATCTATCAAATGACGTGCCCCGTTTGGGTGAATGACTAATGTCGCATTGGGCAGCTTTTCCATTAATACACCTGCTCCACCTGCATGATCCAGATGTACATGGGTAGGAATAACAAATTCGACTGCTTCCGGTGGGATACGTTTTGATTTCAGAACCTCCAGCAAGTACGGCACAGTATGAGCAGTGCCCGTGTCAATAAATGCGGCATGTTTATCTTGTACAATCAGATAACAGGCTGCTCGTCCGGGCTGGACAAGCATGGTATCAATGCAGGTGATACCCCAACCATAGTCGTAAATCACAGGATCCATATAAGGACTCAGTCAGGTTTTGGCGAGAAGATTTTTCTCGCTCACTATTATCCCGTCTTTGTCTGCATATAAATAGTGACCGGGAACAAATTTCACGTTTGCAAACTGTACTGGAACGTCTTTTTTTCCTACACCTTTTTTCTGGGTTTTGAGCGGTACAGTACCAATGGCTTTGCAGCCTATCTTGATTGTTGCGATAACATGGGAGTCGCGAATGCACCCATGGACTATGATACCGGACCAGTTATTGTCCACTCCTTTTCTTGCTAAAATATCACCAACCAGTGCCCTTCGTGTAGATCCTCCCCCATCAATTACCAGCACGTGACCAGACCCTTGGCTGCTTAGGGTGTCGCGGACTAGCGAGTTGTCTTCAAAACACCTGACGGTCGTAATTTTTCCGTAAAATGAGTCAAGGCCACCAAAATCCTTGAATAGCGGTTCTGCTACAGAGACCTCTGATTCGTGAGCATCACAAAGGTCCGCAGTATGAATTTGCATTGGATACTAGCTTCAGGCGGTGGCGTGAAAGTGCTGCCTTGGCAGGCAAGCAGACTGCAAGGGAGTAATCCTTATGGCAGGCTTGCCAGTGTAGCCCGCCGTAGTTATCTCGTTCTGGTTGCCTGCTTGCTGAAAAATATGTTGCTATCTACTTGGGTAATTCAACGTGATGAGTTTCAAATTTTTTAGTTACTTCAAACTAGTATCTGATAGTATACACTTTCCGTTTGAGCATTGAGCCTGATTCTGGCTTCAGTGCTAATATTCAGTAGATTTTGATGGCTTCAGAAGGAGATATGGTTGTGAGTG
This sequence comes from Gammaproteobacteria bacterium, assembly GCA_965220875.1. Lineage (GTDB taxonomy): Bacteria > Pseudomonadota > Gammaproteobacteria > UBA4575 > UBA4575 > WTFY01. Next base: position 1,975,016 of record OZ244849.1, on the reverse strand, counting down.
ATAGTAGAACTGCACAGGTAAAAGAGCTGGAGAAGGAGTGGAGGGAGAATCCACGCTGGAAAAATGTCAGGCGTAATTACACGGCAGAGGATGTGGTACGTCTGCGTGGCTCATTGCAGATAGAGCATACGCTGGCAAAAAGAGGTGCAGAGAAGCTTTGGAAACTGGTTAATGAAGAAGGTTATGTACATTGCCTGGGTGCATTGACTGGCGGTCAGGCTGTGCAACAAGTCAAAGCAGGAATCAAGGCGATTTACTTGTCAGGTTGGCAGGTTGCAGCAGATGCCAATACCAGTGAAACCATGTATCCGGACCAGTCACTCTATGCGTATGATTCGGTGCCTACCGTTGTACGGCGTATCAACAATGCATTCAAGCGTGCGGATGAAATTCAATGGGAACGAGGTGAAAACGAAATTGACTACTTTGTTCCTGTTGTGGCAGATGCAGAAGCCGGATTTGGCGGTGTACTGAATGCATTCGAACTGATGAAAAACATGGTAGAGGCGGGTGCAGCAGGAGTTCACTTTGAAGATCAATTGGCTGCAGTCAAAAAGTGCGGTCACATGGGTGGCAAAGTTCTCGTTCCGACTCAGGAGGCGTGTCAGAAGCTCAATGCAGCCAGACTGGCAGCAGACGTTATGGGTGTTCCCACTGTAGTTTTGGGGCGCACTGATGCTGAAGCTGCAAACTTGCTTACATCTGATTGTGATGAGAGGGATCATCAGTTTTTGACAGGAGAGAGGACATCAGAGGGTTTCCTTCGCGTCAGGAACGGGCTGGAGCAGGCTATCTCTCGTGGTGTCGCCTATGCAGAATATGCAGATTTGATCTGGTGTGAAACAGGCACGCCGGATTTGGAGTTTGCTAAGGCATTTGCTGAAGGTGTACGTAAGCACCACCCTGAACAGTTACTTGCCTATAACTGTTCTCCTTCTTTCAATTGGAAGAAGAATCTTGATGATGCCACCATTGCCAAATTCCAGCGTGAGTTGGGGGCAATGGGTTACAAATACCAATTCATTACTTTGGCTGGAATACACAGCATGTGGTACAACATGTTTGATCTTGCAGAGGCATATGCTAGAGATGGAATGACTGCTTATGTCAATATGGTGCAGCAACCTGAATTCGAGGCACGGTCTCGCGGTTACACTTTTGTAAGTCATCAGCAGGAAGTTGGAGCGGGCTATTTTGATGATGTTACTACCACGATTCAAGGAGGACACTCTTCTGTTACTGCGCTCACTGGTTCTACTGAGGAGATGCAGTTTAAGACCAAGGTTGGATAATTCTCTTGTTTCTTGCAGGATTCAAGCTTTTACAGAATGGCTATAGTTATGTCTAATTCTTTCGAGGTATTTGATGCAGCACAAGCCTTATGAGCATGTTCAAGTTCCAGCACAAGGGGAGTCCATCTCCCTTAATCCGGATAAAAGCTTGGATGTTCCTGATAACCCGATAATTCCATTTATTGAAGGTGATGGTATTGGTCTGGACGTAACTCCAGTCATGAGGCGAGTCGTTTCTGCGGCTGTCAAGCGTGCCTATGATGGCAAGCGACGTATTAGCTGGATGGAGATCTATGCAGGAGAAAAAGCTGCACGCTTGTATGGCAAACATAATTTCCTTCCGGAAGAAACGCTTGATGTGATGAGAAAATATGCAGTGTCGATAAAAGGTCCCTTAGCCACACCTGTAGGCGAGGGCATGCGGTCATTAAATGTAGCCATCCGTCAGAAGCTTGATCTATTTGCCTGCGTGCGGCCGATACGTTACTTCCCTGGAACCCCTACACCATTGAAAGATTCTGCCACCACTGACATGGTGATCTTCAGAGAGAATACTGAAGACATCTATGCAGGAATTGAGTGGGAAGCTCAGAGTGAAGAGGCAAGCAAGGTTATAAATTTTTTGCGCAAGGAGATGAATGTAACAAAAATCCGTTTCCCGGATACGTCAGGAATCGGTATCAAGCCCGTTTCCAAGGAAGGTTCGGTACGATTGATTCGAAAGGCAGTTCAGTATGCCATTGACAATAATCGCACTTCTGTTTCGCTTGTGCACAAGGGAAACATTATGAAATTTACGGAAGGTGCGTTTCGAAACTGGGGGTATGAGCTTGCACAGCAAGAGTTCAAGGCAGAAGTAATTGGTGAGGGTCCTTGGTGCAAGATAAAGAATCCAAACAACGGTAATGAAATCATCATCAAGGATGTAATTGCTGACAATTTTTTACAGCAAATCCTATTAAAACCTGAAAGCTTTGAAGTAATTGCCACCTTGAACCTGAATGGTGATTACATTTCTGATGCGCTTGCTGCACAAGTAGGAGGCATTGGAATTGCACCCGGTGCAAATATTTCTGATGATGTTGCATGTTTCGAGGCCACGCATGGTACGGCGCCCAGTCACGCGGGGAAGGACAGGGTAAATCCCGGATCCATAATCTTGTCAGCTGAGATGATGCTTCGACATCTGGGTTGGAGCGAGGCTGCGGATTTGGTGATCGCCGGGATTTCTGGCGCCATAGCCTCTAGGACTGTGACTTATGACCTGGCTCGAGCTCGAGCAGGATTCCAAACCAGGGCAAGACGGCCAGGTACATCCAAAGAGGTTCAGGAAGATCTTGAACGTTTAATGCCTGGAGCTACTCTGGTTAGTACTTCGGGGTTCGGGGACGCTATAATCAGTTATATGCCCACATAGATTTCAAGATGATAGCTTGTGTTTGATATTGGTCTGTTACATACAGATTAGGGTCTGTCTAGGAAGTTTTTTGTCTGGTGGCAATTGGATTGTGGAGAGTAGTGAGATCATGAGCCACTGTCACGTGGAAAACAAGAAATGTTCGGGAGTGACCTAATTGAATGATGCCTAAGAAGCAGCTTTACAAAATCAGTTTCTATAACTTGGACAAGATATACGAAGTCTATGCTCATCAGGTATACCAGTCTGATTTGTACGGGTTCGTTACTATAGAAGGCCTGACATTTGATGAGAGATCAAAAGTCGTCGTAGACCCTGGTGAAGAAAAGCTCAAGTCTGAGTTCGAGCAGGTAAAACGGTTCTTTGTGCCGATGCATGCCATTATCCGGATAGATGAGGTGGATAAGCAGGGTGTATCAAAAATTTCTGAGGCCGGAGAAAATGTCGCGCATTTCCCATCCTCGGTCTATAGCCCTGGCAATGACAGAGGCAAGAAATCGTAGCCGGCACTAACGCTGCAGGGTATCAGCCGCAGGCTAAAGGGCAGATAATGCTACTGGTGTCCTGAATACAGTTTCGGATTACAGCTTGGAGAGATGCCGGAGTGGTCGAACGGGCTCGCCTGGAAAGTGAGTGTGCCCTCAACGGGGCACCGAGGGTTCGAATCCCTCTCTCTCCGCCACTATAATAATATAACCAATTAATATTACATATAATATATAAATATCTTTATGTAATTACCCACGTAATATCCCACAATTTAATAGCGCTCTCTCAGCAATTTGTGCAGGAACATAAGTTTTAAGGTCATGAGACCATCGATAGATGGGACGGTATTCAGTTATTTTTTAGGGTTTTATAGAGTCACCATTGTTGGCATCTGGAGTATATAGAGGCGTTATATCTAACTTGCCTAATCTCGACTAGAAACATAATGAAATGGGTGATGATTTAAAGAAAAAATTATGGGCATCCGCTGATAAACTTCGAGCACAGATGGATGCAGCCGAATATAAGCACATTGTGCTTGGCTTAATCTTTCTGAAATACATCTCTGACACTTTTGTCAAGCAGCAGGACAAAGTCCGACACATCGTTTCAGATCCCTCATCTGACTATTTCATAAGTGAAAACCCAGCTGAATTTGAGCTAGAACTTGAGGAACGTGACTATTACATCCAAGACAACGTGTTCTGGGTACCTCAGGAAGCACGTTGGGAATCTATCAGGGCAAAGGCAAAGCAATCAGATATTGGTTTTCTAATAGATAATGCAATGACTGCTATCGAGAACGAGAACTCTTCACTACATGGAAAGCTCGATAAACGATTTGGGAGGGCACAATTAGGTCATGGTGTTCTTGGCGAACTAATTGATCTGATTTCTACAATTGGATTTGATCATAAGTACAGTTCCAGTGACTTGTTGGGTGAAGTCTATGAATACTTCCTAGGTCAATTTGCGTCTGCAGAAGGTAAAAAGGGTGGACAATTCTATACCCCTTCACACATTGTCAAGACCCTCGTAGCAGTCCTCGCACCGCATTCTGGGAGGGTTTATGACCCATGTTGTGGTTCGGGTGGAATGTTTGTTCAAAGTGAGAGGTTTGTGCAGTCTCATGGTGGCCGTGTAGACGATATATCCATTTACGGTCAGGAGAGTAATCCTACAACTTGGCGCCTAGCAGCAATGAATTTGGCAATTCGAGGATTTGCGGCAGATCTAGGTACAGAACCTGCGGATACCTTTGCCAGAGACCAGTTTCCTGATTTGAAGTTTGATTACATTATGGCGAACCCACCATTCAACGTATCTGACTGGGGTGGAGAGAAATATGAGGATGATCCTCGTTGGCGATACGGCAAACCACCAATAGGTAATGCAAACTTTGCATGGTTGCAACACATGTTGTGGAAATTACGACCTGGGGGACAGGCCGGTGTAGTCCTTTCAAACGGTTCTATGATCTCCAATTCGGGAGGAGAAGGTCAAATTCGCAAGACAATGATCAAGGGTGATGTAGTAGAGGTGATGGTTGCACTCCCTAGTCAGTTGTTCCTCAATACACAAATTTCTGCGTGTTTATGGTTTTTAACTAATGATAAAACTAAATACGGCCGTAACAGACAAGGTGAAACCCTATTCATTGACGCACGTCAGTTAGGCACGATGGAGACAAGAATACTTAAAATCTTTACTGGTGAAGACATAGCAAAAGTAGCTGATACAGTAAAGGCATGGAAAACAGGTGAAGATTATAAAGATGTGCAAGGGTTCTGCAAGGCTGCAACCTTAGATGAAATTGAGAAGAATGATTTTGTGTTGGCACCAGGACGTTATGTTGGCGTTTCTACCATTGAAGATGATGACAGGCCTATCAAGGAAAAAATTTTAGAACTAAATAAAGAACTTCGAAACCTTAATTCTAAAGGAGAGATTTTGAATCAGAAAATTAGTTCTTTTATAGAATATCTTACACATGAGTGACTTAGTAACATTTAGATTAAAAGAATTATGTTCTAAGATAACAGACGGTTCTCATAGGTCACCAAAGTCCTCTCCCGACGGGATTTGTATGTACTCTGTAAAGGATATGACAGAGTTCGGGTTTTCAGATGCAAATGCTAAGAGGATCACAGAAGAAGAATACCAAGAGCTTAAGCGAACTGGCTGTAAGCCAGAGGCCAATGATATTTTGATTGCTAAAGATGGCTCTGTTCTCAAACATATATTTAAAGTTAGAGAAAATCAGAAATGTGTATTGCTATCATCAATAGCAATTCTTCGTCCTAATACCGATTTAGTAGATCCAGATTATTTGGTGTATTCGATAAAGGATCCAACAGTTAGAAATAGTATACTGAGTAACTACGTATCAGGTTCTGGTGTTCCTAGAATTGTTTTAAAAAATTTCAAAGAAATAGAACTCTGTATTCCATCGATCGATAATCAAAAAATAATCGCCCACATCCTAGGAACCCTTGACGACAAAATCGAACTCAATCAAAAGATGAACCAAACCCTTGAAGGGATTGCCAAGGCAATCTTCAAGTCATGGTTTGTTGACTTTGATCCTGTCTATGCAAAATCAGCAGGTCGCCCCACGGGTCTTTCCACTGAAATCAGTGATTTGTTTCCTGATGAGTTGGTGAAGTCAGAGATTGGGGATATACCTAGGGAATGGGAAATAAAGAGAACTGAAGATGTATGTGAAAAAATTGCAATGGGTCCTTTCGGTTCGAATATTAAAGTGTCGACTTTTGTAGATCAGGGCGTGCCAGTAATTAGCGGACATCATTTACATGGTTTTTTAATAAATGAAGGCAAATACAACTTTGTAAGCAAAGAGCATTCAGAGAGACTAAAGAATTCTGTTGTTACATCGGGTGACGTGATATTCACACATGCAGGAACAGTTGGACAGGTTTCACTTATCCCAAAATCTAGCAAGTTCCCTAAATATGTAATCTCGCAGCGACAGTTTTATGCACGACCATTGTATTCATCACTTAGTTCATATCTAGCGTTATTTTTTCATAGTCCAATTGGGCAACATAAATTATTGTCGAATGTGTCTGGTAGCGGTGTTCCATCTATTGCTAGACCTTCATCACATTTGAAAGGTATTGAGCTAGTGTTACCACCAGAATCACTTATTGAAACGTTTGCAGAAACAGTTGGCCCAATGATAGATAGGATGGTCAACATTGCTTCAGAAAATAAAATATTAGTAGAGCTTCGTGACACTCTACTCCCCAAACTCATCTCAGGTGAACTCCAAGTATCAGATTCAGAAAAGTTTTTCGAAAAGGCTAGAATCTGATGGCACTAGTGACAGAAGACCAAGTTGAACAAATCAGTATCGACTGGTTTAAAGAACTTGGTTACCAGTACAAGTGCGGATACGACATTGCTCCGGAAGGTGAAGAGCCAGAACGCACAGACTATCGTTCAGTTGTTCTTCAAGATCGTTTACAGACAGCGTTGATTCGTATTAATCCTGATATTCCAGCATCTGCAATCAACACTGCGATTTCTCAACTGACCAACCCGAACATCCCAGCATTGATGTCCTGCAACCGGCAAGTACATCAATGGCTGACCAAAGGCATCAAGGTTACTTATCACGAAGGCGATCAGGAAGTCGGCAAACAACTCAAGGTCATTGATTATGAGAACTTGGACGACAATGACTGGCTGGCCGTCAATCAGTTCACAGTTCACGGAAACAAACACAATCGCAGACCGGATGTATTGGTGTTTGTAAACGGGTTACCACTTTCCGTCATCGAGCTCAAGAACGTTGCCGATGAGAATGCAGACATCTGGACAGCGTTCGATCAGTTACAGACGTACAAGGCTGATATACCTGACCTGTTTAATTATAACGTCTGCATGGTTATTTCAGACGGAATCTATGCACGTTTGGGATCCGTCTCTGCAGACAGGGAACGGTTTATGCGGTGGCGCACCATTGATGGCATTAAACTGGATCCTCTCGGCCAGAACCAACAGTTCAAGACCCTGGTCAAAGGCCTCTTTAACAAGGATATTTTCCTGAATTATTTACGATACTTCTGTGTGTTTGAAGAGGGCAAGGATATTGCCAAAAAGATTGCCGGATACCATCAGTTTCATGCCGTGCAGGTGGCAGTCGAAAGTATTGTTACTGCGAGTAAGATTGATGGGACTAAAAAAGGCGGAGTGGTCTGGCACACACAAGGCGCAGGTAAGAGTATTGAAATGGCGTGCCTGGCAGGGCGTTTGATCTCAGAACCTCGTCTTGAAAATCCTACGATAGTAATGGTCACAGACAGACAGGACCTAGATGGCCAGTTGTACAATGTCTTTGCTAATGCTGGCGAACTCTTGGGCGATACACCCAAGCAGGCAAGTTCTCGTGCAGAACTTCGAGAGCATCTGATGAATCGTCCCTCAGGTGGCATCATTTTCACGACCATACAAAAATTTGGCTTGGATGCGAATGAAGACCGATTCCCAGTTTTGACTGATCGTCACAACATCGTGGTCATTGCGGATGAGGCACACCGGACCCAGTATGGATTCAAGGCAAAACTGGATAGTGAGAGTGGTTCTATCAAGTATGGTCTAGCCAAGTTACTGAGGGATGGGTTACCTAATGCAACGTTTCTAGCATTCACTGGAACACCTATTTCAAAGGATGACCGGGACACCCAAGCGGTCTTTGGTAACTATGTTTCGATCTATGACATTCAACAGGCCGTCGATGATGGGGCAACTGTCCCAATCTATTATGAATCACGTCTTGCCAAGATCAATCTGAACCAGGCAGAACTACCTCAGATTGATGAGGAAGTGGAAGAGATACTGGACAGTGAGACCGCGGACGAACGTGAGAAAGAAAAGGCGAAGAGCCAGTGGTCTGCATTGGAAGCAATCGTGGGGACGGATGCACGTCTCAAGGAGGTAGCAGAGGATTTAATACATCACTACGAAACACGCCGCCAGACTCAGCCAGGCAAGGCCATGATTGTGGCTATGTCCCGTGAAATATGTGTCAGGTTATATAACCAAATCGTAGCGTTCCGTCCTGAGTGGCATTCTGACGAGCACTTGTCAGGTGAGATCAAAGTCATTATGACTGCATCCGCATCGGACAAGGCAGAGTTGCAACCACATCATACCAACAGGACACAAAAGAAAGATCTTGAGAAACGGTTCAAAGACCCTTTGGACCCTTTAAAGATCGTCATAGTACGTGATATGTGGTTAACAGGATTTGATGCACCTTGTCTTGCAACCATGTATGTCGATAAGCCGATGCAAGGCGCGAACCTTGCACAGGCCATTGCACGTGTGAATCGTGTCTTCAAGGACAAGCCAGGCGGTCTTGTTGTGGACTATATCGGCATTGCACCCCAGCTCAAAGAAGCATTGGCAACCTACAGTGCAGCAAAAGGGAAAGGTAGGCCAACGATCGATTCATCTGAAGCGTTACGGATTCTCAAAGAAAAGATTCAGGTTGCACAAGATCTTCTGTACCCCCTGGACTGGAGTGAATACAAGACAAAAGCCCTTCAGCTCATTCCAGCCTGTATGGATCACGTTCTCGAACAGGAAGACGGTAAGCGCAGATACTGCGATATTGTGCTTCAAATGACCAAGGCCTTCGCATTGTGCGGAACTTTGGACGAAGCTATGGAACTGTCCCCTGAGGTTGCATTTCATCAAGCCGTACGTGCACCACTGGTGAAAGGTGAAAGAGGAGATACTCCTCCACGAGATACTGATTTCGAATTACGGCAATTGGTATCCCAGGCGATTATTGGTGAAGGCGTATTGGATGTATTCAAATTGGCAGGCCTGGAGTTCCCGGATATCTCAATTCTTTCAGAAGACTTTCTCAAAGAAGTGATGAAGATGCCACATAAAAACCTGGCGGTAGAACTTCTGCAAAGACTTATTAAGGACGAAATTAAATCCAAGTTTCGTACCAATGTTGTCAAGCAGCGTAAATTCAGTGAACTTCTAGAGAAATCAATAGGTAAGTATGCAAACCGTGCGATTGAAGCGGCTCAGGTGATCGAAGAACTCATCGCAATGGCAAAACAGTTCAAAGAAGATCTTAAGCGAAGAGAAAGTCACGACCTGTCAGATGAGGAAGAGGCCTTCTATGATGCCCTAGCGCAGAACGAATCTGCACAAGAATTGATGGGCGAGGAAATTCTCGTTGAGATGGCACGTGAGATTGCAAAAAAACTACGAGAAAATTTGACTGTCGATTGGGCAGTTCGTGAAAGTGTTCGAGCAAGACTGAGGATTCTCATTCGTCAGCTATTGCGAAAATACAAGTACCCACCTGATCAGCAAAAAGGTGCCGTTGAGTTAGTTTTAACACAGGCAGAGACATTGTCTGAGGAAATGACCACAAGCCCCGTGAAGATGCATTGAAACTGAAAGAGAATAGGACGATTAAGTTCTTCCGCTAAACTGCAATAGCTTTATATTATATTCATTTCTTCACCTATCTTGACTTATATCGCTCGCAAATATTGAAGAATTTCCGATTCAATAAGTTCAGATCTGAATCGAGTTTTTAGGGAATGAGAATTTTTGGGGAAGGACCATAACCCGCCAGATTCGCAATCGACGTGGTACTAAAAAGGGGTGACCTCCAATCGCTCCTACTCTCTCACAACACCTGGTACATACTCAGGGGGCTTGACAGAGGAGTACAGATAGAATTTCAAGGTCGACAGTCAGGTCAATGTCACCAACAGAGTACACCGAGATATCAAGTTGTAGATCAATTTCATGTAGTCAAACAAAAGTGGCAAGGTTATTGAAGGTGAAATCAAAGAGTTAGAAATGTGACTGGCCTGACGAAAGCTTCACGTAAAACTACGGCAAATAAGAATGTGCGATTGGGGTATCTGTAAACACTTTGAAGAGTCTTGGGCAGACTTGTCTTGAAGTCTATTGGCGGTGCATGCGAGTCGGATAAGCGGTGAAGCTGGACGTTTTCTCTAGATCAAGATCATAGTTGCTCTTCTTCCAAATTTAGCTCTCAAGTTCAGCAGTCTCGACCTTGCAATCATTATTCACGTTCTTGATTTCTAATCTTGGGACCATGCCGTCTCCTTCAGAAGTAAAGTCGTAAATCAAGAGGTCCGGATGGTAGCTGTCGAAAGCTTGGCCGAAGAAAACACATGCTGCGTTGGACGCACATGGCAGCACATGAACTTTTTGTACGCCGTGCACGTCCCTTAACTGGTGAAGAAGTTCCTGCATTCGCTGCCGAAAAGAGACACCATCGTCTGGATGGCCAAGTGCACCATTGCCCAAGTATTCCGTGCGGGCAATTACTGATACGACACTCATACCAAGATACTTAGCCGTCGAATGCATTGACTCGGGCACTGCTGTAAACCCTAGTAACAAGCATACCTCGCCCTCGGAGTCCGATAACTGGTTCAAACCGCTGATCTTGGAAAACTCGCCTCGAGGCTCATTAATCGGCCAGTACCACAAACCGTTTTCGCGATACCGCAGCATTGGTGTTATATCGCACTTGTTTCCTAGCTTCGCTCCAAGCGAAATGAGGGCCGGCATCAAACCCATCGCGAAAAGGGCAGCACGGTATCCTTCGCCGTGTGCCTGTAGGAGGATATCTGCTGCAGTTTGCTCCACTGCAGTGCTCATTGCGGCCCAAAAAACCTCTCCCTCCAATGACCGCAATACCGCATCGTTGTCATTGATCGATCGAATCTGACCGTCGAGCTTAGCGCCAATTGGCTTTAGCGCTCGAGCAACCTGCTCTGATGTGGGCAACGAAACCCTTTGTCTGTGGACAGGCCATGCCACGCAGTAAGCGGGCATAGGTGAGAGCGCTAACGCGTCAAGAATCTTCGTTGTCTCCACACAGAATTGCCTACGCATTTCCGACAGTTTTGCAGCTGGGTAGTCAGCCTTGGCGACCTTGTCTACCAAGCGATGATGTGCCTCACAGAACAATAGGATGTTATCTGGATTATTTGCAAGGGCATGAGAAAGATATAGAACTCCTCGGGTACCACCCTCGGAAGATGCGACATTGTGCGCTAGCGTTGCAAAGTTGCCGCGTGTACGCGTTACAGGATCTTCGGTTAGGTCGATACCACAACCTTGGAACATGCATCTTCCGTGTGAATCAAGCAAGACTTGGTTACGCGTCGCTGTACTGATATTGTTGCCGCGACCCTTCTTGCAGCCAAAACTTTCAACTTGCTCAAAGAATGCCCGCCAGTCTTCGTCAGTTTGCACTTTCCGCTGACTGAACGATTGTTTCCAGGCATCAGTTAACTTGGTCAAATCTCGCGCCTGTTCGCTCGTTATCGTGTGCCCTTGCCAGCTCCGAAGCTCCATCGGACCGGACATGCCTCGGTTGTATGCTTGTAACGCGTGGATGCTTTGAGGGACTGACAGACAGAATCGCAAAGCGCATACGACTGTATCTCTATTGTGTAGTACGGTCACAATTGCCTGTGGTCCCTCGTCTATCAGCACTCCAACACTGTTCCAGGGCACAAGCGACCTAGCAGCTGCTGCGTGGTCCTTCACAGCATCAAGCGTCGTCATTGGCAGTTCGCGCGTCTGTACGAGCGTCGCCTCTCTCGGATCAATTGATGCCATACAATTAACAGTCCGGACAAAGTGGTTTGAAGCGGCCTCTCGAGCGCACGAACATGCAAATCTCTTCAGTTCCCACAATCACGAATGTTAGTGGCCGCTTGTGGTTTGCCCTTAAGCAGGCTGACCAGTCTTTTAGGTCAATCGACGATGGTGTAGGAGTCGGTTCTGGGTGTGTATGCCATGTCCCAAGATAGATCGAGCTGCAGTTAGAAGAGGCGAATCTTCGATTCACTACCTGCTGATGACTAGGATCGCGAAGTGCGAATGAGAACTTCGAACTTTTGTCTTTCAACATGGGAGTAGTTACTGCTTCAATCCAAATTTTACTACGATCTATAGATGTCGTTCCCATCAACACTCCAAAAGACTCGGTGGAGGTTGCTACTAACTGGCGATGCATATGCCAGACGCTTACCACTGCTTTGTTCACGGTGACCCGGCGGCCAAATCCCTTAAAAGAATACACCCCGTTATCCACAGCAAAAATCACAATTTCTGTCATACAGGGCAAGCGTCCTCAACGAATCGGTGAAATGTCGATATCGCCGTGTCACTGCCATATTGGCATTTTTGGCTTGTGTATCTGATCCTTTCCAACTCACTTTGGACGAGTAAGACACTTGACCCTCAAAATAGCGTACGGCCATGTCGGCGGTAATCGCCGCTGTGTAACCAGCTGCAATACCACTGTAGGGTAAAAACTGGGTACCACATCCCCCTTGGTTCTGCATCACTTTCTGATTTGGCTCGAGGAAATTCAAATTCGAAGTGAGGCCCCGTGTGAGCTTTTGTTGATCGACATACGCGCAATGCCAGCATCCCTTCGTCCCGGGCACTACTAAGATTGCATGGCCACCGATTCCATAACCCTCCAGCCAGCAGAATATTACAGGCACGTCTATCTGTTCTTTGATGCAATGCTCCGCGAAAAACCGTTCAACGTTTGGGGAGCCGATTGCAATCACAATCATGTTGTAACTCCTTAACATGTTTGGATCCAGCAGTTTTTCCAGCGAATTGCACCTATCCTCTACCTTTGTCCATGGGTGCCTTTGAGCAATTTCCCGAGCTAGTACCTCCGCCTTAAGTTGCCCTATGTCATTCACCGACAAAATGTGTCGGTAAAGATTTTTCTCAGAAAATCTATCCGGATCAGATATGGTGAGACTTCCTATTCCCGCTGAAGTCAGGCGCAGAGCAAGTTCACTGCCAACTGATCCGCAGCCGACCAAAAGAACAGACTTACTTGTCAAGTCTAGGGAGCCACCGCCCCGAGGAACGAGCGATTCCCGGGACAGGGGTCTGACCACGTAAGGCATAGCTGTCCAACCTATCGCCTCCTCTTTTGATCTTGGTAATCTACCTTGCTGATTTTTTATCCAGCGAATTGCGAACATAATCAATCCGTCTGGAACTCGTGCTGAGAAAATGAGCCAATATTCGCGGCTCATTTTCTTATGTAATTTTTCCAGTTCATTACGACTTGCACAATCCATGTTATCGATTATCCTACAAAACCATGGAATCAAGTCACATTGTGACGCTGGCGCAGGATCCACATCGTTTAGCGGCAGTGCTATAGCCTTACCTGCATTTGGGCGTCTACCCCATTCCGCACTGTCTTGTAAAGACTTCAGTCGTGGTTCATTTACCAATGATAAGGCTAGTGCGATGTGATTCGCACGCAAGTCCCATTGGGAGGCTGTACGAGGCTTTTTTACCTTCAGATATTCAACTTTGTTTCCATCCCACGCCAAGAAAAGTTCTCTAATATTCTTTTCAGACTCCTTGCAGAGAATTTTCCAATGGTCTTCGAACTCGCGCAATTGTTCTGACCTGTTGTACGCAGGATCTTCGATCAGTTGTGTCAGCAGTAGGACATGTTCTTTTACTGTGTCTCGATAAGCCAGTTCCGGCTGATCGGCATTGACCATGGTCGATTCTGGGCTGGCAACGCATACTTCCCCAGATTCGTCATCCTCATCCGTAAGCACGTGCGCCAACTTTCCGAAGCCATGGCCACCGAGCAAGTGAAACTTTGGAAGTCGAAGCAGTTTGTCAGGGAACTCGTGGACGAGCGCCACCTTTTTCCCTTGAACGTCGAACGTAACAATTAGCTTCGTTCTCTTCTCTGTCAGCCGAGTATCGTAGCCGAGAGCCGAGATGCAACTTTGAATTTTATCCCTATTCACGCACCGACAGATGAGGTAACGATTCCGGCACTAGAGTGCTTTGCTTTATTCTCATTGGAGCCTCCCTTCGGAGGTTCTGGAATCTTGAAATCGTCACCGAAGAGCTTATTCAAAATTTTGCACTGCTCGCGTATGTCGCTCAATCCTTCTACTTCAGTTAGATTTTGCTTCAGCCGTTTGAGCTTGTTGTAGAGTTGTGTACCGGTGTCAAGGCTAGAACCGTAAAAGATGTCGCGCCAAGGCTGTACTGGAAGTTGAACACTGACTCGATACCGCCCAATATCTTTTTTGGTAAAGTAGCCTGCATCCAGAATTGCCTCCACGGTTTTGCGTAACGCTTGCAGATCTTGTCGAGCACCCTCTGTGCTAAAAGACCACTGGAGTTGCTCTTTAGCCATAACGGTGAGACCAACTGAAAAAACCTTAGCTGCCACATTTTCACTGAACTGTACGTCACGCCAGCGCTTCAAGTATCGTGTCAGTCGTCGGAACTGCATCAGAATGTCTTGCGCATCGTCTTTGTCGTAGTCAGTACCATCGTTAATCCACTCGATAAGGCCATTCGGATCAGTGGCCGACCATTCCCGGTTATTTTCGTCCGAGTTCTCCTTGCCTATGGAAAGGTAGTGCTGGCTGCCCAACCGCTTGTAGATGATGAAGTCGATATGGACGTTATCGCTTACGTAATCTGCCGTCACACATGGTTTCTTGATCTTCGCATTCTTGAACCCACGATCTTCGAGCACGTCTAGTGTCTTCTTTTTTGGCGTCACTGGATTATCCGGTGCCGTCTTGTCTTCAATTACCAGGGCACGGTCGATGTCGTAGTCGCCTGAGATTGGCACAATTCCTGTGTGTGTCTTTAGCGAACCCTGGATGAAATCATTGACAACAGGGTATCCAGCTTCAGCGAAGGCAGAGGTCACTTCTGTCTTGATACTGTCATCGCGCTCCCGTGCTTTCTTGTAGGCGTCATCTTCACGACCGAGCTTGATCTTGTTATGGAACTCATTGAAGTGTGTCTGGATTCCCATAGCTTCTCCATTATTTGTAGTATCAGTGGTTGATATCCTGTGCCCCTAAAACTTGATCCGGTCTTGGGTATAAAATTCTCATAAGGGACTTGGACTGGGAGGGTATCATGTGGAAGCAATTCAGTGAATCGTAGATCATCAGTTTGCTACAGGCGTATTGTTAGTTATCACATGAACAACAGGTCGGCATTGCCACTAATGGGATATATTATGGGACATTACCTAGACAATTCTAAATATAACCTTATATATTAATAATTTGGCATTGAATGTTGGCGGAGTTGACCTCCACCACTTAATCAGTTTATGTATATGCGTTTACTATGTATTGTTGTATTTCTGAAGATTAGTTATCACTTAACCGATTATGTTTATAGCAAGTGGCAGGGCAACGACATCAAGTCCAGCCGCGAAACAGACGATGGAGACCTCGCAGGGCGAAAAATCGAATAAAGCAGCACCAATGCTAGGCGACTGATGTGACACTAACGACAAGGTTCGACAGTGAGCGACGAAAACAACCCCAAGTTCTTCCCTGCCATCGGGAGCCTAATCGGTGGGCTTTCCCAAGATAAGCTGGGGCGCGTCACGGAAGCGCTTCAGGACATGCAGCTGGTTGTCAATGGGATGGCGATGCAATTTGGGAAAGGAGGTGGCGGGCAAGGCGAGGAGTGGACGACAGCAATTGCAGCTCTGGCAAGGGCCTGTTCGATATTCTTGAGGAAGACCATACTAGGCGACTACGGCAGAAGAGAAACCCGCCTGCTCGACGATAACGTGCTAGCCGCACTCCACCTGCGATTCCACCGCATTGTCAAAATTCCGCGCGAACTGCGAAGACGCATTCGGATTGATTTTGGCGGCATCCAGGGCGGTGAGTTACGTATCGTGAAACTCAACGACGAGACGCTGGCGCCGGAAAAAACCTACGCCGTGCCGATGGGTCCTCAGTCGTTGGAGATCGACATCGACTGGCCTCTACCCGGAGTGGTTGGATGGACAGGTGTGCCCACGGAACAATGGATCTGGCAAGTGGTTCCCGAGATGTTGTACCGACTCGACCAAGAGCCATACATGAATTGCGACGAGTGGCTTAGCCAGCAAGTTGTGCTGTTCGACAATCGAGGTATATCTCTCAAGGAGATAATACAGACCGTTGTAAACTACGAAGCGGCGCACTCACTCAACACAAGCAGACTCGCGACATTTGAAGGTGAGGAGCCAACCAAAGCGACTAGGAATCCGGCGCCACATATCCTGAACGCGGTGACGTTTTGCGGTATCCGTTATGCGCATATCGTGGTGATCGAGTCTGCGATATACCTATACGAAGTCCTGCTTGACAACGAGTATGTCACTCGGCCGAAAGGGGACGTGTATACTGTGAAGTTAGGCGTGGAGTGCAACAACCCAGACGATAATAACTCCGCCACGCCCAGTTGGGCTCGCTTTGAGGGGACTATGATGGTGGCCTTTCACAACGCGCCTAAGGTCATCCGTCATGAAATCAAACCCGCAGGCTAGGGTCAGCGTACGGCACTGCAACGACTGTAACCGATGCGGGACAATAGTTTATATCTAGCTTGGGAACCGGTAGATTGGAGGTAAAGAACTATGCATCTTCTTCAGTCGGCTAATGTCAGTCCTGCACTGCACACTTAATTTGTTTCCTACACAAGGGGATAAAACCATGAACAAGCATCATTTTGACAAGACAGAACGCCGGTTGGTTATTTGATTTGGAATTTCAAGTACATGCCAGATAACTGTAGGTATGTCTCTAAAATACTTCTTTTATATCAGTTCTCAAGAATTAAATTTGGTGTGAATAACTGTGGTGTTTGAATATTCTTGTCAGGACTAAATGCTGAAAAACATGAGTTCAATGACATGTAAAGCTGAGATGTAGTCAATGGATAGTGATCATAATAATATTAAAAATGAAGCTATTCGATTTGCTAGGAAGAACAAAAAAGAAATAGCGGAGAGGTATACAAATCCTAAAGTGTTTTTGCCTGATCGAGAACCAGTATCCGTATTTATGGCGGGGTCACCTGGTGCAGGTAAAACAGAGGCATCAAAAGCTTTGCTAGATGAACTAGAAAATGTAGAGAGAGGTAGAAGAATTCTCAGAATTGATCCTGATGAGTTACGCTCAGAGTTTAAGCATTATGCTGGTGATAATTCATGGTTATTCCAACCAGCAGTATCAATTTTAGTAGAGAAAATACATGATCTTGCATTAAAACAAAAACAAAGTTTCATTCTTGATGGTACATTATCAAATTATGGAAAAGCGGTAGAAAACATTTCTCGCTCACTCAGGAAGAAAAGACAGGTTCAAATACTTTATGTATACCTGACTCCAGGGAAGGCGTGGGAATTTGTTCAAGCAAGAGAAAAGCTAGAAGGCAGAAATATTCTGCCTGAACAGTTCATTGTTCAGTATTTTGCCGCCAGAGAAACCGTAAATGAATTGAAAAACAGGTTTGGACAAGATATTAGTGTTGACTTATTATTAAAAGAAATTGACGGTTCTCGGAAACTTTACAAGGCAGGAATCGATCAAATAGATAATCACGTACCGGAAAAATATACAAGAACTGATATTGAGAAGTTCATTGGAATGTAATGAGTGAATAGTTATGTCTTTTAAGTCTAAAACCGGGTCCCAGCCTAAGGATTCCTCTGCCTTTTCGAAGTTCATACGCACTGCTCCTTCTAAAGAGAAGAAGCGTGTTTATAGCAAGGTAATAAAGAAATCCATAGAGAGCCAGAAAAAGATTCTGGAAAATACAGCAAACTGATATAGCTATACTAGGACTGTACTCATTTGCAGAGGGCACTGACCGTCAGTGGTTAATAATTAAAATTTACGGTTATATACTGTATACGACTCTGGCGGTTGATGGTATCAATCGCCTTGAGTAATGTTCCAGTATTCTCCCCCCTAAACTTGATCCAGATTTAAGTTCAAAAGCTCTCACAACGGGTTTAGATTAGGGGGTCATTGTGCGCGATCAGCACTCCAGTCACTCTTTCAAACTTTAAGCCGATGCATCCTTGAGTTTGTGATGTACTGTAAGTTTGTCTGAAGAAACCAAATAGTGGATAGGCCTGTGGGTATTCGAAATCCTGGATCAAGACGCAACGTGATTTATCCGGAAGGCTGGTCGAAGGTATCATGGAAAACAAGAAAAGTTGATAAGGAGTTTCTTGACGATGCTCCAACATAATCCTGAATACGGGATAAAGGAACCAGATTGATGATCAAAATCGTAAGTTGGAACATTGCCAAACGCTCGCACCCATGGTACGAACTGGCAGAAATGGCACATCGGGGGGCAGCAGATGTCGCGCTGTTACAGGAAGCTGGGAGTCCTCCGAAAGACCTTGTAGGTATAATCCAGTATGAAGACGATGTGTTCTGGAACCGGAACCTGTATGACCGCTGGCCGATGGTGGTGCCGTTGTCCGATCGTGTCGAGGTGGATTCCTTCAGACAGGTTCCACCGATAAGTGAACTCGGTGAACGCGAGATTGGTGTAAGCGGCATAGGTACTATAGCAGCTGCTAAAATTGCACCTCGCGGTCGTTCACAGGATGCGTTTGTCGCAATATCCATGTACGCACGGTGGATGAAACCTCACCCATGGACTGAAAGTAAATGGCAAGTCGGTGCTTCCGACGTCTCGGTACACCGGATCCTGTCGGACCTCTCGACATTCATTGGAGACTGCGATCCTTCCAGGCATCGCGTCCTGGCCGCAGGCGATCTGAACATGATCTATGGGGCAACGGGTAATCAGTACTCTTTACCTGAACGTGAGCAATCGGCCTGGGTGCGATTTGAGAGTCTGGGACTCGAGTTTTTGGGCCCGCAAGTCCCTGAAGGACAGACAGTGGTATCGCCACAGCCGGATACACCGACTGGTACCCGAAACACACCAACCTTCCATACACGCAAGCAATCCCCGCAACAGGCCAATCGTCAACTGGATTATGTATTTGCCTCGCGCGGTTTTCACAGGCAAATCAGCGTGCGTGCCCTGAACAGTGCAGATGATTGGGGCTCCAGTGATCATTGCCGATTGATGATTGAGGTTTCCACAGGAGAACGTCCTTCTGCTGAAGCTGGACCCAATTCTAAGTAGAATTCTTTCTGACAGTGCACATAAATTGCTCTACTGTACCCCTCAGCGTACCGGCACATACTCCGCCAACATAATTGACTCTGGGACTTTAGCATAATTCCAAAGATAGCCAGTTACATTCAAGATTTATGGCTTTTTCAGGACTGAGGCTTGAAACATGAAATTATTTACTACGATTTACACCTTAAGAAGCAAACCCGAAACTGGAATGGTGTTCGATGCGGATATATTTGACGGAAACATACCTGAAGGCACCACTTGGGAAGATTATGAGCCGTTGACAATTATCGAAATTCCTAAGGGATTCGAGTTGGTTAAAAA
Source organism: Gammaproteobacteria bacterium (assembly GCA_965220875.1). Classification (GTDB taxonomy): domain Bacteria; phylum Pseudomonadota; class Gammaproteobacteria; order UBA4575; family UBA4575; genus WTFY01. The sequence goes on along the minus strand of OZ244849.1, from coordinate 1,955,453 downwards.
GGAAGGCAGTTTCGTATTTCGGAGTAAAGGTAGTTTCCCAAAAGAGTTTTCACCCAACGCACTCGTGCTTCATTTGCAGGGCGTGAAATTTGCTACGGACCGGCGTAGAAATCTGCAAAAAATTATCAAAGCAATGTGGGATTAGGCTGTCCTGCATGCAAAAAACTTACATTCCCAAAAGATGAGCTAGGGGTTGCTGATTATTCTGGATAAATACTTTGTAATACAGTTGGCCTACTAGCGTTAACAAAAATCTCCAGAGTATTTTATCCAGACCTGAATCTATGGTGGGATATTCATTATCTTAATTTGGAACTAGTCTCGATTAAGGCTGGTGCTTGGCTTCTACACTACCTGTAATACAGCACTTTTAAGCATCTCAAAATTAACAGGTAAAGCAAAATTGCTCAAAGCAGTCAGAGAAATCGTTTTTTGATTTTCAAAGTGCTTGTCCAAATCTTTAGTGGAAAGCACATAAAACTTCCACTGATCGAGGTTCATTGGATCGACAGTAGGCTTATCCTGATGTGCCAACAGTGCAAATACATAGACTTTTGCCCGTCGCTTGGACGTATTATCGAAAGTGCCGGTTTCACCATCCCATGCCTGTGAAGGTGAAATATCAAAGCTGATGGATGACAAGCCAGACTGTGCCCAAGTTTGCACATAACTGGAAGACTTGACTTCGATGGTAATTCCTTCAGATGTTTCAAGGTCAAATGTTGCCCAGGCATCACGTACTTCAGCAGTAGATACCCCGACTGCTTTGGCAACGATGTATTCAGCAAGTACACCACGTGTGATGTTATTTACTAAGTCAGACAATGCCCATTGCCGAAAATCCTCCAGATCGAAGTCAGTTTTTGAATGATCGGAGTAGAAACGCTCCGAGCCTTTTCTTCTCATTACATTCAACTTTGGTAACGGATATTTAAACATCAGTATTTAAACTTTTTGGACTTTTCAGAGTAGTCACTAGAGTATTCTCCCTGATCGGACTCACTTGTGATTCATTTCTGGTCGGAATCTGTGCAGTAGTCTCAACACACTGCCCACAGCAATCGGGAATGCTTTGCCTGCAATTCTGGCTTTTTATCTAGACTATGCCAAACGGAGGTTCAGAGTCTAGATAAAAGGTCGTAAATCAGTTTCCATTGGCCTTTTCCTAATATCTAATATCGAGTCTAAATTAGAAAGGCAGGGCTATGTTAGCTAATCAGATGGCACTCTATTTCAAGCAGTAGTTCTCCCCTTCATCCTGAGCTATATAATGGGAAGAAGACCATTCAGTTGAGTTTATACTGGAACATCATGGCAGCCTTGTAGGTGACATGAAAGACTCTCACGTCAGGATTCTTTGGATACTGCACTGGTTCTACAAGCGGTAACCTTGATGGTACATGGAAAATCATCTGCAAAATCTATCCAGAGTACCTTGGACTGGTACATGGGGCGAACATACCTTCATGAGGCCTCTGGGCTCCTAGCAAATTATCTGCACAGTCATCTTAGATCGGATTTTTCTAGTAAATCTTCGAATTGCTGGAGTGTTTCGTAAAGCTGCGGGATGAGCGAAAGACGTCTGCCGATGTCCTTGATCAAGAGTCCCAGTTCGAGGCCTTCGTAAGTTTCTTCGCCTATCTCGATTGGGCCGATTTTATCTGCCCTGCGTGCAATTTCATCCAGGACCTCGATGAGCTCGTCGGTTAAATCGTCGTCTGGTTCGAAAGTGTTCATGAGCGCACATTAACAGTAATTTCATATGGCTGCATAGTATGCTTATGAATGTGATCTCCTTACAGCCATATGACTGATCTTCGTGAAGCACAGTCCGGACAAGAGGTTTACTCGGATAAGTAATGGTGTTAAGTAATCTATAAGATAGTAATACACAGTTGATGCAGTTGGGTTACAGGAATTTCATACAAATCTATGAAACCAAGAAAATTCTATTATTACGAGGGATCAGTATTTGGTTCGGCGTATTTGATTGAATGGAGAAATGATCGACTAGAACTCAGACATCCTCCCTTTTCGAATATAGAGCTTGCAGACTTAGATGCATATGTAGACCCTTCTAATGAAGTTTGGTCCAAATTTGAGAAAAATGTTCATAGCCTTAATATAGGCCCGGTGAACCCTAATATCGACATCTTGGATGGTACTCAAGTTGAAGCATGGATCACCTTTAGAAATCGATTGGTGAAGTTTTATGCGACTAATCCAAAGTTCAAAGGATTTTATCGATTTCGAAACCTAGTTAACGGACTCACAAAATGTTCCGTATTCCCAAATGGAATTTTTAAATCAGGCTTTGATTAGTGGTCAAAATCGTTAACCTATAGGTTAGATGTAGTGTAAAAAAATTCACGGCAGACCTGCCTGAATGGCATTTGCTCGCAGAGATCACTAAGGCAGTATCTAATACAAGTTTAGTGACTAAAACCAACTCATACCCCGAAAGCAGTCCACCAAGGTAACCTCCATAGCGGTTTTTCCTAGCTTCAAGATCAGGCATAGGTGCCGTGCCATTGCAAGCAATTTCATAGGGTTGAATGCTTCTGCCTATTTACCTAGCACAGGGAGCTACTCCGTACTTGAACAAGGCTGAAGGACTAGGGAATGGTTATGACATGAAATAAAACTTCCCTGCGACATTGGTGAATACCGGTGATTCAAAAACTACCATTGCCTATTTTGCGACTGATGAGCATAAAATTTCTAGCCTAAAACGATTCGACTGGTACCTTGCTAACGTTGTCGCTGGTGCCATGGAACATAAACTTCCAGAGGATGTAGTTACTGTTTATAAAGATACAGAATTTCAGGTCGACCAAGATCAGAGCAAGGAGAGGTAAAATTTAGAAATACTTAAGGAAGCAGGATTTAAAGGCATAATGCAAGCATTGAGTCGCAAGTAATATTCCTGACTTGTAAACAAAACTTGGCGCATAGTCAAAGTGTTTGAAACTGCAGATTCCATGCAGGTAACTGTTGAAAAATGACCTGCTTGAATTAGCATGATTATTCATCCTCTAGAAACTAAATAAAGGATCACAAATTTAATATATGACTTATAGGCTAAATGGATAGATAAGGGCTCCTAGCTACATGTGCAAGCAGGGCTTCCTTTAGTTCAGGGGTTAGGCCATCTCCAAAGCTTCCTTTGATCCTTTCTGCTTGAGCATCCCTTAAGGCTTTCGATGCGTAAGGGACCGGAGGTCGACCTTCCTTATATTCTTGGCGTAGATCATCCAGAAATTGTCCCCAGGCGGGTGGATGACAGCGTGCTGCACGGTAGTGGGCAAACTTTGGTTTTCCATCAGCAATTGTAAATGGAATCAAATGGCTGAACTGAGCATATGGAGTTCTGCCAATATGCTTTACCAGTGCCTTGCGGGTTCGAGCGGGTAATCTCTTCAATCCCTGTACTATCTCCACAGCTGCATCGCGGGCTTCGCAGCTTTCCCATGGAGTGGGGTTTTTTCGGTTCCTCATTTCGGTAAGCAGGCCCCTTGGATCACCACGATTGTCAGTAGCACAATATCGATAACAAGGTTGACCATCAAAAGAGTCTTCCCTCAAGATACCATCATCACCCAGATACAGGATGGATACTGACATCACCCTGACTTCTCCAGGGGTTCAAAATCCTCATCACCCGGGCTAATCAGGCGTACAGGCACTCTTTCTGAGGGTGGAGGACCAGGGTCTTCGTCCACTTCCACACGTTGGGCAGGACGGCCCCAGGCACGATCAAGCAGGGCTACGGCTGCAGCCACACGTGCCGAGGCAGAGGCATTCGCATCATTCATCACGGACTCCAGTGCTTTTAAAGCTGCCTCAGTCTTCTCACGTGCCAGATCTGTCAGGGTCTTTGCATCTGCTTCACGGACAAGTGTTGCCTTGTTACGCGAGCCTGCTGGACGTCCGGCTCCGAATCTCCTGCCTCCGTGCCCGTTTTTTCGTGTCATGGCATATTCAAATTAGTTTGTTTAATGATAGTCAGTTTTGATTTTCTCATGAAAAAATATCTAACATTGGTATAGGTACAACCGATCCTAACTTTTGCGTCATATTTCAGACTTGTCCATAACCCTTACTACAATGAGCAAGATAGAGGAAAAACATAACTTACTTACGTTACAAGGGTTTTTCGCGCACATTGGATTGTGAAAAACTTAGCTAGCTAGCTTGCTCACATGAATAGGCAAGACAGGATTCTCACGGTTTCAGTTCCCAATACCAGGCTCCTCCAGAACCACCTACCTTGAAACTCCGTATCCGGTCATCGCCTTTCAACTTTTCACGTGCACGACGCAGGGTTGACTCTGTGTGAGACTCCGACTTGCCACGTTTGCATATCTCTTTCCACGTGAGCTTTCCTGCAGCCAGTTCCGCTTTGAGAAACTCGTGTGCAGCATCTACTGCAGGCGATGAACCATCACTACTTTCACCTCCAATGAACAGACTATTTGCATCCCCCTTCATAGTTGTTCCAAACTCGATGCGTGAAGTATGTATTACACTATTATCCTTAGTGTGCGTGACAGCAGGCACCGTTTTATAAGTAAGTGAGCCATCTGTAACGCTTAGGTTGTTCTTTGCACGAGCAAGCACCCGTTCATCTTCTACCATGTCCACAGCCCACACTACTCGTGCGATACCGCCCCACGCCTGTGAGCCGATAACACGGTCTAAAGGGTTACTTCCAAGACTGTTGTGGCGCTTTGCAAAATGATGGATACCAAGTATAGCGATGTTCCTGTGTTCTACAAGCTGGCGCACTGGCTCAAGCAATTTACGCACTTCTTCCGGTGCATTTGCATTCCGTGCACCCATGATTAGTGCGATCACGGGATCAAGCACGACTACCCGTACTCGAGGATAGTCACACAGAGTGACTTCAAGTCTTTCAAGATCTGTTGCAGGTTGAAACTCACGCTTAAATTTACCTTCTATTCCATTAATGAGGCGTATTCGTTTTGGGTATGCACCTGCTGCAAGTAACCGAGGTACGATTGTGTGATTAAGGCTATCCTCTCCGGACCAATACGCAACTTCACATTGCTTCACGTATGATCCATCCGGGAATTTTTTGCCACGTGTCAGGCGTGCGCACAGGTCAATCGCAAGTGTGGTTTTACCCATGCCGGCTTGTCCGGCCAGCAATGACATATGTCCTGCAGGTAACCATCCCTCTACCAGCCAATCCACCGGTTTTGGATTAAATGTTGTAAGACTCGTCATCAAGACCTTGGATGGTGCATCTTCTCTATCTGCCTGTAATAAAGCCTCGACGACGGGCTCAGGTTGAATACTGCCTATATAAGCTAAGGCTGCCATGGCGCCTCGTGAATCGTCTTCAGATGCTTCATTGATCACATCCGCAATATCACGGCCTGAGTCACCAGAAGGGCATAATAGCTGGGAATTTGCTCCAAGTTTTTGCAAGTGGGCTGCTATACTACGCATACATTTTCGTCCTGACTCATCCTCATCAGCGAGCAGTGTGACGTCACGTCCCTTTATCCATGACCAGTCTGTCTTACTCCATGCATTACTTCCGCCCGCCCAACAAGTGACAGGCTCACCAATAGCCTCATAAAGTGTCTCTGCGCACTTTTCTCCCTCCACAACATACACACGAGAATCAGGCCGTTCGAGTAATGAAGGAAGCTTGTAAGCAGGCACTTTTCTGTTTTTGAGTCCACCTGCACGATAACTGCCGTTCTGCCGAGTGAACTGCAAAAAGGTTTTGTTATTGCCTGATTCATATCTTCCTACAGACAACACTGGATCGACACTTTCATTCTCGTAAACAAATTCATTTTTCAGCACATACTCAACACCACTTCGTGTAATTAATTTCGGTAAGTTACTTAGAGGTGGCAGAGAAAGTTCAGCTGATCTATCTATATGGACTTGCGGATGCAGGTCATTGCCATTGACCTGCGACTTTTCATAAAAGAGGTCTGACATGTTCAAACCAACTTTGGACAATACCAAGTCTGTTGAACATCCAGCGAAGCAGTGTACAAGCACACCATTTTCACCATCGGAAATTGCAAGTGACGGTTTTTTGTCATCGTGCACAGGACAGCGAGCCAGATACCGGCAAGGACCTACTAGATGTGCTCCCTCAAACCGTGCTGCAAGCCAGTTTTCAATTTCATCTAAGTGCCACCCAACCGCACGTTGTCCAAGTTTGACTGGACACGGAAACTGCCCGGCATGTATCAAGCGGTAGATAGATGCCTTAGATAATTGAGTTAGCTGTTTGACAGCAGGTAGGCGAAGGATTTTGGGTTCCATAATGCCCTCCAAAAGTTCAAAGGAGAGCACATGATCTCGTATGGAATATTGTTTGCGTGAGCAGGCTATATAAGAATAGCTTTCCAAAAATATGGATCAGGCTTTATACGGCCAGCACTCCCAAGGTAGAGGGAGTATTCCGTCCATTTGTAGACCCTCTTTAATTGCCTTTGATACAGTACGAACACTTGATCCAAAAACACCAGCTATCGCTTCGTATCTAGCCATCTTGCTTTTCAAACCTAAGGTCCCGAGAATGCCGAATGCAGCTGCAAAAATATAGTTTCGGTTATCGTTTGCATAAGGCGGTCTTCCTTCATGGCTTTGCTTCAAAGGAGGCCTGTCTAGGTCCCCTTTGAGCCGCTTGATAACCCATTTGGCTAGCTCGTCAAGGAACATCTTTTCATTTGCAATAAAATCGATCGCGATAAGATTAACTGCATCCCAATAATCAGGATCATATTCACTAGCTTCAATCATAGCTTTCAGCTTTAGGTCCTGACGAGCTTTATCCCAAATTTCAGCAATCTCAAACCAGTCCTTCGCCTCAATATTACCGCGCGGCGCAATAGGGTTTACACTCATACGGTATGTAAAATATTTGACAACATTTTGTGCTTCTTCCTGCTCATCCACTTTATTCAATCCATCGAAAATGCCTGGTCGAAGCAATTCATGGTGATCTTTTTCCGACACAGATTTGCCGTTTTCCAGTTTTTTGAAAGCAGACCGCCAAGCAGCACGGCGTTTCTTACTTATTCTGTTTACTTTCTGCAATGTAGTCTGCCCAAGACTGCATCAACTCTCGCCTTTTCTCAAACAAGTCAGTTCGCCGATATGCAGCCTCAACTCGATCTGAATTGACATGTGCCAATGCAAGTTCACAGACTTCTCGTGGTGCATCCGAACATTCTGCTGCCCAATCCCGAAAGCTGCTACGCATGCCATGTGGTACACACCCAATATTGTGATCTCTACAAAGCTTGGAGAGTGTGTTATCACTCAACACTTTTCCAGTGGGTGAGGGAAAAATGAGTTTTGTCTCGTCAGCAAGTTTTTGTGCTTTCTTCAGTACTTTCAGTGCGTAATCTGACAGCGGCACGCGGTGTTCGCGCTTCGCTTTCATTCGCTCTGCAGGAACTGTCCATATTGCTGCCTTAAAGTCAACCTCATCCCAAGTTGCTCGCCTGACTTCACCCGAACGACAAGCAGTCAGTGTCAAAAACTCAAAGGCCAGTATGGTTCTTATATATGCACCTGATTTTTGAATTTTAGATAGCGCAGTTCCAACTTCTCCATACGGTAGCGCACGCTGGTGGATTCGCATCACGCTGTTTTTTGGGAGTGCTGCTCCAATGGCTTCACCGGCTGGGTTATCATTCCGATAACCCTCAGCAATGGCCCATCTCATGATTGCGCTAATTCGTTGTCGAACCCGACGAGCTGTCTCTCGCTTATCGTTCCAGATAGGCAACAGGACAGCCATGATATCTGCTGTGTTGATATCCGAGACACGCTGATGACCAAGCTTGGGCATCGCGTAATTACGAAGGCTTGATCTCCATTGGTTTTCAGATTTTCCACTGTCTTTCCAGCCTGCAGCGTGAATCCCAATCACCATTTCAACAGCCTCTTTGAATGTTGGAATTTCTTGTGCGCGAAGCGCTGAAGGATCACCACCTGCACGAGACAGTTTCTTAGCCTCGAAAGCTGCTTGACGGGCTTCAGCTAATGTGACGTATGGATAACCTCCAAGACCTAGATCTCGTCGCTTGCCTCGTACAGTGCCACGCCAGATCCACTGTTTGCTGCCAGTTGGAGAGACACGTAGAATTAAGCCGTGTGTATCGCCATATTTATCCGGTCCATAGCGACCGCTATGTTTGATAGTTTTGATAAATGCTGCTGTTAAAGGTCGTTTCGCGGCTACCATTCTGTCTACCATCTAGTCCCACATTTATATTGAGACTAAGCGAAACTGCGCGAAACGTCAAGAAACTATAATTACATATAATACATATAGTTAGTGTTACTTAGTGGGGCTATATGAGTTTGTGATAAACCTTATAATGGCGGACTCTCTCTCCGCCAGTAAACGCCGGGTTGTAGACAAAGCACGTATCAGGACAGCCTCCTTGAGCGCAGTGTAGAAAGTACACCTGTAGCAGGTGTTGAAAACTTTTTTCCACATTTTCATCAGAACATTTTCTAAATGGCAGCTTGCCTCAAGCAGGGATTGAGGCTTTTAATTTTGGTATGCAAAAAGTGCCAAGAATGAATTAAATTCATGAGCAGGGTATATCAGCCACCACATTTTGGATGACTAACATTCATTGAGATCATTTCTATCAATGATGGTTTCCTGTATCACTATATGTGTTTTAAAAAGCCATGTTGTTAGGTTATAGTCATGATGCGGTCTGTATCAGCATCTCTTTGCGGCAAAAGGCTGTGAACCCCGCCAGGCCCGGAAGGGAGCAACGGTAGCAGCTACCTTGGGTGCTTTGGGACAAGCTGATGCAGGTCGCTTGGCTGCTTAAAGAGAGTATCCTGCACAGTTTTCACAATGAGTTATCAAGTCCTGGCCCGTAAATGGCGGCCAAAAAGGTTTACTGAGGTAGTAGGTCAGGCTCATGTCGTGAAGGCCTTGACCAATGCCTTAGAGCAGCAACGGCTGCATCACGCATACTTGTTTACAGGTACGCGTGGAATTGGCAAAACCACTCTTGCACGTATTTTCGCCAAGTGCTTAAGCTGTGAACAAGGTGCAAGTGCCAATCCGTGTAGCACATGCAGTGCATGCCGGGAAATTGATGAGGGTCGATACATTGACCTTATAGAAGTGGATGCTGCCTCTCGTACAAAAGTAGAGGATACACGCGAGTTACTTGATAATGTGCAATATAGTCCGACCAGAGGGCGCTTCAAGGTTTATCTTATTGACGAAGTTCATATGCTATCTGGGCATAGCTTCAATGCATTGCTCAAAACTTTGGAAGAGCCTCCACCGCATGTAAAGTTTCTTCTGGCAACGACAGACCCTCAAAAATTGCCAATTACTGTTTTGTCACGGTGTTTGCAGTTTAATTTGAAAAAGCTGCCCAGTGACGCAATGGTTCAACAACTGGAAAATCTCATGCAGGCGGAAAACTTACCGTTTGAAAAACCTGCATTACTTTCGATAGCAAAGGCAGCCGATGGCAGTATGCGAGATGCATTGAGCTTGCTTGACCAGGCGATTGCTTACAGTGAAGAAAATGTGACGGAGATTGCGGTTCAAGACATGCTAGGAACTGTTCCAAGGGAAAATTTGTACAACCTGATGCAGGCATTGGTTGATGAGGATGCCTCCAAGGTCATGGCATGTACACATGAATTAGCACAATTATCTGCAGATTTCAGCGGTGTATTTGAAGACATCATTGATATTCTCCATCAAACCGCAATCATCCAGGCCTTGCAGCGTCCTGCAGATTGCGTAGGGTTTGATGAGGCTCTAGTAGACCAGTTGAGCAAACGCTTAAGTCCTGAAGACGTGCAGTTGTTTTATCAGATTGCACTGATTGGCAGACGTGATATGAATCTTTCAACCTCACCGCAAAGCGCCTTGGAAATGACGTTATTGCGTATGCTCGCATTCAGACCGGTTGATCAAGTCTCTACCAAGCCAGAAAAGGCCAGCGAACGCGATGAGCCAGTGAAGCGTGAATTTCTCACAAAAGCTGAATATGTGGTAGATGCTACGTTGCAAGACCTTGCAAGCGGTGAGGGATGGTCAAAAGTAACTGAAACTTTAAATCTAAAAGGTGCAGCTTATGAACTGGCTGTTTGTTGCAGCGTAAACAGGGTTATAGGCAATCAAATTGAGCTTGTTCTTTCGAAAGAGCACGAGAGCATTGCGGCAGACGGTACCCGTAGAAAACTAGAGCAGGCACTACAGACTCATTTTGGCCAAAAAGAGATCAGGGTAAGTCTTGAACTGACTTCTGATGAGATCGACACCCCGGCTAACAAGAAAGATCAAATGATGAAGCAGAGACAGCGATTAGCCGAAAAATACGTTGAAGAAGATGAAACAATCAGAGAACTTAAGCTGAGTTTTGGTGCTCAGATTGTTCCTGGTTCAGTGAAGCCTATTGGAGAATAGATATGACACAAGGTGGGTTAGGGAACCTGATGAAGCAGGCCCAAAAAATTCAACAAGACATGAAGAAGGCGCAGGAAGAGTTGAAAAACCTCGAAGTGGAAGGACAAGCTGGAGGAGGGCTGGTAAAAATAGTCATGACAGGTAAGCATGAGGTGCGCAAGGTATGTATAGAAGATAGCCTACTGGGAGAGGATAGGGACATGCTAGAGGATTTAGTAGCCGCTGCTATCAACGACGCATCAAATAAAGTGGAGCAGTTGACGAAAGATCAGCTTTCAAGTTTGACAGGCGGTTTGAACTTGCCTGCCGGACTTAAGTTACCATTTTAGACCATATGTCAAAAATTCAATATGGTGATAAGTCATCCTTGTCACTGCTTGATTCATTGGTTGAATCACTGAAATGTTTACCAGGTGTAGGACCAAAGTCTGCGCAACGCATGGCCTTTCACTTATTACAGCGCGACCGGGATGGTGCCAAAATATTGGCGCACACTTTAAATCGGGCGATTAGAGATATTGGCCACTGTAAGTCCTGCCGTATCTTGACTGAGCAGGAATACTGTTCAATATGCCTGGATGATTCACGAGTTCGTACAAAGATATGTGTCGTTGAAAATCCAGCAGATGTTTTAGCGATTGAGAAAAGTACTGATTACAAAGGTGTATACTTCGTGCTCATGGGCCGCCTGTCTCCTCTTGATGGTATCGGACCCCAAGAATTAGGCCTGAATGTTCTTGAAGGCCGCTTGAAGAGTGACGCAGTTGATGAGCTGATTCTGGCCACAAACTCTACAGTTGAGGGAGAAGTCACTGCTCATGTCCTGAGTGAAATGGCAAGCAGACATCGAATACAGACGACACGGCTGGCTCAAGGCGTGCCTGTGGGAGGAGAGCTGGAATTTGTGGATCAAAATACGATTGCACAAGCATTTGCAGGAAGAAAAAGTTACTAGAATCACAAGTCTTGTTACTCTTTGATGCTAGGATGATCACTGCTTATATAGTGAATGTGGTGAAAGAATCTCATTTGTCATGGGTGGCGATACTTATCATTGCCTTGTAATCAGGCTGAGGGTGAAATGGGCAAAGGAAGTATATGAGCACTGGCAATCTGATTTGGATAGACTTGGAAATGACAGGTCTTGATCCGTTTAAAGACCGCATAATTGAAATTGCAGTCGTGATTACTGATAAGGACCTGGAGGAAATTGCTGTGGGACCCGTGTTTGCAATCCATCAGGAAGCTTCTGTAATGGATGCTATGGATGATTGGAATACGAAGCAACATGCCCAGTCAGGGCTTACCCAGAGGGTGAGCGAAAGCAGTGTTAGTGAACGAGAGGCTGAGGTAGCGGCTTTAAATTTTATTCGCCAGCATGTTCCAAGCAATCATTCACCAATGTGTGGCAATAGCATATGTCAGGATCGGCGGTTTTTAGCGCGTTTGATGCCTGAGCTGGAAAGCTATTTTCACTACCGTAATCTTGATGTCAGTACGCTCAAAGAGCTAGCCCAACGCTGGTACCCTGACTTAAAAGGTTTTGAGAAAGAGTCCAAGCACCGCGCGCTTTCTGATATTCGTAGTTCCATCGAAGAACTAAAATACTACCGTAAACACCTGTTAAGAAGCAGTGTATAGAAAGGGCTTCAGGATGCCTTTTGCACTGGTTTCACATTTTGGTGCTTTGTAGCCAGGTTTAAAACCGTATCGATGTGTTCCAGTTGGTGGTCTGTATATGGATAATCAAGCGTGTAGTGAAGTCCACGACTTTCTTTTCTAGATAATGCACTTCTGATAATTATATCCGCGACTAGCGTAATATTTCTCAACTCGATCAAGTCACTGCTTACTCGGAAGTTGCTGTAATACTCATCAATTTCCGAGATTAGCAAATCAACCCGATGCTTTGCACGTTGTAACCGTTTTGTTGTCCGCACAATACCCACATAATCCCACATGAATCTTCGCAACTCGTCCCAGTTGTGAGCAACAACGATTTCCTCGTCAGGTTCGGTTACGCGGCTTTCGTCCCAGGGTGGGATATCAAGGTTTGATGTTTCAGGAAGGCGCCTGGTATTGATGTCCATACTTGCCAAGTTGGCAAATACTAAACACTCAAGCAGTGAATTGCTCGCCATTCTATTCGCCCCATGCAAGCCAGTATGGCTAGTTTCGCCAATCGCATATAGAAATTTGACATCTGTTCGGCCGTGCCGGTCCGTCATGATTCCCCCACAAGTGTAGTGTGCTGCCGGTACAACGGGCACCGGCTCTTTGGTCATGTCATATCCGGATTTGAGACAGCGTGCATATACATTGGGGAAATGCCTTTCTATAAATTTCTTCGGCTTGTGGCTGATGTCGATATATACACAGTCAATGCCTAGTTTTTTCATCTTGTGATCGATGGCCCTGGCTACAATGTCTCGAGGTGCGAGCACACCGCGTGGGTCAAATTCATGCATAAATTCTGAACCGTCAGGTAACAGGAGTTTTCCGCCCTCTCCACGGATACTTTCAGTGATAAGGTATGATTTTGCATCAGGGTGATACAGGCATGTAGGGTGAAACTGAATGAATTCCATATTTGCTATTCGACAGCCTGCACGCCAGGCCATGGCTATGCCGTCTCCTGATGCCCCGTCAGGATTACTTGTATAAAGATAAACCTTACCCGCTCCGCCAGTTGCGAGTACCGTGTATTTAGCTTTGAATGTGTCTATATGCTGTTTTTTAGTATCCAGCACGTATGCTCCAACACACTGATTGCCCGATCTTGGCATTTGGTTTTGGGCAAGCTTATTCGTTGTAACCAGATCGACAGTTATGTGATGCTCAAAAATGCTGATATGTTCTTGCTCGGATGCATGCCTGATTAGCTCATTTTGTATGGCCCATCCCGTCGCATCTGCTGCATGCACGATCCTGCGCTGGGTATGCCCACCTTCACGAGTTAAGTGCAGATAGGATTTTCCAGCCGAATCAGTTTCACGCGTGAATTGTATGCCTAGATCAGTCAGCCAAGAGACCATTTCTCTGCCGTAAGATGCTGTGTGGTACACTACCTCTTCATCACAGAGTCCAGCACCGGCGTCTATAGTATCCGCAACATGCAGGTCTATCGAATCTTCTTCATCAATTACGGCAGACATACCACCCTGTGCCCAGGCTGTACTCCCTGCATCAAGGGAACCTTTGGAAAGCACAGCGATCTTTAGCCTTGGGTCAATGCGTAGTGCCAAACTTAACCCTGCTGCTCCACTACCAATAATCAAAACGTCAAATTCATGCATTGCTAAAGAAAGTTTGAGGTTATTTTGGTGAAATGGTGCCAAAAATTGATCTATTCAGTTTAGCAAATCTTTACTTTATGACATCTAAAGAAAAAACTAAATGTACCTGAAAAGAACTCTTATACCTTAAAATTGTCTTATAGCTACGGCGACAGCTATGGATAGCAAAAATACAGGGGCCAGGCCTAAGTGGACACAAGTGATAATGATAAAGAACTTGTAAAGAGAGCTAAGCAAGGAGATAAGGCGGCTTTCGATGCGCTGGTAACCAAGTATCAATATAGAGTCATTAATCTGGTTGGGCGATTTGTAAAAGATGAAGATGAGGCTCAGGATGTTGCGCAAGAGGCATTCATCAAGGCTTACAGAGGGCTGGCAAATTTTAGAGGTGACAGCGCATTCTATACATGGTTGTATCAGGTTGTGATTAATTCTGCTAAGAATTATATAGTATCCAAGGGTCGTAAGACTCCATCCAGGGCAATTGACATAGAAGAGGCAGAGCACATGGGTGCAGCTTCTATGAAAGAGTTGGACACACCCGAAGGGCATATGCTGACTGAAGAGATAGAAAGAGTGGTCTGGCAGGCTATTCAGGAGTTACAGGAAGATTTAAAGACGGCCATTACTCTACGCGAAATAGACGGAATGACTTATGAAGAAATAGCTAGTGTGATGGGTTGTCCAGTCGGCACAGTCAGATCGAGGATCTTTCGGGCACGTGCAGCCATAGATAAATATCTCAAGCCACTTTTGTACTGATTACATGGGGAGATAGAATCATGAGGGAAGCAGACCAGGAACTCATATCCAGAATGCTGGATGAGAATATCTCCGAGCTTGAAACCAGGCGAATTTTAAAAGTAATCAAGCAGAACCCCGAAGCGTACTCAGTGTTTCAACGTTACAGTCTCATCGGGCATGCCATGCGTGGAGAATTGCCTGCTAGGTTAAATCGGGATTTCAACAAGGACGTAATGAGCCGGCTGATTTCCGAGCATGATGCCAAAGAAAATGTTGGCGTTGACAGGCATTGGAATAAGGTGAGGCTATCTGTGGCCTTGGGGGTCATAGCCATGTTTACCGCGCTTTTCTTCATAACAGCGCAGAATTTGGTACAACATGATCTGAATGGAGTTACACCTTCATTGGATACACTTGCTGAGCAAGAGAGTGATGAAATTCGGCAGGATTTCATCTTGAATCCAAAGGCTGCAGAAGACTTTAACAGTTATATTGTTAACCATGCGGAATATGCCTCGCCGCGTGTATCCATTCCACATGTGAGAATTGTGAGTGATAACCGAGGCTATTATCTAGAACATAGTGATCAATAATGATGTTCGTGATTAGAGTATTGTTGGTTTTTACGCTGACCGGCGGCATGTTTTCTTCTGTTTCCGCAGAAAACAGGATGTGGAAGCTATTGGGAGATATGAATCATGCACTGGAGACGAGCAATTACCAGGGTACATTTGTATTTATTCATGACGGAATTGTCGAGGCTATGAGAATTGTGCATGGTTATACCGATTATGGAGTCAGAGAGAAGCTGGTTTCGCTGACTGGTGATGCGCGAGAAGTGATTCGGGATAAGGATTTGCTCACATGCATATTGCCCAAGGATAAGCTGGTTGTGATTGAGACTGCTAGGGCGGGTCATGGCTTGCCATCTGTCCTGCTGGAAAATCTGGACCAGCTGGCAATTCGGTATCAGCTTGAGGAAGCAGGCTCAGACCGCATTGCCGGATTCAGTTGTAAAATTGTGCGGTTTGACCCCATGGATGCGTACCGTTATGGCCACGAATTATGCATCAATACTGAAACCGGGATGCTGCTTAAGTCCAGAACTTTTGACGTTGAAGGTGAAACGATAGAAAGCATGATGTTTACCAGTTTCCGCATGTTGGACTATGTTCCGGATTCGGCATTTGAACACAGTACATCCCTTGAGGGTTATACCTGGAAGACTGTGGGGGCTAGTCTGAACGGGAAAATGCAGCCAGATCGTGCGTGGAAGATACGCAATCTGCCGCCAGGATTTTCACTGAGCAGTGTGACACAACGCCTGATGAGTGCAAGCCGAAATCCTGTACAGCATATTGTACTGACGGATGGCCTGGCATCTGTTTCTGTATTCATAAGCAAGGTGGAAGATCCCAAGCATATTTATCAAGGTGCGCACAACAGAGGTGTCATCAACGTCTATGCGCGTGATTTAAACCGTCACCAGATTACTGTTATAGGAGAAGTTCCTAAAGACACTGTAATAAGTATTGGTGAGTCGGTTTTTTATTCAAACCAGTAGCGTATTTGCAATCGCGACAATCTGGTTTTTGCGAATACTCTTCAAATTTTCTTGTTGGCTACAGGAGTCAAGTTGCGATGATTCATTTTTTTGAAAAACACACATTTCAGATGTTGAAAGAGCGTCGGATCAGGAATATTTTTCTTGGTTATCTGGTGGGGCAGCTAATTCTGGTTGCTGTACCTGCTCATGCCCGTTACAACCTGCCTGACTTTACGGAGCTTGTTGAAGAAACCGCTGGCGCTGTAGTCAATATCAGCACGAGCAAGCCAGTCAAGGCTCAAGGTGGTCTGCCGCCAGGAATGGAAATCCCAGAGCACTATAGAGATACTCCATTTGGTGATTTTTTCCATCGGTTTTTTGGCGAACCCGAGGAAAATGATGACAGGTATTTTAACTCACGTTCTCTGGGATCAGGATTTATCATCTCAGATGATGGTTATGTAATTACAAACTATCATGTCATAAAAGGCGCAGATGAAATTATCGTGAAGCTGAGTGACCGTAGACAATTCGTTGCCGAGCTTATCGGGAGTGATCCCCGAAGTGATATTGCATTGCTGAAATTGGATGCGACTGGACTGCCTGCTGTAAAGCTAGGATCCTCTGAAAATGTAAAGGTAGGTCAGTGGGTACTGGCAATTGGTTCTCCGTTCGGTTTTGATGCGTCAGTCACTGCAGGAATCGTAAGTGCTAAAGGGCGCAGCTTGCCAAGTGAAAATTATGTTCCCTTCATTCAAACAGATGTAGCCATCAATCCAGGAAATTCCGGCAGCCCATTATTTGATCTTGACGGGCATGTCGTTGGCATCAATTCCCAGATTTACACTCGTTCAGGTGGCTTCATGGGCCTTTCATTTGCAATTCCAATAGAAGTTGCAGTCGATGTTGTCGATCAACTTAAGGAGCATGGTCATGTATCCAGAGGGTGGCTTGGAGTTTATATACAGGAAGTTACTATGGAGCTTGCCGAGTCATTTGGTATGGACAAACCAGCAGGTGCCCTGGTTGCAAAGGTCTTGCCAAACAGTCCTGCAGAGGGGACTGATATTGAAGTTGGAGATATCATTTTGGATTTCAATGGTAAGGATGTGACAAACTCTGCGGCTTTACCACCTATGGTGGGTCAGACAAAAGCTGGAGAGACAGTAAGATTGAGAGTCATGCGAGATGGCAAAACCAGAGTCGTCAAGTTGAAGGTTGGTAAGTTGCCAGATAAGGACAAGATTCTCATGAGCGGGCCGAATGAACTCGAGGAGCCCGAAGATACTGTACTCGGTTTGTCATTGAGAGCACTTACTGAAGATGAAATCAAGGCAATGAAACTGGAAGCTGGTGGTCTCGTGGTTCTCGACGTACAAGGGGATTCGGCACGATCCGCCGGGATTCGTAATGGTGATGTGATCCAGATGGTCAACGGAAAGCCTGTCAGCACAGTTAGTGATATCAAAAAGCTGGTAGAAGGATTGCCACCCGGCAAGTTTGTATCACTTCTCTTACAGCGTCCACATGGCCCGGAGTTTTTAGCCATGCGTGTTCCCGAGCAATAAGGATACGCGGTTACGGCATTTGTATCCTTGAGGCAACTGTAGCAACAGGATTTATTTGCACGGCCGGGTGGCATATGGATTCAATTAGAAATTTTTCAATCATTGCGCATATTGACCATGGTAAATCCACGTTAGCGGATCGTTTTATTCAGCATTGTGGTGGGCTGTCTGAACGCGAGATGAGTGAACAGGTACTTGATACCATGGATTTAGAGCGTGAACGTGGTATCACAATCAAGGCACAAAGTGTTTCATTGCAGTATTTGGCTAAAGATGGGCAGAAATATCAGTTGAATTTTATTGATACCCCGGGGCATGTTGACTTTTCCTATGAAGTATCTCGCTCATTGGCTGCCTGTGAGGGTGCTCTCCTGATAGTGGATGCTTCCCAAGGGGTCGAAGCCCAAAGCGTTGCAAACTGTCATACTGCTGTCGCTTTGGGTCTGGAAATAATTCCAGTACTCAACAAGATTGATTTGCCATCCGCTGAACCCGAACGTGTAGCCTCGGAAATTGAAGAGGTAATAGGCATTGATGTTTCAGAACCCTTACTGGTAAGTGCTAAGACCGGTCAGGGTGTTGAAAATGTGTTGGAGGCGATAGTGCACCGTTTTCCGTCGCCAACGGGCACCGCAGAAGCTCCGCTTAAGGCCTTGGTCGTGGATTCTTGGTTTGACAGCTATGTTGGTGTGATCTCACTAGTACGCGTGATACAGGGATCGATCAGACCCAAGCAAAAAATAATTGTCATGTCCACAGGTTTGGCTTACCAAGTTGAAAAACTTGGGATATTTACTCCTAAGCGGGCAGAGATGGAATCTTTGCTGCCGGGGCAAGTAGGTTTTGTTGTTTGTGGAATAAAGAACATATCTGCTGCTAAAGTTGGCGATACCCTTACATCTGCTTCAAGTCCAGTAACCGAGCCATTGGCAGGGTTCAAGGAAATTAAACCGAATGTATTTGCAGGTGTATTTCCAGTCCATTCAAGTGACTACGAATCGTTCAGAAATGCATTAGAAAAACTGCAGCTAAATGATTCAGCATTCACATATGAGCCAGAGACATCTGATGCTCTAGGGTTTGGATTTCGATGTGGATTTCTGGGGATGTTGCACATGGAGATTGTTCAGGAGCGGTTGGAACGGGAGTACGCTCTGGAACTGATCACAACAGCTCCGACAGTAGCACATGAGGTTCATACCAAGGATGGAGCAATAAGATATATCCATAACCCTTCTGCATTGCCTTCGACAAACCTCATAAGAGAAGTAAGAGAGCCGATAATTCAAGCTTCGATACTTGTACCGCATGAATATGTCGGGAATGTAATTACACTGTGCATTGAGAGACGCGGCACACAAAAGAGCCTGCATTATCATGACAACCAGGTGTCTCTGGTTTTTGAGTTGCCATTGAGTGAAGTTGTGTTGGACTTTTTTGACAAGCTGAAATCGGTGAGTCGGGGTTATGCATCTTTTGATTATTATCAATCACACTTCTCAACAGTGTCTTTGGTAAAGCTTGATATATTGATAAATGGTGAGAAGGTTGATGCCCTGTCCACTATTGTCCACAAGACCCAGGCAGAGGCATATGGAAGGGATATTGCGGGAAAAATGAAAGAAACTATACCAAGGCAGCAGTACGATGTTTCCATACAAGCGGCGATTGGCTCAAGAGTTATCGCCAGAACTACAACCCGCGCATTGAGGAAGAATGTTACTGCGAAATGTTACGGTGGTGATGTCACGCGCAAAAGGAAACTTTTGGAAAAACAAAAAGCAGGTAAAAAACGCATGAAACAAATAGGCAAAGTTGTGATACCCCAGGAAGCATTTTTAGCTGCATTGACACTGGATAAATGATCTTTGGAAAGTTTGTTCGGAATGCACGTGTCTAAGTCTCGTTTGTACCTGTTTCTGATCTGGATACTGTTAGTACTTCCGGATATAGGATTTACAGACTATTTTATGCGTGTCAGCCTGTTGGGAACCGGAAGTCCTCGCATGCACCCTGAAAAATCTGGTCCAGCAGTACTGGTTGAGGCTGGAGGAAGTTTTTTGATATTTGATGCGGGTCGAGGAGTAGTTCTAAGACTTACCCAGCTCGATATCCCAATTACAGAAGTTAACTCGGTATTCCTGACGCATCTGCATGCTGATCATATTTTCGCACTAGATGATCTGTGGTTGACCGGCTGGATCTATCAACGTCCTATACCACTTTCCATTTATGGGCCGGAGGGAACAGAGGCTTTTGTTCAGGGTCTGCGACAGGCTTTTTCTTATGATGTTTCAATTCGGAATCGTTATTCAGGCTTGGACAAGGATCTGGCACAGCTTGTAGTGCATGAGATTACCCCTGGCATGGTGTACTCAAAAAATGGAGTCAGAGTCACGGCGTTTACAGTGAGCCATGCGCCCGTGTACCCGGCATACGGGTATAAGGTTGATTTTGGAGATCGCTCAATAGTGATATCTGGTGACACAACCTACTCCGAAAATCTGGTTGAGCATTCCCGGGGCGTAGACCTGCTCATACATGAAATTTTTGCTGTTCATCCGGACTGGGTTGAAAAAAATCCACGTTTGCAGAAAATTGAACGATATCACACCAACCCGGCACAGCTCTTACAAGTATTGCATGAAGCTGGGCCAAAGCTGACAGTGCTTACACATATGATACTGGTAGGAATCCGAGAAAATGATTTAATCCAGAATTTGCGGAGTGAATACTCTGGAAGGATTATTTTGGGAAAAGACTTGATGAGACTGAATGTGGGGAGCGAAATCGAGGTGTTGCCATTTAATGGCAGCTATAAATAGGTAAGGTATAGATGCAGTTTTCAAGGAGCACGATAATTTGAACCTGGATTATTCACGACCATTGTTGATGGGCGTACTTAATGTGACACCCGACAGCTTTTCAGATGGAGGGGCCTATCCCTCTTCAAAGGATGCAATTGCCAGGGGGATTGAAATGGCTGAACAGGGAGCAGATATCATTGATGTGGGTGGAGAATCAACTCGTCCAGGGGCCTCACGTATCGGTGCATCGGAACAAATTCGCAGGGTTATCGATGTAATTGCCGGACTGAATTCAGAGTTACCTGGGCACGTTCACATCAGCATAGACACAACTTTATCTGAAGTTGCCAAGGCAGCCTTGGATGCTGGTGCTACGATTCTGAATGATGTGAGCGCAGGTAGTGAGGATATCAATCTGTTGAAGCTTGCGGCCAAGGCTGATGTGCCAGTTTGTCTGATGCACATGCTGGGAAAACCTGAAACCATGCAAGATAATCCTGTGTATGAAAATGTTACGAAGGAAGTCACTGATGTCCTTTTGGCTAGGGCCAAGAAAGCAGAGTCGTTGGGTGTGAATGGTGCAAACATCATTCTTGATCCAGGTATAGGCTTTGGCAAACGTACACAGCATAACCTTGAGTTGTTAAGAGATCTGAAAGAATTAACAGGATTAGGTTATCCGATAATGCTTGGCACAAGCCGTAAACGGTTTATGGGTGAGATTTCGAAACAGGGTAATCCAAGGGCTAGGATGCCAGCAACATGTGCGACTTCTGCACTAGGTGTGCTTGCAGGGGTGAAGATTTTTCGTGTACATGATGTTTGGCAAAACCGTCAGGCAGTCGATGTCGCTTGGGCTGTCATGACAGCTTAAGGCATGCATGTGCCGGATAAGACCAAATTACGTGGATTAATGGAAGTTGTTTGCGGAATTGGTACGGCCATCAAGTATTTCCGCGTTCCAATTATATTCGGGATTTGAAATGGCCTTAGTGCAATGAAAGATAGTGGAGATCATGCCCCAGATCAATCCAATCACAACCCCTGCATCAAGTAAGCCCTTCCATGGTTGGGGAATGTAACGAAATAGAAGAATAAATACTATGATCATGATAGTTAAAGTAATAGTAGTAAAGACGCGTTTTGCTGGAGCATGGAAATAACCCATGCAGAAAAATGGTGCAAAGATACACTGAACTGGTGTGCTGTTTGCTAGCAGGTATTTGGTTCGTGCAGCAAAACGCGGAGAAAAGTTTTTTTGAAACCCTTTATACCCTTCACTATGCGCCATAAACCCGGTGAATCCAATGAGCACCAACCAGTGCATCCAGTTCAGATGCATCTGCAAGGACTCGAGTGTATAAGTGGATAATTTCCAGATGGCAAATCCAAGTAAAACTAACAGGCCAGAAATGCTCCATCCCGCTGCAATCACACCTAGGGCAGTAACAGGTCTTTCATTCATTGTGTCTAAGAACAGATCAGATGTAAGAGTGTGTACTGATAGCTATTTCTATCAGGTATTCGAATGGGAACCTGCGCTTTTCTTGTACATAATTTTGAGTTATGTAAGATCAGTAACAGTCATGGGTTTTGACAACTATTAGGAACTGACCTGTCGATTCCTTTGTTTGCGCGCATGGGGTAATCATATCTGCATGAATGCTATTTTCATACTGTGTGAAACTTGACTGACAGACTGATGCAAAGCTTGAAAGGGTCTTACTCTAATCTTGCGCTTAGTTTACCTGACTGGATTGCATATGGTAACTTTACCGAGTTAAGGGTAACTGGCTTAAGCAATTTTCTCCCTACAAAATATTGTTTCTTATGAATCGACTGAAACCCAGAAAATATAGGAGTGTATTATGAAAACTAAACCCGAAATGAAGCCACTCGTGATGGCAGTAGGTACTGTCTTGGCTACAAGCGCATTTGGTATCTCTACTGCAAGTGCGGATCAGAATCTGTTTCAAATGACAGAACTCTCTTCTGGCTACATGGTTGCAGACAGTCATGGTGCAGCAGGCGAGGGCAAGTCTGAAGAGGGTAAATGTGGCGAAGGCAAGTGTGGCGAAGGCAAGTGTGGAGAGGGCGAGTCTGAAGAGGGCGAGTCTGAAGAGGACAAGTCTGAAGAGGGTAAATGTGGCGAAGGCAAGTGTGGCGAAGGCAAGTGTGGCGAAGATAAATCTGAATAAGGCTGAAGCAACAGCTGAAATCAATTTTCAGATTGTCACGTAGCTTGGTAGAAACGGCGAACATAAAGTTCGCCGTTTCTACATTTTAAACAGTAAGTACAGTAGTTGATGCATAGCAATTGTGGCCTAACGATTCACTAGTAGTGAGATAGGTTCATTATTGTTAGATGTGTACGAGGTTAGCATGGCGGCAGTTCTAATTGATGGAAAGACAATTGCTGCAGAAATCAAGCTTGAAGTTAAAGATCTAGTCAGCAGGCTGCACTCTCAGGGTGTTCACCCTTGCTTGGCTGTGATTTTGGTTGGAACTGACCCAGCTTCTCATGCCTATGTTGGTGCCAAGCGCCGGATGAGCCAGGAAGTTGGTATTCGATTGATTCAGCATAATCTATTACAGGGAATTTCGGAGTTTGAGTTAATCAGATTAATACATTCGTTAAATACTGATTCTGAGGTGCATGGCATCTTAGTCCAGCTACCTTTACCTGCACATATTAAAGAACACAATGTTATTGAAGCGATTTCACCCGAAAAAGATGTCGATGGATTCCACCCATGCAACGTCGGCTGCCTGGCAACAGGGTTGGATACTTTAATTTCTTGTACACCCCATGCAGTGTCTCAACTGATAACGAGAAGCGGAATAGCAACAAGTGGTAAACACACAGTGATTGTTGGTCGAAGTAATATAGTAGGCAAACCCCTCATGAATCTGCTGGTACAAAAAACTGTAGGAGGCAACTCGACAGTGACGGTATGCCATTCCGGAACCAAAAACATAAAAAACTTTACTCTACAGGCAGACATTTTGATTGTAGCAATTGGGAAGGCCAGGCTAGTGTCGGCAGACATGATCAAGCCTGGAGCAGTTGTTATCGATGTGGGGATTAACCGCGTTGAAGAAAACGGCAAGACCCGCCTAATTGGAGATGTGGATTTTGATCATGCGAGGAATGTTGCTTCAATGATCACACCTGTGCCAGGTGGCGTTGGTCCAATGACTGTTGCCATGTTGATGAAAAATGTAGTCAAGGCGGCCACTCGGTCTAGCCGTACATGATCTTGAGAAACATCTTTAATGAAACTGCGATTGATGATATTTGAAAGGGGTAAGTGAGTTTGATCTGAAAATAGCGGTCTGAGGTAGTCTGCCTGAAATGCTGCAATTCTGGGTGGTACGGTGCAATCGTTGGGAATTTCAGAGCTTTGTCTGCTGGATTCAAATGTGGCACAAGCACACATACGATATAGAGTGGTATAGTGCGAATACATTGGTGTTTTTAAGGGGCGGCTAGCATGTCTAAGTGGCGTGATATCAAATCCGAACAGACCTATTCAGAGGAACAAATAAAAGAAAGACTTTCTGAGGAGCTTCCTACCTGGTATTACGAAAATGGTTGGATTCGTAGAAAATACAGGACTCACGGCTGGAAGGGAACTCTCATGGTCGTGAATACTATAGGACATTTAGCGGAGGCGGCATTTCATCATCCGGATCTTACGGTGTCTTATGCGTTCGTAATTTGCAAACTTATGAATCATGCAGCTAAGGGCGTTACTAATAAGGACTTTGAACTAGCCCAGAAAATTGAAGAGGTAGTCATGTGGCAGCCTGGTGCAGATAGTGGGGATTTAGAGGGCACTCCTTCGGACCCACGATTTGCATACATCCAGTACAAGTGATGAATGGCTAATGATGCTGTGTACTTGGTATCAGGGTCTCTATATTTTTCAGGAGAACCTGCAAGGGTGTACCGTAAGGAAGGATACTCGCTACCTCGCCATCTGTGTCGATGACATACAAGTTGGAAGTGTGGTCGATGGAGTATGGAGCCTCTGAAAAATTTTCACCACGGGTGTAATAAAAGCCACCAAACTGCTTGATAACGGTGTCAATCTCCTCGGTCGAACCGGTCAACCCAATAAATCGGTTTCCAAAGTATTCAAGGTAGTTTGCCAGCGTTTCAGGAGTGTCGCGTTCAGGGTCAACAGAAATAAACAGTGGTTGTACATGAGATGCTCTTTTACCTAAATGGGTTAACACACTTTCGATAGTGCCCAGTGTGTGAGGGCAGACATCTGGACAGTTGGTAAAACCAAAAAATAACAGAACTACCTGGCCTTTTGAGCTTGACAGTGTGTAGGGTTCGTTCCAGTGTGTCGTAAGCTCAAAATCCCCCCCTAAATTCCTGTTTTCTGCTGAGCCACTGGCAATACAAAGTGCTAATACAAAAAATAAATAAATTCTAAGAAAATAATGCAACATTTCTCAAAAAACTGTTACGGGTCTAAGACTAGTTCTGTTCGTCCTGTACACAATTATATGCCTAAAGCCAAGTGTACAATTCATTGAATTCGTAGCGGGTAGCAGTTGTTCTTGCTTGATAAATCAGAGCTGACAGGTTGCAAACTGCCGTTACTTTCCGGAACATGCCGAGTTGAAACAAAACTAGGGATTTTGGTCGATACAGCCTTGAATCGGATACTGGATACGGCATAATGCACGGTAGAGCTTTCATAGGGTCTAGGTTATAGTTTCAATCAACAAAAATGATACAGGAGTCCTGTAGTTATGAAAATTATGGCAAAAATAAAAGCTAAGTGGATACAAGGTAGTCTTGCGCTTGTTGGGGCGATGCTTGCATCTACAATTGGCTTCCACACTACTGCCATGGCTGATGAGACTTGTATGTCTCCTTATATGGCTAAGATTGTCGGCCAAGAAGATTATGTATATGTTTGGACATTGGGTGTAGAAGGGCTTGGCGATGAGCAGGATAAGCTTGTCACAATATCCGTCAACCCTGATTCTGTTAACTATGGAAAAGTTGTCAATGTACTTTCTGTAGGGGGTCGGAATGAAGCGCATCACTCCGGTTTGACGGATGATCGACGTTATCTGTTTGCAGGTGGTTTAGACAGTAACAAAATCTTTATCTTTGATGTCCACACCAATCCCAGTAAACCAACCCTGCATAAAGTAATTACTGATTTTGTAGAGAAAACTGGCGGTATGGTAGGTCCGCATACGATGTATGCCTTGCCTGGCCGCATCCTTGTCAGCGCTTTATCCAATAATGTTGACCATGGTGGCAGAACCGGACTTGCCGAGTTCACGAATGAGGGTGACTTCGTAGCTGCCCATTGGATGCCAACAGACGAAAATATGCGCGGTGCCAAGAAGGTCGGGAATATTGCAGACGGATATGGATATGATGTACGTGTATTACCACGCAGAAACATAATGGTTACTTCCTCATTTACTGGATGGTCCAACTACATGATGGATTTCAGCAAGATGCTGGCCGATGCAGAAGCCATGAAACGCTTCGGCAATACCGTGGTCGTCTGGGATCTGCATACTCGCAAACCAAAGAAAGTGTTTGAAGTACCTGGCGCACCGTTAGAGATTCGTTGTGCATGGGGTTCACGCAACAACTACTGCTTCACTACCACGGCACTGACTTCACAAATTTGGTTGATTTTTGAAGACGATTCGGGTGAATGGCATGCCAAGGCTGTGGGGGATATTGGTGATCCGTCTAAGGTGCCCCTGCCGGTGGATATTTCAATTACTGCAGATGACCAAGGTCTTTGGGTACAAACCTTCATGGATGGCAAGACTCGATATTTTGACATTTCGGACCCATTTAATCCGAAACAGATATATGAGCATCTGATAGGCTCACAAGTGAATATGATTTCTCAGAGCTGGGATGGCAAGCGAACCTACTTTACATCTTCGTTGCTTGGCAACTGGGATAAAACGGGCGAAGCTGATGAACAATTTTTCAAGTTATTCAAGTGGAACGGCGAGGAACTTGTGCATGAGTTCACAGTGGATTTCTATGCACTGAAACTTGGGCGAGCCCATCAGATGCGATTTGGTGCCTATTCACTCTATTCACAAAAATCGAACTCCACAGGCACGCTGCTGTCTCAAAGGTAGCAGGCGCATTGCTTCTGCTATGGCGCTAGTACGCGCATAAATGTGGAACAAGGCCGCCTGCAGGCGGCCTTGTTGTTTTTGAGGGGCTATTGCTGTTAATGAGAAAAGTATTCAGATACTTGGTGCTGTGTGGAATCATCTTTCTCGGAGCGAGTTGTGATGAATCACCCGAGCATGATACTTATCTTCCTGGTTCTCATGCGGCCCTTTCAGAAGTGAGAGTAATTGCAGATGGATGGAAGCCTGATTTGCCTTATAAAGTGCCTGAACCGGGAACGTATGACTTACCAAGGATTCGGGCTGCGGGAGGTGGAAAGGTACTTGGCCCGGATGGGAATGAACTGGAACTTGGCAATCTTATGGGTGATAAGATCGTCCTGCTGACGTTCATATATAGTAGCTGTATAGATTTGAACGGTTGTCCTTTAGCTACAGCTGTATTCTACAAGGTGAAAGAGCGATTCAAGCATGATCTAGGGCTTGCAGATAAGGTGCGTCTGATTAGCGTGAGCTTTGACCCTGAACACGACACACCGGAAGTTATGAGATTATACGGCAAAGGGTTTGATGAGGGTGATCCACAATGGATGTTTCTGACCACAGCTTCCGAAAATATTTTGGAACCCATTATCAGTCACTATGGGCAGATGGTGATCAAGGAATATGATGAAAATGGTGAGTACAAAGGGACAATGGCACATGTTTTACGTGCATTTCTTATAGACATGGCAAAAAATATTAGACAGGAATACAGCGTCTCGTTTTTACATGACCAATTGGTTACAGCAGATATCAAAACGCTGCTTATTGAGCAAGGAGTATTAACTACGCATACAGATTCGTGATGCAATTAATTAAAAGGTCAACTCTGAATTTCAATCTCCAAACCGTATTTAGTGTAATTTTCCTTGCTCTTGTGCTGTTAGCCTCAGATGGTGTTCGTGCCGACTTGGATGAGTCAGCAGATCATGCGGTATTTGGTCCAGGGGATAACAAAGAGGGTTATGAGTCGGCAGATTACCGGACGAATTCTCTGGACCTGAAAAAGCGTTTAGGCAAGGAAGCCAATCTGATAGATTTTGTAAATAACCCGCCCTTGGGACTACCACCCGTTCCCATACCAGAAGACAATCCCATGACGATTGAAAAAATCAAATTGGGAAGAAAGATGTTCTTCGATCGTCGTCTTTCTATCAATGACACTTTTTCTTGTGCAATTTGCCATATTCCTGAGCAGGGTTTTACGAATAATGAGATTCAGACAGCTGTAGGCGTAGAAGGGCGCACAGTAAAGCGTAATTCGCCTACTATTTACAATTCCGCCTATCTGGAGAAGATTTTCCATGATGGGCGCGAATCTACTCTAGAGCAGCAGGTTTGGTCACCATTACTAGCCAGGAATGAGATGGCTAACCCATCCATCGGGTATGTAATTAACAAGCTCAGGGCAATTCGTGAATATGATGGTCTGTTCGAAGGAGCTTTTCAGGGTCGTGGGCCGACCATGGAAACGATAGGTATGGCATTTGCAAATTATCAGCGAACGCTGAATGCGGCTGATTCACCCTTTGATCGCTGGTATTACGGCAAAGATGAGGACGCAGTCAGTGAACAGGTAAAGCGTGGGTTCGAAGTGTTCATGGGCAAGGGTGGCTGTAGTGCATGTCATGTCCTCAACAAGAAATATGCCTTGTTCAGTGATGACCTTTTGCATAATACCGGGATAGGATTCCAGGAATCCATGGGTATAGAACCTAAGACCAGAAGAGTGCAGCTGGCTCCTGGTGTATACACGCATCTGGATACGAGCGTAATAAAGTCTGTATCAAGACCCAAGGAAAATGATCTGGGTCTGTATGAGGTTACTGAAAATCCAAATGACCGATGGAAGTACCGTACACCTTCCTTGCGAAATGTTTCTTTAACCGCGCCATACATGCATAACGGTTCCCTGTTGACCCTGCATGATGTTATTGTCTTCTACAATGATGGAGGCGTACCAAACGAGTTACTCAGTCCCTTGATTCGGCCATTGAATCTGACTGATGCTGAAATAGATGAATTGGTGGCGTTTCTGGAATCCTTGACAGGCAATAACGTCAGTGTTTTGGTAAAGGATGCATTCGCCGCACCTATTGGTGATATCAGTCCTGATGACCCCAATTGGGCACACGAGAATCAACTGAAATTCTGATTCATATGTGTATGTATCACATTCATTGCGTGGATGTTTGGGTTTGCCATGCCGTCCAGGTCTTCTGGGAAATTATAGACAACTGTCAATCCTGTCCACAAACATTGGATAGAAGTCATGGCACTACATGAGCCTGATCGAGAGGTTAGAATGGCTTCATGACAAGCTAGTAGGGTAGTGAATACCTATTCACAAAAACAGAGATTGTTGGAAATGATTAAAACACTGGTGTTTAGCTTGTTGTTTTGGGCATGCATGTCTCCGTATTTGGTTCAAGCTAGAGTACCCATGGAGCCTATCGCAGGCAATTCTTTTGCAGAAGACTTTAGCTTGAATTCTGTAGGGGGCACGAAGATCAGATTGAAAGATTTTCGGGGAAAGTTTGTACTACTGAATTTTTGGGCCACATGGTGCGCACCATGCAGAAATGAGATGCCTGCTTTGGATAATTTGCACAATGCAATGCGTCGTAATGGTCTGGAGGTGATAGGTGTGCATGTAGGCCCTAGCCTTGAGAGTGTTACAAAGTTCCTGGATCAAGTACCTGTTGAATTCACTATCTTGATTGATCAGGATATGAGACTTGCAAACTGGGGGGTGTTGGGTTTGCCAACGACATTTTTAGTTAGTCCTGAAGGCCGGTTAGTCTACAAAGCTGTTGGTGAGCGGGAGTGGGACTCACCAGCGATAAAAAAGTTTTTGACGAGAGTAATATCTGGTCATGCTCAGATAGTACATTCTCATCAGAATGCATCAACTGAATCTTTCCTGAAACAGTTGAAAAGAGTCTTTAAACGGTTGTATCAAAAAACAGTGGGTCAGCTACGTACTGACATGGACCACAGGTCATTCTATCAGCCTTATAATCCCTCAGCCTGACAGAATAACCTGTAATTCAGTAACGTCTTATTCAGCCGTGGTTGGGCTGATAACTGTCTTGATTTCAGCTATCGTATTTGCTGGGAATCCACCTTCTTCAGCATGTTTGCGAATTTCATCTTCATTGGGCGCAATATAGGTACAGTATATCTTGTTATCTGTAACAAAACTTTCAACCCACTGAATCTGAGGACCCATTTCTCTTAAGATACTGCATGATTTCTGAGAAATACCCTTGAGGTCATCTGCCTGCAGATCTCCAGCTCCCGGAATTTCGCGTTCAATTATATATTTTGGCATAGCAAATTTCTCCTAATTGCATAAACTGATACAGGCAAATTCACGCCTGCCGTTACAAACAAGCTATTTATCTTCTGTCAGGCATAGTAACAAATTTTACTGTAAAGGTTGCTGCCTGTGAAATCCCTGCCAATTTTCACCACTTATCCTGGACGTTTCAAATATAATCATGGTGGCAAATTTCGGGGATAGTGTCATACCAGATTGATAAGCCCCATTCAAAAGCATCCATTCCTTAGGAGTGAGTAGTCGGATAACTTCTCTGTTTTATGGTCTGCAAGCTGGAATGTATTTGAAAGGAAATCTTCTTGAAAGCCAGTTTGAGGTATGTCAGTCAGGTTTTACGGGTTCTGAGAGACTTAAAACCCACGGGATCTGACATAATTTCAAATGCAGATTCATTGTAAACCATGTCTTCAATTGCTTATTGGCTAAGTCTAATAATAAATTTTAGTTCTGATCATTGATTCTGAGTGAAAAACAACCCATTCTGGTTATTCTAGTGATAAATTGGGTCTCTGCTTCTCTTGAAAGCCAGTTACAATGGTGACTGTATGAGTAACTAGGTCGGAGCAGGTTTTCCTCACAAATTTTGTTTAATATGCTCACAAATTTTGTTTAATATGGTAATATCAAGGCGTCGAAGAGTTAGCACACACTACCGCCCAAGGAAGGATCTGGTAGGCTACAGGCAGTCTGATGCTAGATGGACCCTGACTGCAACTCCATTTTCTCTCGCCCCGACTCAATCGTAGCTATATTATTTCAGGGGTCAAATATTGTGGAAACGATGTTACTCGTACCTGGCCGATCTCAGAGTCAAGGGACATCCCTGAACAAAGGTAAGCTGAAGGATGAATATCTGGCAGTGACTGCGACTGCTGAATTGAATGAGAATGATATGCGCAGATTAAAACTTGCAGATGGTGACAAGATTCGGTTAGCGTCAGAAGTAGGACAGACAGTCGTGGCATGTAAAGCCAAGAAGCAGGACGATTTGCCTGAGGGAATGATTTTTATTCCATATGGACCATCATCAAGCCAATTGATGGGATCAGACACGGCAGCATCAGGCATGCCCATGTCGAAACATATGGAGGTCAGTGTGGAAAAAGTAGAAAGTTAAACTGAGAATCGTGTCAGGAAAAGCTATGCCAGAACCCAATCAACCAAGTCCCAAAGTAAAAGATAAAAATATCAAGATTGTGAAAGATGCAACTTGCACGTTTTGCGGTTGTGTCTGTGATGATATGGAACTTACTGTTGATCTTGACGAACATCGAATCACAAAGGCCAAGAGAGCTTGTGTACTTGGCCGTGCATGGTTTTACGAGCATACCCTGGAAGATAGACCGGTGGTGCTCATTGATGGCAAAGAGGCAACACTTGAAGAAGGTATGGATGTTGCTGCCCAGATCTTGGTAGATGCAAAGTTTCCCATTACCTATGGTCTCAGTGACTGTACCTGTGAAGCACAGCGCATTGCTGTCGACATCATGGATACGATCAACGGCAATATCGATACAACTACATCAGTGTGTCACGGCCCTTCAGGTATGGCATTTCAAGGTGTCGGTGAAAGTACCGCTACGCTCGGTGAAATTAAAAACAGGGCAGACCTTGTGATCTACTGGGGTGGCAATCCAGCAGAATCTCATCCGCGTCACTTCACGCGTTATGCGGTGACTCCAAAAGGCATGTATATCCCCAATGGGAAAAAAGACCGTACGGTTGTCTTGGTAGATGTGCGCAAAACTCCAAGCACACCTGTCGCCAATATTTTTGTGCGAGTAAAACCCGGAAAGGATTTTGAAGTGTTATGGGCATTACGCGCACTGGTCAAAGGGAAAAGAATAAGTAATGACATTGAAGAGCAGACGGGTGTTTCGAGGGAAATGCTCGATGACCTGGTTTATCGTATGAAAAACTGCCAGTACGGGGTACTGTTTTTGGGTATGGGTTTAACAATGACGCGTGGACGTCATTTCAACTCGGGCGCAATTTATTCTCTGGCAGCGGACCTCAATGAATATACCCACTTTGTTGCCAAACCTGTGCGTGGTCATGGGAATGTAACAGGTGCGGATAATGTGGTTTCCTGGCAGACAGGTTATCCATTCGGAGTCAATTTCAATCGTGGATTTCCCAGATTTAATCCGGGAGAGTTCACAACTAGTGATTTGCTTGCTAGAGGTGAAACGGATGCGGCCATGATAATAGCTTCAGATCCAGCATCCAACTTCTCAAAGAAAGCCATTGAACATTTGGCAAAAATTCCGGTTATCACAATGGATGCAAAGGAAACGCATACGACCAAACTTTCAAAAGTTCGATTTGCAGTTGCAACCTATGGAATCAATACTGGCGGCACAGTATACAGAATGGATGATATACCCATTTCCCTGCGCCCTGCTTTTGACTCACCATTCCCAACAGACCAGGAAATACTTGAAGGGATACGCCAGCGTATAAGAAAACATTTGACAGGAAGCAAAGCAAGAACTGCATTCTAGGAGCTTTATTGCCTGTTGGCCTTCATGGTGCGGTTTGGCAGTAACCACGTGACTATAGTAGTCAAAAAGAGATGTCGTCTGAATTAATAATTGTAAATGGTCAGGTATATGACCCTGCCAATCATGTAGATGGAGAGGTCAAGGATATATGTGTCAGAGATGGCAAGATTGTAGAATCTGTATCGAAGTCTGCAGCTAGGATTGATGCGCATGGCATGGTTGTGATGCCAGGTGCTATTGACATTCATTGTCATATTGCAGGGCCCAAGGTGAATCTGGCTCGAAAATTAATGCCAGAAGATCATCGTCTGGATGTTCATCCCAAAACTGCGGTTACACGCTCAGGTACTGGAGGCATTGTTCCTTCGACATTTGCAACTGGTTACCGTTATTGCACTATGGGCTATACGACTGCCATGGAAGCGGCTGTTCCTCCAATTACTGCAAGACATGTATTGGAAGAGCTAGACGACACACCAGTGATTGACAAGGGATTCTATGTGCTGCTGGGGAATAACGCCTTCCTATACAAATTATTGAAAGAGGGGCGGAAAAATGAATTCAAGGAGGCGATTGCATGGTGGGTTAATGCCGTACATGCATACACTGTAAAACTAGTAAATACTGGCAGCGATGAGCTATGGAAAGGCCGAAAAAATGCAAACATCACGAACGTAAACGAAAACATTGATCATTACGACATTACTCCTGTTCATGTGATGGAAAGTTTTATTGAGGCAGCACACGAATTAGGGCTGCCCCATCCTCCCCACATTCACTGCAATAACTTGGGGCACAGCGGTAATATCAGCACTACGCTGGATACGATGAAAGCGGCACAGGGCAGGCGTGTGCATATGGCTCATATCCAGTTTCACAGCTTTGGCGGTGAATTGAATAAAAACCCTGTATCTGGTGCAAGAGAGATTATCGATTACATAAACGACCATGAAAATATCACTTCAGATGTGGGTCAAGTCATGTTTGGTAAGGCTACTGCAATGACGGCAGATGCTCCGCTTGCCTGGATGCTGCGCAATGTCAAGCTTGACAAGTGGGTAAATGCAGATACGGAATGTGAGAGTGGTTGTGGAATCCTTCCATTTTCTTACCAAGAGGCTATCTACACGCACACACTGCAGTGGGCAATGGGTTTGGAATTGTTTTTGATGTCTAAAGACCCATGGAGAGTATTGATGTCCACTGACCATCCTAATGGGGGTTCATTTATGAACTATCCAAAGTTAATCAAATTATTGATGGACAGTGCTTATCGAAGAGAGGCATTAAGCCACCTGAATCAAAAAGCCATAAATAAAACAGTATTGAACGACTTAGACCGTGAGTACACCCTGAATGAGATTGCAATTATTACACGCGCGGGACCTGCAAGAGCGTTGGGTTTGGCAAACAAGGGCCATCTGGGAGTGGGGGCAGATGCTGACATCACGATATACACAGAAGAAGAAGACAGGGAGCAGATGTTTAATGCGCCCCGTTACGTGATTAAAGACGGAATAACTGTAATCAAGGATCATGAATTTGCGACTGATCACAGAGGTAAAATTCTGCATTCCAAACCAGGCTACAATGAAGATATCGCAGGTGAAATAGAACCATTTTTTGAAGATTATTATTCAGTCAAGTTCAGCAACTATGCTGTCAGTGATGACTATCTGCATCTTCATGAGGAAATTCCTACGCATCCAAAATCATGAAGATTGGAAAAACAGAAATCGCTGATACATTTGCTGAAGCTTTTGAAATGTGGGGTGCTCGTATCATTATTACAGCTGACAGCAAGCAGTGGGCGCGCGCCGCAGCCGCTTCGATGACAGGATTTGCAACTTCTGTCATTCGCTGCAAGCTCGAAGCTGCAGTTGAATGTGAAATTCGCAAAGAAGATACACCTGATAACCGCCCAGGAGTCAGTGTGTTGCTGTTCACAATGAGTGGGAAAACAATTGCAGGTCAGTTAATTGACCGGATAGGGCAATGCGTGATGACATGTCCGACCACTGCGGCATATAACGGGATCGAGTCAGATAAAACAGTTTCAGTTGGTGGGAAATTACGTTTCTTTGGTGACGGGTACCAGATCAGCAAGGTTTTATGTGGCCGAAGGATCTGGCGTATCCCCATTATGGAAGGTGAGTTCCTGATCGAGGATACATTTGGAATTCAGCCAGCTGTAGGTGGTGGAAATTTGATAATTCTTGGCACTAGCAAATACTCAGCATTACAGGCTGCAACTGCTGCAAGCAGTGCCATGCGGGAGGTTGCTGGTGTATTCCTGCCATTTCCTCAAGGAGTAGTGGGTTCAGGGAGTAAGATAGGTTCACGATACAAGGCCATGATAGCTTCAACGAATGATATGTATTGTCCAACCCTGCGTTCGATTGCCAACAATGGCGTTCTGCCTGACAATGTGGAGGCCGTTTATGAGATTGTTGTGGACGGACTGAATGAAGAAGCTGTGAAAGAGGCCATGCGTCGAGGCATGCACGCTGCTGCAAGAAAAGGAATTATAATGATCACTGCTGGAAATTACGGTGGAAAATTAGGGAAATATAAATTCAGCTTGCATGAAATTCTTAACGGAACAGTTAGTTAAAACAATTTATTCAATTGATTTATGACAACACTTCTGAGTTTGCATTCCCAGCCGGATGTTCCATTAGAGGCTGACACAATCAGTCCTGACGCAATTACAGGATTGTCCGAGTTAGGCATTGAACATTTGCAGGTCTTACATGGAAATATCAAGGCGAGGGTTGGCGACTTTTTTAAAGTGACTGGGAAGGGTGTCTCCGACATCTGTTTAGAAGGCGATTTGAGCAAAGTAAAGATGATCGGAGCCAGCATGTCAGTTGGGAGTATCACGGTTGAAGGCAATGTTGGCATGCATGTTGGCATAGGCATGTCAGGGGGCCAGATACTGGTCAAGGGCGACGCATCAGACTGGGTAGGTCCTGAGATGACGGGTGGACGCATAATTGTCAAGGGAAATGCTGGGCACATGGTAGGCAGCGCATTCCGCGGACAGGCTGTTGGAATTACAGGTGGAGAAATCTTCATTCATGGTGATGCAAAGAATGAGATAGGCAATTCCATGCGGCGCGGGCTGATTGTAATCGGTGGTGATGCGGGAGATTTTACAGGAGTAAACATGCGCGCAGGTACAATCATCGTTATGGGCAAGATGGGTATTCGTACAGGCGCTGGAATGATACGTGGAACAGTCGCTTGTTTCGAGGATGCACCAAT
Organism: Gammaproteobacteria bacterium; assembly: GCA_965220875.1. Classification (GTDB taxonomy): domain Bacteria; phylum Pseudomonadota; class Gammaproteobacteria; order UBA4575; family UBA4575; genus WTFY01. The sequence continues at coordinate 1,919,730 of OZ244849.1, read as the reverse complement.
GTTGCCTAGTTTTGAATATTCGTGTAAATATCAGCCTTTATTCTTGCGCCTTTACCTGATAAGGCTGCAGGAAAATGGGTTTGAAAACAAAATAGAGGACAGACACCTGAACGGCAAATACAGACGCTTCAGCGGAGACGGGATTGAACTTAATCGTGGCGAGATCTTGCTTTACTTGCGGTAATCAAATGCTCATTAAGTAAGCTTTTGCCTTGGCAAGTCTGTTTTACCCTCGTTCATAGAATAGGAGACAGTTGCATGACTACAGTTGTAACAGAAAATTGTAAAGGATGCAGATTCACAGACTGTGTAGCAGTGTGCCCTGTTGCATGCTTTCACTATGATGATGAAATGCTTTATATAGATCCGGATGTCTGTATTGATTGCAGTGCCTGCATTCCGGAGTGTCCGGTAGAGGCAATATTTGAGGAGGACGATTTGCCGGAAGGCCTCGAAAATTGGGTAGAAATCAATGCGGAAAAAGCTCCTGATCTGCCTTTGATTGAAGAACCTATGGAACCACTCCCTGAAGCGGAAGATCGAAAGGCTGATCTGGGCTTTTGAGGTGTTGGTCAATGTTTTGCAGTATTGACAGGCACAGTTTCTTTGCCTTCAAGCTAATACATGCATTAGCTGAATCGGTTTAGGATTTTTTATGAGTAAGTCAGGAGGCAGTTCAATACCGCTGAGTGTCGCAATTGTAGGTAGTGGCCCAAGCGGGTTTTATTCTACGGAAGCGTTGATCAAGTCAGGTATCAATGTAGAGATAGATTTGATTGATCGTCTCCCCGCACCGTATGGTTTGGTACGAAGTGGAGTAGCACCTGATCATCCAAAGCTCAAACAGGCAATCGAGGTATATAAGAAAATTGCTCAAAGTAATGAGTTCAATTTTGTAGGGAATGTGACAGTTGGCCGAGATATCGAAGCAGAAGAACTGCAACGGACGCATCATGCGGTTATTTATACATGTGGCGCTGAAACTGACCGCAAGCTGGGTATACCGGGTGAGGAGTTAGCTGGCAGCCATACTGCCACCGAGTTTGTAGGCTGGTATAACGGTCATCCTGACTATCGGAACCTGAACTTTGACTTGTCTCATGAAACAGCAGTAGTTATCGGGCAGGGTAATGTAGCAGCAGATGTGGCCAGGATATTGGCAAAGTCTGTAGATGAACTGAAGCATACTGATATTGCACAACACGCGCTTGACGCGCTTGCCAGCAGCCAGGTGAGAAAGATCTATGTAGTGGGTCGACGAGGTCCGGCGCAGGCAAAGTTCACTTCTAAGGAACTTAAGGAATTTTTGGAAATTGAAAATTGCCGCCCTTATATTGATCCAGTTGAACTTGAGTTGAACTCGACAAGCTTGCAGGAGCTTGATGCAAAAGAAGGCAGAGGAAATAAAAGGAATATTGAAATATTTCGAAAGTTTGCAGAATCCGAGGATACGGGCAAGCAACGAACCTGTATTTCTACTTTCCTGAAAAGTCCGATTCGCTTGCAGGGTGTGGACCGGCTGCAAAAAGTTGTATTTGAGGAAAATGACCTGTCAGGTGAGCCCTTTAAGCAGTCTGCAAAGGGAACAGGTAGAACCATGGAATTAGAGTGTGGACTTCTATTTCGCAGTATCGGCTATAATGGCGTCCCCATTCCAGGCGTGCCATTTAACGATCGGTGGGGCACCATTCCAAACCGGGCAGGGAGAATTACTTCTGAGCAGGAGGGTGCTGTGTTACCCGGTTTGTATACTGCCGGCTGGATCAAGCGTGGCCCCTCTGGAATTATTGGCACCAATCGAGCTTGTGCGGTTGAGTCAGTGAATGCTTTGCTTGAAGATGTAGACCAGCTTGTTGCAGAAGACAAACCCGGCCGTAATGGCCTGTATGCCATACTTGAACGTAATGGCGTACAGCACATTAATTTTGCTCAGTGGGAAAAAATCGATGCAGCAGAAATTGCTGCGGGAAATCCCAAGGGCAAACCTCGCGAAAAAATTACCAATTATAATGAGATGCTAGCTACTGCCAAAGGCTGAGGCTAGTCAAAAAATTCCTTACTTTCCAGTCTGAAAAACTGACAGGCATCAGCTTGGTGTGTTCAGGGTTCTTTGGTCCCTGAGAGCTGCACTCCAGGCAACACCGGATCAAGCGGTAATTTATTTCCCTGAGTGATAAAAATGGAATAGAGTGTACTACTATGATTTTTAGCTAGGCTTGAATAGGTCAAGGAGTTGAAATGTTTAATCCACTTACCGTCCCATTTGGTTGTGTGATGCTGTACAACGTTGTCAAGCTGAAAGACCATGTATCAGAGGAGGATATACAACTGGCATTGGGCGAGATGTGCAATGTGGTCAAGAACACATATGGCGATGACAAAGGCGGGTTTATCGGTGGGCAGGTATACAAATTTGCTGGGTTTGTTTCAGATGAAGGCTCATTTGCTTCAAAGAACCAGACCGAGGATCACGTTGCGATTGTAACCTATTGGCAATCTTTTGATCAGCATGAGAAGTCTCATGCAGATGAAGTGTTCAGGGAGAAGTTTGAAGCCTTGGGCCAGTATGCAATTGAAACCTATGAAATCGGGTACCAGATGCTTTGGCAGGGAGAGCCAGATTAGCCAACCAATTTCGTCCTGGTTGGCTAGGGAAGTATACAGCTTGTTCTAGCCATGAGCATTTACCTGTACAACACTGCCACACGAAGAAAAGAGGAGTTTGTTCCTGCAGACCCAACGCGGGTGACAATGTATGTTTGTGGCCCTACCGTATACAGTTTCCCTCATATAGGCAATGCACGTCCTGCTGTCGTGTTTGACGTGCTTTACCGTTTGCTGATGCATGAATTTGAAGAAGTAGTCTACGTTCGTAACATCACAGATGTTGATGACAAGATTAATGCAGCAGCACAAAATGAGGGGGTCCCGATTGATCAGATTAGTACCCGATACACTGAGGCGTATCACCAGAATATGGCAGATCTTGGGGTACTGCCACCTTCAGCAGAGCCAAAAGTGACAGAGCACATGCCTCAGATTATCGAGATGATCAAGCACCTAGTTGCTTCCGGAAATGCATACCAGGCTGAAGGACACGTGTTGTTCCACGTCCCATCGTATACCGATTACGGAACCTTGTCAGGCCGCAATATTAAGGACTTGATAGCAGGTGCACGTGTAGATGTTGCTCCCTATAAGGCTGATGAAACAGACTTTGTTTTATGGAAACCCTCCATAGAGGGGCAGCCAGCATGGGACAGTCCGTGGGGAGCCGGCAGACCAGGCTGGCATATTGAATGCTCAGCAATGATTGAAAAACACCTTGGAGATACGATTGATATCCACGGAGGCGGACAGGACCTCATTTTCCCGCATCATGAGAATGAAAGAGCTCAAAGTACGTGTGCACACCATGGAAAACTGTTTAGCCGTTTCTGGTTACACAATGGATTTGTTAACGTTAATCATGAAAAAATGTCGAAATCCATTGGCAATATCTTGTTGGTTCAGGACCTGCTGGGACAAGCTTCAGGAGAAGCCATACGATTTACACTTCTGGGCACACACTATCGAAGCCCCTTGGACTGGACAGATCAAGTTCTTAACCAATCTTCCAGGAGCTTGGACAGGCTGTATGAAGTGCTTCGGAAGCTGCAAGATCTCAAGGTCGACGAGCAGGATGCAGAGGTTCCCTCAGAGTTCATGCATGCACTCAAAGATGATTTGAACATACCGGCAGCAATTGCTGAATTGCACAGCCTGGCAAAGCGACTGAATTCGGCGTTGGGGAAAAGCACCCGGCAAGTTCTTAAGAGTCAATTGCTGACAGCGGGGAAAATGCTAGGCCTGCTTCAGCAAGATCCCATAGCGTGGTTTCAAGGGGTGGGTGAAATAAACGAAGCAAAGGTTCTCAACCTGGTTAAGCTGAGGACTACTGCTAAAAAAGATAGGAATTTTCAGCGTGCAGATGAAATCAGGGATCAACTGGCGGGAATGGGGATTCAGGTCCAGGATCTACCAGACGGGACATCCAGTTGGAGAAAAATCACATAATTTTTTATCAGACGTACCGGCAATCGTCATGAAAAGTACTAGATATTTGGGTGGGTCAGCTTGAGAGGAATGGTACCACCTGATCCGGAAGGAGGCGTATCCAAGACCCGATATGCTGTAGTGTACGTTCCCAGACGCAGTCGAAATCGGTTCGCAGCAAGCTGTGTGGAACTGAAAGAAGATGCTGAACATGCACAAGCTACATCTGACCCTGGCAGCAAAAGATTCGCAGCAAAAGTGTTAGGTCCATCCAAGTCATCTGAAGGGCAAATAATTTACTACCTGCTGAAATGGTTATGATATGAGCTGTTGCATGTCATATAACCGGCTTAGCAGTACTATGTAGATAAGCCGTGACAGTGTATGACCAAAAGTGACTTGTGTACTTCCTTTCTAGAATTTCTGGAGGGCTTACCATTTTACAAGATGTGTTATGACGCCAAGAAAGATTTTCTAGGGTCAGAATCACTGAATCTAATAAAACTATGTACATGAACAGCCCGCAGGTATATATCAAGGCACCCGCTCGCCTGCATCTAGGATTTCTGGATCTTGAGGGCAGCTTGGGGAGACGGTTTGGTAGCCTTGGGCTCACACTGGATGGGATTGCTACACGCATTGTTGCGAGGCGTGATAGTCATTTCAATGTGCTTGGCACACCTGATGAGCGGGTGGTGAAACTAGCAGAAAGATTTTTTAAGCTCAAAGGATTGGCCGGTGGTTGTGAAATTGAAGTGTTGGAACAGATACCCGCCCATTCGGGGCTAGGTTCTGGAACTCAGCTTGCACTTGCAGTAGGAACTGCGATTTCCAAGCTCTATTCACTTGGATTTCCCTGTGAGGATATTGCTGTCACTTTAGATCGTGGCAAAAGATCCGGAGTTGGAATCGGCGCATTTCAACAGGGTGGGTTTCTGCTGGATGCAGGGAAAAATCAGAGCAGCTTTATTCCTCCCATTGTATCGAGGATAGCATTCCCATCTAAGTGGCGTGTGGTTCTCATCATGGATTCGGCTTCGCATGGCTTGTATGGAGATGATGAAAGCATTTCATTTTCTAGCTTACCTCCAGTCTCTTCTGACATCGCATCACACCTGTGCAGGTTAACTTTGATGCAAATTATGCCAGCTGTGTCAGAGCAGGATTTGGGTACATTCAGTAAAGGAATTCGTGATCTGCAGCAATGTATGAGTGATTTTTTCGCATCACAGCAAGGTGGACGTTATACTAGCCATGTTGTTGGAGATGCGATTGGCTATATAGAGTCGCTGGGAATTAAGGGTGTAGGACAAAGTTCTTGGGGACCGATAGGATTTGCCTTTGTAGACAGTGAAGAGCAGGCACTTGTATTGTTACGTGCCCTGCAGGAAGAGTTCAGGAAAAAGAAAGAATTACAATTCAAGGTAGTTTCAGGGCGAAACACAGGAGCTGTGGTTCAGCAGCAAGGCACGGCATCTTTGCCTGCAGCAGCAAAATTCTGAAAATTCAATACATGCGAGAACACACAGCTAATCATGCAGGTGATTAATTAATACAGAACCTAATTGTGAGAGGGAGTAATGGAAAAGCCACAAATTTTGCACATGATTACCCCGGCTAAGAATCTAAGCCCATTTGATGTGAATATGGCTCTAGATGCAGGGTGGGGTCATGCAGTGGGCTACACTTATGTGGAAAAAGAGGAAGTGCAAGGTCTGATCCAGGATGCAATTTTTTCTCGAGGACCTGCTGGAGCGAAGCGAACCGGAGTGTTTTTAGGTGGACGGGATATGCATGTCGCAATGGAAATGTTGCAGATTTGCCAGGAATCAATGGTGCCACCTTTTGAAGTCTCCTGTTTCGCTGATCCCAGCGGCGCATTTACAACTGCTGCAGGAATGGTGGCTTGTGTCGAGCATACCCTTGAAGAAAAATTCAGCACGAGCCTGCAAGGGAAACAGGTCGTGATAATGGGAGGTACAGGTCCGGTGGGTTCTACGGCTGCTGTTTTGGCAGCCAATACCGGGGCAATTGTATACATTCTTGGTCGAAGCAAAGAAAAATCTGAGAAGGTTGCTGCATTGTGTAATCGGGAGTATGGCCAAGGAACCACAGAAATTCGCGGGGAAGCGAACGAAGTGATACATGAATTAATGCAAAATACAGACGTAGTACTTGCCGCAGGTGCTGCTGGAGTGCAGCTTGTTTCTGCAAAAAATATTGAAAGTTCAAGTGAGCTGAAAGTTGCTGCAGATGTTAATGCTGTACCACCTTCAGGGGTTGCAGGACTTGATGTGATGGGAAACTGTAAACCTATTGAAGGTTCAGGTAGTGGAGCAGTCGGTATTGGTGCACTGGTTATTGGCAATGTGAAATACCAGACACAGCATAGGTTATTACAAAAAATGTGTGGTGCAGGCAAGCCAGCATATCTGCACTTCGAGCATGCCTTCGAAACAGCAAGGGAGATTGCCCGGGAGTAGAAGATTTTTCTGGTTGTAGCCATCTCTGGCCGCGCTATCGCTAAGTCCTTGAAAGCCTGTGGCTATTCCGTGGCTGTTGTTGACGGGTTTTGTGACATGGATACATGTTCAGCTGCTGATGCCAGTCTCAGAGTGTCACGAAAAACATCAGGCCTGGATAGTAGCGAAACTCTCAAGGCTGTGCAGAATTTGCGCAATACGCACCCCCTGAAAGGTTTGTTTTACGATGCTGCCTTGGAATTTGATCCCGACATGCTGGATGCTATTTCGTTTGACAAGGTCATTGGTAATTCAAGTGCCACTCTGCGAATGTGCAAGGATCCAGAAGTATTTTTCCCGGCACTTGATGCAAACCAAATCCCGTATCCAGAAATCAGTTTCAAGCCTGTGCAGGGTGATGCAGAGCGATGGTTGCAAAAAAAGTCAAGGAGTGCAGGCGGCACTGGTGTCACTATATTAACTGGTCATCAGGCACATGACCAAGGATCTTACTATCAGCGGAAATTAGAGGGCATACCTTTTTCATTGACATTCTTGTCCAATGGTCAAAACCTGCGTGCATTGGGATTCAATACCTTGTGGTGCAGGAATGCCGCGGCCGGTATGCCTTTCCTATACGAAGGGGCAATCAATCACGTCAATCTTACAGATGAACAACGACTCGCCGCTTTGGGTTATGCAACTAGCTTGGTTCATGAGTTTGAGCTGGTCGGATTAAACAGTATCGATTTTATTCTTTCAAATGGACATGTTTTCATGCTTGAAGTAAATCCACGTATTCCTGCGACCTTTGAATTGTATGAAACCAGGCAGGGTAGCCTGATAAGGGATCACATAGATGCTTGTGCACATGCTAGACTCAGCCCGGAACCGGGAAGAACAAAGTTGCATGCACATGTTATCGTTTATTCTCCAGCCACAATGTGTGTTCCGAGCAGCTTCAACTGGCCATTATGGACTGCGGATCGGCCTTATCCAGGGGAAGTCATCCGTAAAAATGAACCTCTATGCAGCGTATTTGCTGGAGGTAAAAATGTGTCCCAGGTATGTACTGCAGTGTGGTCGCGCAAGCAAATCATTTTAGACACGCTCATGCAGGCAGGATCGAAATCTTTTAAATCTTGAGAAGAGAACTAATGATGCAAAATGTAAGTATAAATCGGTTAGCAAAGCCGTTAGTTCAGGAACTGATAGACAAGAATAGTGCTTTGAGAGTTGAGGTGGGGGAATTCAGTAATGGTGCAAAATTCATCGATGCAGGAATAGGCTGCACCGGTGGTCTTGAAGCTGGCCGGATCATAGGAGAAATTTGTATGGGAGGACTGGGAACGGTAACACTGTATCATGCGACAGCTGTGAGTGACTGGCCACTTTCCCTCCATGTTCATTCATCGAATCCCGTCCTAGCATGTTTGGCAAGCCAGTATGCTGGCTGGAGCTTATCGTATGGAGAATTCCATGCTCTGGGTTCTGGGCCGGGCCGCGCAATTGCGCGTAAAGAGTCCCTATTTGATGATCTAGGTTACGAAGATACTTGTGACAGTGCAACATTTGTGCTTGAAGTGGACCGGACTCCTCCGGTGGCGCTCATTGACCGAATTGCCGAAACATGCAAGCTGGTTCCAGAAGCGTTGACATTTATTCTAACACCTACCAGATCCATTGCAGGAACCGTGCAGATTGTTTCCAGAGTGCTGGAAGTTGCTATGCACAAGGTTCATGTGTTGGGGTTTCCACTTGATGATATCTTGGACGGTTCTGCAAGTGCACCACTATCTCCACCAGCACCTGATTTTGCAAAAGCTATGGAACGCACCAACACGACTATTCTGTTTGCCGGCAGAGTGCATCTATTTGTTCGTGGAGATGATGCAAGTGCCGAGAAACTTGCCAAGGAGCTTCCATCCAGCTCATCTGCTGATTATGGCAAGCCCTTTGCAGATATACTTGAAGACTGTGGATATGACTTTTTCAAAATTGATCCAATGTTGTTCAGTCCTGCATGGGTGGCAGTTACGTCAGTTGAAAGCGGTCGAACCTTCAAAGGTGGTCAACTGGCCCCAGACCTGTTAGCAGATTCGTTCTCCTGAACCATGTCTCGTCATATCGCCATCATCACCGATGATCCCGGTTGGCATGGGCAGCAGTTGCGAAAGGCTTTTAATGCCAAAGGCTATCGCTGTACCAATGTTTCATTGAAGAGTTGTCATTTCGATACAGCACTGGAACCTTACGGTTTGTTTATGCCTGGATTTGAAGGATCTTTACCTTCTGGCGTATTTGTCCGAGGTGTACCCGGTGGTACTTTGGAAGAAGTTGTGTTCTATCTGGACATATTGCATGCGATGCGCGAACTCAATGTATTTGTATATAACGAAGTACGTGCAATAGAACGGAGCGTTGACAAAGGAATGACGAGTTTCCTGCTTAGTCAAGCAGGAATTTCTACACCTCCTACATGGGTAGGCAACAACATTCATGATGCATATGCCTTTATTCGAAAGCAGTTAGGATCAGGGCATAAGGTAGTTTTGAAGCCTCTGTTTGGTTCACAGGGCAAAAATTTGCAACTGATTACTGGGTATAGTGATTTTGCAGATTTTACTCTTTACAACAACCTGTTTTATTTGCAGAGATATATCGAAACTGGTTCAGAAGGTGCCCATGATTGGAGGCTGCTCGTCATAGGGGAACGAGTAGTTGCAATGATGAAAAGACAGGGAAGCGGCTGGATTTCCAATGTAGCAACAGGAGGAAAATGTATCCCTGCAGTACTCGATGAGAAGTTTACAGGACTGGCGAGGAGTGCTGTAAAGGCAGTCGACATGCATTATGGTGGTGTTGATATTATGCGTGATGACTGCGGAACTCTCTGGGTAACTGAAGTAAACAGCATTCCCGCATGGAAAGGCCTGCAAAGTGTAAGCAAGGTAGATGTTTCGGAGATGCTGGTTCAACACTTCCTGTGTAGTCTGCAGCAATATTCTGATTTTACGTGCTCAGACAAGATTGGAGGTTGAGAAGGGATTGCACATATGAAATAAGTCTTTGCCAGCAAACACTTGAATTCTCGTCGTAATTTCAATATTTCTTCCCACAATGGATGATCTGACTTCCCGCAGTGCAGCCTTGGCAAAACTGTATCGGCATGCATGCTGGGTCGATATACATGCGCTGAAACCGGGCAATACAGGAATCCACTCTCTGAACCCATCCCCTAGTATTCAGGACTTCTTGTACAGTGCCGAAGTTAGCGCACCACCTCTGACAGCGCCTGGCTTGACGTTGGGAGCACGGATACTGCAGGCGGTACAAGCCACTCAGACGGTGGTTGGCACGAATACGAATCTAGGAATCATACTACTCATAGCACCTATGGTTCAGGCTTCTCTGAGCAAGGAAACAGTGTCTGGTTATGCTAGTTTGCTAGCAGAAGTTCTGTTGCGGTCTACAGTAGAGGATGCAAGAAATGTGTATGAGGCAATCAGAGCAGCAAAGCCAGGAGGGCTTGGACATAAAAAAGACCAAGATATATTTGAAGAACCTACGGTAACTCTTTTAGATGCAATGAAAATTTCATCTTCGTGGGACAGTGTCGCCAGGCAGTATTCAAGCAATTTCCAAGATATACTTGATTTTGGCGTACCGCGGTTTAAGGATTTGATGGAACGATGGAACGATGAATGCTGGGCTGCAACGGGTCTGTATATTGGTTTCCTAGCAAGATTCCACGATAGTCTGGTTGAACGAAAATACGGCATATTAAAAGCTCGTGCAATTAGTGATATGATCTCCCCGCTTGAAAAGGAATTCTATAGTTCGGATTCGCCAGCCAGGTATAAGGCTCAATTACTGGAAATTGATGGTCTGCTGAGGCGTGATCATATTAATCCGGGAACTACAGCGGACCTGACTGTGGCTAGTATCTTTGCAACTGGGCTAGGTATGTTGTAAGTATGGTATAATTTGGCGCTGCTAGCGTGATCCAACAGGGTACAAGCGGACCTGTGGTCTGCAGTTATCGACAATAAAATGAAACAGGAGAACTATAATGGCATTGATTAACAAAGTAATGGTCGGGGAGTCGCTCGTTAACGATAACGATCCTTCCGGCACAATGGCAGAAATCGCACATATTGACTTATTGATTGGTCCGCGTGGCTCTGCTGTTGAGACTGCTTTTTGTAATGGCTTGGTTAATAATAAGGACGGCTTTTCCACTTTGCTGGCTGTAATTGCCCCTAATTTACCTTGTAAGCCAAACACTATGATGTTCAACAAGGTTACAATCAAAGGTGCAAATCAAGCAGTACAGATGTTTGGTCCTGCACAGATGGCAGTAGCAAAGGCTGTAGCGGACAGTGTTGAAGATGGGACTATCCCTGCGGATGAAGCAGATGATGTGTTCGTATGTGTAGGAGTTTTCATTCATTGGGAGGCCAAGGACAATGCGGCGATCTATGAGAACAACTACAAGGCAGTGAAGGAATCACTGGCACGTGCAATAAAAGATGAGCCTAAGGCTTCTGCAGTTGTTGCCCAGAAGGACAGCGCGGAGCATCCATTCAAAGGCTTCTGATCTCAATTTTGAGAAAGGCTATGAAAATGCCCCGCAATTGCGGGGCATTTTTTTTGGTGGATGTATTTGTTGATATAATTGGACAAACGATGTGCAGATGGACCAAATCAACAGCTGGGGTTATACATGCAGTGCCTTGATTGTCGAAAAGATGTAGGCAGTCAGTTGACAAACGAGCATCTCATAGCATGCAGTGGGTTGACGCTGCAAGAATATGCATTACGCCATCATCTGCCTTTGGACATGATTCTTAGCACGGATCAGATAAATCAGGCAGATGACGTTTCTTTGTATCGCAAACCGGGAAGAAGTGTGGACAAGCTGGCGCTGGATGTTATTGCAGGTTTGGAGATGGCACGGGCACTCAAGCAGCATGGTGAGTTTACAATCGTATCATTGGGCATACGCAGGCTAGAGCAATTGCTATGGTATCTGGAATCGCTGTGCTCTTTGGGATTTCAGTTCAGACAAGAATATACATATGAAGATTCCACACACCGTGTCATCGCCCGGAACAGCTTAAAAATCCCAAGTGCATGGCTGGCTTCGCAAATTGAGCAGCCTTCTACAGGGTCATTTCTGCAGCGCCTGTCCATACTGATTGCTCATATCGGCGAAATACATGCAGGGTATCTATTTATAGACTTTCCGGAGAGCAAGGATGCGGTCAGGATAAGTGATCATTTGGAAAGAAATTTTCATATCCATTTGAAGCATTTGGATGCCTCGAAACATGAAAACGGTATGCTGGTAAGGGGCGAGACGCGAACAGACTCGTCTTGTTTACTGAGCCTAATCAAAGAGTACTTGGAAAACATACCGGTTGCAAAAGACAGGTTTTTTGGAAAATACGATCAGGCTGCAGTGGTCAAGGAACTGGTGTTTGATTCGGCCCATTTTATTACTGATCATCCTGGTAAATGTGCGAATTTGCATGGCGGTCGCTATGCCATGAGGGTCAAAGTCAGGGATCAAATTGATCCACTTACGGGTTTTGTCGTGGATTATGGGCACTTGAAACAAATAGTCAGCCGGAAAGTGATAGCAAAGCTTGATCATCAAACACTGAATTATGTTACTGCTGGTTTAAGTTGGCGCTCCAGCACTGAGTTACTTACCGTCTACATATGGGAAAATCTGATTGAATACCTGCCAGGCCTAGCTGAATTGCAAATATTTGAAACAGACAGGTCGTACTGCAGTTACACAGGCCCTGAACTACATGAACTGCAAAAACGTGGACAGAATGTCTTGCTGGATTATTTCTCGTCAGACAACTTGGGCAAGTCGGGCCTGAGGTGGCTGTTACACCAGGACATGCGGGAAAAGCTGAAAGTTATCGGTTGAATTTCTGCAACTCATTCTTGGTGATTGATTTTTTGTGCAGTGCAGTGGAAAGCAATGCGCCCGCAGCACCTATTTTTTCCAACTGCAGTAAATCAGCATAATTTCTGATACCTCCACCGTAAAATATATTGTGTTTTTCAAATAAATCATGCTGGTTGGGGATTGTTGGAAAGTCGACGCCCATGCAAGTACCTACATGGTCAAGATTAAGCACTACAACATCAGGAGGCCATGACCCCTTGTCCTGTATGATTTCCTGTGAGCCAATCAAGGTATTAGTTCTGAAGTCTACAGAAAGCAAGAACTGGTGATTCCGATAATTCGTCCTGAGCATGCTGAAAGTTGAAGCGGAGGGCATCGATTCAGTTGAAAGGATTATCCTTAGCAAGCGGCAGTTCAGCCTATCTAGGTAGAGGTTGATTAAAGAAAGTCCAGTATCCAGCCATATTTCAAGTTCTGGAAATTCGGAAATTATTTTCTGAATGACACGAGAGTTATCCCCCTGATGTTCAATGGCATCGAGGTCTGCTATATAAAGTTTTTGAAAGCAGTGAAGCTCTAAATAGCTGTGAACTATTTCTACTGGGTTGGCTGATGGACATAAGGACGACTGTATTGGCCTATAATGATTCCGGTTGCCGTTCTTTGCATGCACTACCAAACCTTTGGAGAGGTCTAGTACCGGAATAATTTGCACTGCGGGTTAAGGTGAATATTCTAGTTTTTGAGTATACCACTGGTGGAGGTATGCAGGGCCATCGCCTGCCATATTCATTGGTCAGGGAAGGTGAAATGATGCTCCAGGCTGTAGTCAAAGATTTTCTTCAGCTGCCTGGCTTAAGGATTTCAACTCTTAGGGACAGGAGAATAGGTAATAGTGTGCCAGGTACCAATACGGTATTCGTAGAACATAAAGAGCACTACATGCAGAGACTCGAAGAGCTCGTACAGGATATGGATGCGTTGCTGGTTATTGCACCTGAAAATGATGGCATCTTGTTATCGATCTGTGAAAGATTTTCAAGTCATTGTCCAATTCTGTTCAACTGCGAGGCAGAAACGATAAAACTGACCAGCAACAAATATTCGACTTATCAGTACCTGCAACCCCGGGGTGTTCCACTGATACCGACATACCTTGCGGAAGATGCCTGTTATCTGGAGGGTGAACAATTTGTCATGAAGCCTGTTGATGGTGTTGGGTGTGACAGAATATCTCTATTTAGGAACAAGTCTGAGCTACAGGTGGCCTCAGTACGTGCTGACCGGAGTCACTTTATTGTCCAGCCCTATGTTAAGGGTATTCACGCAAGTCTGAGTCTGCTGTGTTTGCACGGAGAATGTTTAATAATGAGCTGTAATCAGCAACACGTTTCTGAAACAAATGGTCGGTTGCAATGGCTTAAATGCAATGTAAATGCCTTTGAGAGAGACAGGTTTATACCATTCGCTGCCAAGCTAGCTAGGACGTTGCCTGGACTGCAAGGCTATGTGGGTGTCGATATTGTAATTTCTAACGAAAAAATCTTGTTGGTTGAGATCAACCCTAGGTTGACAACATCGTATGTAGGCCTTAGTGCGGCCTTGCATGTAAACCCTGCAGAGTTGATTCTGAAATGTTTTCGAGAAGAGATATTGCCGGATACGATCCCGGTCAGCGCTGCTGCAGTCATGGTTGATATGGAGGTACACGCTGTTGTATGAAAGTGTACTAGGCTGGGACATTGGTGGGGCACATGTAAAGGTGGCCGAGGCTGTCGGTACTACGCAAATTACCAGGGTGTATCAGGTGCCTTGTGAATTGTGGCGTGGCTTGAACCAAATGGATTTTTCAGTTGATTCTCTCAAGCATCGATTCGATGTATCAAAAGCCTTGATAGCAATCACTATGACAGGTGAAATGGTGGATGGTTTCACCAGCCGCAAGGAAGGTGTACGAAGGATTATTGATGAAGCTGAGAAAATTTTCGGCAATATAAAAGTTTCCTATTTTGCTGGAGAAAGCGGGTTCTTGGATGCCAGATCGGCAAAAAGCAGTTACTTGCAAGTTGCTTCGGCAAATTGGCTGGGAAGTGCAGCTTTTGTTGCATCCCAGGTAGAGGATGCGCTTTTTTTGGATATAGGGAGTACGACCACAGATATCGTAGCTGTTAAAAATAACCGGGTTATGAACGAAGGCCGTACGGATTCTGAGAGATTGCACACACAGGAGATGGTTTATTGCGGCGTAGTACGAACACCGGTTTTCGCACTTTGCAGGGCCGCACCAGTTGGAAACCGGCTCATCCCAGTCATAAATGAATATTTTTCTAATGCTGCTGACCTGTATAACTTAACGGGAGAATTGCCGAAGTGGGCCGATATGTGCAGAACTCCAGACAATCGGGGAGTTGATGACGGGTCCTGTGCAGCTCGTTTGGCAAGAACATTTGGATACGATTCAGTGCCGGAAGACTTGACCATGTGGCGAGAAGTTGCTGAGTACATACGTGAGCAACAGATCCAGACAATAATTAACGCATGCCGAAAACGCTTGTCTAGACTGGGACCGTCTCTTGAGATTCCGATAATTGGTGGGGGTGCAGGGCGGTTTCTTGTAAAAGAAATTGCACAACGTCTGAACCGGCAGTACGTGGATGCTGCTAGCTTGTTTGAATTTGAAAGCAAGAAAAAGGGTTTTGATCCAGGAGCTTGTACGCCTGCCGCATCCATTGCCTGCTTAGGTTTTCAGAGATTCTGCAGATGACAGCACTTACGTATGTTGATCTTCCATACAAGGAAGACAGCACGTTGCTCTTCGACAGGATTGCTGCAGAGCCATGGTCAGTGTTTATCGACAGCAGTCATCCCGGCAGCACACTTGGCCGCTACGACATCATGGCAGCAAGACCCGACGTGCGTGTAGTTACGCAAAACTTTGACACGAAAATACACACCTGCTCGCAATCTTATTCTGTTTTGGATGGACCTTTTACGGTTCTGAAAGAACTGCTCTCGGAAGACAGGCAATTCGCATGCGATCTTCCATTTGTGGGTGGCGCACTTGGCTTCTTGAGTTATGACCTGTGTCGTTATGTGGAGAATATACCTTCCATAGCTGAAAGCGATGAGGCCATACCCGATATGGCAGTAGGCATCTACTCCTGGGCTATAGTTGTTGACCATAAGAAAAAGAAATCAGTTCTTGTAGGAGACCTGTCCAGTTCAAGGACCAGAAGAAGTTGGAATGAATTGACTAGGTTGTTTAAAAGTCCGGTTGGCCACAAGGACTCTCAAGGGTTCAGGGCTGTAAGTCCTACTCGTTCCAATATGACTCAAGACTACTATTCTCATGCGTTCAGAAGGATAAAAAAATATATTGTTGAAGGCGATTGTTACCAAGTAAATCTTGCCCAGAGATTTACTACTGAGGTCGAGGGAGATCCTTGGTCAGCTTACCGGATTTTGAGAAGAATCAACCCGTCACCATTCAGTGCCTACATGAGCTATCCCGACTTCAAGATCTTGAGTAATTCACCTGAGCAATTTTTGTCAGTTAGAGGCGGCATTGTGCAGACAAAGCCGATAAAGGGAACTCGCCCACGTTCTTCAGATCAAGATAGAGATCGGAATTTAGTTCAGGAGTTAGTCGACAGCATAAAGGATCAAGCAGAAAATCTTATGATCGTAGATCTGTTGCGCAACGATATCAGCAAGAATTGCGCGCTCGGATCCGTGCAAGTGAAGAAACTTTTCGACATAGAAACTTTTCCAAATGTTCACCACATGGTGAGTACCATTACAGGCAAGCTGAGAGCTCAGCGCTCAGCAGTGGATTTACTACGTGGCTGTTTCCCTGGCGGTTCAATAACCGGTGCCCCAAAAGTCCGTTCAATGCAGATCATCGAAGAACTTGAGCCACACCGGCGTGGAATCTATTGCGGATCGATTGGGTACATAGGATTTGATGGAAACATGGACATTAATATTGCAATCCGTACGATCTTACATCGAAACAATCAAATGTATTTTTATGCAGGTGGAGGAATCGTGTCTGATTCTGATGTGAATGCAGAGTATCGGGAGACGTTTGACAAAGCGAAAGCCATGATGAGTCTGCTCAGTCAAGACAATGTCTATGCCTTGGGTAGTTAAAATTGGTGGCAGCTTGTATGAAAGCAAGTACCTCAAGGAGTGGCTGGAAATTCTCGATGTCTGCCATGCACATCAACTTGTGATTGTTCCGGGAGGTGGTCCGTTCGCTGAGATGGTGCGTACTGCCGATAGACAATTCAATCTGGACGCCACACATGCGCATAATATGGCGGTTCTGGGCATGCAGCAATTTGCATACATGATGGCATCACTGTCTCCTAGCATGTGTTTGGCTGACTGCATGGAACAGATCAGGTGTTGTTGGAACGATAAGAGGGTAGTTATTTGGGAGCCTTATAACATGGTAAGCCAACATTGCAGGTTTGAAAGAACGTGGGACGTGACATCAGACAGTCTTGCTGTGTGGCTGGCAGAGTATTTGTCGATCAAGCAGGTCTTGTTCGTAAAATCTGCACCGATAACACTCTCACAAACGACAATTCCTGAGCTACAAATGCATAATTGCATAGATCCTGTGTTACCAGGTCTGCTAGCTGATTTGGATATCAGGGCGCACTTCATGCACAAGTCAGAGGCAAAAAAATTCAGGACGTTGATTCAGAAAAACTCTGAAAACTTGATCGATACTCAGTTTTGAGTTTTGTGTTAGTCTAGAAATCGTGCGAATTTAGTCAGCCTTATGATGCTTCACAAACTTGTGAGAACCCCACTGTATGCTGTTATACAGCATCCGTATCTCATCATTCTGAGTATTCTGGTCTTTGTAATCGCTGTAACACCGCATATCAGAAATCTCTACATTGACGCTTCAGCTGATTCGCTGATGCTGGAAAATGATCCTGATCTTGAGTATTACCGAGAAGTGCATCGCCACTTTGGGCTAGATGACTTTATTGTTGTCGGGTTTAAGCCTCATACTGGTATTCTGGACGAGAGCACAATCAGTTTGGTTGACAGCCTTTCAAGGCAGTTTGAGCAGATCGAAGGCATTGCTGATGTAATTTCTATTGTCAGCGTGCCATTGCTCACACAGCCTCAAGAGGACGAAGATACAGGTGAAATAACTTATCCGACCTTACTGTCTCCACAAGTGGATGTGAACAAGGCGTTTCAGGAATTTACTACCAGCCCGCTGTATGTCGAAAATCTCGTAAGTAAAGATCTCAGTCTGACTGCCTTGCAGGTAGCTGTTGAGAAGAACGAGAAACTTGCAAACTTACTGGAACGGAAATTTACCCTGATAGAAAAGAGCAATAGTGGGTTTCTGAACGAGGAGGAACAGTCCGAGCTAGAGTCAATCAGACAGGAAGTCAGCACTCAGAAAAAGCTCAACAGTGAGAGATTTGAACGGATTCTTACTTCAGTACGGACTGTACTTTCCAGTATCGAAAAAGAGGGCAAGTATTTTCTGGCAGGTACACCTTTGATTATCAATGATGTGAAAGTATTTGCTATGAATGATCTGGAAACATTCGGTATTGCTATTGCAGCAATTATGGTAATTGTGTTGTTTGTATTCTTCAGGAATCCGGCTTGGATTTTCCTTGCATTGACATGTGCCGTATTAAATGTGTTGATTGTTTCCGGGATAGTCGGTCTGCTCGGGTATCAGCTCACCGTAATTTCATCTAACTTTATTGCATTACTCATTATATTTTCTATTGCTTTATCTATACATGTCATTATCCGTTATCAGGAGGTCCAGTCACTTAATCCGGACGAGAGTGTAGAGGAAAATACGAAATCAGCAGTTTTGCAGATTGTTACTCCATGCTTTTACATGGTGTTGACTTCGGCCGTGGCATTTTTTTCATTGACACTGAGTGACATCAGGCCTGTTATTACATTTGGCTATATGATGGTATTTGGCCTTGTTAGTGCATTTGTTCTTACATTCACTGTGCTACCTGCACTTATCAGAATGATCTCACCTAAACCCAGAAAATTACGCAAGGATACTTCGTCTGCATTTCTAGACAGGGTGCTTCACCTGGTCATGGGACACAAAAAATCAGCAGTAGCCGTGTTGATAGTGATGTTCTTGGTAAGCATGGCAGGAATCAGTCAGCTTACGGTAGAAAACAGGTTTATAGACTACTTCAAGAAGTCCACAGATATCTATCAGGGGCTTGAAATTATAGATTTAGAACTGGGTGGCACCGTGCCGCTGGAGGTTATGCTTGAGTTTACTCCAGATCCTGAAGAAAAATTAATTGAGAATGATGAGGTTGATGAGTTTGATGACTACTTGGCAGAACTTGAGGATACTCAAGATGACTTTACGGCTAAGAGCTACTGGTACAATCGCAGCGGCATAAAACAAATAGACAAGGTACATGATTACCTGGAAAGTCTACCCCAGGTTGGGAAAGTCCTGTCGCTTTCTAGTATTGAGGAAGTGTTCCGTACCGTGAACGATGGCGAGTCTTTGGAAGACTTCCATCTTTCACTGATTTTTTCAAAAATACCAGAGGATATGAAACAGTCCATAATCTTCCCATACGTCTCGGTCGAGGGAAATCAAGCAAGAATACTGGCGCGCATCAAAGATTCAGATCCCTCGCTGGTAAGAAACGATTTGTTGAATAAAATTCGTGCAGACATCCATAGCAGTTTCATCAGAGATAACGAGGAAGTAAAGCTAACCGGGGTCAGTGTGCTTTACAACAATCTCCTGCAAAGCCTGTTCCGTTCCCAGATTCTGACGCTAGGCACAGTGTTTGCCTGCATTTTCATTGTGTTAGCCGTGTTGTTTCGTAGTCTGAAGCTGGCACTGGTAGGCGCTTTACCTAATGCATTTACTGTTTTGTTCATACTGGGTCTGATAGGTCTTGCAGGGATTCCGCTTGATATCATGACAATCACAACTGCAGCAATAACTGTTGGGGTAGGTGTAGACTACGCAATTCACTATATTCATAGGTATAAAAGAGAATATGCGCAGGTGGGTGACCACTATAAAGCCTTGCGTACAGCGCAAACAACAGTAGGCAAGGCGCTTTATTTCACTTCCATTACGATAGCGTTAGGCTTTCTAATCCTAGTCCTGTCCAATTTTATACCCTCTATCTATTTTGGACTCCTTACAAGCCTTGCTATGCTGATTGCCCTTTTTGCAACTTTCAGTGTAATTCCTTTATTACTAGCGGCAACGCCCACACAGCCTTTCAAAAATTTCCTGAAGCCTGATTTTGCCCAGCAAGGATAGGGATACTCCTTCGAACCTTCATGAAAGTGTTTCTGTCAATATAACCAGTCCTTTCTTTTCTTGAACAAAGCGCAGTACGAAACCCTATGTAATGTGGGCCAGCCTTAATGAGTTCGGGTATATCTTCTATTGTCAGTGAGCCTGCAAGTCCTGTAAGAAGGCCTTTTTGCCTGGAGTGATTCACGAACTGCTTAAGATGCTGAAGATTTACATGTTTTAACAGGCTGCCCGATCCCTTACGAGCAGTATCCAGCATAACTCCTTTCAAGCCGGCATTCTTTACGTTATCAATAGTGCTATCCAAATCAGAATTCAAGTCAGCGAACATTACAGCGATGATGGAAATCCCTCTGCTAGCACAAGAGGAGAGGCGAGGAAGGCAGCTTTCTAAATGGTGTTTGCTGAACATGCCAACCTTCACGTAGTCGACACCAGTTTCTGCAGTTTTCAAAACCTGCTCTTCAATGGCCGCAGCGTCAGCAGGCAAGTCACCGGTTGTTGCGCTGATCAGACATTTTTCCCACAGGGTATCGACAATGCAGTGCATCATATCAAGTGGAATAGCACCTAGCGCCCCATGTTTTGGCTCCTTAAGGTCTATAATATCTGCTCCACATTCATAAACCACTTTTGCTTCTTCCAGATTACGAACGCTTGCGAGCATACCTGTCATCAAGACTCTCCTTCTCGTGATTCATGGAAACCGGAGACTTTCAGCATCAACCAGTTCCATGCCTCCCGCTCCCGCGGTCCAGCGGTTTTCTCAACTTTGGGTTTAAGATAGTCTATTTCATGATTGATCTCTTCAATGTCCAGCATATGTAATCGACTGACCAGAATTGCAAGCTCGATTACTGCAAACTGCGCGCGGTTGTAACCATGAAAAGGAGCATGAATAGCTTCGTGAACAACTTTGCAGAAATATTTAGGTCGAACTTGGTCATCAGCTTTTTGAATTACCTCTACTTCCGTATGTGAGATGCAGTTTGCTAGACGCTCCCCTTGGATAATTTTGGTAGTCCGGGTTGGCCAGTCGTTGTGACCCGTTAAACAACCAGCATAGACGCGCACATCATCGGTATAGTTGAGAGTCGCTGTTCCTTGGCTTTCCAGGTTATCCAGAGTTATAGACGGCTTGAATGGCAGTATGACAAGATGCGCTTCGTATTCATGTATCCCCATAGGAGCGGCATGGACATTTCCACCTGTGTCTAACGTGGTAAGAATGCACTCCCTTACAAATGGCATACCTAGTTTCTGTTCCTGTTCTTGAGTTTGGCTTTTCGAGCTTTACGAGTGTGCATGGTTGAGCCTGAAGGTTTTAGCTGAGTCAAGTCTTGCTTTTCCTTCCGTATTGCTACGCCCCATTCCAGTTCTTCATCCTGCTCATACCTTTTTCCTAGTTGCCAGGCTACATGCGCACGGGCATGTTCAACACCAAGATAAAATGCATGACCGGTATCGTTTTCTATATTCAGGTGTGGATAAATCTCGTAAGGGTCGGTTGTGGTATTTATGCCATCCCTGTTATATGTGTGGATGCCTTCCTTGCTGACTTGTATTCGGTAATTTGGGTCTTTGACTCCAGCAGCAAATTCCTTGATTTCTTCTATGCTGTATGGGAAAGGGTCACATTCATGCAGTCCCATGAGTCCATGATTGTAGCCTTTCGGCGGGACATTATCGATTTTTGAAGCATGCATTATGCGTCTAGCCAAATCTGCTTCACGCACGGCACATCGGCAATGTCCACTGACTTCCGTGGTTAGCAAGTGCTGAATTGCCAACTCTGAAATCAGCCCTGCTAGCATAGCATTGGTGCCTGCAGAGTCAGCGTGGGTAAGTTCAGTGAGATTTCCAATTCCCATCATTACTTCGATTTCAGGGTAACGTTTGCGCAGGTTTCGGTACCGGACGATGGATTCCGTGAATCCGAAATGTATCGGGTCAAGGATAGAGTCTGCAATGAACCTCCGGTTCATCCCGAAGAGCTTTTCGATTGCCCTGTACAAGGACCTGGTATTACCGGGGGGACTGCCTATGACAATGGGTACAGAATCTACTTTATCCATGATCCATAGGCTTTCTTCACTCAGGCTCAGAAGGTAATCTGCACCGGCAGTTCCGCCTATGAGCAGGTCTTCCGGTGCCAGTGAATCCACACTGACCATGAAGTTTTCTGATTTTAATGCTTGAACAGTCTCTCCTAGGTGAGGGAATGTGGTTCCTGGCAGGCAGCCAACATCAATGACATCCGCACCGTCCTGCCTATAGGTATATGCACGCTGTATGATTTCATCTACGGACATGCTGGGGGCATCAACAATTTCCGCAAAAATCTGTACGTCATGTATATCCAAATCAGCTTTTTTCTCCACTTGGCCGAGATAGGCAGGTAAATCTTTAAGTTCATTCGGGCCTCGCTCGACCGGGACCCCTAAAGCCTTTGAGAGGCTCTCAATATCACCTCTGCAGCGTCCAGGAATTACGATTCGGCTGGCATTTCCGATATTCGTCAAGCGCTTTTCAATAATGTGTGTTGTCATCAATGCCGCTACGCTGACTCCCATCTGGCGCACATCGTAAGTAAAATTCGATGACTGGATGGATTGTAATACGCGACACAGGCTCTTTTCTGCAAGCTTTCCCGTCAGAAATAAAATATGTTCGCTCATGCTTTAGATTTGAATTTCGACCATGCGGATTGTCAATATCGAGTATATATTACATTCAGGCGCATCCTACGTTTTGGAGTGGTGTTAGCTATAGTGCCATTCTGTTCTCATGTCCAAAATCGCTGGTATCTACTGCTGGTAATACTTATGCGGTATCATACGCGCCTTAATTTATCCTGGATATCAATATGGAAGTCAGTTCACTACACAGCGTAATCGAAGACTTAAGGGTGCGTGTTACGAATTTAAGGGGGTACCTTTGACTACGATGACAAGCGGGAGCGTCTGCATGAAGTCTGTCTGGAATTGGAAAGCCCTGAAATTTGGAATCAGCCGGAGGCTGTACAGAAGCTAAGTAAGCAGCGTGCAGGACTTGAGAGAGTTGTAGAAACAATCAGGGGAGTTGTGGCAGGCATCAGTGATGCTGAAACCCTGCTTGCACTGGCAGTAGATGAAAATGACCAAGAGACGGTACAGTCTGTTGCAGATGACCTCTCGAACCTGGAGTCAAAGGTTTCTGAGCTTGAATTTCACCGGATGTTTTCCGGTGAAATGGACCAAGGTAATGCCTTTCTCGATATTCAATCCGGATCAGGTGGCACAGAAGCGCAAGACTGGGCCGAGATGTTATTGCGCATGTACCTGCGCTGGGGGGAACGCAAGAATTTCAAAAGCGAGTTGATTGAGGTATCTCCGGGTGAGGTGGCTGGAATCAAAAGCGCAACAATCAGGTTTGAAGGAGACTACGCATTTGGTTGGCTGCGAACTGAAACAGGTGTGCATCGTTTAGTTCGCAAATCACCATTTGATTCAGGGAACCGCAGGCATACCTCTTTTGCAGCTGTATTTGTATCCCCTGAAGTCGATGATGATATCGAAATCGATATTAATCCTGCAGATTTGAGGATTGATGTTTATCGTGCTAGTGGAGCAGGTGGTCAACATGTGAACAAAACCGAGTCTGCAGTGCGAATTACCCATTTGCCAACAGGGGTTGTCACGCAATGTCAGAATGACCGTTCAAAGCACAGGAACATGGATACTGCAATGAAGCAGCTCAAAGCCAAATTATATGAGATGGAGTATAAAAAGCGTGAAGGGGAAAGGAAGGCTGTAGAGGATAGCAAGTCAGACATAGGGTGGGGCAGCCAGATTCGATCTTATGTCTTGGACCAATCCCGCATCAAGGATTTGCGTACTGCCGTGGAGACAGGTAACACGCAGTCTGTTCTAGACGGTAATCTAGACAGTTTTATTGAGGCAAGCCTGAAAAGTGGGTTGTAAAAACCATGTCAGATAAAAAAAGTTTTCATGATGAGAGCAGGCTGATAGCACAAAGGCGTGCAAAGCTTGAATCACTTAGGCTAAAAGGTACTGCTTTTCCAAACCGCTTTCGCCGGGACAGTTATGCCCAAGACCTTCAGGAAGACCTTTATGGCAGGTCCAGAGATGAGCTGGCGGAATTGAATCGTTGTGTAGCAGTTGGTGGTCGAATCATGGCGATGCGAAGCTCATTCCTAGTGCTGCAAGACATGACAGGGCAAATACAAGCTTACATTGATCGTAAAAATTCCGAGGAATCTCTAGTTGATGATATCGACACTTGGGATGTCGGCGATATCGTAGGTATCACTGGGCCTGTACATAAGTCCAAAAAAGGTGATTTATACGTAAGGGTTCAGTCTGCTGTACTTCTCACAAAATCACTTCGGCCATTGCCAGAAAAATTTCATGGCCTTGTCAATCAGGAACAAAGGTATCGGCAACGATATGTTGATTTGATGATGAATGCCGACACGCGAAGTGTATTCAGAAGACGAACTGAGATACTCCAGTGTTTGAGGAGGTTCCTGGTTGATCGCAGGTTTGTTGAAGTGGAGACGCCGATGATGCAGTCCATTGCCGGTGGTGCAACTGCAAGGCCTTTCAAGACATATCATAATGCCCTGGGCAGAACGCTCTATATGCGAGTGGCACCTGAATTGTATTTAAAGCGCCTGGTAGTAGGGGGTATGGAACGGGTTTTTGAAATTAATCGAAATTTCCGCAACGAGGGATTATCTCCACAGCATAATCCAGAGTTTACAATGCTTGAGTTCTATCAAGCATACTCAGATTTTCATGATCTAATGGGTCTTACTGAAGAGATGATTCGTTGGGTTTGCAATGAAGTTTTGGGTACCGCGTTAGTTCAATATGGTGATGAAGCTTATGACTTGGCGAATCCTTTTCCTCGTATGACGATGAAGGAATCAATTCTGCATTTCAACACTGGTATTGTTGAGGAAGACTTGGATACTCTCGAAAGCGCAAGGTCTTTGGCCAAAGAGCTCTGTATACCCATTGAATCAAGCTATAGGCTTGGGAAAGTGCAAGCAGAAATATTTGAGAAAACCGTTGAAGGCAAACTCAGGAACCCTACTTTCATTACAGCATTTCCTTGTGATGTTTCCCCGCTAGCAAGAAGGAATGACAACGATCCATTTGTCACAGACCGCTTTGAACTCTTTGTGGGCGGTAGAGAAATTGCAAACGGATTTTCCGAACTGAATGATCCTGAGGATCAAGCAGAACGGTTCAGGTTGCAGGCTGCAGAGAAGCAAACAGGTAACAAGGAAGCCATGAGCTATGATGCAGATTATATTCGCGCACTGGAGTATGGGCTTCCCCCGGCTGCAGGTGAGGGCATAGGGGTTGATCGTTTGGTAATGTTACTGACAGGCTCCAGCAATATTCGCGATGTAATCCTGTTTCCGCAAATGCGCCCGGAGTCTGGTGATCATGAAAGATGATCTTCAGAATCTGGTAGGGCAGCTTGCTGTGTAAATGTATAAGAATTACATGCTGGATTTAAACTGGTTGGGCTAGAAGCGAGTAGGGCAGTTTTTGAATAGAAACGTCTGGACCTGTTGTCGATTGAATATGTAAATCCGGACTTTGGGGCATTTCTGATCGCAGCACAACCAATGCGATGGCACTGCCTTTAGATACCATCTGTGATACTACAACTTTTCCTATAGCCTGGTTTCCCGTAGTAAGGGAAAAAATGTTGGTGCCAGGCTCAGGGGCTTGGTCAGCTGTTATGGTAGCTCGGTACATACGGCGATTGGGTTTTCCTAAATAATGAGTTCGTGCAACCACTTCCTGCCCTGGGTAACAGCCTTTTGTGAAGCTTACTCCATTGATAAGTTCCAGGTTAGTCATTTGCGGAGTGAAAGTTTCCATGGTGTTTGCAGTAACCTGTGGAATGCCACTGAGAATGTCATGCTGGTCCCATACGCGGTATGTCATGCATGGCAGTACATCTGAAAATTTTTTCCAGAGAGAGACGGCTTGCTCTGAAGTACAAACGAACAATGCTCTCGTGGATACGCCTGGTACACGAATTACGGTTACCCCATCATCCATGAGGCACTCATCATCGTTTTCTGGAAAATCTATTCCCATATGATTAATGACAGACTCGGTTTCTGGCCCGGCAATTCCGAACAGAACCAATTGGTCTGATTTGTCGGATAATTCAACCTTGGACCTGAGTTTGTACAGAGTCAGTTTTTGCAATGCCATTTGCAGCACGTCTTTCGGCAAAATCAAGTAATAATCCTCATCTCGTTTGAAGATCCGGAAAATGCATAATATCCTGCCCTTTGGATTGCAATAACTGCTGAGTTGACTGAGGTGTGTAGTAACCTGATGCAGGTCATTTGTGAACTGGCTATGCAGAAAACTTTCTGTGTCGTCACCTGACGCATGAATCAAGCCTAGATTCGTGAGTTCACACAGGCAGGTTCGCCCCGTTTCATCACCTGGGTTTGGGAATGAGGCGAAGGAAATCACCCTGTTGTTTTCAACAACGGCACCAGAATTTTTTAGGGATTCAAGCCATGAGACAGTCATTGTAGTTGTCTCGGAATTTGAAAGATCATTTGCACTTAAGCTGGATTTTGTTTTGGTTACGCCTCATATGATCGAGACAATTTGACTCAAGCCTGCACTAACTGTTTGTTATAACTAGTAATTTTCAATGAATATGTTAAATGTACAGCTAATCAGGTAGTATTTGATGGTTAGCATAAAACATTTGGATGACCTGTGTACACATGTCAAAAGCCGCTTCTTGTGTGTATTTTCCTAGGCAGTATGCGGGAGTAAATGGTGGATCAAAATAGGCCTCTCTCGCCACATTTGCAAATTTATCGATGGCCTCTCTCAATGGTCATTTCGATACTGCATCGGGTTACTGGAGTCGTTTTGGCCTTAGGAGCGGTGATGCTGGTTGTTGTGCTGGTTTCAGTTGCAGCCGGTCCTGATGTCTTCGAGACGGTTAGGAATGTTGCATCGGGTACCTTGGGTCAGCTATTTCTGGTGATGTGGACTGCGGCCCTGTTTCTGCACTCGTTCAACGGGCTGCGTCATCTCGTTTTCGATGCAGGCTACGGATTTGGCGTGGAAGCTAACAGGTATTCCGGGGTTATAGTTTTGCTTGCAACACTGTTTCTCACAGTTGCTGTCTGGATAGTTGCCTGGTTCATCAGTTAATGTATGAAAGGTGAATATGTTACGGCGAAATCAATTTTCCGGGATTACTCCTCTTGGCAAGGGGGCTGTTGTACATTGGTGGATGCAGCGACTTACTGCTGTAATGTTGTTGCCGATAGCAATTTGGTTTGCATTTGCTGTGGCCATGCTGGCAGGTGCTAGCTATGAGACTGTGGTTTCCTGGTTACAGTCACCAATTGTTACAACACTTCTGTTCCTTTTCGTAGTAGCCACTTTTTACCATATCAAGCTTGGTATGCAGGTAATAATAGAAGATTATGTAAGGGGATGGCTGAAATCAGCTTCACTGCTTACATCAAACTTAGTCTGTATTCTGCTAACAGTTGTAGGGATTGCCGCACTCCTTAGAGTCGTGCTTTAGAAGCTGCGATGGGCAAAGCATATAAGTTGGTTGAGCATACTTTCGATGTGGTAGTAGTAGGTGCTGGCGGAGCTGGGTTGAGAGCTACGCTAGGCATGACAGCCAGTGGTCTTTCTACTGCATGCATCACAAAAGTGTTTCCGACAAGGAGCCATACTGTGGCTGCACAGGGCGGGATGAGTGCTGCTCTTGCAAACATGGGTGAAGATGACTGGCGCTGGCACATGTATGACACGGTCAAAGGATCAGACTGGCTGGGTGACCAAGATGCGATCGAATACATGTGTCGTGAGGCTATTCCCGCTGTCGTAGAGCTGGAGCATTTTGGTGTTCCATTCTCACGTACCGAAGACGGGCGCATTTATCAGCGGCCTTTTGGGGGAATGACCACACACTATGGTGAGGGAATTGCACAAAGGACCTGCGCTGCAGCTGACCGAACTGGCCATGCGATCTTGCATACCCTTTATCAGCAGTCTCTAAAACACAATGCAGAATTCTTTATTGAGTATTTTGCGATTGACTTGCTTATGGATAATGACGGCACTTGCAAGGGTGTACTGGCTTGGGATCTTGCTTCTGGTGAACTGCATGTCTTTCGTTCCCATATTGTTTTGCTTGCCACAGGTGGCTATGGGCGTGCCTACTTTTCTTGCACATCTGCACATACCTGTACCGGGGATGGTAACGCGATGGTACTTCGCGCAGGATTGTCCCTGCAGGATATGGAGTTTGTCCAGTTTCACCCTACAGGAATCTATGGATCCGGCTGCTTGATTACGGAGGGAGTTCGGGGCGAAGGAGGATTTTTGACAAACTCTGATGGTGAGCGCTTCATGGAGCGGTATGCACCTAACGCTAAAGACCTTGCATCTCGTGACGTGGTAAGCCGCTCCATGACCATTGAAATTAACGAAGGCCGGGGTGTTGGAGATGAAAAGGATCATATACATCTACATTTGGAGCACCTAGGAGCAGACTTGATTCATGCAAAGCTCCCGGGCATTGCAGAGTCCGCAAGGATATTCGCAGGAGTTGATGTAACTCGGGAGCCAATACCTGTGATACCGACTGTCCATTACAACATGGGTGGAATACCAACAAATTATCAAGGTGAAGTGGTGACCCTGAAAGGTGATGATCCGGACCATGTGATTCCTGGTCTAATGGCGATTGGTGAGGCGGCCTGTGTTTCTGTTCATGGTGCAAACCGGTTGGGCTCGAATTCTTTGCTGGACTTGATAGTATTTGGCAGGGCAGCAGCTTTGCGTGCAGTGGAACTGGTTAAGCCAGGGCAGGGGCACGGTGCTCTCAGGTGTGATTCAGTTGACAAAGTGCTGGACCGGTTTGACAGATTGCGTCATTCGGATGGTGACACTCCTACCGCCAAGCTGCGTGCTGAGATGCAGAAAACCATGCAAAACCATGCCGCAGTATTCAGAACAGGAGAGTTAATAGGAAAAGGACTGATAAAACTCAGAGAATTGTTTTCTTGCTTGAGCAACATAAAAGTTACCGACCGTTCAATGATTTGGAATACGGACTTGATAGAAGCCATAGAGCTGACAAATTTAATGCCACAGGCTATCGTTACAGCCCAATCAGCATTGAACCGGACTGAGAGTCGTGGTGCACAGGCACGTGACGATTTTCCGAAGCGTGATGACAAAAACTGGCTTAAACACTCTTTGGCATCGATAGATGAAAGTGGGAATGCATCTATTCTGTATCGGCCAGTTCACATGTACACGCAAACCGATGCTGTCGAAGTTATTCCACCCAAAGCCAGAGTTTATTAAGGAGGTACATGTGGCGCAATTCAACCTTCCTGCAAACTCCGTTGTCAGGTCAGGCAAAAAGTACCCGGCGCCAGCCCCTGATCCTGGTCACAGCGTAAAGAAAATAGTTGTTTATCGCTATGATCCAGACCAAGATAAGAATCCGCGTATTGATACATACGAACTGGATCTGGATACGTGTGGTCCAATGGTTCTGGATGCGTTGATCAAGATAAAGGATGAAATAGATTCGACTCTAGCGTTCCGTCGTTCATGCCGTGAAGGGATATGCGGCTCCTGTTCAATGAATATTAATGGCGCAAATACTCTGGCATGTATTAAAGCGATCAAAGATATTAAGGGTGACCTCAAGATTTATCCGTTACCCCATATGCCCGTTGTCAAGGATTTGGTAGTGGATTTGAGCCAGTTCTACAGGCAGTACTCATCCATCCAGCCCTGGATGAAAACCAGGACGGAGCCATCTTCAGGTCGGGAGCGCTTGCAATCCGAGGAGGATCGGAAAAAACTTGATGGACTCGAAGAATGCATTTTGTGTGCATGTTGCTCTACAAGTTGTCCAAGCTACTGGTGGAACAGTGATCGCTACCTGGGTCCTGCAGTATTACTTCAGGCCTATCGTTGGATTGCGGATAGCAGAGATGAAGCCACTGATGAACGCCTGCAAGAGTTAAAGGATTCATTCAAACTGTACCGTTGTCACACAATTATGAACTGCACGAATACTTGCCCGAAAGGATTAAATCCTGCAAAGGCAATTGCGGAAATCAAGAAGCTGGTTGCAACGAGAGGCAGTTAAGGAAATTTATGGAAAATCCCAACAAGCTGCTATGGCGATGCCGCAGAGGCACTAAGGAACTGGATATGCTGACACGGAAATTTCTTGATACTCACTATATTAATGCCGGTCCTGAATTGAAACGTGCATTTGAATCCATGCTGGAGATGCAAGACACGGAGTTGTATGCCTTGCTGACAGGAAATCAAACGTCCCATGACCACAACATAAATAAGGTAATCCGAATCATTCAGGACTGATCCCTATATAGGCTCTGCATTGACTATTACGTGTATGCCAGCCGTTGAAGTTGTTTCAGTTTATATGTCAATATAAATCAGGCTTGGACTGCAAACCCAGTGAAAGACACATTCAAAAATATAAGAATTCCGGCTCCTCCTCGACCTAACTCTTTTGCCGGCCTGATGGACCTGTATGAGGCGAACTACATTCGTCTTCGTAAACTATGTGGTCAAAAGGGATCAATGCCACCCGTGGCAGTATCACGCATTACCCAAGGGATGGATCTCTATCTGCAGGTTTTGGAACAGACCCGCTATACTTCAACCATTGCATTGACACATTATTTTGTTGATTCACAACAGGGTCTATTGGCTTATCCTGATCTCAGGCTGAGAATCTACTATGATGCATTGCAGGCTGAGGTGATTGGCCAGTCATTCAGGTTTGAAAATTCAGATTTACCTACGTGTGGTAACCCGGCACACTCGTCTTTACAAATCAGATGGAGGGTTAACCGGTTTTTATTTAAATGGCTGTCATTTTGTGTTCAGCAAGGGCATTCTTTTGTAGTTGATCGCGAGTTCCAGCAAAACTGCCTGCTTACTGAAGATATCAAGGTGCCGTTAAAGGATTACGCTCTTCCCATCAATCTTTTTCAGTGAATGGCTATCGCATAACCAGAGACTCAGATAGCTGTCTCCGTCCTGTCCAGGTTTCAAACAGTCTAAATTGCATAAAGTCGGATTTACAGGAGGATTGCAGCCAGACTGTTTTGATTGTAATACCATTTTGACATGACTGTTTGCAGCACAAAATGGCAGTCGTTTGCTGGTGTTGCATGGTACCCACTGTACTGCTAGCTTGAAATATAGTCGTAAATTTTTTCTGCTATTTTATTTCAGGGGAATACATGATCCTGTACTATCATAATTTACGTTTTTAAGTTGAGGAGTGACACATGAAGCAACAAGTTACAGTTGATGGAGTCGAGTTGGACATCAACATTGAGCAAAAAGGCAGTTCAGGTCAGGAAATTTTAATGGTTCATGGAATCCCAACCAACGCACGTTTGTGGCGACACGTCCAAGGCCACTTGGAAGACCGCTATCAGACCTATGCAATGGATATGATGGGCTATGGTCAATCCGATATGCCGCTGGATGATGTCAAACATACCTTGACCAATCAGGCGGAGGCCATTAAAGGGGTAATTGAAGGACTTGGTTTAAAAGGTAAGGTTGTTCTTGTGGGGCATGATCATGGTGGGGGCGCCTGCCAGATTTTTGCCTCAAAGTACTGTGACCACATTAGCCGTTTAGTATTGATCAATCCGGTTGCATTTGATTATTGGCCAGTTCTGGAAGTAGAAGCTTTCAATGCCTTGGTAGGTGCACCTGACGAAGTATTGCAGGTGGCAATGGGACAGGCAGCTGCTGCATTCCCTGCACTGTTACGAACCGGGAGCTACGATAAGATTGCGTTTACGGATCAAAACGTTAAGCAGAACTATCTGTCGCACTGGGCGCGTGGCCCAGGCCTGCATGGATTCAAGTCTCTGGTGAAAGTCTGTAGTGACCCTTCCAATTCGGAGACTCTTGGTGTTGACCATAGCCAGATTACGTGTCCGACCATGGTATGCTGGGCGCTCCATGATGCCTGGATGCCAGTAGAGTCAGGTCGAAGACTGAAGGCAGCTATTAAAGGTCCAACCCGCTTTCATGTTATTGAACGTGCAGGCCACTATGTCCCGGAAGACAGGCCTGATGTGGTAGCCGACTACATAGATGACTTTATCACTGAGTGGGCGGGAGTAAGCATCTAGAGCAAAGCCTTTACTGCATCCCGCTCCTCTAACAGTTCTTTTTCTGTTATCTTGGTCATCTCCATACTGAAGTCGTCCATGTATAAATCATGGACGACTTCATAGCTGCCATTTTTGCAGCGTACAGGGAAGGAATACATCAGCCCTTCCGTAATGCCATAATCGCCAGCAGACGGAATCCCCATGCTAGTCCAGTCATCTTCTGGTGTGCCAAATATCCAGCTTCGCATGTGATCAATTGCGGCAGAGGCGGCAGAGGCGGCAGAAGATGCCCCTCTAGCACTGATGATTTCTGCTCCTCGATTCTGTACGTCAGGTATAAATTTATCTCTGTACCAGGAGGTATCTACAACTGAGGTGGCATCTTGGCCGTCAATTCTGCAGTGGCTAATATCCGGATACTGAGTGAGGGAATGATTTCCCCATACTGTGAGACGTGTAATGTCTGCAATTTTAGAGCAGGTCTTCAACGAGAGCTGGTTCAGGGCTCGGTTGTGATCAAGTCTCATCATGGAAGAGAATTGTTCAGGTGACAGGTCAGGGGCGTTGTTCATGGCTATCAGAGCATTGGTATTGGCTGGATTTCCTATTACCAGAACCTTGACATTGCGTGAGGCGTGATTATTGATAGCACGCCCCTGTGGCCCAAATATTTTCCCGTTATCTCCCAGCAAGTCGCTTCTCTCCATGCCTTTAGTGCGTGGTTTGGCGCCAATTAGCAATGCGTAATCAGTATCCTTGAAACCAGTTTCGATGTCTGATGTGGTAATGACGTTTTCCAGCAATGGAAAAGCACAGTCAAGCAATTCCATTTCTACACCTTTCAATGCTTGCAATGCGGGCTCGATTTCAACCAACTGCAGGATAATGGGCTGGTCAGTGCCGAGCATCCCTCCTGCAGAGATACGGAACGCTGCTGCATATCCAATATTTCCCGCGGCGCCTGTTATGGCAATTCTTACGGCTGGCTTCATGTGTCCTTCCTTGTCAAAAATTAATTTGGGTTGTGTTGCTTTTCTAGATACTCAAGCGATTGCATTTCAGTAAGCCTGCTTGTGGTACGCATAAACTCACCGCTGAGTCGTGAGCCTCGGTACAATGAATCCGGGCTGGCTTCAGCAGACAGGATTAACTTTACATTACGATTGTAAAACTCGTCCACAAGATTTATGAATCTTCTAGCCTGATCGTCCTTGTTTTCAAGAACCGGTACATGCGAAATTAATATAGTATTGAATCGCTTCGCAAGTTCAGCATAGTCGGATGTGCTGCGCGGGCCCGCACAAAGTTCATTGAAATCAAACCAGGCAATTTTTGCTGAGTGGCGGATGGTCTGTAGGGTTCTGCCACCGATCTGTATTGTACCCCATGATCCATCATTTTTTTCAGAGCTGAGACTTAAATAATGATGTTCCAGCCAGCCCAAAGATCCTTCATCAACAGGCGTGTTATACACACCTTCAATCTGCATGGATTCAAACCTGTAGTCGGTCTCACCACCCAGTTGAATTATATCGGTATGCGTTTGAAGTAAATCAATTGCAGGTAAAAAACTTTCACGTTGCAATCCGTTTTTGTATAACTGGCGTGGTTTAATATTGGAGGTAGTGACTAGGACAGTCTTGTTTTTGAAGAGTCCATGTAAAAGTCCTGAAATAATCATTGCATCACCAATGTCATTGACGAAAAATTCATCAATACACAGCACCGTAGCCTTTTCAGAAAATTCCTGGGCAACCCACTTGAGAGGATTTCTCTTGTTGTTGTGTCTTTTCATCAACTCGTGGGATTCATTCATGAATTGATGGAAGTGAAGGCGTAATTTTTTCTTGACGTGAAGACTAGAAAAGAATAAGTCCATCAGAAATGTTTTTCCACGTCCAACTCTGCCCCAGATGTATAAACCCTTTAGGTTTTCTGTGTCAGATTTTCCAGACAGGATGGTAGTGATACGGCTGAAAATAGATTCACCTGGGTGATAATGTTCAAGCTTGTGTCGCAATTTCTGCAATGCCTTCAACGTTTCCTTTTGATAAGGGTCCAGTTCGATCTGTCCAGCATCAAGGAGTTTAAGGTTATTTGGCTCAATCATTGCTGTAATCTGATGAGAGGTACGAATTCTGCGCTACACAAGCTTTGTGCTTATTAACCATGCTGACGATACTATATACTGTGACGAGTTTGTGTAGCTGCATCGATCTTCACACAAGTAAATTGCGAGATGATGTAGAGTTGGAATATCTTTGGAACTGACAAAGGGAATATTTCAGCTCTTTATTTAGGCGAACAGTGTATAGGTTTCGTTTCTTGAATAGAATTTCATCGGCTTAAAGAAGTTGATTTAGTTAACGTATAGGCAGACATGTCTCTTGGTCCGCTCATGGTAGATCTTGCTGCCGACTCACTGTCGGTACAAGAGCGTGACCTTTTGAACTCACCAAAGGTTGGAGGTGTAATCCTCTTTAGCCGTAATTTTACTTCAATTTCTGGTCTGGCTGAGTTGGTTAGTGAAATTCATGCTTTGAGGCACCCGAGGTTGCTGGTAGCTACAGATCAGGAGGGAGGTCGTGTTCAGCGTTTTCGGGAGGGGTTTACACGACTTCCGGCAATCGAAGAGCTTGGAAAAGTCTATGACATGGATCCGGTAAGAGCTTGTAGGCTGTCAGAGGTTACTGGCTGGCTGATGGCGGCTGAACTTAGATCAATTGGGGTGGATTTCAGTTTTGCTCCAGTATTAGATTTAAATAGCAAAATAAGCAGGGTCATAGGCGAGCGTGCATTTCACAAAAATCCAGAAATCGTCGCAGAGTTGGCTTTGCATTATATTCATGGCATGCGCAGAGCTGGGATGCAGGCCGTAGCCAAGCATTTCCCTGGGCACGGCAGCGTGGCCGCAGATTCACACACTGACTTACCGGTTGATTCGCGTCGCTACCAAGATATATCAATGCAGGACATGGAGCCGTTTCGCAGCGTGATTGATCAGGGTATAGCAGGAATAATGGTTGCCCATGTTGTCTATGAGAGGATAGACAAGAGTATTGCCACCTATTCAAGCAAGTGGCTAGGGGCAGTGTTGCGTGAGCATCTTGATTTCAGGGGGGTCATATTCAGTGATGACCTTAGTATGAAGGCTGCAGCAATTGATGACGAATATTTAGTGCGTACACAACTGGCGTTGCGTGCAGGGTGTGACATGGTTTTGATTTGTAATGCTGGTGAACAGGCTGCCCTGGTAGCTGAAAGGCTTGAGAACGGTAGCAGTCCAACATCCCAGATACGCCTGACACGCATGCATGGGGGCAGGGATCCAATATCCTCTACAGAACTCCGCAGCAGTGATGCGTGGCAATCTGCGGTATTGCAAGTAGAATCATACCGAAATCTTCCTTATGAAGATTTGCTGGTTTAGATATTTGTATTGAATAACGGTCAAGAAGTATAGAGAGCATGAAAATTTCTGAGTTCCTTGGGTATCAGGGTTTACAAGCTTTTGCGGGCACTTGGGTGATACAAGTGTTTGCCATAGTGTTTACAGCCTTGCTGTTTAATTTTTTTGTCAGCCTGGTTATGCGCAGACTAGCTAAGAAGGCTCAGCAATCCATGAACCCCTGGGATGATGCATTTGTTCATGCCTTGCAAAAACCCGTGCAGGTATTGATATGGGTTATCGGAATTTTGTTTGCTGCAGAAATTGTAGCGGCACGTACTGAAGCAGAAATATTCAAGGCCATTGATCCTGTTCGAAACGTTTCGGTAATCGTAGTACTTACTTGGTTTTTGATCCGTTTTGTCAAAGGATTTGAAAAAGCCTTGATCAGGAGTCATGCGGAGAAAGGCAGCAGCATTGATGTTACTACTGCCAATGCTCTGGTAAAGCTGGTCAACGCATCCATTTTCATTACTGCTGCATTGGTTATGCTGCAGACACTAGGATTCAGTATTTCAGGGATTTTGGCATTCGGAGGAATCGGCGGAATTGCTGTAGGATTTGCTGCTAAAGATCTGTTATCGAATTTCTTTGGCGGACTCATGATCTATTTGGATCGGCCCTTCAAAGTTGGTGACTGGATATGTTCGCCTGACATGGATATCGAGGGCACAGTCGAGGAAATAGGTTGGCGTCAGACAAGGATTCGCACGTTCAGCAAACGACCTCTTTATGTGCCCAATTCAGTCTTTGCAAATATCGTTGTCGAAAATCCATCCCGCATGTCACACAGAAGAATCTATGAAACGATCGGCATACGGTACGATGATATCCATGTAATGGAGGATATCGTGAAGGAAGTCAAGGAGATGCTGATAAGCCATAATGAAATAGACAAGTCCCAGACCATGATTGTTAATTTCAACCAGTTCAGCGAATCTTCAGTCGATTTTTTTGTGTATACATTTACAAAGACGACGAATTGGATAAGGTTTCATGAAGTCAAGCAGGATATCTTGCTGAAGATATCCGGCATTATTGAGGATAATCATGCAAGCATTGCATATCCAACTCATGTCCTGCAGCTTGACAATGCAGACGATACGATATCTTTTGGCGGGCAATGAAACTTGCAAACAGTAATTTGTCATCGACATGCAGGAAATGAACACCTGATTGATCACAATTTCCACTTCAGGGGAAATGCATGCTTTTGACATCCTGAGTCTGTGATCATTTATGATTCATGCAGGCTGGTTCTGGAATCTAACAATGAAAAATCAGATCTACCTTTTACATAAAATAATTTCGTAATGACAACAAAACGCCTTGCAATAATTGGCGGATCAACTGCGATAGGTGAACTTGAAGTAATTAACAAGCTGGAAGTCGATACCCCATTTGGCTCATGCAGCAGCGCATTGTCCACAGTTAAGCTGGACGGTAAAGAAGCTGTATATATGTACAGGCATGGTGATTGTCATACCATCTCCCCGCATAAGATTAATTATTGTGCCAATATTTGGGCTCTGCACAGTGTCGGAGTCACTCATGTTATTGGTTTGGCAGCCGTAGGAGGTATTACAAGCGTCTGCCAGCCAGGAAAGATCGTTATTCCCGATCAAATAATTGACTATACCTACGGTCGCAAGCACACGTTTTTTGAGTCAGCTCTGGATCCAGTGACCCATATTGATTTTGTTGAACCATATTGCGATGAGCTTCGGGAAGCTTTAATTAAGGCAGCGGCCGACATTGATCTTATGGTTTTAGATAGTGGTACATATGGAGTCACGCAAGGCCCACGGCTGGAAACTGCAGCAGAAGTGATGCGTCTAAAAAATGATGGATGTGACTTGGTAGGGATGACGGCCATGCCTGAGGCAGCGTTGGCCAGGGAGCTAGGCCTTTGTTATGCAACATGTGCGCATTGTGTAAATTGGGCAGCAGGCTTGGAAACTAGCAAGCACCAAATTGATCTGTCAGAGATGCATGAAAACATTGTCCAGGGAAAGCATTCAGTCAGACAGTTAGTTACAGCTATGGTCAGGTGCTTGTGAGGCCCAAAGCCTGAGACAGCATTAATCCTCGGTTTCAGCAGACCGGATCTCTACCAGAATTCCGAATAGTGGATGATCAATATAATGCAATTCCTCACTTCGCATTTTCCTGTGTGCTTTGAGTGCATGTTCCGTCAAATGCAAGTCTTGTCCTGACGAATCGGATTCTGTACCGGACAGTGCCTTGTTACCGTGAGGTCTCCTGTAGATCAAATCTGTGAATATATGAAGATAACGAGCTAAAAATACTTTGACAGTGCCATCCAATTCACGGACAGAAATCTTATCCAGCTCTGCAGCATTGCTTGTATCGGCTTGAATTGTTTTTAGTTCTTTGAATGTGTC
Organism: Gammaproteobacteria bacterium; assembly: GCA_965220875.1. Classification (GTDB taxonomy): domain Bacteria; phylum Pseudomonadota; class Gammaproteobacteria; order UBA4575; family UBA4575; genus WTFY01. The sequence goes on along the minus strand of OZ244849.1, from coordinate 1,881,910 downwards.
ATTAAAGTCTTTGCCTGCCTGAATACGTACAGGAATTGCAGCTTCTTGTGCAAGGCCGGGTTGTAGCCAGGCAACATGCTGCATAATCCTGTATTTTCCTGACGTTGTTAACAGATTGGCAAGATCATGCAGCCGAAACTCATTTTCTGATAAAGGTAGAAAATCATAGAAGACCGCACTGTCATTCAACGGGATAGCATTTTGAATATCAGGCTGGTGGGGAGATAGTTTTTGGGCATGAACGGATGGTTCCCAGTTATTCCCTTTATGGGCAAAAAAGATCATTTCCACTATGTAATCGTCTGCTAATACAAGTGGGCAGGCCCAGAGTGCAGACAGGAACACTATACGCCGGAAAATGTTGAGATTATGCATGTACGGAAGGTAATAATTCAGGCTGCTACTTTCTGTTGCAAGTTGCTGAGCAATCCAGCAATCGTCTCCAATCGTTTTTCGGCACTGTCCATTTCAGAATATACAGTAAGTTTTTCAGTGCTTCCCAGTTTATAGCTCGTTGGTTCATTCTGTATAAGTGCCAGCAATTTGCTTATGTCGATATTAGGCGATTTTGAAAAGAACAGGTGTGCATATTTGTTCCCTGCCTGAATCCGGGTAACATCGTACCGCTTGGCCGTAAGTTTCAATTGAGTAGCCAGAAAAAGATTTTTGGTGAATTCTGGCAACAGTCCAAATCGATCTATCAGTTCCACTTCAATATCATCCAGGTCATCCATGTTTTTGGCATTTGCTATACGCTTGTACAGTACAAGTCTCGTATGTACATCAGGCACATAATCTTCTGGCAGTAAGGCAGGTACTCCAAGATCCACTTCAGTACCGTGATCAGGTGACAGGTCGGTGGATGGAATTTTTCCCTCCCTGAGGGCGGCAACAGTTCGTGCTAGCAGTTGATTGTACAGGCTAAAGCCAATTTCATGGATTTGTCCGCTTTGTTCAGCACCAAGTAGTTCGCCGGCCCCCCTGATTTCCAGGTCATGGGTTGCCACAGTAAATCCTATACCCAGATCTTCCAGTGCCTCGATTGCTTCCAGACGCTTCAGGGCGTCTTCGGTAATCAATGATTTAGGAGGTGTAATCAGATAGGCATAGGCCCGGTGATGTGATCTGCCAACTCTTCCACGGATTTGATGAAGCTGTGAAAGCCCGAGCTTATCAGCACGGTTGATGATAATCGTGTTAGCGGACGGGATATCAATTCCATTCTCTATGATTGTTGTACACACGAGAAGGCTGAATCGCTGGTGATAAAAATCCAGCATGACTTGTTCGAGATGCCTTTCAGGCATTTGTCCATGTGCAATACCAATTTTGATGTCGGGCAGAAGTCGCTGTATGTCTTTGGCGGTTTTATCGATACTTCTTACTTCGTTGTGCAGAAAAAAGATTTGCCCGCCCCGCCTCAGTTCACGTACGCAAGCTTCCTGTATCAGGTTTGGATTCCACGTGTTTATGAAGGTTTTTATGGAATGGCGGTGGTTGGGAGGGGTAGAAATGATGGATAAGTCCCGCAACCCGCTTAACGACATATTCAGAGTTCTTGGAATGGGAGTTGCAGTTAAAGTCAGTACATCCACACTGGAGCGCATTTTTTTCAGTGTTTCTTTCTGGCGAACTCCAAAACGCTGTTCCTCATCAACAATTATCAAACCCAAGTCCGAGAATTTTATATCTGAATTGAGCAACCTGTGTGTTCCGATGATAATATCGATACTCCCGTCCTTTAGGCTATGCTTAATTGCATCTTGACGCTTGGCTGGAACAAATCGTGAAATCTGTTCAATTTGAATTGGCCAGTCGGCAAACCTTTCACTGAAGCTTTGGTAGTGTTGAAGTGCAAGCAATGTAGTAGGTACAAGCACTGCGACTTGTTTCCCTGCTGATGTCGCCACAAAGGCAGCCCGCATCGCGACTTCTGTCTTGCCAAATCCAACGTCTCCACATACCACACGGTCCATTGTTTTATTTGATGCCATATCAGCGATGACATCCTCTATGGCTGTTTGCTGATCGGGAGTTTCTTCATACATGAAGGTTGATCCAAACAGGTTTAGTTCCTGATGGTCAATGTTGTACTGATAGCCTTTTATGGCTTCACGTCTAGAGTAGATGTCAAGGAGTTCAGCAGCAACATCATGCGTACATGAAATAGCACGGCGCTTAATGTTTTTCCAGACTGCGCCACCAAGGCGATGTAAAGGTGCACTTTCTTGCGTGGCACCAGTGTAACGGCTTACCAGATGCAGAGAAGATACAGGAACGTACAATATGTCACTGTTAGCGTATTCGAGAACCAGAAATTCTGTTTCAGTGCCGCTAAGGTTCAATGTCTTCAAACCGCGGTATCGACCGACACCATGGTCTTCGTGTACGATAGGCGACCCTTCGTTGAGTTCTGCCAGATTTCGGATCAAGGATTCCGCATCTCTGATCTGTCTTCTGCGCCAGCGTTTTTGTTTGATTCGTGTCCCGAACAGATCACTTTCAGTGATGATTGCAATCCTGCAATCTGAAAGCACCAAACCAAGATCAAGTGGACCTACTGAAATTGCCAGGGTTGAGTTTAGCTCTCTGAACTCCTGCCAATTGGCTGTATCTGATGGGTGCAAATCAAAGCCTTTCAGCACGTCAAGCAGGTATTCTTTTCTGCCATAAGATTCGGTAAGAAAAAGAATTTTGCATTCACTATTTTCTATGAATTGCCTGAGTTCTGCTGCCGGGTCGGTTACACGTGAATTAATGAAGAGGGCGGGCAGAGGACTCGCGCCAAGGTTAAACTGGTTATGGCTAGGACGTTCTAGTTCATATTGCTGCAATCGTATCGTGCTGAGACTACTCAGACTTTCCTCAAGCTCTCTGACAGATACCCACAGCAGTTCCGGGCGCAGGGGCGGCCGCACGTGGTCATTTTTTCGTTGCGTGTACCTTGAAAACGCTTCATTTTCAAAGTCTCTGGCTATTTGAAAAATGTCTTCAATCAAAACCAGCTGGAACTCATTCGGGAGGAAGTCAAGCAAAGTGCTGGTTTTTTTGCAAAACAGCGGCATGTAATTTTCAATTCCACGGGGCAGGCTGCAGTTGCTGACATCCCGATAAATGCAGCTATTGTTCGGGTCACCTTCAAACTCAATCCTGTAATTTTGTCTGAAGCGCCTTATCGCGCATTCATCGGTTGGAAATTCTTTTGCAGGTAAGACTCGAATTTCTCGGGTCGTGCTGCTGGAAATCTGATTTTCAGGGTTAAAGCTACGAATCGAGTCAATTTCGTTATGGAATAAATCAATTCTATACGGATGGCTACAGCCCATAGGGTACAAGTCAACTATTGAACCACGTACAGCAAATTGACCATGCAACGTGACTTGCGAGACGTATTGATAGCCCGAGCTCACAAGAGTTTCCTTGAACCTGCTCAAGTCGAGTTGACTACCTGTCGACAGGTCCAGAGTTTGATTGGCGATAAAAGATTTCGACGCAAGCCGTGTCATGAAAGTGGTTACCGGGACGATTAATACATAACAGTCGGTATCCAGCAGTGACCTCAAGGCGTGCAGTCGGTCAGAGATGATATCTTCATGGGGTGAAAATTCATCGTACGGAAGTGTTTCGTAATCCGGAAACAAAAGGATTTTTTTGGATGGCTTGCAAAAGAATTTCAGCTCGTTTTCCAGCTGTTGTGCAACCTGAATATCTGGAGTGATAATCAGGGCTGGACCCGAAAATTTTTCCACTGCACTGGCCAGGGCAAGACTTTTGCTACAACCATAGGCTTGTCCCCAAGTGACTTGGGGGTTGCTCTCGCTGGGAAGATTGGGCTGAAAAAATTTCATAAACGACAGCTGCTATGAATGGATTTCAAGAAGTCTTGGCCTGCATCATGAGTTGCTAGAGACTATCATATAGCAGATACCACGATTTACCATGCAGTTACCTTTTCCGAAACCAGGACATGCAGAGGCAGGGTGGACGTATTGTCTGAAGAATTTCGTTCGTTGTATTTGGAATGTTGCATGTTAAGATTTCATTTCAATAAATGAATTACTCTCCTGAGCCTTATTTTACCTAATCGAATCCAAAGAGAAGCGTACTCAGGTGACAAGCATGCTTAAAGCACATGGCTTGAAATGTGTCAGAGGTGACACGGAACTCTTTTCCAACTTAGAGTTCTCAATCAAATCGGGAGAAGCTTTGGTAGTTAAGGGTGACAATGGGAGTGGCAAGACAAGTCTATTAAGGATATTGTGCGGATTCAGTCATCCAGTTGAGGGTGATGTTACCTGGTGTGATGAATCCATATTCCGGCACGATAGTTTCAGGCAGCAGATCTCGTATGTCGGGCACCAGTCAGGTGTCAAAATGGACCTTACTGTACTTGAGAATCTATCGTTTATGCAGCGTCTGGCAGGTGAGGGTAGTGATACGTCAAAGCTGAAGGAGCTTGCACGATATGTGGGCCTGTTCAAGCAGAGAAATGTTCTGACCAGAAAGCTTTCTGCTGGACAGGTTCGCCGTGTGGCCCTGGCGAAACTGTTGCTGGAACAAAGATCAATCTGGGTTTTGGATGAACCTCTTACTGCATTGGACAAAGAATTTATAGTCAAGTTTGAACTGGATTTGAAAAATCATTTGGATAAACTGGGATTGCTCGTAGTTACTACACATCGAGAGCTAAAGCTTCCGCAATTCCGGGTCAAGCAGATTACCCTCTCATAAACTGTGCTGAATGTACTCCTGACTGTCATACATCGCGACTTGCTGGTGGCATTTCGGCGTCGTGCTGAATTGATGAACCCGGTGCTGTTTTATGCAATTGTGGTAACTCTTTTCCCGCTCGGCGTAAGTCCGGATGTTAGTTTTCTGAGCAAGTTGGCACCTGGTGTGGTATGGGTTACAGCTTTACTTGCTGCCCTGATTTCCGTAGAAAGAATCTTCAAGCAAGATTTTGAAGATGGCAGTATTGAGCAGCTGTTTTTAAGCCCATACCCAATCCCGCTGCTGATCTTCGGTAAAGTGGTTGCGCACTGGATAATAACGGGTGTGCCCATGCTGGGAATTGTACCTGTTATGGCCATGCTCCTGCATATACCTGGACAGGTTCTTCCTGTATTGTGGATTTCGGTTCTGATTGGTACCCCCATACTGAGCCTGGTTGGTGCTATTGGTGCAGCGCTCACGGTAGGTTTGGGGGGTGGCGGCATATTAATTGGCCTGCTTGTGTTGCCACTTTATATTCCGGTGTTGATATTTGCATCGTCCGCAGTGAGTGCTGCAATGGATGGGCAAGCTGTTTCAGGCCAACTGGCCATGCTGGGTGCAGGTTTGATTCTGGCCCTAATTTTGGCCCCTTTGGCAATCAGTGCCTCACTGAGGGTGAGTATGGATTGAGTGATGTGGAAATTCCTGCATAGATTATCTTCATTAAAATATTTTTACGAGTGGTCCGGAAAATGGATTCCTTGGCTTGCAGGTTTGACCATCGTGCTGATGGTTGCTGGGCTCTACTGGGGATTATTCATTGCACCGACAGATTATCAGCAAGGCGAGACCTACAGGATAATATTTGTTCACGTGCCTGCGGCTTGGATGTCGATGTTTGTGTACGTCATCATGGCAATAGCCGGATTTACAGCATTGGTCTGGCGGACCAAGGTTTCCGAAATTGTAGTGTCCGAATGCGCTGTCATCGGTGCAATGTTTACAGCACTTGCACTGATTACGGGCATGTTATGGGGGAAGCCGACCTGGGGCACTTACTGGCAGTGGGATGCAAGGCTTACTTCCGAACTGATACTGTTGTTTTTGTACTTAGGGGTTGTTGCCATTCACTCGGCAATTGAAGATTCCCGAACTGCGTCTAGGCTATCAGGTATCTTGGCTGTCATAGGTGTAATTAACATACCTATCATTCACTTTTCAGTAACGTGGTGGAATTCTCTGCACCAACCGAATATGCAGCTTGTTTCAGCATCTCCATCGGTTCATCCAAGCATGCTGTATCCCCTGTTGGTCGTGGCTGCAGCATTTCAGGCCTATTTTATAGTACTGTTGATCATTCGCATGCGGAATCAAATTTTGTACCGTGAGAGAAGGACGAACTGGGTGAAACAGTTATTAGTGGAAGCAAACTAGTGCAGGAAATAGTTTACCTGGAGGGAAGGGCTTTGTTTGTATGGGGTGCATACGGTATAACTGTAGTTGTTCTCGTGTTGAGCATAGTCTTCACCAGTCTGCGCAAAAATAAAATCCTAAAAGAAATAAAAGAAGCTCTGGAACAGTAGTGTTCAATGCGTGCTAAAAGAAAACAACGTCTGATTTTCATGATCGTGCTACTTGTAGGGTTCAGTGTCGCGGTCGCACTGTCTTTGTATGCTATGCGTCAAAATATCATGTTATTCCATACGCCTTCTCAGGTAATTTCGGGCGAGGTGCCGGAAAACAGGCTATTCAGACTTGGTGGCATCGTTGTTTCGGGTAGTGTGGTAAAGGCTGAGGATGGGCTGACAACAGAATTTGGCCTGACTGATCTGAATCATTCCATTACAGTGCGCCATACGGGGTTGCTGCCTGACCTGTTCAGGGAGGGTCAGGGTATTGTTGCGCAAGGATTGTTGAATGAAGGAGGTATTTTTGTCGCTCAGGAGGTTCTGGCAAAGCACGATGAAAATTATATGCCCCCAGAAGTCGCAGCCAGTCTGAATAAGCAGGGTGCTTTGCATCCAAATCAACCTCAAGGATGACAAAAATTTCGATGATCCCAGAAATTGGAAACTTTGCACTGATAATTGCGCTTTGCCTGGCACTTGTACAGAGCATCGTTCCGATACTGGGTGCACAAACCCGCACTTTCCAATGGATAGCCATTGCAAAACCTGCGGCACGCGCACAGTTTCTTTTTATCCTAATTTCCTACATCTGTTTGACATACAGCTTTATCAGTAATGACTTTTCCGTGCTGTATGTTGCAAACAACTCCAATTCTGCCTTGCCAATCTATTACAAGTTTTCAGCAGTTTGGGGGGCACACGAAGGGTCATTGCTGCTTTGGGTGCTCATGCTAGGCATCTGGACATTTGCAGTAACAGTTTTTTGTCGCAGTCTGCCGAATGATATGGTTGCTCGTGTTTTGGGGGTTATGGGTTTGGTAAGCTCTGGTTTCCTACTGTTCATGCTTCTCACTTCGAATCCGTTCGAGCGAATTTTTCCATCTCCTATGGAAGGTCAGGATCTGAACCCATTGTTGCAAGACCCAGGCCTCGTGATCCACCCGCCGATGCTATACATGGGATATGTTGGATTTTCGGTTGCCTTTTCATTTGCTATTGCAGCTTTGTTGGGAGGTAAGTTGGATTCTATTTGGGCAAGATGGTCAAGGCCTTGGGCAATCTTTGCATGGGTGTTTCTCACCATAGGCATATCACTCGGAAGTTGGTGGGCCTATCACGAACTTGGCTGGGGAGGCTGGTGGTTCTGGGACCCTGTTGAAAATGCATCATTCATGCCTTGGCTGGTAGGTACAGCACTTGTTCATTCACTAGCCGTCACTGACAAAAGGTCGAGCTTTAAAAGCTGGACCGTATTGTTGTCAATATTTACATTTTCGCTGTGTCTATTGGGTGCCTTTTTGGTGCGTTCAGGTGTCCTGGTGTCTGTTCACGCGTTTGCCAATGATCCGGCCCGTGGTCTGTATATTCTTGTATTCCTGGCAGTAGTCATTGGTGGGTCATTGCTGCTTTATGCGATTCGCGCACCACACATAAAGTCTTCAGGACAATTTGACATTTTTTCTCGTGAGACTGCCTTGCTGGTTAACAATGTCTTACTACTGGTTGCTATGTTGACAATTCTTGTTGGAACCCTTTATCCGTTATTTGTTAGCGCCTTTGACTTGCCATCATTATCCGTTGGAAAGCCATACTTTGATTTTGTATTTTCTGTGTTGACTTTGCCGCTTGTACTGGTCGTTGGCATAGGACCATTTATGCGTTGGAAGAGTGCGGTGATGAGCAAGGTATTGGCCAGATTGATCAAAGTGGCAGTTGTCGGGATAGTAATTGGTATCGCTTTACCTTTTATTGTTGCTGGCAAAACTTCGATTCTGGTATTTCTAGGCGTAGCACTGGGTGGATGGTCTGTTTCGTCTGCAGTGTATTATCTGTTTAAAAATGCAATCAGTTCCGGATTTGGCGTACGTGGATTTCGCCGAATCATGAAGATTCCCCAAGCAACGTGGGGGATGTCGATTGCACATTGCGGTATAGGTATTTTTGTTCTTGGCGTGACGTTTGTGAGTGCATACGAGCAAGTGAGGGAATTACCAATGCACGTTGGCCAGAAAACTGAAATGGCAGGATACGAATTTCAATTTGAAGGAGTCAAGGATGTTAGGGGTCCAAACTATGCTTCAAAACAAGCCTCTGTACGTGTATCCAGTGAGGGTAGACTGGTAGCTACACTTTTCCCTGAAAAGCGCACATATCTTGTACAACAAAACCCGATGACAGAGGCAGGAATTGATTCTGGGTTTTTACGTGATGTATATGTCGCATTAGGTGAGCAGGTTGATGAAAATACATGGGGCATGCGGTTGTACTACAAACCCTTTGTACAATGGATATGGCTTGGTACCATGCTTATGGCTACCGGCGGAATTTTGGCTGCACTGGATCGTCGTTACCGAATCCGGTTCAAGCGTGGAGGAGGGCAGCATGTAAAGAAGAAAATGTATGGCAAGCGCTTTGTGCTTCCTTCATGATTTACCATGTTCAAGTACTTCATTCCAGTTATTGTTTTTTTCGTTTTAGCCGGATTTTTGGTAGCCGGGTTATATAAAGATCCTACCGCAGTATCGTCTCCCCTGGTTGGGAAGCCAGTGCCTCAATTTACTTTGCCACGACTCTGGGATAATGAAATCGAATTTTCGGAATCGGAGTTTGCAGGAAAGGTATCCTTATTCAATGTTTGGGCAACTTGGTGTTTGGCCTGCCGCCAGGAGCATCCCCTGCTCGTTGAGTTGTCTAATTCGAAGGCGGTGACAGTGTACGGTTTGAATTACAAGGATGAAATCTCTGAAGCAAGGCGTTATTTGATAGAACATGGTGATCCCTTTGAAGCCAGCGCTGTGGACGCAACTGGCCGGGTAGGCATTGACTGGGGTGTATATGGTGTACCCGAGACATTCATCATAGATAAGCAGGGAGTGATTCGTCATAAGCATATCGGGGTTATCACCCGAAATGATGTGCAACTGACTTTGCTGCCCCTGATTCGGCAATTGCATAACGAGAGCATGTGAGATGAATCGAGCCTGTAGTGTTGTTCTCGGATTCGGATTATTGATTTGCGTAACCGTTTCAGCTAAGCCATTGACTGCTGAATCAGATTTTGAAAACCGTTATCACTCTATTCTGAACGAGCTGCGCTGTCTGGTTTGCCAAAACCAGACGATTGCAGAATCCAATGCAGATTTGGCCAAGGACCTGCGGGCTGAAGTCAAGAAAATGCTACTTGAAGGTGCTACAGATTCCGAGATTATCGATTTCATGGCAAGCAGATATGGCGATTTTGTGTTGTACAGACCTCCTTTAAAACCCAGGACTCTACTGCTCTGGTTTGGCCCATTTGTCTTTCTGGGCATTGCACTTCTGGTTTTGGCACGAGTCTTGAGGGGCCAGCGAAGCGTGGGAAACATGCCCCTTACAGAAGAAGAGAAGATGAAAGTCAATACTATCCTCGGCAAGTCTGAAGATTAGATTCACATGCTAGCCTTCTGGTTGATTTGTTCGCTGTTGCTTGCAGCTGCCCTGTTACTTATTTTGCCACCGCTGTTCGGGAAAAGTTCTAAACGGGAAATCAGCCATCAGTCTGTGAACAAGGCAGTTTTTGAAAGGAAGCTTGTAGAGCTGGAGGAAGATTTTGAACGTGGACTCATTGATGCCGAGCAACTGCAAGCTGCTCGAACAGACTTGCAGCGTGCGCTGATTGATGATCTTGAATACTCCAATGAGCCTCTAGAGAAAGGCAGCGGCAAATTGTTACCTATGCTGATCCTGATCGCTGTCCCGGCATTGTCTGTATTTTTATACCTTAAGATCAGCAATGGCTTGGTTTTGCTGTCAGATGATTCGCAGTCGATGCTTGTTCAGCAAGGGAACATGTCATCCGCACAGCAGGCAATTATGAATCTAGAACGAAAGCTGCAAGCTGATCCTGCGAATCTTGAGGGTTGGCTCATGTTGGGTAGGTCCTTCATGGCATTAGGGAGGTCAGGCCAAGCCGTATCGGCATTTGAACGGGCATACGAATTGTCAAACGGTGCCGATCCAGATGTAATGGTTGCTTATGCCGAGGCGCAAGTATTTGCTTCAGGACACCAATTCAGCAAAGAAGTTATGACTCTGTTCGTTCGGGCTTTAAGAGTTGATCCTGCACATGAGCGCGCTTTGTGGTATGCAGGATATGCCGCGTATCAGCTTCATGACTATAAAAGTGCTGTGACGCACTGGGATAAACTGCTGCAGCAAATACCGAGTGGCCAAGAAGAGGCACGTACCGCTTTGCTTGCTTATCTAAATGATGCAAAACAAAAAGCCATGGCACAAGTTAGCACTGCGCAGGGTGTTGAGCAGGGGTTGTATCCGAATGAGGAAGCAAGAGGAAGTGCTTCCATAGTCGTACACGTATCGATCAATGAATCTTTACAGGAATATGTGAAAAAATCCGATACGCTTTTCGTTTATGCCCGTGCAGTAAATGGCCCCCCAATGCCATTAGCGTTAGCCAAAATGACTGCTGCAAGTTTGCCTGCAACCGTTACTCTGAATGATTCCATGGCAATGATACCGGGCATGACTTTGTCCGGTGTCGAGCAGGTGGAAGTAATAGCTAGAATCTCGAAGTCCGGGAAAGCAATTATGCAGACTGGTGACCTGTATGGTAGTGCAGGGGCGGTTAATACCCAGAGCACAACGCCCGTGACCGTATTGATCAGTACGATTGCACCTTGAATTTCTTGCATCAGAGCAGCCGCTTGTAGTTCGGTACTATCAAACAAAGCAATTGTGTAGCGCGTTATTCAAATTAACATTCAGATCATGCAATTTGTAACTGGCAGGCGGTCTTGTCATGGACTTTGACCATATGCGTCATGTACTGGGCTGGTGTGCGTTAACCAATTTTGGCGTGCTAGCAGTCTGGTTCTTGGTATTCATAACTGCGCATGACTGGATTTACAGTTTTCATGCCAAGTGGTTTCAAATACCCGTGGAAGATTTTGACAGGGTGTGCTACTTGTTGATGGGGATGTACAAGCTAGCCACAGTACTGTTATATCTTGTTCCTTACCTCGTCATGCTAGGCATGAGTTAGTCCAGATGCTGTTCAAGGGAGTCATACATATCCTTGTCTGTGCGTTGTTCGTTTCACGTTTGGTACCAAAATATTTCCACTATCGTGAAACTGATCAAGTCGACTTATTCGGGCATGCCCTGAAAGGAAGTTCAGGACTGCTTGTACTGATTGTCATTGCACTTGTCGCACTTGGATTACTTGTTTTGAGTGTAAGTAATTTCAAGGCGTGGATTTCTTCACGCAGGGATTAAGGGCATGGGATCACTCGTCAATTAGCCTCTTTTCGAGGCCCTGGTAAGCGTCAATTCGCCTGTCCCGCAAATAAGGCCAAGTCTGTCTGAGGTATTCGGTATGTGCCAAGTCCACTCTAGCGTACTGTGTTTCAGCACAATTTCCAGAACATTGGACAATAATATCTCCTGCCGAGTCAGTGCCAAAAGACTGTCCCCAGAAGTTGATTCCCTTGGTTTGTCCTGATGGGTCAGGTTCATATCCAACGCGGTTTACGCAGAGAACCGGTACATTATTTGCGATTGCATGGCTTTGCTGGATAATCCTCCAGGAGTCAGACTGGCGGTATTTATCATCTTCCGGATCCTCGTGGCTCCAGCCAATGGCAGACGGGTAAATCAGCATTTCTGCTCCTGCCAGGGTCATCAGACGTGCTGCTTCAGGAAACCACTGGTCCCAGCAGACCATAACACCCAGCTTTCCTATCGAAGTCTGTATTGGCTTGAATCCTGAGTCTCCAAAAGCAAAATAGTATTTCTCATGGTAACTTGGGCCATCTGGTATATGCATTTTCCTGTAAGTTCCTGCGAGACTTCCGTCCTGGTCTAGAACGACGGCAGTATTGTGATATAGGCCCCTGGTTCGCTTTTCAAACACGGACCCTACTACAACTATACTGTTTTGCTTTGCTGCAGAAGCAAGCTGGTCTGTAAGCGGGCCAGGTATTGTTTGGGCAAGCCTGAAATACTCAGCTGATTCTTCTTGGCAAAAATACAGGCTTGTATGCAATTCACACAGCACAACCAGCTTGGCACCCATATTTGCAGCCGCCTGTATCTCCTTCAGGCTTGTTTCAAGATTGTGCTGGTAATCAGCATTCATGCGCTGTTGTACCAAAGCGGCATGAATGAAGTTCATGTCATGAACCCTTCAGGTATTTGCATGGTGGCACAGTGTAACCCGCCGTATTGCCGAATCAAAGTACAGCATTCAATATCAAATATTTCTCTGTCAGGAAACAGTTCGTCAAAGAGCTTGAGAATTTGACAATCTTGTTTGTCATTAAACACAGGAACCAGTACAGAACTATTTGTAATAAGAAAATTTGTATACGTTGCAGGCAGTTGTTGGCCTGAAAAATACAGTGGCTCAGGTAGTGGCAGAGGGATGAGCTCAAATCGGTTATGACTTTGGCGCTTTATAGCCTGCAGTTGCGCTACCAGTTGGTTTGTCGCATCCCGGTTAGGGTCATCGCAATTGCTAGAAATGGCGTGTACGATAATGTCGTCAGAGCAAAATCTGGCAAGCGTGTCCACATGCCCAAAAGTATCGTCACCGGCAAGCTGAACATTTTCCAGCCAGTAAATTTTGCTGCATCCTAACCAGTGCTCGAGTTGTTCTTCGAGCTTGTGAATCTCTGTCCTGGGTGTGCGGCTGTTTTGCATGAAACAGTTTTTTGAACACAGCAGTTCACCATGACTGTTTATTTCAATGTTACCTGCCTCAAGGATTTGACTGACCGGTGTGTATGCAGCCTTAAAATTCAGATGCTTGATTAACCGGGCGTTGAATGAATTATCAAGTGAGTAGTTGTACTGTCTATGTCCCCAACCATTGAACTCAAAATCCAGTAAGCATTGCCTGTTTCCATCACTGGTGCAGAAAGGGCCATAATCGCGCACCCAGGTGTCATTAGTGGGAATTGCTACAAATGTAATGTTATCGGCACAAGCCGAGACATAACTTAACCTTTGTTCTATATGAGATTTGTGTGCAGCATCATAGGCAACGATTATGACGAGCTGTCGTTTGCAGGTGTATTTGCACAGGTCTAGATAGGTTGCTTCTATCTGATTGATGATGTTTGCCCAGTCAGAATGCAGGTGGGGCCAAACGATGATTATGGCGTCTTGTCGTTCCCATTCGGGGATCAACTTATGGGAGTGCACCACTTGTTATTCAGGATGCCTGGAAGTTGAAAAAATATTCAAGGATGCAGTCTGTTGTTACAGTCTAGGCATCAATTCAACCAGATTGCATGGGCGGGTTCGGTAGTCTAGCTGCTGGGCAAGAAGCTTGTCCCACGCATCGGCACACGCACTTGCAGAACCAGGCAGACAGAATATATATGTTCGGTTTGCAACTCCAGCCATGGTGCGTGACTGCAAGGTAGAGGCTTTTATTACCTCAAAAGACAATACTCGGAACATTTCACCAAACCCGGAAATTTCCTTGTCCAGGAGAGGCCTGATTGCTTCAGGGGTTCCGTCTCGACCGGTAACTCCGGTACCCCCAGTAGTTATGATGACATCAGGCTTGGGTTCGGCAATCCAAGGCGATACAATAGCCCTGATTTTGTACACGTCATCGGGGACAATCACCTTTTCAAAGATCTTGTGGCGGCCGCGCTGTAGTCTATCGCACAGGATTTTCCCTGACTGGTCATTGTCTTCTGTACGTGTGTCAGAAATTGTCAGGACAGCAATTTCCAAAGGAACAAATTCACGTTTTTCTTCCTTCTTCATTCTTGCTTCTCCATGGATGATTATGATTCATAATGTACAGTATTATGTATACGTTATATAGAGAACTGTTTTTGGGGTGATGCGCTAGATCATGAAAGTAGAGATACGGGATGCCAAATTTGATCCTTGGCAGGAAGTCAAGAGCTATCAGGATCTGCAACTGAGTAAACCTGGGAAGTTTGGGGCTACTGCAGTATTTGTCGGTACCATGAGAGATTTCAATAAAGGTAATGAAATATTTTCAATGTACTTGGAGCATTATCCTGAAATGACCCAAAACCACTTGCTGCAGATTGCACAGGAGGCTGCTGATAGGTGGGAAATCCTGGATGTCTTGTTGCTGCACCGCACTGGCCGTGTATTTCCCGGTGAACCCATTGTATGTATTGCAGTATGGTCGGCGCATCGGGCAGCCGCGTATGAGGCCAATCGTTTTATCATGGAAGATTTAAAGTCCAAGGCACCGATATGGAAGAAGGAAAATTTGAAGACACAGGAACGCTGGGTACCTGGAAAATAAGGCAAGCCAATCCTATAAGGTCCGGGAAGATCCTGTGTTTCTCTTACAGGTGCATGGGATTCTAGGAGTTTACTTGGTCCGGTTCAGAAATATTTCGGGGTCGGCTTAGACTACTGCCTCGAATGGCAGCACTTGGACTGTATCACCCGCATCAATACCGGAAGAATCGACAGGCAGTATGATGAAACAGTTTGCTTCTGTCATGGAACGCAAGACACCCGAGCCCTGCGGCCCTGTTTTAGATACAGTGTATTCTGATTCATCTACCGGAGTACTGTCTGATCGTGTCAAGATACCTCTCTGGTATTCAACGCGCCCAGGCCTCTTCCGTAATCTGGAGGAGCAGGTTGCAGTGATTGTAAACGGCTCGTTGTGGATGCCGCCCATGATTTTCCTTAACGCCGGTTTCACGAATAGATAAAATGTGACCATGACAGAAACTGGATTGCCTGGAAGCCCAAAAAACCAAGAATTGGCGATACTTCCAAATGCCAGGGGTCTGCCTGGTTTCATGGCGACTTTCCAGAAATTCACTGTACCAATTTTCTGCATGGTTTCTTTTACAAAGTCCGCTTCGCCCACAGATACACCGCCTGAGGTGATGATGACATCAGCCTGGTTCGCTGCATCAGAAAGCGCATTTTCTATCGCGTTTCTTTCATCCTTGACTACGCCCATGTCATGAATTTCGACCCCTAAGCGAGACAGCATCCCGTAGAGGGTATAGCGGTTGCTGTCATATATCTGGCCCTTGCTCAGCTTTTCGCCCACCTGGCGAAGTTCGTTACCAGTCGAAAAGAAGGCAACCTTCAATTTTCTGAAAACAACCACTTCATTGACACCGATGGAAGCCAGCAACCCTAGCTCTGCTGGACCAATGTGCTTTCCCTGGTTTATCACTGTATCACCAGCCTTGATATCTTCACCTGCAAGCCGTACGTTCTGTCCAGGCGAATTGTTGGAGTCAATATAGACCCTGTTTCCTTTGATTCTGACACGCTCCTGTATCACTACGGTATCTGACGAATCAGGCAGAGCAGCGCCAGTCATGATTCGAACGCATTCGCCACTCTCAATAGGTCCTTGGTAAGGCTGGCCTGCCCATGAGGTACCTATGACTGTCAAGGCATGTTGACTTTGGGCAGGAATATCTGTTCCTCGGATCGCGTAGCCATCCATTGCTGAATTTGTATGACCTGGCACATTGATTCTTGAGCAAATGGCATCCGCGACCAAACGTCCCAATGCTTTTCGAATTGGTACAGTTTCGGTTTGCTGAATAGCTTGTACTGTATTCAATATTTGCGACAAGGCTTGTTCGGCATCCAGTGATGCTGGATCAAAGTCATCCATGCAGCTGGAATCATGGTTTGGGTCTGTTATTACCATCAAATATTCCTCAGTTATTCTTCTGCCTATTATAATTACGAGTTGCTGGGTACGAAATCTGCTTTTCAGCAGATACTGGCTTGTACATAGTCCAAGTACATTTCAGTAGATGCTCGTTCAATGCAACATTATAGGGCGTTCAAGTTAATCAGTAGTGCTTGTCTGCATTTTGCAAATCCTTGCTGTATTGATGTTGGATGGTTCTCAACGGGCGACGGTTCGGCTAGGCAGGAGAACTGTCGCGGCCAATTGCATTACAATATTGTCAATTCATGTGAGCTAAGTTAGGACACGGTTCAAGGAGTTACTGATGACCCTGATAGTTTGGGTGTTAGCCATAGGCAGCTTGGTTTTCGGACTTGCAAAGGTCGGATGGTCATATCTCATATGGACTCTGGTTGTAGGCGGTGGCCTATTGGTTCTCACGCTGACAGGTTACTTATCAGTAATTTTCGGGATTTTAATTTGGGTTTTGTATGTTCTTCTTGCATTGCTCAATGTACACGAGTTGCGCGTCAGAATTTTGAGTAAGCCAATGCTTGCTTATATCCGAAGGGTATTACCACCGATGTCAGATACCGAGCGCGAGGCAGTCGAGGCGGGTACTACCTGGTGGGAAGCAGAGTTGTTTCGGGGAAACCCGGACTGGCACAAGCTTCTTGTTCATAAGACATCTGAGCTTTCGTCAGAAGAACAGGCATTTTTGGACGGACCAGTTGAAGAGTTTTGCCAGATGATTGATGACTGGGAGATTACTAACGATTTCAATGACTTGTCTTATGAATCTTGGGAGTATCTTAAGAAAAATAAGTTTTTTGGGATGATTATTCCGAAAAAATACGGTGGCTTGGAGTTTTCCGCAGTTGCTCATTCATCAGTAGTAATGAAAATTTCTTCCCGTAGCAGCTGCGCAGCCGTTACAGTTATGGTGCCGAACTCGTTAGGACCTGCAGAGCTCCTGTTGCATTATGGAACAGATGAGCAGAAAGAGTATTACCTGCCTCGTCTCGCTGTAGGAGATGAAATTCCCTGTTTTGCCTTGACTAGCCCTCATGCTGGTTCGGACGCAAGTGCCATATCTGATACCGGTGTCGTCTGCAAAGGACAGCATGAAGGGGAAGAGGTTTTGGGTTTACGTCTGAACTGGGCAAAACGCTATATAACTTTGGGGCCAGTTGCGACCGTACTTGGCTTAGCATTCAAAGTTTATGATCCTGAACACTTGCTAGGTGACCATGAAGACCTTGGCATTACCTGCGCACTGATACCCACGAACCTTTCGGGGGTCAGCATTGGCACTCGGCACAACCCTCTCAATTCATCCATTCAGAATGGGCCAAACTGGGGTGAGGATGTATTTATCCCGCTTGACTGGGTCATAGGTGGGGAAAAACAGATCGGTAAGGGTTGGCGCATGCTTGTGGAATGCCTTTCCGTGGGGCGTGGAATCTCATTGCCAGCACTAGGCGCAGGTGCGGGAAAGTTTACCAGTTATATGACCGGTGCATATGCCAGGATTCGCAACCAGTTCGGAATTCCTATTGGAAAATTTGAAGGGGTTGAGGAGGCCTTATGCAGGATTGGGGGTTTGACTTATATGATGGAGGCTGGGCGCAGGTTCACTGCTTCAGCAATTGACCATGGTGAAAGGCCCTCCGTGGCTACGGCCATACTTAAATATCACAATACGGAAGGAATGCGTCAGGTGGTCAATGATGCAATGGATGTGCATGGAGGGCGTGGAATCTGCCTGGGACCAAGCAACTATCTTGGCCGCATGCATCAGTCCATGCCGATCAGCATTACTGTTGAAGGTGCTAACATACTCGTCCGTAGCCTGATAATTTTTGGCCAAGGTGCGATGCGTTGCCATCCGTATTTGGTTGCTGAGATGAATGCAGCATCCAATTCTGACCGGGAGGCAGGATTGAAAGAGTTTGATCAGGCCTTGTTCAAGCATCTTGGATACACGGTTCGAAACGGGGCCAGATCATTCCTGTATGGATTAACTCGAAGCTGGCTGGCACCAAGTCCGGAGCAGGGGCCTACAAGCAGATATTTCAGGTGTTTGGCTAGGATGAGTGCAAGTTATGCATTTGCGTCTGATTTAACCATGTTGTTCCTGGGAGGAAAGCTCAAGCGAAAAGAGAAGCTGTCAGGCCGTTTCGCAGATGCTCTCGGCCATATGTATCTTTGCTCTGCAGCGCTGAAGTATTACCAGGATACAGGCCGACCCGCAGCGGATTATCCACTTTTGGAGTGGAGTGCCAGATATTGCCTTTACAGGGCGCAGGATGCGCTAGATCAGGTCTTGCGCAATTTTCCCTCACCTTTCATGGGCCAGTTACTTCGGGTTATCGTTTTTCCAACAGGCAAAAGCTTGCGTTACCCGGATGACTCGATTGGTCATCTCGTAGCAAAAATTCTTATCGAACCTTCAGCTGTTCGGGACAGGCTTACAGACGGTATATTTAAATGTACTGACCCACAAGATGCTATAGGGCGGGTACAGCATGCGTTTGATGCAGTAGTCGCTGCAAAGGGTGCAGAGCGTAAACTGAAAAAAGCTCGAATTATTCCACCTAAGCAGGGTACAACTCACAGTTGGTTAGAAGGAGCAGTTGCCCAGGGCGTGATTTCAGAGGAGGAAGCAGAATTGATGGAGAAGGCGCACATTGCTACTCAATCTGCAATTATGGTTGATGATTTTTCGTATGAAACAAATACGTGCATGAATAAGCTCAAGTGACAAAATCAGTCATGTAATCTACTGTGGAGCCGTAGAGCAGGTAAGCGAAGAAAATTTAGCTGCCTGTCCCACATTTGATTAGACGTCTCGCTTGCGAGAGGCTATCCTATTAAGGCTTCTCACACTGTATCCTGATGAGAGGATAGGTGTGCCATAATCTGTGTATTAGAGTTCAATTTTTGGTAGGTTTGATTCAAGACAAACGAGATGGAAGATCTGGACTGGAATACGATTGATTTTTTTGAGATTGCAACTGTGGCAGCCGTGACGTCTAGACTCAGTTCGGGGGCTGATGTCAATGCGCAGGATCAATGTGGCTACACTCCGCTGCATTTTGCAGCTGCATTCAACAGTGATCCAGCTGTTGTTAAGACTTTGCTGAATGCAGGAGCAAATTTGCAGGCAGCAGACCATGAATGGGGGGCAACTCCCTTGCACTGGGGAGCCTGGTCCAGTAAAAATCCTTCTGTCATCACAGCGTTGCTGGACAATGGTGCCGACCCGAATGCTCAGGATAAAGGCGGCGGTACACCGCTTCACGCTGCTGCGTTTAACAACTCTAATCCGGCAATTGTTAACGTGTTGCTGGATGCTGGTGCTAAAACAGATATACGAGACAAAGAATCAGATAAAACCCCTTTAGACTATGTAGAAGATAACGCTGCATTGAAGGGGACAAATGCGTACAGGCGACTGATGGAGTAGCAAGGTATAGCTGGCCTTGTACTGATTTCCGCAAGTCTAGGTATGATACGGGGGTATCATTCTAGTACCTGGGAGACATTTTCAAGGCTGCCCAACGCAATGACAGCACTTCGTCCCGGTTGGAGTTACTGACCTTAGGCCAGCATGAAATTATTCTCTTTCAACGCAGGAAAAGAATATTCTTACTGGTTTGAAAATGAAGATCCAAGGTAGCCAGCAGGCTCCGGGTCAATGTAATCAGTATAGGGATAGTCAAAAGAGCCGGTCATCAGCTGGTCGTAGCCGAGAAGCCGTGCCTTTCTGGTGCAGTATTGGCTTGGTCTCTACATCCTATTTGGGTTTCGTTTGGCTTCAGGCAATGGATTTCAATAACACATAGACTGCTCCCGTACCCCCATCAGTAGGTCTAGCAGAGCAAAAAGCCAGTACTTCACTTCTTTTTCGCAGCCATTGATTGACCATGGGTTTAAGTTTTGGTCCTTTGTTGCTGGAGCCATGACCCTTGCCATGGATAATCTGGACACAGCGAATGTTGTCCTCGCGGGCAGCTCGCAGGAAGCGTGTGATAGCTGACTGGGCTTCTGTGATTGTCATACCGTGTAAATCAAGTTCAGCCCCTACACTGTATTGTCCTTTTTTAAGTTTTCGAAATGTACTTTTCTGAATTCTGTGCCCACGAAATGACAGGCTGTCACCAGGTTGCAGGTCTTCAAATTCCAGACTTACATCAAGAGATTCCTCCAATACTTTCACCTGGTCCTTCAGAGTTTCTCTGGGAATCGGAGAGGGTTTGGGCACACCCCTCTCTTCAACTCGATTTGAATGATTCGAGCCCAGGGGTTTTACATTCCTGATGAGATCAGCAAAACGAGTCTGTTTTCCTGGACGAGAGTGGTTCTGCCGTGACATATATAAATTCCATTTTGGCGCATTAATTTGCTAGGATTCGTGACATATTTTAGTTTGATTCTACTTCCCACAGTAACAATTTTTCACGGTAGCAATGCATCTGTTACTCAGCAATGATGATGGTATAAATTCAGAAGGGCTTAAGGTCCTGGCAAAAGCACTCTCGCCCTTGGGCAAGATTACTGTAGTGGCTCCAAGCCGAGACCATAGCGCATCCAGCAACTCCCTGACGCTTGATGCGCCAATTCGTGCATATTCAGCTACAGAAAACTGGTATAGCATTGAGGGTACCCCCACGGATTGTGTACATCTTGCGATTACAGGCTTGATTGAAGACGAGCCTGACATAGTTATTGCAGGGATCAACATGGGAGCCAACCTGGGGGATGACGTGATATATTCTGGCACGGTTGCTGCTGCCATGGAGGGTCGTTTCTTGGGTTTGCCAGCAGTAGCCATTTCAGCCACTTCTCGCAGGCCATGCAATTTGTCAGTCTGCGCGAAAGTAAGCCATGAAATTATCTCCAAGCTTGCTACGAAGCAGTTGCCGCAAGATTTGATTATAAACGTCAATATACCTGATGTGCCAAAACATGAAATGCGAGGCATGAAGACTACCCGCCTAGGCAGTCGACACAAGGCCGAACCGGTGATCAAATCTTTTGACCCGCGCGGGAAGCCCATATATTGGGTAGGTGCGGCAGGACCTGAGCAGGATGCCGGTCCTGGCACAGATTTTCATGCAGTCAAAAACGGGTATGTTTCAGTTACGCCTTTGCACCTTGACCTTACTCATTACAAGGCTATGAAACCTGTAGAGGACTGGATATCCGAGTGCAAGATAACTTGATCATCTGGTAACTCAGTAACTCGTGAAGCGCATGCAACTAGAAGGGAAAGGCATGACTTCGCAGCGCACACGTGATCGTTTGGTTGCACGCCTGAAAGCGCGTGGCATCCAGGACACACGTGTACTGGAAGCTTTGCGTATGACGCCAAGGCACCTGTTTGTAGACGAAGCCTTGTCTTCACGCGCCTACGAAGACATTGCCTTGCCTATTGGCCACAAGCAGACAATTTCGCAACCTTATGTTGTTGCCTGTATGACGCAGGCAATAATGTTCGATGGCGTACCAAAAAAAGTTCTAGAGATAGGTACCGGGTCGGGTTATCAAGCAGCAGTTCTCGCTGCACTGGTTGACCAAGTTTACACTGTTGAACGAATTGAGCCCCTCTATCGGCAGGCACGATTACGGGCAATGCGTCTGGGTTTGCGCAATATCAGGTTCAAGTTGTCGGATGGGGTCATGGGCTGGGAAGGCTATGCTCCATATGATGCGGTAGTGGTGACTGCAGCACCAAGCGAAATTCCATCTGCGCTTATAGATCAGCTGGCAGAAAATGGACGGCTTGTGATTCCTGTAGGTGAGTCACCGGGTTCACAGAACTTGGTTCTGCTGCGCAAGGTCCATGGATGTCTTGAACAGGAAAACCTAGGGGGCGTGAGTTTTGTGCCATTGATCCAGGGTATGGTTAGCTCGTAGCAACTTGTAATGGTTATGTTTGCAAGCCTCTGGGAAAAAATGATGGCCTATTCTAAGCATCCTCATGCAAGCTACTATCTGGCTGGATTAAGTTTTATAGAGTCATCTTTTTTCCCAGTGCCACCGGATGTATTGCTTGCACCTATGTCAGTAGCAAGGCCAGACCGCGCCTGGTGGTTTGCGTTTCTTACAACGGTTGCCTCTGTTTTAGGCGGTGTATTCGGATATGCGATTGGAGCTTTTGCGTATGAATATATCGAGCCTTGGCTGCAAAGCTCTTCCTACTGGCCAGAATTTGAAACTACGAAAGCTTGGCTTGGTGAGTGGGGGGTGTGGATCATTTTAGTTGCAGGATTTTCCCCCATTCCATATAAGTTGTTTACAATCACTGCCGGATTCTTGTCTCTCGCGATTATCCCGTTTTTAGCTGCATCCTTTATTGGAAGGGGAGCCCGATTTTTTCTGGTTGCAGGATTGCTTAAGTATGCTGGGCCTAAGTTCGAACCCTGGGTTATGAAGCATGTAGAAGTGCTGGGTTGGATAACAGTACTACTGCTTGTTTTGGTTCTTAGTTACTCCATGTATTTCCATTGATGTGTGTTCGCGCGCGACTTGCAACCGCAATAATCATCTCATGCATTCTGGCTGCGTGCTCGACAGAGCCAGACAGGCCAGTCTATTACCAGTATGAAAAAAAGTATCATACAGTGCTTAAAGGAGATACCCTGTACTCGATTGCCTACCAACATGGATTAGATTACCAGGAACTGGCTGCATGGAATAAAATTGGAAAGCCGTACACAATTTTTCCGGGGCAAAAGATTCTGCTTAAGCTATCCGCCCCGTCAAAAGATCGTAGACTCAGCTCAGTTACCAGAAAGAGGACTGAAGTGCCTGCAGCTGCAGCAGCCACAAATCGAAAGCCAATAAAGCAGCAAACAAAAGATTCCATCAAACCATCCACCATAGCAAAACAGGCTCAGCACGGGTGGACTTGGCCAACCAGAGGGAAAGTAATTCGGAAATTCTCTGTGAAAGGAAGAGGCAATAAAGGAATCGACATTTCAGGGAAGGTAGGTCAGGCAGTCCTAGCCGCTTCTTCAGGGAAAGTCGTATACAGTGGCAGCGGACTACCTGGATACGGTAACCTGATCATAGTAAAGCACAGTGAACAGTATCTGAGTGCCTATGCACATAACAGCCGGTTGCTTGTCAAGGAGGGAAAAGTGGTTACTCGTGGGCAAAAGATTGCAGAGCTCGGAAGCACAGGAACAAATTCTCCCAGGCTACATTTCGAGATCCGCAAGTTTGGCAAGCCTGTTGATCCGTTGCGCTATCTTCCAAAAGAATGATGGAGTCTAATCAGGGAATATGAAAGCAGCGGCTGCTCGTCTTCCTTCTGAGACTAAGAAACCGAATGTTCTACAGACAGCTGCAGTACTCATAGTTTCAAGTCCAATTTTTTGTTTGGCGAACCAAGCCATCGTTACACCCATAGGGCAGCACATCTTTTCTCCTGTGCCAATCAGGACAACTTCCGGCTGCAGGTCGAGCATTACAGACAGTGTACTGGGCTTGAGTTGGTGAATGTGGTGTACATTCCAGGTGGTGATCAGTCTGTCTGGGCAGACAATGAGGCTTTTGGAATAAGGTTCATTGTTGATCAGTACCTGGCCGTTTTGATAGCCAGTAATTGCAAACTCAGAATCGCTGAAGTCTCTGGTTATATCCATCTATGCTACAAGTGGATGAATATAGAGTGAGCGGGTATAAAATGATAATTAAGCTTGGAGTTCACGAAGTATTATACCTTGTACTGATAATGATCAGGGAACTTGATGAATAATTTTGCAAGAATTTCACGTCTTCCTCCCTACGTATTTAATATCGTAAATGAGCTTAAATCCAGCGCCAGGGCTCGTGGTGAGGATATCGTTGATTTTGGCATGGGCAATCCTGACCAGCCGCCTCCGAAGCATATTTCAGAAAAACTCGCACAAGTTGTTTTGAGGGAGGACACACATCGGTATTCGCTATCTCGCGGAATCCCGAAGTTACGCAAGGCAATATCCGATTGGTACATGCGGAAATTCAACGTCGTAATTGATCCAGAGACAGAAGCCATTGTGACCATTGGATCGAAAGAAGGCCTGGCGCATTTGGCTCTTTCAGTTGTCGGGCCAGGTGATGCTGTACTAGTACCGGATCCTGCCTATCCCATTCACCCATATGGCTGCGTAATTGCTGGAGCAGAAATTATTTATGTCCCGTTAGCGGAAGACGAAGAATTTTTTTTCGAATTGGAAAAAGCCATAAAAGGGTCTTGGCCTATGCCAAAGATGTTGATTTTGAATTTCCCGTGTAACCCGACAACAAAATGCGTAGACTTGGCGTTCTTGGTGAAAATTGTGGAAATTGCCAAAGAACATGCGATATGGCTGGTCCACGATATTGCATATGCAGAAATCACTTTTGATGGTTATAAAGCTCCCTCTGTATTGCAGGTACCGGGTGCAAAAGAGATTGCAGTTGAATTTTATTCAATGTCCAAGACATACAATATGCCCGGCTGGAGAGTTGGGTTTATGTGTGGGAACTCTTCTCTGGTTGAGGCACTGGCACGACTGAAATCCTATCTGGACTATGGTATTTTCACGCCTATCCAGGTTGCATCCATTACTGCCTTGGACAGTTCTCGGGATGTTATAGAAGAAGTGTGTGCAACCTACAAACATCGACGTGATATATTGTGTGAAGGCCTGAACAATGCAGGATGGGAAGTTACGAAGCCTATGGCTACAATGTTTGTATGGGCCAAGATTCCCGAGCCTTATCGTCAATTGGGTTCACTCGAGTTTTCAAAAATATTACTGAAAGAAGCCCATGTTGCAGTATCCCCTGGAATTGGGTTTGGTCAGCATGGGGACTCGCATGTTCGGTTTAGCTTGATAGAAAATCAGCATCGTACACGGCAAGCTGTTCGGAGTATTCGGAAAATGCTGAAAAAAGGAGCTTAATGGCAACGCCTGCCGAAATATGCATTTGTAAAGCTCTTAGCATCAGGTATCGCTACACGACAAAAGGTTCAGGCATGGCTGGGTAACGACACATTTCTTACTGTAATATCCTATGTTTGCATACTAACAAACGTTAAAAACTTTAAGTTCTGGTGAACCAGGTTACTCTTTGAAACTTGTCTAGGCAGGAGAATGGGGCTTGTTTTCTTTGCAAAACGACAAGTAGAACATCAATACATCAAGTAAAAGCTAGAAAATGTTGGAAGCAGTAAAAGTCGGCGTGTTGGGATTAGGTACAGTCGGTAGCGGTGCAGCGAGTATATTGCAGCGCAACGCTGACGAAATTGCGCGCCGAGCTGGTCGAGGTATATGTATATCCATCGCATGTGTACGTGATTTAAACAAACAGCGCGACTGTGATATTGCCGGCATGACACTTACTGCTGACCCTGAAAAAGTAGTAAGTGATCCAGACGTCAAAATAGTGCTGGAACTGATGGGTGGGACAGATGACGCACTTAAGCTGGTACTCATGGCCATAGACCATGGAAAGCATGTAGTGACGGCAAATAAGGCTCTAATCGCGTTTCATGGCAATGAAATTTTTCAACGAGCACAAGACAAAGGTGTAGCGGTTGCATTTGAGGCGGCAGTTGCAGGCGGAATACCTATCATCAAGGCATTGCGCGAAGGCCTGGCCGCAAATTCCATACTATGGCTTGCAGGAGTAATCAATGGCACCGGGAACTTTATTTTAACCGAGATGTGCGATAAAGGCAGGGATTTCGATGAAGTGCTTAAGGAAGCCCAGCGGCTTGGTTATGCTGAGGCAGACCCTAGCTTCGACATTCAGGGAACTGATGCCGCCCACAAGCTGACGATACTCGCATCTGTTGC
Organism: Gammaproteobacteria bacterium; assembly: GCA_965220875.1. GTDB lineage: Bacteria > Pseudomonadota > Gammaproteobacteria > UBA4575 > UBA4575 > WTFY01. The sequence goes on along the minus strand of OZ244849.1, from coordinate 1,856,060 downwards.
ATTTGGAGTCCCCTTGCAGTTTGAAAAAGTACATACCGAGGGAATTACTGGAATCTCTGGTATTGACGTCGCATATGCATCAGAGCTGGGATATAGAATCAAACACTTGGGGATCGCAAGACGCACTGAATCTGGACTTGAACTCAGGGTACATCCTGCCTTGATTCCTTGCAGTAGACTGATTGCCAATGTGGATGGAGTTATGAATGCAGTGATAGTCAAGGCGGATGCCTTGGGACAAAGCCTGTATTATGGTCCAGGTGCTGGAGCTGAACCTACAGGCTCAGCTGTTGTGGCCGACCTAGTAGACGTTGTGCGGGCGCTTACAACTGACCCGGAAAATCGCGTGCCGCATTTGGCATTTCAGCCTGGTTCATTATCTGACATACCGGTCCTGTCAATAGATGAAGTTTACACTGCGTACTACCTGCGCATACATGTTTTAGACCGCCCCGGTGTGCTGGCAGATGTTACAAGGATATTTGCTGCTCATAAAATTAGTATTGAAGCTATCATCCAAAAGGAGCAGGACGCTAGAGCTGCCAGTGTGCCGATTATCATTCTTACGCACCGCGTGAATGAGAAGAACATGAAAGGCGCAATTGCAGAGATTGAAGAACTGGATGTTGTTACGAGCAGGATTACCTTGATTCGACTGGAAACACTTACTTGAATGATTTTGTGATATGGATGCGGGCTCATACACTGGTCTGATAGAAAGGTATCGTTCGGTATTACCCTTGCCTGAGGATTGCAGGGTTATCAGCCTTCATGAAGGAAATACACCACTTGTCCGATGTCTAAATCTTGACATCGTCAACAGGAAAGAAATCAAGCTGTATCTGAAGCTCGAAGGTATGAACCCTACTGGGTCATTCAAAGACAGAGGAATGACCGTTGCGATCACACGGGCTGTATCGGAAGGGTGTCATGCTGTGATTTGTGCTTCAACAGGAAACACGTCAGCTTCTGCTGCTGCTTACGCGGCTAGGGCAGGAATTAAGGCTTTCGTGCTCATACCGGAAGGCAATATTGCAATGGGTAAGCTCGCGCAGGCGATGATGCATGGAGCCATCATATTGCAGATTCGTGGCAATTTTGATGATGGCATGTCCCTGGTGAGAAAAGTTGCCGACGAAACTCCTGTCAAAATTGTAAATTCGATTAACCCTTACCGTTTGCAGGGTCAGAAAACTGCCTCATATGAGATCGTGGAAACCTTGGGAAGTGCTCCGGATTTTCATTGTCTGCCGGTAGGTAATGCTGGGAATATATCTGCACATTGGGTAGGGTATTCCGAACTTGCAGCCGAGAACAATCAAAATGTCACACAGGCCTGTGGTTTTTGCAATGGCGACTGTACATTTATTTCTCTACCGAAAGTAACATCAAGGCCCAAGATGCTAGGTTACCAGGCATCAGGTGCTGCACCATTCATCACTGGCGAAGTGGTTGAAAAGCCTCAAACAGTTGCTACAGCAATCCGTATTGGTAACCCGCAAAGCTGGGATTTTGCTCAAGCTGCGATAAAAGAATCAAATGGGTGGTTTCGATCATTCTCCGACGAGCAGATTTTGAATACACAAAGACTGCTGGCAGCAAGTGAGGGAATATTTTGTGAGCCAGCTTCGGCTGCTTCGGTTACGGGCGCGCTGCATGACATCGAGTCAGGCAATGTACCGGATGGCAGCACTGTCGTGTGTACCTTGACAGGGCATGGACTGAAAGATCCAGATATCGCAATCAAGCAGTGTCATACCAGGCTTGAGACTATCGATGCAGATTTGGATTCAGTAAGACGATCGATACTGGATGACTTGTAGCGATATCGTTATTTTCTAGCCGGATCTGTAGTTATCGCTGTAGTGAATAGTCTCTTGAAAGGGTTAGCTTCATTCTCAGAAGCTGATAGTATTACGAGTCGAGAATTTTGTTGCAGAAATAAATTTGGTGGAGAAATACATAGTCGGTAATTAGGAATTCGGACAGTTCTACTTGGTTAGCAGGTAGTTCTGGAACTGTATATTATTTGGTGTAAACAGTGTGTTGCTGGGATTCTCTGCAAAATTTCTGGATACAATCATTTTTATGAAGTCTACCAACCGGATCTTCCTACCAATACAGCAATTCAGAGCATCTGGTGAGGTTTAAGTGAGAGATAATACTGTACGAATACTAGTAGTTGATGACGAAGTAGATTTGCAGGAACTCATGGTGCAGAAAATGCGGCGTGAAATACGTCGCGGCCAATACGAGTTTGAATTTGCACACAATGGGGCTGAAGCATTAGAGCTTCTTCGCAAAGACAGCGGATTTGATATTGTTTTATCAGATATCAACATGCCCGTTATGGATGGGTTGACAATGCTGGCGCAAATTTCCGAGGTGAATCCTGATATTCGAGCGGTAATGGTTTCTGCATATGGAGATATGGACAATATTCGCACTGCAATGAACCGTGGTGCATTTGATTTTGTCACGAAACCAATAGATTTCACTGATCTAAAAGTTACTATAGAGCGCACGGTGGATAACCTTAAGCTTTGGCGAGAGGCACTTGAAACTCGTGACAAGCTAATTGCTCTCCAGAACGAGTTAGGCGTGGCACGGAGAATGCAGCAGAGTATTCTTCCTACAACCTTCCCAACCAAGAAAGAATTCGACATGTATGCCAGCATGGTGCCGGCTCGTTCTGTAGGGGGAGATTTCTTCGATATATATGAATTTACTGACGGAAGAGTTGGTGTGGTTATTGCCGACGTTTCAGATAAGGGAGTTCCTGCTGCAATGTTTATGATGGCCAGCCGCACATTGTTGAAGGCGTGTGCTGCAACCTCCGGGTCTCCTTCTTCTGTTCTCAGCCAAGTGAATAAGATGCTGTCAGAGGACAATGATGCCATGACGTTTGTGACACTTCTGTATGGCATATATGACCCGAATACTAAAGAACTTGTTTACTCGAACGGTGGACATAATCCTCCAATTATAGTCAAGCCGGATATGTCTGTTGGGCTGCTAGAAACAACAGGTGGTATCGCACTTGGTGTAGCAGATGATTTTGAGTATCAGGAAAATACTGTTGTCCTTGAGTCTGGCTCCATGATTGTGTTTTACACAGACGGAGTATCCGAGGCTGAAAAATCGGATAGCGAGCTGTTCGAGATGGAAAGGTTTTGCCAGATTTTCCGGGACGGCACTTTTGGAGATGCGAAAGAAGTGACCGATATGGTTTTTAATTCTGTCCGGAAGTTTGTGGGCGATAGTCCTCAGTCTGATGACATAACGTGCCTCGTGTTACGTGTTACTTGATACTTGGATGAAAGCATGCAAGGTTTCCGCAAATTGATCGTACCTAACCGCCTAGAAGAAATAAGGACGATTGAAACTGTGCTAGCAGAATTTGCTGACGAACAGGAACTTCCTCCTGAAGCGTTGTTTCAAATCCAGCTCTCCTTGGAGGAAATTTTTACCAATGTTGTGAGTTATGCACACGACGATAACCAAGAGCATGATGTGGAAATTGTACTTTCAAAAGATGGGAAGGCCGTAACGATTGAGATTATCGATGATGGGCTTCCATTTGATCCGCTGAAAGATGCCCCCGAGCTAGATGTTGATAGCTCGCTTGAAGATCGTGGTATTGGCGGGGCAGGAATACGATTGGCGCGGCAAATGATGTCAGAGCTGAATTACAAGCGTGATAATGCCCGAAATCATTTGGTGATGGTTAAGAAACTATCTTGATTGAAAATACATGAGCAGGCTCTTAATTAAAAAAGCATTTGCCTTTTTTATTGTGGGAGCTTTTGCAAGTGTTGCGTCTGGTGAAGTAAAGGAAAAAATCACTGTTTCCCCGGGTGTGTCTAGTGAGCGCATCCTGTTTGGACAATCAGCTGCATTCAGTGGCCCAGCTGCTGAACTGGGTAGAAGCATGCGGACTGGCATACTTGCAGCATTTAAACAGGTTAATGATAGGGGCGGGATAAATGGACGTCATCTGGAACTGCAATTCCTGGATGATGCATACGAGCCAGAAGCTGCAATTCTGAACACTCAACAACTGATAGACATAGGTGTGTTCGCACTTATTGGTGCAGTCGGTACACCGACCTCGCAATCAGCAGTGCCTGTGGCTGAGGCAAATGATGTACCCTACGTCGCACCTATGACTGGAGCAGAATACCTGCGCAATTCTGCTCGTCGAACTGTCATCAACCTTCGTGCCTCGTACTATCAAGAAACCGAAGAGATGGTTGAGCGATTGACAGCTGACCTTGGCATAAAACGAATTGCTGTACTTTATCAGAATGATTCGTTTGGCCTCGCAGGCCTGCGCGGAGTATTGAATGCGCTTGCGCGTCGCAATCTTTATGCTGTCGGTATGGGAGTGTTTCCCCGAAATACGGTAGCAGTCAAAACTGCGCTTATCGACCTGCGTGCGACCAAACCGGAAGCGATTATCATCGTTGGCCCTTACAAGCCTACTGCCACATTTATCAAGTGGGCCCGTCGTCTGGACATGAATCCTGTTTTCATGACACTTTCATTTGTAGGAAGTAATGCACTGGCTGTTGAGTTAGGAGACCAAGGGTCCGGAGTAATGGTTACCCAGGTGGTTCCATTCCCAACAGGTAATACGCATGCTTCTTTATCGTATCGAGCTGCATTAAAAGCATATGAAGCGAAAGCGAGCCCCGGGTTTATATCATTTGAAGGATATTTGGCAGGGCGACTTGCAATATATGTAGTAGAACAGTGTGGCGAGCAAGTTGACCGAAAATGTATTGATGGTGTACTGAGAACAGGAAAGGATATCAGTCTTGACGGCTTTATTTTGAGGTATGGCTTGAACGATAACCAGGGTTCAGATCGTGTGTTTTTGACAGTCATAGACTCTGATGGCCAGTATGCGCCAATTACTACCCTAGATTCCGTACCATCGTTAGCAAAACATTAGCATACGCAACGAGATTAAGATGAAGGGAATTACTTCGAAGCTTTGGACTCGGATAGCGACCCAGCTGTACATAAGCTTTGGAGGTGCAGTAGCACTGGTATTGATAATAAGCATACTTGCACTTTCCTTTCTGTATAACATAGGTGAATTTCAGCGCAGCATCAGTGAAAAGAATGTTCCAGAGATGACATCGGCTTTTGCTATTGCTCAACAAACTACGGCACTTGTTTCTGCAGCTCCCAGGCTTGCTGCCAGTACACCTGAGCAGTTTGAAACCATGGCTGCAACGATAGGCTGGCAGGCAGATGAATTTAAAGCGCTGCTATCCATAATGTTGGAAAGTCAGGGGCATGATGAACGTGCCAGGCAGATTCAAGCTGGTGGACTTCGCATTACTGAAAACATAGAGAAAGTCAAAACACTTGTAAGGGAGCGTTTTGTACTCCAGCAAAACAATCTCGACCTGAGAGAACAGCTTCAAGATAATCAAGACAAATTGACCTCAATTCTAATCAATGAAATTGATAACCAGATGTTCTACACCATTACCGGTTACAGGTCTCTCGATGGAGTTCAATCACCTCGTTCAGATCATTTTTCTGAAAATGAGTTTATGACTTACCGATATCTTGTTGAACTCCGCGAAGCTGCGGCTATAGCTACCCAATTGCTGGCTGCAACATTCACGGTGATGGATCCGGCTCTCTTGGAACCATTAAGGGAACGGTTTGAGGCTACGTCCGGAAGTGTCAGCCGTTCACTTGGGGCACTTGAAAACAGCCTTCTCTACAGCCGCCTGTCATTGGCTTTTGAAAATTTGCTTTCGATCGGGAAGGGAGAAGGTAACGGGTTCGACCTTCGTACCAGGGAACTCGAAGTGAGTGACGAACTTTCTGACTTGCTTAACGACAACCAGGTTTTAGGCATAGATGTGGTAGCGAGAGTGGAAAGCGTCGTAGATGATTCCAGCTTGGCTACTGAAGAGATTGCGAGTAAAGCCATTGCTGTTACGGATACAGGGGAAAAGCTGCTATTAATCGTCAATATTATCAGTCTGAGTGGCGCAATTTTAGTTGGCTGGCTGCTTGTTCAAAGACGCCTGATTCGCCGTTTAAGTCGTATATCGAATCAAATGCAACAAATGGCCGATGGCAATTTGGAAGTTGCCATCAAGGTTGACGGACAAGATGAAATCGCCCAATTGGCAAAAGCGCTCGAAGTGTTCCGGAATAACGCATTAGAGGTTCAACGTCTAAATCTAGTAGAAATGCTTGCTGATGAATTGAAGGAAAAAAATGAACAGTTAGCGGATACAAACGACGAATTGAAGCGTGCGCAGGACCAGATTGTTATGCGTGAAAAACTTGCTGCGCTGGGGCAGCTGACAGCTGGGGTAGCACATGAAATAAAGAACCCCATGAATTTCATCATGAATTTTTCGGATGTCTCACAAGAGTTACTTGAAGAACTATTGGAGGAGGTAGCTAAAGCCCAAGACCAAGAAGGCGACAAGGAGGAATACGACCAAGGCTTGGTAGATGAAATTGCAGAAGATTTGACAGGCAATTTAAAACGCATACATGAACATGGCCAGCGTGCTAACAGAATTGTGATGGACATGCTCAAGATGGGTCGTGGTGGCGGAGAGTGGCAGCCGACAGACCTCAACGTTTTGTTGAACGAGCATGCTTGGCTAGCATTCCATAGTGCCCGTGCAACGGATACAGAATTTCAACTGGAAATCCAGGAAGACTATTCACCTGATATAGGTGAAATTACAGTACAGCCACAAGATCTTGGCAGGGTTTTCTTGAACCTTGTGACCAATGCCTGCTATGCCACAGATGAAAAACGCAAGAAGTTTGCGGCGGGTAGCGATGCCAGTGAGAAGCAAGATAAAACTGTTCCGTCTATGTCAAGAAAACTTTATAAAGGTGCTCGAAGTCGCGAAGTAACTGAAACTGCGAAAACTAGCTACCAACCTACACTCAAGCTCAGTACACAACGTACAGATGAACATGTGGAAATACACGTTCGTGACAATGGTGGGGGTATACCCGAGTCTGCACTTGAGCGTATTTTCAATCCCTTCTATACAACCAAGCCACCTGATCAGGGGACAGGACTTGGGTTATCGATGTCCGTCGATATTGTGCGTCAGCATGGTGGCGAAATTCGTGTAGACACTAAAGAAGGGGAATACACAGATATGATTGTTGTGTTACCCCTCAAACCCGAGGCATATCGAATTGTTGATGAAGAAGCTGGTACGGAGCATGAAGTGGAGGCAGCTTCCTGATCTGGAAGAGTCTCAGTTAACTGGATACTTCAGCTATCGCAACGGACCGGTTATCACAGACGTCTATAACCTTGTCAATGCCGGAGGTCTTAACGACTTGCATGACTGGCTCAGGCAAGGAACATAGCTTGAACTTTTTGCCTGCTTTTCTCAGTTCTTTCGCAACCAATAAAACCGTTCTTAATCCTGCGCTATTGATGTATGTGAGTTCTTTGAAATCCATGACAACATGCTGTATCGGGTGAAGAAATTCTTGGTTTATGGCTTCATGGAACTCTTGCGCTGTTACTCCATCAATGCGCCCAGCCACGCTTATCACTTTCAAGTCTGAAAGTGCTTCCTCACGCAGGGTAAACCGATTGCTACTAATGCTATTTCTCCGGTGAATTTAGCTTAACTTTCCTTAAGGCTGTGTGCCCAAGAGGTTGTAAAAGATAATTTCAACTTGAATCAAACAATTTGGGAATATTAACCTGATCGTAGTGAACCGTGATGTCGCGTTAACTGCAGGCTACAGTAACTGCGTTGATCCTTATGTGATTCTAGCCAGTTATTTCAGCTATAGCCTCAGAACGAGATGCAAGGACGTCTATGATTTTATCAAAACCAGCAATTTCGACAATTTCTTTTATCGGGTCAGGTAAGGAGCAGAGCATAAATCGTGTATTTCTTCCTTTCAGTGTTTTGGCAATAAGCAAAATTGATCGTAAACCTGCACTACTAATGTATGTAAGTTTTTCAAGGTCTAGAATCACTGGGCTATCAGAACCATCGATCTTCCTGCTGAGGTTATTATAAAATTCCTGGGCATTTACCCCATCAATACGCCCGATTACATTTATCACCAGTGCTGCCTCTTCAGCCTGATCAACCTGCAGTTCTACGTGACTATTTTGCAATGTGATCCTCCAAGAATATCAACCTAGCAGCGGATTATAACAAAGTTTGCTAACCCTAATTCTACTAAATTTTCGTTACTCTCCAAAGCATTTCGTGCGTACCGTTCAGCAGGCATTCAGCTCATATATTGATACTGGTTGTTGTCTATTAGATGAGAAGCGCTACTTCGAGCAGATTGGGCCTGCTCATTCACCAACCTTAGCTTGGGTAGGGTACAAACTGGTGTAGTAGAATGCAAGCACAAATTTATTGTCGGGCGAGCTGGGTCCAGCTATGAAATTTACCTAATTAACCCCGAGTTTGCCATTATCATGGTGCGGGAATTTGATCTTCAGACTAGATTCGGACAGATGCTCAAGCATATGGGTTTGGCAGCAGATTAATCTGGATTTCCGGCAATTTGGGCAGGCAAACTGAGCTTCAAGTGATAATGCATCGTAGGGAAGCTATTCTGGTTCATGCCATCTTGCAAGTTATAGGTTAAATGTAGCAATATCACTTGGTGGTCTTGTATATGCCTAGCTCTGGATTATTTCGGCTTATCCAGGCTAGCTATAACAGTACAGGCAGTTTCTAGTGTGCTCGACATGCTCTGAATATTCCGATAATTGAAGAAGGTAACTGGAGACCTGTTACAAATGAAGCAGATATTTGCTCCAGTTTTCCATCGTTCTGTATAGGTGTAAAATAATTTTGCTCAATAATTGTTCAATAATTTAAATTATCCATGTCTGTTTCACATGGATTCGAAAGCAGTAGTGATCTAGCTTTTCAGGCGGAAGCCCTGCAAGGTGTTTCCAGAACTTTTGCCTTAACTATTCCGCAGCTACCTGATGCACTGCGTGATGTAGTAGGTAATGCTTATCTGCTTTGCCGGATTGCAGACACAATCGAGGATGAACCCACTTTGTCGTTAGAGCAAAAGCAGCTATTCTCGAGACGGTTTTTGAATGTTATTGCAGGAAGTGAGAAAGCAGAGGCTTTTGCACGTGATCTCAGCAAATCGCTGTCTCCATCGACTAATGAGAGTGAACATGACTTAATTGCAAACACGGATAAGGTAATTCGAGTTACTAAAGGCTTTAGCCCTTTCCAGCAAGATACATTGGAACGTTGTGTAAGAACTATGTCATGTGGAATGGAAGAGTTTCAAAAGAGAGAAAATTCTTCAGAGGGGCTGGATGACCTGCCTCATCTCGACCGATATTGCTATTTTGTAGCTGGCGTAGTTGGTGAAATGCTCACTGAGTTATTTTGTGACTATTCTTCAGAAATTCATGAACGGCGTGAGGAATTACTTCAGCTCTCTGTCTCCTTTGGTCAAGGGTTGCAAATGACTAATATCCTTAAAGACATTTGGGACGACCTGAATCGCGGAGCTTGCTGGTTACCTAGGGATGTTTTCCATGAGGCAGGCCATGAATTAAGTTCTCTACCAGAAGTTCATGGATCACCAAGTTTTATCAATGGCTTGTTAGAACTGATTGCTATTGCTCGCAGCCATCTTGCAAACGCATTGCGGTTTATTCTGATAATCCCGACTCATGAAACTGGAATACGTTTGCACTGTTTATGGGCATTAGGAATGGCCGTACTGACCCTGCGAAAAGTTTATGCCAATCCTGCGTACAAAAGCGGTCAAGAAGTAAAAATTTCCAGGCGCAGTGTACGAACTGTTATTTTAGTCACAAATACGCTAGTACGCTCTAACCTGGCCTTGAAACTGCTCTTTTGGGCGTTGACCTACAATCTTCCACACACCGGGAAAAACAACTTGGGCAGGAGAGGCACGTAGTGGCTTGCCTGATTTGGAATTGGGGTACTGCTCAATGATCAAATATAGTCATGAGTATCGGCAGAACAGGCAAATGCATTGTTCAAACAGCATATATGCATGATTACACAGAACAGCAGTCTAGTTTACGGATAGGATATTGAAATCAACAGAGGGTGATGCTTAGAAGGCCTGACTATCAAAAATACTTGTCGTTTGTTGAATGTGCTGTTGAAGCCTATGTGAGAAGTACTCCTTTGAGAAGCTGTCGGCAAGTAAAGCTTAATGGTAGTATGTAGGGTAGGCGATAACCAATTGGATCTTGGATGAGTAAAAAAACACTCCACATTATCTTAGCTCAGCCTCGTGGGTTTTGCGCAGGTGTTGATCGTGCCATTTCTATTACTGAAAAAGTACTGAAACTCTATAAAGACCCGGTTTACGTGCGGCATGAAATTGTCCACAACAGGCGAGTAGTTGAAAAATTGAAGGCAAAAGGAGTGCAATTTGTTGACGAGGTCGAGCAAATTCCCAGTAAATCGACGGTGGTGTTTAGTGCTCACGGAGTGTCTGAGAAAATTGGGAAAGATGCATCTGTGCGTGGTTTGCGGACTATAGATGCTACATGTCCATTAGTGTCCAAGGTTCACAAAGAAGGCAAACGTTATGCTACTGAAGGCTATGATGTCATATTAATTGGGCACGAAAATCATCCTGAGGTAGAAGGGACGATGGGTCAAATTCCAGGACCCGTATTTTTGGTCAGTACTGTGGAAGATGTGTACGCTTTGGAAGTAAATAATCCAAAGAAAATCGCATACATCACCCAGACTACCCTGTCAGTTGACGATACTCGGGAAATAATCAACGCATTGCAGAAGCGGTTCCCAAATATTATAGGTCCGGACACCAAGGATATTTGTTACGCAACTCAGAACCGACAAGCTGCAGTCAGGGCATTGGCAGAACAAGTCGACTTGATGCTAGTGGTAGGAGCACAGAACAGTTCCAATTCAAATCGATTATGTGAAGTCAGCAATGACAGTGGAACCCCAAGCTATCTGGTGGAAGATCCTGCGCAGATTGATTATGAATGGCTACATGCAGTTAGCTCAGTAGGAATTACTGCCGGAGCTTCAACACCTGAAGAGTTAGTACAGGAACTTATTGAAAAATTGCGAGACTACGCTGATTTAGAGATTTCTACGCTGGATGGTGTTGAGGAAAATGTACGTTTTAGCCTTCCTGTTGAACTGCAGAATACTGCCAATGCCTGAGCACAAAACTGCCGGCGTGACCGGGTCACAATCTCACGTTGCCTCTTAGTTAGCAATTTTCCGGTTCAGCTCCATCACCCGTGTACACTGGCATGAGTGATGTTGATCTTTCAGGCCGCTCGTATGGATTTCCATGTATTGGAATGAACCGGATAGCCCGAGGTATGAAAACAGGTGAGTCAGCTGTCCTTGAAGAAAACTGATTTGAGGCTCTACCTGTGATGTCGGGAGCATGTGCAAAGATAGTCTATATGTTGTCACGGGTTCCAGTTTGCTACATCTAAGTTTTTGTCTAACTTCCATTTGAAATTATTTTGTTCCATATCGCATAGCTCAGTCATGATTTTTATATAGTGGGATCTGGGTATTGTTTGTGCCCCGAGACTAGACAAATGCGCTGAAGGCAGCTGGCAGTCTACCAGAGGGAATCCCCATTGATGAAGATGGCTTACCATATAAGCAAGTGCAACCTTAGATGCATTTGCTTGAAAACTGAACATGGATTCACCGAAAAACATCTTTCCTATCAGCACACCATAAACACCACCAATTATACGTTCTTGAAAGTCCCAAAGTTCTACTGAGTGGGCACAGTCATGTCGATGCAAAGATGTATATGCCTTTGTCATTTCATCTGTAACCCAGGTGCCTCGTGCATAACTGCGTGGTGCTGCGCATGCAGCAACAGTTTTTTTGAAATCGCCATCAAAAGTGACTGTCCATTTATGTCTGCGCAAGGTTTTTCTAAGGCTTGTAGAGATTTTGAATTTTTTCGTGAAAAGCACGCATCTGGGATTGGGAGACCACCATAAGATAGGCTGACCGTTCTCGTACCATGGGAAAATCCCTTTTCGGTAAGCATTCAATAGTCTTGTTACACTTAGGTCACCTCCTGCCGCCAGCAAACCTTCAGGGTTTAACAATGCATTTTCCACGTCTGGAAATGGTGCATTACTTTTTGAAGGGTCTAACCAGTAAACGTCCATTTCTTTTATGGTTTTATTTCTCGACTGTGGCGATAAGGTGATAATGACATGAGTTGTTTACACTCTTGTTGCATGAGTTGTGTTTCGCGCTTGCAGTAATCCTGGATGGCGTTTCTGAAACGCAAATCTGCAATCCAGTGTGCAGACCAGGTCTTTGTTGGCAAAAATCCCCGGCTGATCTTGTACTCTCCCTGGGCGCCTGGCTCAAATGTGCTCAGTCGATGCTCAATTGCGTATTCAATTCCTTGGTAATAACATACCTCGTAATGCAGGCTGTTATACTTTTTTAGACTTCCCCAGTATCTTCCGTAAAGCGTATTGTCACTTTTGAAGTTTATTGCACAGGCTATGAGCTGGTTGTCACTGTAGGCGAGGATGAGCAGGATACTTGAGCCAAGTGTAGCCCCTAGCTCTAAAAAGAATTCAAGGCTTAAAGTAGGCGGGCTACGTTTGCGGTAGAAAGTATCAACATAGAATGAGTGTACCTGTTGCCATAGTGAAGTATCCATTTCCGAGCCATGCAGACGCCGAATGTGGATGTTTTGTTCTTGGATGATTTGCCGTTCACGTCTTATCTTTTTTCTTTTTCGGGAAATCAGTCTTTCCAAAAAATGATCAAAACATTCGTAATTTTGATTGCGCCAGTGGTATTGGCATCCGAGCCGCATAATAAGGTTGCTTTGCAAATAAAGTTCACACTCATGCTCAGGAAAAAATAGCCAATGCATGCTGGACATTTCCAGTCTTTTCGCTTCCTCGACAATGGCACTGGTCATTGCTGCTGCTACGCAGTTTTTTTGCTCAGTACTGAATTTCGGCACAATCAGTAGGCGGGCCCCTGTCACAGGTGTGTAAGGCACTGCAGTAACAAGCTTAGGATAGTAATTCAGTGCTGAGTTTTCGTATGCTGATGCCCAAGACCAGTCAAACACGAATTCTCCATAAGAGTTGGTTTTTATGTATATAGGACTGGCAGCTATGATCCGCTTACTTTCATCATGCACAATCAAGTGATGTGGATACCAGCCAAATTTTTCCCCTACACAATCATTACGTTCTAGTGCAACGAGAAACTCGTGTCGAAGAAAAGGGTTTTTATCTGGAAGCAGGTTATTCCAATCGTTATGATTGACTGCATCGAGTGAGCTGATAAAGCTGAAGTTATACAGACTCAATGTTCGACTGGTGATGGGTTCTAGCCAACAAGATGGTGGACAAGCTCGCAGCTAGTTTTGGCTAAGACTATCGAGGTATTTTTCAGCATCCAGCGCAGCCATGCAGCCCGACCCAGCAGAGGTAACTGCCTGCCGGTAAACATGGTCGATTACATCTCCTGCAGCAAATATACCAGGTATATTTGTTGCTGTAGCATCACCATTCAGCCCGCTTCTCACCTTGATGTATCCCCCTTCCATGTCGAGCTGGTTCTTAAAGATTTCCGTATTCGGTGTGTGGCCCACTGCAATAAATACACCGCTTAGATCAATCTTTTGCGTAGAATCCTGTACTGTACTTTTAATTCGAATTCCTGTAACACCCGAATCATCACCCAGTACCTCATCAAGCACATGATTCCACTTGATGGTGACATTTCCGGTTTTCTGCTTTTCAAACAGTTGTTGCTGGAGAATTTTTTCGCTCCGAAGGGCATCCCTTCTGTGAATAAGCAAAACTTCACTTGCGATATTGGAAAGATAAAGTGCTTCTTCCACTGCAGTATTCCCACCTCCGATAACAGCTACGCTTTTTCCTTTATAGAAAAAACCGTCACACGTAGCACAGGCTGATACTCCTCTTCCCTTATAGCGTTGCTCGGAGGGTAACCCCAGATATTTGGCAGAGGCACCGGTAGCAATGATTAGAGCATCGCAGGTATAGGTGTGAGCATCTCCGGTTAGCAAAAATGGTCGTTCAGTCAGGTTTGCTGTCCTTATGTGGTCAAAAATAACTTCAGTTTGATATCGTTCTACATGCTTTAGCATACGGTCCATTAGCTCGGGGCCCTGCAACCCCTCCACATCACCTGGCCAGTTGTCTACATCTGTGGTTGTAGTGAGCTGGCCTCCTTGTTCCAAACCTGTGATGATTACCGGGTTTAAGTTTGCGCGTGCGGCATAAACTCCCGCTGTATAACCGGCAGGGCCGGAACCCAATATGAGGAGCCGGAAATGTGGTGAATCGGACATATATTTTCCTTTATATGATTTGTTTGATGAGCAAGTAGAAAAAGAAAATGCTCAGCTATTTTACTATACTGAATCTGTTGGACAGTAAAACTTGCCTAGGAAGATGGTGCCAGATTGTACATGGGAAAATCACCTATTGCTGTACAATATAAACCTGATCTGGAGTTTTAAAACGATTTTAAAAAAGCGGGCATGCGGTGTAATCGTTTTATTATTCAAATATTTAAATAATATTTTTAAGTATTGATACTGGTAAATGGAGAAACTGTTTTGAAAAAACAGGCAAGATCAGATTCACAGCTTGTACTGCCTAGAGGGCTGCGCGAAAGTGTATTGCTGATACTGACCGCGTTAGGGGCATATTTGATGCTTGCGCTTTTCACGTATGAACGTGCAGACCCCAGTTGGTTTCAAGCAGACAACGGTCAGGATGTAAGTAATCTGGGCGGTAAGGCTGGAGCCTGGTTTGCTGATCTCTTTTTCTTTTTATTTGGTTATTTAGCCTATTTGGCCCCACTCATGGTGATTTACAGTGGCTGGCTACTATACAGTGGCGGGTCTAGCACGTTGAGTTACCGGACAATTGGCCTGAGATGGGCCGGGTTTCTGATCACCCTGGCTGCTGGATGCGGAATATCAACGCTACACTTCCATTCTGGTTCTCTGCAAGCTACGGCGGGTGGCATCCTGGGTAGCCTAGTTGGCAGCAGCTTTCTCTCTGTCTTTAGCTTTGTAGGTGCAACATTGCTGCTGTTGGCACTGTTCTTTGCTGGTATTACCGTCTTTTCCCATTTTACGTGGCTATGGCTCGTTGATATTACTGGAAAGTACATCCTGTTATTGAGTGCTTGGTTATGGAAGCTAGTGAGTTTGCCAAAAGAGAAGCGCTTTAGCATGCGGGTAAAATCTGTGCGAAAAAAGAAGGTTAGGGAGAAAAATACCAAGATTGGGAAATCGACTCCGCGGGTTGAGCCTATCGTTGAAGCAATCGAGACAAGTAAGCGTGTCGAACAAGAACGTCAAATTTTACTGTTCGAGACTATTGAGACAGGTTTGCCTCCTACATCTATGCTGGACAGTGGAGTGGAAAGATCAGGGGGATACTCAAGTGATGTTCTAGAAGCAATGTCACGTCAGCTGGAGGTGAAGCTGTTGGATTTTGGGGTGGATGCTGAAGTAGTAGAGGTCCATCCTGGACCAGTAGTTACTCGTTTTGAATTGCAACTTGCAGCAGGCATCAAAGTAAGCAAGGTTTCTAATTTGGCCAAGGATTTAGCACGTGCACTTTCAGTAGTCAGTGTCCGTATTGTTGAAGTTATTCCTGGAAAGTCACATGTAGGACTCGAGATTCCAAATGAACACAGGGAGCTTGTAATTCTGAGTGACATACTCCAGTCCGAAGTTTATGACGCTTCCACGTCGCCCCTCACCCTTGGGCTAGGTAAGGATATCAGTGGTCATCCTGTAGTGGTAGATTTGGTAAAAATGCCACATTTACTGGTGGCTGGAACTACCGGTTCAGGAAAATCTGTTGCATTGAATGCAATGCTGTTAAGTATTTTATACAAGGCGACACCGCAGCAGGTGCGTCTCATTTTAATAGACCCTAAGATTCTTGAGTTCGCAGTATATGATGGAATTCCACATTTGCTTGCTCCGGTAGTGACTGATTTGCGTGAAGCATCCAATGCTTTACGGTGGTGTGTGGCTGAAATGGAGCGTCGTTACAACCTGATGTCTGTACTGGGTGTGCGCAGTATCAATGGCTTTAATACAAAAGTGAAGCAAGCTATCGATCGAGGGGAACCTATGCTGGATCCTTTGGCGAGCCAACAGTTGGATAATGAGTCGGGTGGCGCTGTGAATGCAGAGCTTAAGCTGTTGCCCAGTATAGTAATTATTGTCGACGAGCTTGCTGATATGATGATGGTGGTTGGCAAGAAAGTTGAAGAGCTCATTGCTAGAATTGCGCAAAAAGCGAGGGCTGCAGGGATCCATCTTGTGTTGGCGACCCAAAGACCTTCGGTTGATGTAATCACAGGGCTGATCAAGGCGAACATACCTTCAAGAATCGCATTCCAAGTTTCATCCAAAATTGATTCACGTACTATCCTGGATCAGTCTGGAGCAGAACAGCTGTTGGGACATGGTGATATGCTCTACCTGCCACCAGGAATCTCTTTGCCAGAACGTATTCATGGCGCGTTTGTTTCAGATGAGGATGTGCATAAGGTCGTAGCCTTTCTGAAACAAAAGGGGAGCCCTGCCTATTTGGACGAGGTAACTCAGGATCCTGAAGGAGGTAAGGGCACGATTCCAGGGCTGGAGCCACTTGATAGTAGAGAAGACGAGCTTGATCCACTTTATGATGATGCCATCGCAATCGTTGTCGAGTCTAGAAAGGCTTCTATCTCCTATTTACAAAGGAGGCTGAAGATAGGATACAACCGTGCTGCGCGTCTTATTGAAGAAATGGAAAATAGTGGCATTGTCAGCGCGGTGTTGGCGAATGGCAGTCGTGAAGTGATTAGTCCTCCTCCTTAACCAAGTGCACGAATTGATATCAGGAATTGCAATACTGTGATGCAAATTGACAAAAGTTTATTTGTCACATGGCTTGTCATCAAGAGACGCCTGTGAAATCTTGCAAGATTATCTTAAGCTGCGTTCTTCTCTTTTTTTCCGCCACCTGCATTGGTAGTGAAGCGATTAACCGTCTTAACAAATTTCTCACAGAAATTGATTCGTTTCAGGCAAATTTTTCACAAACTGTTTGGGATGAAAACAATAGGCTGGTACAGGAATCGAAGGGAACCATAGCCCTGAACAGGCCTGGTGAATTCCGTTGGCAGTATGAGCAGCCACACGGACAGCTGATTCTTGCAGATGGAGAGTTTTTTTGGGTGTATGACCCAGAGTTAGCACAAGCATATGCCAGGCCAATTACTCAAGCACTAGGCAGTGTACCCATCATGCTGCTTACAAATCCTCGTGGACTACATGAGGATTTTAAAATTTTGGTAATGTCTGACAAACAGGAATTCAGTCAGTTGGAACTGATTCCGCTTATCCAAGATACTGAATTTAATCGAGTGCGGATAGGTTTTGATGAACTCGGTATTCGAAGTATGGAACTATATGACAATTTTTCACAGAAAACCGCCATTGAATTTACGCACATGGTCGTTAATGTAAGGTTCCCCGAGGGGTATTTTGACTTTAAGGCTCCCAGTGGTGTAGATGTTGTCGGCTACTCCGAATAATCTCATGGGTTTCAATTAGAAGAATCAGGCCACGCTGCAATGTTCTGCTCATTCCATTCAATAAACCTGCATTCAAAATTAAACTCGTAAAACACGGACAACCCAATGGCTTCAAGGCTACATGTTAATCCATCGTCAGATTTGTTTGAAAGCGAGGACACCTATCGCCCACTTGCAGACCGTATGCGGCCTGCCACTCTGGAGAATTTTGTCGGTCAGACGCACATATTAGCGCGCGGTAAGCCTCTTCGGCAGGCTATTGAGCAAGGCGCTTTGCATTCCATGGTCTTCTGGGGGCCACCTGGTACGGGGAAGACGACATTAGCGCGCATAATTTCGGACAATTCTCAAGCCCAGTTTATTTCAATTTCAGCCGTGTTGGCAGGAGTTGGGGAAATCCGAAAGGCAATAGAGCAGGCTAAGTATCATAGTCAGCACAATTCCTCATCAACAGTGTTGTTTGTCGATGAGGTTCATAGGTTTAACAAGGCTCAACAGGATGCATTTTTGCCCCACATTGAAGATGGAACAATCTATTTTATTGGAGCTACCACAGAAAATCCCTCATTCGAATTAAACAATGCGCTACTATCACGTGCGCGTATTTATGTATTGAAACGGCTTACCGAAGAGGAAGTTTCACGATGTATTGATCGGGCATTGAGCGATGAAAAGTTTGGCTTTGGCAAGAAATGCTTGGAGATTGAAGACGAAGCCAGGCAAATACTTGCATCAGCCGCTGATGGGGATACTCGTAGGGCACTGAATTTTTTAGAAATCGCGGCAGATTGGCTGGGTGAGAACACAGGGAGAAATACCATTGATCGAGAGATAGCCAAGGAAGTCACCTTGCAGGGGACTAGATACTTCGATAAACGAGGTGAACATTTTTTTGATCAGATTTCTGCCTTGCATAAATCAGTACGAGGGTCTGACCCGGACGCATCACTATACTGGTTTTGCCGGATGATTGATGGAGGATGTGACCCGCTGTACATAGCCCGTCGCGTGCTGCGCATAGCTGCTGAGGATATTGGAAACGCAGACCCCAGAGGCCTGCAAGTTGCGATAAATGCGTGGGACACCTATGAACGCTTAGGCTCGCCTGAAGGCGAGTTGGCTATAGCACAAGCAATCGTTTATCTGGCTTGTACACCGAAAAGCAACGCCGTATATCGTGCATATAATTTGGCTATGGGCGATGCAAAAACCCATGGGAGCTTGGAAGTACCGATGCATTTGCGAAATGCACCTACGAAATTAATGAAAGACCTTGGTTATGGTAAGGGATACCGTTACGCTCATCATGAGCCGGACGCATTTGCCTGTGATGAATGCTATTTCCCTGAAACGCTGAAGGGGGCGCACTACTATGATCCTGTAGAGCGTGGCTTGGAGATTAAAATCAAGGCTCATATGGATAATCTTCGCAAGAAAACCCAAAATCAAAGCTGAGTATAAATGAGGGATGTCAGATATGGACCAACTAAAACTTTCAAGGGAGCTAATAGAAAACATTCAAGGGGTACTTGTAGATGCTGATGAACGCGCTGTGAATCCTCTGATGGCAGGCCAATACTTGGCAGCAATATTGGGTTTTATCGTGGGCAATCATAATCTCCCTTCAGGAGAAAAAAATGAAGTTATGAATGAGCTAGTTGCTTTCACGAAATACGTCTATGAAGATGTAATTCGGCAAAGAGAGAATACAATGCGCCCGCAAGGGGAGGCATTTGGAATTTGGAAGCCTGATGATCACTGACCAATTTCTGCTTAAGCTTTCTGTCATCGTTATCGGTGCAAGATAGCGAAGAGTCAACTAGCAAATAGAATAAGTTGAGCTGAACAAAGTACAAACTTGAACAAGTTTTGTGGACTTTAGAGGCATTTGGGTAACACAACTTGGCCAAGGCACAGCAGCAGAAAAATTTTAAAACTCGCTGACTGGCAAAGCCTTGCACCGATTTCTCAAGCCCTAAGTATAGGTATTCCGTCTTACGAAACGCTTATCTCAGGAGCCCGGGTTTCTCCAAAAATATAACGATGCTGGAAACGTACAGTTCACCTATGCTAGTGAAGATTGAGTTTGGTAAAATCAATTGACACTTGATTTCAATCCCTGGTAGCTGGCGTGAAAAACGCCTTATCCTGAACTCCGCTACACAAGCAACTCTATCCAGTGTTTGACGGGTATATCTGTTCCAGATTGGAGATGCATAAGGCAGCCAATATTAGCAGTGGCAATCATGTCTGGTTTAGCCTTTGTAAGATCATGAATCTTGTTTGTAAGCAGTTGATGTGACAATTTAGTTTCTAACAAAGAATAACTGCCAGCTGAGCCACAGCACAGGTGCCTGTTACTTACTGGGACAAACGTATACCCTGCTTTTTGAATGGTCGCTTCAACTGTGCCGGTAATCTGCTGGTCGTGCTGTAAGGTGCAAGGGTTGTGAAAGGCTATAGCACGTTTGCGAAGGGCAGGTTTTATGTGTAAATCAGTGCATATCTCTGATAAGTCCCTACAGTTTTTGGCGATAAATTCCGCACGCTGTGCATACTGAGGGTCAGGCCGCATTATCGCGCCGTACTTCTTTACAAAACTGCTGCATCCGCTCGATGCCATGATCAAAAATTCATGCTCGTTTTTTAGCTTCTGATACCAATCGTCAATGTTTTTGCGGATTATCTTGTGTGCACTTTCAATTTCTGTTAGATGAAAAGCAAGAGCCCCACAGCAATCGCTTTCGGTTTCGTCAAGTTGAATGTCTGCGTCTCCCAATACCTGTGCTGCAGCTGCATTGATCTGTGGTGCAGTTGAAAATTGAACACACCCTCGGATAGTCAGCATCTTTCGTGAACCTGTTACGACTGCATTGGTTTTAATCGCCCCAGTGTCTTGAGGGATTTTTTTTGCGAGCTTTTCAGGTAGTAATGGTTTAAAAAATCGTGCTAGGGCAAAAATTACTGCACTACTGCGGGGTTTTGAAAAAACACTGGCTATCGTATAGCGTTTGATCTTGTTGAAAATTGGGCGCCCGGAGCTGTCGCAGATATGCTTTCTGCCTATATCAAGTAAGTCACCATACCTGACATTTGACGGGCAGGTAGTTTCGCAGGACAGGCAGGTTAAACATCTATCCAAATGTTTCCTTGCGGTATTTTTCTCGCATGAACTTTCAAAATAATTTTTGATCAAATAAATTCTTCCCCGCGGTCCATCTAGTTCATCACCAGTTAATTGGTAAGTTGGGCAGGTAGCATTGCAAAAACCACAGTGCACACATTTGCGAAGAATCTCATCGAGCTGTTTCCCATCCGTTGTTTGCAAAAGTTCAGCAGGTAATGTCGTTCTCATTGAATTTAGAACTCACGATAAATTTTGCCTGGGTTCAGTATGCTGTTCGGATCAAATGCTCGTTTGAGTCTGCGGTGAATTTCCAGCAGATTTGGTGACAATGGATGAAAGATGTCCTCTGTTTCAGATCGCCTTCTAAAGAGGCATGCATGTCCTCCAGCCTGTTCAGTGATGCGTCGGATTTCTGAAGCTTCTGTCTCTGATACATACCAGCGCAAAGCTCCATTCCATTCTAACGAAGAACTTCCAGAAATTTTGAGTGGTGTAGTGTTTGGTGGGACCTGGATTCTCCAAATTGGCTTATCTGTCATGAAAAAATCAGTGGCCTGTTCTTTGATATCTGTCCAGAAAGTATAACTCCGGTCAACCAAGTCACCTCCTATAATCTCAGCACATTTCTCAATTGTTGATCGTGAGCCTGCTAGACGGATATACAGATTCTTGCCGTCATGAAAAGTGCCAGTTATCGGCATGGGTGTTCGTGCCCAGGAATTCATCTTTTGTATAGCCTCAGGAGTGTTCAATGGGAATAATAATGTTTGTTCTGACACTGGCTTCGGCAGCAGACGCAGTGTGACAGACATCAGTATTCCCAAAGTGCCTAGGGCTCCACACATCAGACGAGATACATCGTAACCGGCAACATTTTTCATTACCTTCCCGCCAAATTGCAGGTACTCACCTTTTCCATTGATAATCTCAACTCCAAGAATACAGTCCCGTATTGCACCGGAACTCACCCGTCTTGGACCAGACAGTCCTGCTGCAACCATTCCTCCTACGGTTGCAGCAGTACCAAAATGGGGAGGTTCACACGGTAGTATCTGGTTTTCCTTTTCGATGACTTGCTCGATTTCCTTCAAAGGTGTTCCGCTACGAGCAGTGATGTAAAGTTCGGAAGGCTCATACTCAACAATTCCAGTATGTTCTGATAGAGACAGAGGAAGGCCCTTGATATTCCTTCCATAGAAGTCTTTCGTGTTGCCAGCATGTATCTTTAGTGCACAACCTTTTTCGTACGCATCTTTGACTCTAGATGCTATAAGTTTCCTGATATCTGTCATACATACTCAGATGCTAAAAACGTGGCAGGTCTGCATGTGGGATTTCACCACCATGTACATGCATAGCTCCAAACTCAGCACATCGATGAAGTGTAGGAATGGCCTTGCCAGGATTTAATAATTGGTACTCATCAAATGCTGATTTGATGGAATGAAATGTTTGTAGTTCCGCGGAATTGAATTGCACGCACATCTGGTCAAGCTTTTCTACTCCTACACCATGCTCACCAGTGATACTTCCACCCATCTTGACGCAGAGCTGGAGAATTTCGCTGCCAAGCTGTTCAGCAGATTCTAATTCACCTGCACGGTTTGCATCATAGAGGATTAGAGGATGTAGGTTCCCATCTCCTGCATGGAACACATTTGCCACACTCATTCCATATTTTTTAGACAGGGAATTGATTTCCTCCAGTACATTGGCCAAATGTTTGCGAGGAATGGTCCCATCCATACAATAGTAGTCTGGAGACAAGTTGCCCAGTGCCGGAAAAGCGGACTTGCGACCTTTCCAGAATTTTTCTTCTTCATCCTTGTTTTTTGCCAGGCGAATTTCAGTTGCGTTATGGTTGCCAAGTATTTTCTGGGTGTGCAGGACCTGGTTCTGGATGTCCTCCTCAAAGCCATCCAGCTCGCAAATCAAAATAGCCGCAGCATCTTTTGGGTAACCAAGGTTACAGTATTTCTCAGTTGCCATTACAGTAAAGCTGTCCATCATTTCAAGTCCTGCAGGAATGATCCCGCTTGAAATAATTGCAGCCACTGCATTACCAGCATCTTGTATCCTGTCAAACGCTGCAAGCAAGACTTTTCGGCCGTCTGGTTCAGGCAGCAATCTGACTGTAGCCTGTAACACGACACCCAGCATGCCCTCAGAACCATTCATCAGTGCAAGTAAATCAAAACCAGGCGAGTCAAAGTGCTTTCCTCCTAAGTCTAAAATTTCTCCATCAATAGTCAAAATTTTCAGGGCCAAAATGTTATGAACAGTCAAGCCATATTTAAGGCAGTGAATACCTCCTGAGTTTTCAGCTATATTGCCCCCGATTGTGCATGCAATTTGTGAGGAAGGGTCAGGAGCGTAGTAAAGCCCAAGAGGTTTTACGGCTTCGGAAATCGCCACATTAGTCACTCCCGGCTCTACAGTAGCGGTTCGGTTTTTTGGATCAATTTCCAGAATTCTGTTCAGTTTTGCCGTGTTTAGTAAAACTCCTTGAGCATGAGGTAGTGCACCTCCGGAAAGGCTTGTACCGGCTCCTCTGACAACTACGGGGAGTTGTAATTTCTTGCAGATTTTGATGATGGCCTTAATTTGCTCTTGGGTTTCAGGCAGCAATGCAATTCGCGGTATTTGTCTGTAAGCAGTAAGTGCATCGCATTCGTAGACACTTAGCTGTTCTTTTTTTGCCAAAACTGAATCTTTTGGCAGAATTTGGCAAAATTGCTTTACCAAATTTGATAAGTTGTCTGGTGTCTTCATGTAAGTCTGAATTTGCTTTTCAGGTGTAAACAGTGCCTGGGGAGCAAGGAATATACAGAATTGATCTTTATATTGATTTCAATATAATTGCGGCCACTCGCAACCCCTCATTCTGTCAATATACCATTGATCATTACCACTTGTCGTAAATCACAGTCATGGGAAAAGCCTGGATAGGAAGCTCTGCACTGACTCTGCTTGGAATCGGTGCAGGAGGAGCTCTAGGTTCAATCCTCAGGTATCTGATACAGTCGCAGAGTGTTTATTGGCTGGGTGATGAATTCCCTTATGGCACTTTGATTGTAAATACAATCGGATCATTTTTGATTGGCTTCCTTTTCGTTATGCTGTCAGACCGCTATTTCGTATCTGTAGAGGTTAGGCTTATGATCATGGCTGGGTTACTTGGCGGGTTTACTACATTTTCTGCATTTTCACTTGAGACTCTGGGGTTAATGCAACAGGGCAGCTTGTTGAGTGCTGTGAGCAATGTGCTTCTAAGCGTAGTCACATGTATTGCAGCGTGTTATTTGGGTGTAGCTTTGGCACGTAATCTATGATGACAGGATTATTTCGTTATGCATGACCCAAAGCTATTACGTACAAAACTTGATGAAGTTGCGATGCTGCTAGGCCGTCGTGGTATCAAAATTGATAAGGACTGGTATCACTCTAAGGAACAACTACGTAAGCAATTGCAGGCTACAACAGAGAACCAGCAAAATCAGCGTAACAAGCGCTCCAAATTGATTGCCCATGCCAAATCTTCAGGAAAAGACATTACCGAGATGCTTGAAGAAATGACAAAAATCACTGATGAGCTAAAGGTGAACCAGATCAGGCTCGAGGGTTTAAAGAGGGAAATTCATGCATGGAATTTGGAGTTGCCTAATATTCCCCATGACTCAGTTCCGGATGGGTCAACTGATTCAGATAACATTGAGATAAAAAGGTGGGGGACTATTCCGAAATTTGATTTTGAAGCTCTGGATCATGTGAGCATAGGCGAGCGCTTAGGTGGCTTGGACTTTAAGTTGGCTGCCAAGGTTGCAGGCAGCCGGTTTGTCACCATGCATGGTCAAGTTGCTAAACTCCACCGTGCTTTGATCCAGTTTATGCTGGATACGCATATTTCCCAACACGGGTACAAAGAGATCTATGTTCCCTATATTGTCAATGACCAGAGCTTGATATGTACGGGGCAGCTTCCAAAATTTGGAGATGATCTTTTCAAACTAGACACTTCTGTCCAGCAATTCTTGATTCCCACAGCAGAAGTTCCTGTCACAAACCTGTGGCGTGATTACATTGCCAGTGAAGAAGAATTGCCAGTGAAGTTTGTCTGCCATACACCTTGTTTCCGATCAGAAGCAGGATCTTACGGGAAAGATACGCGCGGAATGATTCGCCAGCATCAATTTGAAAAGGTAGAGCTCGTTCAGCTTGTGAAGCCAGAAGCATCTTGGCGTGCACTGGAGTCATTGACAAATGACGCAGAGAAAATACTACAACTGTTAGAACTGCCATATCGTGTGGTGACATTATGTACTGGCGACCTAGGGTTTGCTTCCGCTAAGACTTATGACATTGAAGTATGGCTGCCAAGCAAGAATGCGTATTGTGAAATTTCCTCATGCAGCAATTTTCTCGATTTTCAAACTAGGAGGCTAAAAGCTCGCTGGAAGAACAGTGTGACTGGAAACACAGAGTTTTTGCACACACTGAATGGTTCAGGGCTAGCAGCGGGTAGGACACTGGCAGCCATTTTAGAGAACTGCCAAGATCAATCTTCGGGCATTCGCATACCCGGCGTGTTGCAATCATATATGACTGGGCTTGATGTAATTTCACCCAGCTAGATGCCCCCGGAGGTGGCAATATGCCTCAAAGTTCAAAGTTTAAAAAATATTTCCCCAGGCATGGGAAGATTGAGTGGATTGGTATTCGGGGCTCTTCAGATGAGCAAATTACGAGCGTGCGCTCTGCAGAGTTAGTACGTGACGTAGGGATAGTAGGGGACAAGGAGTGTTCGAATTCAGGTAGCAACAGGCAAGTAACCTTGGTGCAGCACGAGTACTTTGCTGTGATTGCATCATTTCTAGGAGGGAAAAGTGTTACCCCACATCATCTCAGGAGGAATATAGTTGTTTCTGGCTTGAATCTTGCGGTACTCAGCGGCTACAAAGTTGGAATCAATGAAGTAGTTATTCAGGTAACAGGAAACTGTGTGCCTTGTGCGAAGCTTGAGCAGACACTTGGGTATGGAGGGTACAATGCAGTATGCAATCATGGTGGTGTTACTGCTGTGGTACTGAAAGGAGGGAAGATAGGCACTGGTGACGAGGTCAAGGTATTTGTTGATTGAAACCCCTTGATTGACCAATCCTGCAGTGCTCATGGCCAGGTACCGTTAAACTTAGCCTGTGTGCTTTGAGTGCAGATATGTCGCCATTACAAGGAACCATGAAATGATCAGAGTAATGCCACCAAGTGGAGTGATATTCCCGAACCATGCGATGCCTGTTAGGCTCATCATATAAAGGCTGCCACAGAAAAAGACCATTCCAGCCAGCATGACTGCAGTGGCTAATTCTAGCAGCTTGCTTCCATGGCGCTGATTGAGCATCATGCCAACTATGATCAGACTTAATGCGTGGTAAAGGTGGTAGTCAATTGCAGTCTGGAAATTCAGGTACCTTGCTTCTTGCCATGAATTCTTCAGCGAATGAGTGGCATATGCAGCCAACAGAATCGCCAACGCAGCATTGCCGGACCCAAGCACGATTGCCAGTCTGTGTATCATCACGCAGTCACTATGATCCGAACTTTTTGCGGAATCAGGATAAGCATCGAAATGCCTTCATTTGATGCGGTTTCAGAAGTTGATACTCATGAACTGGCCAATGCACTGGATCAGGCCAACCGTGAAATTTCTAACCGATATGACCTGAAGGGGACTGATGCAAAAGTCATTCACGAGCACTTAACTATACGTATTGAAGCACAATCTGAATTCCATATCGACCAGATCTATGAAATTCTGATTCAGAAGATGTCTAAGCGAGGGCTGGATATAAAATGTTTAGTACGAGAACGTGTTGAGGTTGCGAACTTGCGTGCGCGGCAGTTTCTGGCAATTCGTCAAGGCATAGACCAGGAGACTGCAAAAAAACTTGCCAAACTCGTCAGAGAGTCAAAGCTCAAGGTCCAAGCCTCTATTCAGGGTGAAAAGTTGCGTGTTGCCGGGAAGAAACGTGACGATCTCCAGAAGGTTATCGGCATATTCAAAGAAGCTAAGCTGGATATTCCGCTGCAGTTTGAAAATTTTAGGGATTAATTGAATTACATGGTAAGCAGGCAAGTGCGATATGCATACTGCATTCATGTGCACTGAAGCTTATATAAGCCAAATTAATCCAATCACGAGTATTGACACCAAGCCGATGGGTAGCAAGAAGGCTAGCCAGTCATCAAGTTTGGCTTTCGGACTATTTTTCTGCCAGTACTTGACAGCAGGAAATATGAAAATGATCAGTCCGATGACTAGCGCGGCATATCCTAATTTTAGCCAATCCATTAGTCTTGAATTTAGTCATTGCTAGCAAAGCCTAATAAATGCAATAAGGCAATAAAGATATTGTATATGCTCAAATAGATTGAAGTAGTTGCAATAATATAATTGGTCACACCACCATTTATTATCCGGCTCGTGTCAAACAGGATGAAGCCACTGAAAATAAGAATTACAGCAGCATTAATTGCGAGCCAGAGACCAGGCATATTCAAAAATATACCGGCAAGAGAGGCGAGCAATACAACGATCAATCCTGCAAACAAAAACCCGCCCAAGAAACTGAAATCACGCTGTGTAATTAATGCATAGGCTGAGAGCCCCAGGAATATAATTGCAGTCCCACCCATGGAGGTTGCTATTACTTCTGATCCATATGCCATGTTTAAGTAATGGTTGAGTATGGGTCCCAGTCCAAAACCAAGCAAGCCAGTAAAAGCAAATACCACTCCTATTCCCGCTGCAGAGTTAGCAGTTCGGGGTAGAACAAACCATACCAACAACAATGCTGCAACTGAGCAGGCTAAGCTAGTTCCATGACCAACATTGAGTATCGTGGATACCATAGCCATTAGAGCACTGAAGATTAGTGTTGCTGATAAGAGCGCATATGTGCTGCGAAGAACTTTATTTGCTGACAATGCGCTGGTACGGGGTGCGCTTGATGCATGAAGTCTTGGGTTGTCCATGGCAGATTGCTCGCTTGAGTTAATCGATTGCTACTAACATAAGGGTATTTTAAATAAATTCAAGTAGTCTTCATCAAATTTAGACATGCTGTTAGTGGTTTCCACAAAAATTAGTCCAAATATTTGCGAACTGCCATGACTAGGTCCCTGTAGAGGGGAAAGCATGGCTCCCAAGCATTATTTAATAGAGGAGGCGAGCTGTGACATCGTCAAGGTGTGCGAAAACAGTTCATGGATAGACTGCTTATGTAGGAGATAGGGATATTGTAAGCGACACTCTAATTATCGAAAAAAGGGTTACAGTGAGCTAGAGTTGAAGCATGCAAAGAAATTCAAGCAGTTACGATAAGAAAGAGAATATTAAAGGAACTGCAGCAGAGATGAGCTTGCTCGGGTGTTAGCTGCAGGTCGGATAAGCAGGCTGCGTCTGCTGCTAGTCTGGGAGTGGGCCTATTTTCAGTTGTGTTCGGGTATTTCGGAGCCATGTGATGCTCAGGCGAAAATTTGGTCCATGTAAGCCACTAGTAGTCCGGCAGGCATATGGTGCAGCGGGCTGGATCACCTTCAGCAGGTACTAGAATTCAAGGAAAAAGTAAAGGTACTGGATTTAGGGTAGTGAACTGCTAGCGTGTGAGATGGAAATTTCAAGTACTCACGGCGGCTGACGTATATTTGCGAGTTGTGATTACCTGCGCAAATCAATTGTATGCAGAGAAGGCCGTGGAGACCTAGAGCAAATTCGATATGGTGCTAGAAGAGGCTCAGTCTTTGTTCGTACTATTTTAATTTTTCTTTACAAGTATCTGTTACGGTTTTCCAACAGCAGTGATAATTCCAGCCTGGACCGCCTGTATTTGATTCATTGGCAAGAATTTGTTCGTTCTTTTTAGGGTTAGCAGGCATTCCGCCTTTACCTTCAAAGTTAAGTAGCTTGGCCTTGTCCAATACTGCGGACCTGCAAAGTGATATGCCTCGAACTACTCCCAAGTACATCTCTTCTCCTTCAGGCGTATAGAAATATACATTCATTTCTTCCTGTTCAAGCGTTCTCTGAAGGACTTCGCATCCGGTGATTGTAGTAGTTAACAGCAAAATTACTGCAGAATACTTTAGTAAACTTGTTCGTAGCATACCAAACCCCTTGCCTTAGATTGTCATGTGTACTGAGTATCTTACAGGTGGTAATTGAAAGAATTTGAAAGGCGAACTAATTTCAATATACATCTCACTTGAAGAAAAAAAGCAAAAATCTGCTCTTTGATAGTCTTCGCTAAATTGAGCATAATTAAAATATGTTTTATATAAAAAATCATATCTTACAGTATTCGGAAGTGCATCAAAAATATCATAGTTTTATAAGAATTTTAAATGAAATTTTAAACAGTTTTTATCAGGCAAAGTAAATTTTGTACTGAGGTTTCATTGGTTGAGGGGTATTTCAGTATGTCAATCGACTGTTCGGAGATAAATTCAAAAATTTGTAAAGCATTTTTTAGTGAAGAGGAATTAAGTACGCCACTTGATTTTTGCAAAAACAGAGATGATGCGTGGAAGTTGATCCATAAACTGGAAGAGCGTGACCATCAGGTATTTACGAAACAGTTTCCACCAGTATATTGCAAAATTGACAAGAATATTGACTGTAAAGGCAGTGACTTTAATGAGGCCGTTTATAAGGCTGTATTAGCATTGATTGAACAATCAGAAGCCGATAAGTAACTTGGCAAAACTGCATTCCAACGCTTGAGACGTCTCCACCACATCACACGCCTGATCGCCATACTTCTTCACTTCAGAGTCACTACATGGACTTCCATTAGGACTGGGTCTACCGTGCTGACTTCGGCTTTCAGTACCTTCAGGCATCTTCTGGAGTTCTCTGCGCCATGCCACTGCCAACAGAATATCCTCTGTGTGCATTGTAATTACTGGTACGACCTGACTACAGTCTAGAAAACCTGGTGCATGAGTGTTAACTGCCGCCTTGCTTGTCCATACGGTTGATCAAATTTGATTTGTGACTGTTGTTTGTCTTGATTGGCCTTAGACAATTCTGCCAGGGAAAACTGTATAAGGAGCATGTACACGTTCACTGCCACGCAGGTGTGAATAAAGCTGGTAATGTAAACAATATCAGGCGTAAGAAGAGAGTTTCACAGCGTGTTGCTATCAGCATCGGGGCAATATTTTGCAGTATCACATAAGATAAAACTCGGTATTAATGTCATGGATGTATTGTTGTAACGAAGGACAGGGTATCAGTTGCAAGCGACCCTAATCTGAAAGTTTGTGTGTATGTGTGTATCGATGCGATTGTCACAGAAAGTAAAGTTTAATTGATAGAAACTGATAAGTAATAATGATGAAGACTTACCCAATAGTAATGGAAAATATATCCATAATAGAATAGACTACCCAAAAGAATACTTGCCAAAAGTGAATGCATCAACTAAGGGCAAGCACAGATAAAAATTTAATTAGTTGCTAGCCGTAGCTAGTTGACTAGCAAAATGCCAACCATTGCACGGGAGGAGGCATTATGGATAAGTCGGTCTTAGTTGCATCTGAGGGTTTGACTGCCGGTCTGGGATTTTCCTTGATGATTGGGTTTGGTCTGTTATTCCTCATACTCGCATTTATAATCAAACACGGCCTTATCAAATCGACGCATGATTTCATCATATCAAACCGAAAGGTTGGTCTTGGCTTCGGTGTAGGAGCGGTCATCTCGGTTTGGACATGGGCCATGGCAGTTATGATGAGTTCTGCGATGACTTATCAATGGGGGCTATCTGGACTTTTCTGGTTCGTAGTGCCAAATGGTTTCGCAATTATGGCTATGGTGCCGTTGGCCAGGATTCTAAGAAGAAAGATGCCAGAAGGCTATACCATCAGCCAATTTGCTCACACTAGATTCGGCGGGTCGAAGGCTGCATCTATAGTTGTCACAATTGCGATGATTTTCGGAATTCTCCTGGAAACTCTTATCAATATAAAAGGTACATCTGTTGTGATGTCAACAGTGTTCCCCATAGATTGGCAAACAGTTGTAATTCTGACAGTGGTAGTTGTTATGACCTATGTCTTCTTTGGGGGGCTATGGACTAGTGTGATGACAGGGACTTTCAATACCTGGATGATTACCACACCCGCAGCTATTGTAGTTGTAGCCGTTTATGCACATATAAGTGGTGGTGCAACTGCTGTATTTGAAGCTGTAAGAGCTGCAGACCCCACCAATTTATCAGTATTCGAAGCTGATGCAGCAGCTGGTTTTGGAATTACTCTGGCATTCGGCTTGCTTGCAGCAGTCGTGGCAGATCAGACCTTTTGGCAGAAGGTGTGGGCCGTACGTAAAGAACAAGTTACAAGGACATTCTTGTGGGGCGGTGCGCTCTTCTATCCGATCCCAATATGTTTGGGTATGCTAGGGCTTGCAGGCTTGGCATTTGGCCTGACTCCTGAAGAGTTGGGAGGAGATATAGTTGCAGTTGGACCGTATATGGTGTCGCATATTGGTCTACCCTTGATCCTAATTCTGACCTATGTACTGGTGATATTAGCAGCATGCTATTCGACAATTGACGGAGCAGCATCTGCATTGTCTTCCATTATTGCGATAGATATCGTTAAACGGTTTGCAACAGGTACGCGTGAGAAAACCTTGTTCTATATCACAAGATTCGGAATGATCTTGGGTGGTGTGATCTCGGGTATCATTGTGCTATCAGGAGTCGATTTCACTACGCTGGTTCTAACAACCTATGCATTGAAAACATCCATACTCCTGCCGCTAATACTTGCGATTGTTTGGAGAAGAACCAATACCGCTGGTTTTGTTCTAGGAATAGTTTTAGCGATTGTGATTGGTATGCCACTTCGACATTTGTATGGAGAGATGGTAGGTACATTTTCAATATTGGCTATTAGTGCAGGAATCGTAGTGATTGCAGGATTGTTTAGCCGAGAAGAATTTGATATGGATAAGTTGCTAGAAGCTCACAAAGATGAACTTGCACATAAGGCAACATGATTTTTCAACTATATTCGCTTGAAAATCAAATTGAGAGGTGAACTATGTCAGGGTTATTTATATTTTTCTTAATAATTGGAGCGGTTGCTACAGTCCTATATGCAGCGGGATATGCTACGGGAATTAAGCAATCTTTTACTGACGTTGAAGAAGACAAGGAAATCACGGAGTATAAGGACAGTGCTTACACAGTGACTATTGCGCTCGCAGTTATCGCATCGGCAGTGATTATTGCTTTAGTAGGCGTCAACCCGATATTCGTCTACGCTGGGCCGATTTTAGCGGTAGTGACAACCTTTATGGTAGGTTTTGCGTTCTTTTATGAGCGCATGATGAGAGCATCGGGAAATTACTAAACCTTTTACTTCTTATTTCTCTTAGGGGGCACACAGGTAAACCTGCTTGTGTGCCCCTTTAATTTTAAGAGTCATTTTTACTTTTGTGGCAGGCAGTGGGTATCAAAGCATGAAAGTAGGTATTTGGGTGCCTGTATATGGGGGGTGGTTACGTATAAAAAATCACCAATACCGGCCATCTTTTGCAGTTTGCAATGAAATTGCCAGTCGTGCTGAAACTAGCTGTTATGACTACATCTATGTCTCTGAAAATTACTTGAATGTTGTTTACGGCCCAAGTCAGGAAGTTGCCGATGCATGGGCATATGCTGCAGCTCTTGCAGCAAATACTTCAAAGATAAGCATTGTGGTTGCCACAAAGCCAGGATTTCACTCCCCATTACCTTTGGCCAGGATGGCGCACGGCATTAACCATATAAGTAATAATAGGCTGTCTATTAACATAGTCTGTGGATGGTGGAAGAAGGAGTTTACTCAATGTGGAGTTGAGTATTTAGATCACCAAGGGCGCTACCAGCGTGCAACAGAATTCACACAATGCCTCAAGCAGCTATGGACTGGAGAAAACACTTCTTTCAACGGAAAATATTTCTTACTGCAGGATGCCCTGATAGCAATGGAAGACTTAGAAGAGGGTAGAATTCCAATATGGATCAGTGGTCAATCGACAGATGCTCAAAGGCTTGTGGCTCAATACGGAGATGTATTTTTTATTGATAGCATGCCTGATGAGGAGTTAGAACAAACCATTCAGCAAATAAGAGATCTAGAAAGCAAACATAGAAACAAAGTCAAGATTGCAATGAGTGTATTTGTTATCTTGGACGAGACAAAAGAGCAGGCCGAGCGCAGGTACATGAAAATACTTTCCGGTAGACAGCAAGACTTGATAGAAGGCTTTAAACGAATCATGGCGGAGTCAGGAGCTACGATGTGGAAAGGGCTGACTGACGAGCAAATGGTTGATTCAAATTGTGGATTTGATGCGAGCCTGATTGGAGATCGTGCCACTATATTGAATCGTTTAAAATTGTTGCAAGGCTATGGTGTAGACATTTTATTATGTCAGTTTGAAAACATGCTGGATGATGCTGAAAAATTTGGTAAAACAGTTTTACCTCAATTACGTGCAGCATGAAAAGTAGCAGCTGACAATGCCTATAAAATCATAAGCACAGGGTTTCAAAAGTTTTTTGATTCAAGTGCGCTAAACTTTAGGAGAGGAGAAGCCGAATCATGACCACAAAAAGTAAGACGAAAACAAAGCAGAAAAATGATAAATGGACAATGAAAAACTTGCCTCAGGGAAAAGACGCAAAGAAAGTTGCACGTGAATTTGCCAGAGAACTGCTTGATATCCAAAAAGCCAATCCAGTTGTAACAGCTAAATCGCGTAAGAAGAAAAAAAGGAAGCAAGCACACCTGCTGGGTTTTATCCAACACGGATTAAATAGTCATGCAACTGGAATGTGGCGAAACCATCGAGACAAGCGTGGCTGGAAGTTTTCTGAGCCTGAGTACTGGGTTCATATGGCAAGAACAATGGAGCGCGGTAAGTTTGATGCGATGTTTATCGCAGATGAGCTGGCACCATACAATAATTACAAACAAAGCTCTGATGACACTGTACGCTATGCTGTGCAGTGTCCAGTTCATGAACCGGCAACTATCGTGCCAATTATAGGTCATGCAACCAAGCACCTAGGCGTTGGGGTGACTTTGTCAACTGCATTTGTGCACCCCTATGCAATGTGCCGTCATTTATCAAGTTTAGACCACCTTACCAAAGGACGAGTTGCCTGGAATATAGTTAGTTCGTATTCCAAGAGCGAATGGGACGCCTATGGAGCAGAAATGTCTGACCGTTCTTTACGGTATGAAAGAATGGAAGAGTACATGGACCTTTGCTATCAGCTTTGGGATTCTTGGGAGGAAGATTCTATCGTTGCTGATCGTGAATCTGGGGTATTTGCTGATCCTGAAAAAGTTCGTGAAATCAATTTCGATGGGCGTTTTTTCAAATGCAGAGGTAGGCATTTTTGCTACCGGTCTCCACAAGTATCTCCGGTTTTGTGGCAAGCTGGTTCTTCTCCCCGTGGCAGGGACTTTGCTGCAAAACATGCAGAAGCGATCTTCGCAGTTCACCCAAATGTAGAGCGCATGGCTGAATACAGGGATGACTTGAATGAGCGCTGCTATACAAAGTTCAATCGCGAGCCTAATAGTGTGAAACGAATCTATGGATTGCAGACGATAGTTGCCCCAACGCGTGCTGAGGCTGAAGAAAAGTATGAGAGGATAATGTCTCACATTCCATTGGAGGGAGCCCTTGCTTGGATATCAGGACATTTTGGACCGGATTTTTCGACCTATGAGTTAGATGATGTTGTACAAAACATTGAAATTCCGGGAATTCAAGGTTTATTTGAGTCCATAATTTATGCCAAGGGAGGAGGGCCCGTCACCGTAAAAGAAGCAGCTTTGATCTATGCACAGGGCATGGGAATGCCACGTGCTATCGGAAGTCCTGCTGATGTTGTCGATCAGATGGAGGTGTTCATGGATGCAGGGGCAGATGGGTTTATGCTTGTTGCTACATACACTCCTGGTTGTTTTGAAGACTTTGCTGATTTGATTACACCTGAAATGCAGAAAAGAGGCTTATTGCGGACCGATTATCGAGGTAAAACATTAAGGGAGAACTTGCTTGATGACGGAGATTAAGCGATTGTCACACCACGGTTACCAATTGAGTTTGGTTAGGCCAGGGCTGGATTAGATTTAGCGCATTTCTGCAAAACATATACGCAGTGGTGCAGGTTACTAGCACGCTACAAACTGCCTTTAAACGAATGAAGCTTAGCTTTGTCTTGCTCATGTTTATGTTTGTAGCGATTTACATCTATGCTGATAGGTACCAGTTTACTGGTGAACATAACAGCTGGCTCGCTGTAATCATCAGCGTTAGTGTTGTTCTTAGTCTTATTTATTTATTTTATATGGTTTGCCTCGTAAACCTCCTTAACAAAAATCCATTACTTTGGGTGATTTTGACTGTTGCCTTCGGGCCGCTAGGACTACTAATTTCATATATCATAATTTCTGCAAGTGTTATGAAGATTGAGAAAGAAGGTAACTAGAATTAGCTACAAAA
Organism: Gammaproteobacteria bacterium; assembly: GCA_965220875.1. Classification (GTDB taxonomy): domain Bacteria; phylum Pseudomonadota; class Gammaproteobacteria; order UBA4575; family UBA4575; genus WTFY01. The sequence continues at coordinate 1,820,716 of OZ244849.1, read as the reverse complement.
ATCTATATTTCTATTTGAAACTAGAATAATCCAGAATGCCTACCTGGGCGATTAGTTTCCATTGCTTCATTCTTACTGTTGTATAAATTTTGCAGGTCCGGCCAACCCAGTGCAATTCATCACCTGTTCTAGATTCCCATAAAGTATCAACATCTACTACTGCAAATGCACCGTCTTCTTCACTTGAAATCACAATGTTTTCTATAGTGCGGGAATTATGTACCAAATTATATTTTTCAAAAAATTTTTCGAAATACTTGTACCAACGCTGGTAATTGAATTTTCCCCAAGGTAATACCCACTCTATCGGGTCATGAGCATTTGCGTTTGGTGGCCAAGGCCAAACCATGTCAGGATGGACAATGTTCAAGAAGAGATCAATATCTTGAGTGTCAAATGCGCGCGTTTCCCTGTTTACAATTTCTGTAATTTCTTTCCTAACATCCATGGTTTGAGTGTTGGGCATGGTGCAACTCAGCGTTGTAGTTTCACGTTTGGACCAGGTTATAATTTAACAATAGAACACTTCCAAATGGCATGTTATTCCATTTGGAAGCTACCCCTTTAATTTAAGAGAAATAAAGGAGCTTAGAATACAAGGTACTTTGGCAATCAGCGATCAATTACCGGACATACATAGTGCCCGATTTCAATTATCTTTTTTCTTGTCTTTCGCTAGTACCATGATAATAAAGTAGACAGCTACAAATATAGCAAAAATTAAAATTCCAACACCATCAGGCATAGCTGGTTGCCCTCCAAGTTAGTTGATGCATTTTATTGATAATTATATACCAAGTAGTGCATCATTTTTAGAATTTCTACACATTTTTATTGTCAATCCAAATGGTTGCTTTATAGAGTTAGCAAAGTCAGCAAGATCAAGTCCAGGAGTGAAGACCGAGTGACATGCAAGTGTAATTTGGTATAGGGAATTCTGCTTTGGCAAGATAATTTGAGCATCATATCTACGGGTAAAGATCTTGAAAATCTGCTAAATGAATTTCAGGATGATGAGCAGCCTGGCATTCCTTTTCGGATTTAAAACTTCTATGCTGAATTGGCCATGAATTACGCTCGCTTCAAATCGCAGCCGGTGAGTTGAGTCCAAGCAGGTAATATTTAAACTATAAATTTGTGGATACATGGTCAGCTACTGTTGAATTCAGCACTGTATTGCTAAAATTTCAAAGAGAAATCTATCCTAATCACTCTTTACAAAACAAAATCTGGAAAAGAATTGAATTTACAAGCGTCGACAGTAGTTTTTACTCTTTTGGCTACCTTTGCATGGATCATCATTGCATACCCGTATTACGTGAAAAACAAGGATTGGTGGATTAGTAGTATGTTTGTTTCTGATACTTCTCTAATAAAACTGGTTGCCTATGTTGCTCTACTAGGGTCAGCCTACGCGTCTGTGAAATTAGGCGCATGGTGGGACTCTATAATTGTAATAGTATTAGGATTACTTCTCGCCTTGGTTTTGACTGGGGTTCTTCGGTCTTTTGTGCAGTATGTTGCTGTGATTGGTCTTGTCGTTTGTTGGGTAGCAGGTGCATATCTAATGTTTCATGTTTAGGTATGTGATTACATATTTATTTAGAATAATCAGATAAAGTACTGATCTTTTAAACAATGTCTGCAGCGGTTTCTGAAACAGAATTTACAGAATATGGGAAAGTTAATTGTTGTCTTTTGCTGAATAGTTAGCTTCGATAGAAGCAAGCTATAACAGCTTCATCAGTGCTGGTGGTAAGAAGCCTGGTTTTGATATACATAAAACCGATGCCGATATTATGCGGGGACTGATGGTACACAGCCTAAAGTGTATCCGTTAAGTGACTTGCGGAGAGGGAGGGATTCGAACCCCCGGACCCTTTCGAGTCAACGGTTTTCAAGACCGCCGCATTCGACCACTCTGCCACCTCTCCGATTCGACGGGTTAGAATACACGAATCATTTAAGCGTGCCATCTTTTACATATCCAATAAAAAATGGATGACTTGCACTAGTATAAGATATTATTATGCAGGAAGTGAGAAACTTAATTGGGAGGATATGCTACTTAGCAAATTTACAGCTTCAATCTTGATGAATAAATGTTAAATAAATTTTCTCATTAGTAAAGCACTTAGCAACTGGCATGAATAGCTTGATCTGGAAATGAATAATCATTCTTATTTAGGCCTACTGAAGTTAGGAGCACAATCTAATCGATAGGAGGAGTAAATTATGTCGAATCTTGTTGCATTATCAATCAGCATAGGCGTGTTAGGCGGTATAGCGACAGCATTATGTTTAGGTCCATTATCAGGTATTGTCGTGATTTGGATTGTATTTATAAGCTGGGCATGCTTTTTTGCTATAGGTGGTGATGGAAAGGCATTACAAAACACAATCGTATGCAATATTGCAGGCGCCTTGATAGCATGGATAGGATTACTAATATTTTTGGGTATACCATTAGCTGGGACGCTTACAGTGCCTATTTGGGCTGGAATAGTCGTGGCTGTGACTGTGCTGATTATGTGCTTGCTAGCTCATGTTGAAGTGTTTTCTTCAATACCTGCGAGTGTATTCGGTTACGCAAGTGTTGCAGCCTATGCATTGCAAACGGAGGGTGCATTGACTATGGGGGCACTCACTGGTGGCTCAAACAATGCAATTATTGTTGTCGTGATTTCAGCTGTTATTGGAGCCGTCCTTGGCATGATTTCCGGAAAACTTGGCGCTGCATTAACTTCAAATTAACTGACAAATATAACTATACAGAAGTTCTAATATTTCAGAACGCCTGGCAGACGCACGCCAGGCGTTCTTTCTTTCTGGGTCGGAACTTGCTTCAAAAAGTAATTATCTGGTTATTTGCATAGCCTAGTTCTTGGTTTACTTTGGGTTTCGAATTATCTTTGTCAAAGACAGAGGGAACTCAGTCGAAAAAATAATTGACGGCCATGGTAACCCAGCCTCCTACCCACAAAGTTCCAAACAGGATAAAACCAAAGCTTGCAAGGCTGAAACCATGTTTTTTAATTTCAACTGTTTCTAAATGAATGAGACCGATCCCCAGAATTGAAAATATTACAGAAATTATGCCTAAAACAAATTGCAAGGCAGATTTACCTGGGAATGCCCAATGTGAGACGTTTGCTGTGTGGATGCAACATGTTTTTTGTGGTCACATAAGGCTAATGATAGACGAGTGTGTGAAAATACATAGTCAGCGAGTTGGATTAGCTTTATTATTATTGCATTATTTCAGTTATCTAGATTACTATTTCTGTTATGGGCCAGCCTTAATACTGTACTAAGTATTTAGGATAGGCTGAAAATCATAATAAGCAGGGTATCTTGTAAGAAGATATCACCCTATTATAAAAAAAATCGGTATTACCGTTTTATGGAGGAGGTTCAACATGCCAGTATATGCAGTTCAAAGAAAACTGCCTGGGATTACGATGGATAACTTAGCGAATGCTCAGAAGGCAGCTATTGATACGAGTAATAAAATTGCTGCAGAAGGCACACCTGTCAAGTATATCCGAAGCAATTTCTATCCAGAAGATTCGCGATGTACGTGTTTGTTTGAGGCAGACTGTGCGGAAACAGTTGAAAAAGTTAATAAAGAAGCTTCACTTCCATTCGATAAAGTGGAAGAAGTAATGGATTTAAATCCATAGGCTAACTATCAGGCTTTTAAAACCTGATACATCAGTAGCAGTCATTAGTTATGCAACGGCCTGGGCGAGTAGTCTGTCTAGATAGGCGTTTTTCCAGGTAGTCTTCTGTGATCTACAATTTTTGGGATTTTTAAAATTGTGCTGCTTTTCATATGTTCATCAGCTTATGTTGCCTGACTGCACTCTAAGCATTTATTTAAAATAAAAAAATAATTTAGAGAATATTGTCTCAATCAAGCGCATAAATTGGGGCAATATTGGCTATGTATGGTAGGTAATTTTTTTAGTGACTAATGCGGTGTATAGACCAGCAAGCTGATGGCTGGCAATCGTAAAAGCATCTGGTTTGTAGTCAGTGCAGTTTTAGTATTCATACTGTTGGTCGCAACAGTTTTTGTTTTAGTTCGGTCAGGCTCGGTAAGCGTACAATTAGGCTTGTTGATGCTGATCTGTTTATTGGGGCTCTATGTGAGCTTTGGAATTCTGATTGCTATATATCAGCTTGTGAACAGGCTGGAATAGATGCTCAAATTTTCAAAAAATCCAATACTTCTTAATTAGACTATAATTGAATTTCTTCATTTAACCATTTGATCTCAAAAAGTTTAATCACAAGTATACCTAATGTACGACCTCTTAATTACAAACTGTAGCATTGTCAATAATCATGATATTTCTGAAAAAGATGTCTTGATCAAGGGAAAAAGGATCAAGCAAGTCGGAGGGGACTTGCTGCATCAGCAGGCTAAGCGCCTAATTGACGCTAAAGGCAAGTTCTTGATTCCTGGGATGATTGACGACCAAGTTCATTTCCGTGAACCTGGTCTGACCCATAAGGGAGACATAGCTACAGAATCACTTGCAGCAATTGCAGGCGGAATAACTAGCTTTATGGACATGCCAAATGTAAGCCCGCCCACTTTAACTGTCGAGTTATTACAGAAAAAATACCAGGCGGCACTGCAACGAGCACGGGCAAATTATGCGTTCTACATGGGTACGAGCAACACCAATTTGGAGGAAATTAAACGAGTACCCAAAAATCTTGCCTGCGGAGTCAAGGTATTCATGGGAGCTTCCACCGGTGACATGCTGGTAGACAGTCAAGATGCCCTAGAAGGTATTTTCAGGTATGCACCTGTTCCAGTTATAACGCATTGTGAGGATACCCCTATAATCAAACGAAATCTTCAAAAATATATGGACAAATATGGAGACGATATTCCCATTGAATTTCATCCAGTAATTCGGTCAGAAGAAGCTTGCTACTCATCTAGCCAGAAAGCTGTCAATTTGGCAAGAAAGTATGGAACGCAGCTGCATGTCTTACATATTTCAACTGCTAGAGAACTGGAACTGTTTTCACGAGGTGATATAGCAAAAAAGTCCATTACTTCAGAGGCATGTGTACATCACCTATTTTTTAATGCTGCAGATTATGCCGTTCATGGGGCACTTATAAAATGTAATCCAGCTATTAAATCGGCTAGTGACCAGAAGGGGCTTTTACGTGGTGTCATGGAAGATCGAATTGATGTGATCGCTACTGACCATGCCCCACATGCGATTTATGAAAAGTCTAGAAACTATCTCGCTTCTCCGGCCGGGATACCTCTCGTGCAGCATGCCTTGCTGAGCCTGCTAGAACATTACCATGATGGCGTGCTGAGCTTAGAGAAAATTGTTGAGAAAACCAGTCACAATGTAGCCAGGAGATTTTCAATTCTGGACCGTGGATTTGTTGAAGAAGATTATATTGCAGACCTGGTTTTGATAGATACCAGTAAGTCATTTAAGGTTACAGAGGACAGCATACTGTACAAATGCAAGTGGTCACCTTTCAATGGCTATACATTTCGCTCAACTATAGACACGACAATTCTGAATGGTCAAATTGTCTATAAAAGTGGTCAATTTTCTGAAATCCCCTTCTATGGCGAGCCGCTAGTATTTTCCCGTTGAGTGACCCCCCCTATTTAAATGCAGCGTTTGATTAAAATTCACCTGGTATTTCTTGGTGTATCATTAATCATTGCATTTCTACTTGTGCCCGCAGATATGCTGTATCTGAACAAGGTTCAGAGTGGAGAGGTAAAAGCATATTATCAAAGTGCAAAAAATCTTGAATTTTCGGATGCATGGAAAATTGCTTTTACATGGTTCTTGGGGCTTACATGCGGAAGGCTGATACTTAAGGCCTTGTTTCGAAAATAGTGCTTCCATTGCAGGTGTATTTTGGGATTCAACCGGGGTCAAGAGAAACCTAGAAAAGTTTGCGTGCTATTTGTCTGTACAGGCAATATTTGCCGGTCTCCTACAGCACATGGGGTTTTTAGCAAACTTGTCCAAGACCAGTCTTTGCAACACTTCATTGAAGTCGATTCAGCTGGCACTCACGCATATCACACAGGTGAGCCCCCTGATCCAAGAGCTACGGCTGCAGCTGCTAAACGAGTTTATGATTTAAAACATTTGAGAGCTAGAAAAATTGATGTTTCAGACTTTGTAAAATATGAATACATTCTGGCGATGGATAATCAAAACATGAAAGATCTGCTAAAAGTTTGCATGAACAGCGAGCAATGTAGAATTCAGCTATTCATGAATTTTACTCAGACCCGAAAGCACATCGAAGTGCCTGATCCTTATTACGGCACTCAGAAAGGATTCGAAGTTGTACTCGATCTAATTGAGGATGCTTGCAGCGGTCTTCTTGAATATATTCGCAAGCATCACGCGCTTGTATCAACTGTAGGGGTTTCCTAGGCTGTGGGGACTAGCTTTGAGCAGAAAAATCCTTCCACTTTACTTTTCATTTGTTAGGCGAAGGGCTATCTGTCTCAGTAGCACTTTCTAGAGTTGTGCTTTGGCTGGCCTTGTTACGACCCTGAGTATTGGGCTTACTTTCATGCTGCTTCTTGAGAGGGTTACTTTTGCGCCTGTTAGCGCCACGGGAGCGATTACGTGAACTTCTTCTCTTCTGCACACCGGTTTGACGGTTTGCATTGCTTTTATTGTTGCTTGAGTCTGCTTTAGGCTTGGTATTTCCAGCCGCTTGTGGTGAATTATTATTATCACTTGCGAACCAAGACATAATATTTGTCCAAATACTCTGCTTTTGAACATTTTGAGAAGTTTCAGATTGTGGAAAAGGTGTCTGTATTATGGAATGTATGGACTTTACTGCAGGCTGTTCAGTCACTGGCGCCGGTCTGGTCAAATTAATACTGGGTTCCTCATGGGAGATATGTTCATAACTTGATTTATCGGCTGTTTTCCTGCCTTGATCACGGATTCTTTCCACAGAATAGTGCGGTGTTTCTAGATTGGGATCTGGAACTATCACTAGCTGTACGGCATGACGCGATTCTATCTCGCTGATTCCATGACGCTTTTCGTTGAGTAGAAAGCTTGTTACCTCAACAGGAAGTTTAGCGATGACCTTGCTGGTTTTTTCTTTCATTGCCTCTTCTTCTATGAGGCGAAGAACTGCCAGGGCAAGCGACTCTATGCTTCTAATCGTACCGTGACCAGTGCAGCGAGGACATACAATCTGGCTTGACTCTTCCAGTGAAGGGCGCAATCTCTGTCTGGACATCTCAAGTAGGCCGAATTGAGATATGCGGCTCAGCTGCACACGTGCACGGTCAATTTTCAGTGCCTCATGCAAACACTTCTCAACTTCACGCCGGTTTTTGTCTGACAACATGTCAATGAAATCAATGATGATCAAACCACCTAGGTCGCGTAACCGAAGTTGTCTTGCAACCTCATCTGCCGCTTCGAGGTTAGTATTGAATGCAGTTTCCTCAATATCACCTCCTTTAGTTGCTTTTGCAGAGTTAATATCAATACAAATCATAGCTTCTGTATGGTCGATGACCATAGAGCCGCCAGAAGGTAACAAGACTTCACGTTCAAATGCCGACTCGATCTGAGATTCGATCTGGTACCGGTTGAATAGCGGGACATGATCCTCATAATGTTTCAGTTTTCTGAGGTTGTGAGGCATGACCTGTTCAATGAACTTCTTTGCATCATTAAATACGTCCAGATCATCAATTATAATTTCACTGATGTCATTTCTTAGGTGATCACGAAGTGCACGAATGATGACGTTACTTTCTTGATAAATTAAAAATGGTTTACTTTTTGAGTCAGCGGCAGAATTAATTGCCGAGTAGACTTGCTGAAGATAGTCTAAATCCCATTGAAGCTCTTCAGAGGAGTGTCCGACACCTGCTGTGCGCACTATCACACCCATTCCTTTCGGGAATTTGAGTTGTGAAAGTATGCCTCGAATTTCATCGCGGTCATCGCCCTCAATACGGCGAGACACTCCACTAGCACGTGGGTTATTTGGCATGAGTACCAAGTAGCGACCAGCTAAACTGATATAAGTTGTGAGTGCAGCGCCTTTGTTGCCGCGTTCTTCACGCTCAACCTGTACCACAATTTCCTGTCCTTCAGAGATCAGGTTTCTGATTGGAACACGGTCGCTGTTGCCGTTTGTGGAGTTTTTCAGGAAGTCACGAGCAATTTCCTTGAACGGGAGGAACCCATGTCTTTCAGCACTGTAATTGACGAATGCTGCCTCAAGACTGGGTTGGACCCGGGTAATTACTCCTTTGTAAATGTTGCCTTTCTTCTGACTTCGAGAGGGTAGTTCGATATCTAGATCGTATAACTTTTGTCCATCGACCATACCGACCCGCAATTCTTCTTGCTGTGTCGCGTTGATTAAAATTCTTTTCATACTTAACTCTGTCTAAAGTCCATTTTCCTTGAGACCCAGGAATATACTTCTCCATAATTGGTCCGAAATAGCATATATAAACTGATCCTATAGTGTCCGAGGAGAGGGACCTAAGGAAGAAATGGAATGTGAAACTTGTAAAACTATTCATTTTTGCACTGAGGCACTCTAACTGTAATTCAAGAGTATCTTAAGTTGACCGCCAGGTGCTGTAGTTGCTTTCATAGCACTTTGGGAACTCAACAAGCTATGAAGCTAAATTCAAAGAGTAATAGGCAAATGTGCTTTGCGCTGTTGACACTATACTGGACAATGTTACGTAACTATTATGAAATTAACAAGATGCCCAGTAGAAGCACTTGCACTTTTCGAAACCCAGATAAGCCATACATGAGTTGAGCACAAGTTCTCTTTCGAATATTAGTGAACTCACATATGTAGTTGAGTCTGACGGGTATGGCCAAAGGATTGACAATTTTCTGTTTTCCAGGCTGAAGGGAGTGCCAAAGAGCCATGTGTATAGACTGATACGCACGGGGAAGATAAAGGTAAATGGTAAACGCGTAAAGCAAACCCACCGGCTTAAAACACAAGACAAGGTTTTGGTTCCTGCTCTTCGCCTGGCTACTAAAAAGGCAGCTACGATAGCAGACAATCTTGTCAAACTCATCCAATCTTCAATTTTGTATGAAGATGAGTCAATCATTGCAATCAATAAGCCTGCAGGAATGGCAGTTCATCCGGGTTCCAAAGTTTCATTCGGAGTAATTGAGGTTTTACGTGCTGCACGTCCACATGCAACGTTTCTGGAATTGGTACATAGGCTTGATCGAGGAACGAGCGGATGCTTGCTTGTAGCAAAAAACAGGAATATTTTAAGTGAAGTGCATGAGTTGCTTAGAACCCGAAGCGTAGAAAAGGAGTATTTGGCACTTGTAAGAGGGCAGTGGAAGCACAATGATGAGACAATATTTAAACCTTTGAAGATAAAGCGTGACAAGCCAGGAAATCTCGTCGAACCTCATCAGGCTAGCCAGTTCAGGACTGCAGTAACAAGTTTTTCACTACAAAAAGTATTTTCAGAACATTCCTTGATTAGAGCCAGAATCAGCACTGGTAGAACGCATCAGATTCGCATTCATGCCGCTCAAATGGGTCATCCTGTCGCAGGTGACAGGAAATATGGAGACTTCGCATTTAATCGAACATGTAGAAAAAATGGACTCAGTCGAATGTTCCTGCATGCTACTAGGGTTGCATTTGAGTGTCGAAGCAATGGTATGAAATATGCTATAACTGCACCTATGGACGAGGAATTAAAAAGATATCTAAATAAAATATAGAATATCAGTAAGTTATATAATATTTATCGAATACTTATAAGATTTTATAGAAGCTTGGTATGGAACCCGAAATCAATTTAGGTGCGCCTTCTAGTAAGAAGCATAATGTGCGGGATGCGGCATCTTGGGAAAGGGAAGTTATCACAAGTCTTGCTAATGCAGGACTTAAAGAGCAAAAGCGGGCACGTCGTTGGGGAATCTTTTTTAAACTACTTGGGTTTGCGTATGTTGGTATATTTTTGATCGGTATGATGGATTGGAATTTTTCTAATATGTTTACAGCAGGCAGGCATACTGCATTGGTTGAACTCACAGGCATCATTGCTGACGGTGAAAATGCAAGTGCCGATAATGTCGTTTCAGGATTACGCGCAGCATTTGAGAATGAAAGGTCGGCTGCGGTGATATTGAGGATTAACAGCCCCGGTGGCAGCCCTGTACATGCTAACTATATCAATCATGAGATTTCACGCCTTCGCGGTCTTTATCCAGAAAAACCGCTGTATGCGGTGGTTGCCGATATTTGTGCCTCGGGTGGAGTGTATGCCGCAGTTGCTGCGGACAAGATATATGCTGATAAAGCGAGTATTGTAGGTTCAATTGGTGTTCGTCAGGATGGTTTTGGATTCGTAGATGCAATGGATAAACTTGGCATAGAACGCAGGATTATGACTGCGGGAGAGCATAAAGGCTTTATGGACCCCTTTTCACCACAGGACGAACTGGAGAAGGATCACATGCAGATGCTTCTAGATGAGATTCACCAGCAGTTTATCGACGCTGTGATTGAGGGTAGAGGTGATCGACTGGCAAGTGATGCAAAGATTTTCAGTGGTTTGGTATGGACAGGTGCCCAGGCACTTGAACTTGGGCTGGTTGATGGATTTGGGAGTGCAAGCTATGTTGCGCGTGAAGTTGTAGGGGTAGAAGAGATCCATGATTATACTTACAGGGAAGACGTCCTGCAGAAATTTGCCAGAAAGCTGGGAAGTACTTTTTTTGCTCCAATTCGAGAAACATTTTTCCATCCTGTAGTTCGGTAAATAATTGCCAAGAATGTACATGATTTAGTAAAAATGCTTGATGATAAGAATCAAAATCTACCAGTTCGATTTGATCCTCAGGTTTTAGCAGAATGTAACCTTGCCCTGACTGGCCAGGTTTCCGTTGCTGCTATGTCGCGTTTAAAACATGCAGCAGTTTCAATACGGTCTGATGCCGAGATAGACCTCAATTTTTCTAGAGGGAGTATTGGACATTGCAAGGTTGATGGGAAAATAATATGCACTTTAGGCTTGCGCTGCGACAGGTGTCTTGATGAACTTGAGGTTTGTTTAAGACCGATTGTGAAGCTAATCCTAAAACAGGATCATGCGGCGAATGTGGGACAAACTGAAGGTTACGATCTATACGAATATTCAGGTAAAGATATTAAGCTGACTGAGTTTGTAGAAGATGAGCTGTTATTGGCCTTTCCTCTTGCACCAAAACACAAAGAAATTTCCCTATGTAACCAAGATGTGGTAGCGTGGCTCGCCACTTGCTGCAGACCTGAAGACGATACAAGGAATCCTTTTGCTAAATTGAGATACTAGACTTTCTTGGAGAAGCCATGGCAGTACAAAAAAACAGGAAGACACGCTCAAAAAGAGACATGCGTAGGGCACATGACGCACTCACTACTGCTACGCTGTCAATTGATCACACTACCGGTGAAACTCATTTGCGCCATCATGTGACCCCGGATGGATACTATCGGGGAAGGCAGATAGTTTTCAAGCCTGAAGAGTTTGAAGACGATGAAGAGTAGCCATTTATTAAATGCCTTTTAAGCAAGTATATTTATCTTGCTATTGATGCTTATCTGTTTGATCTGCCATAGGCTTTGCTGAGTCAACGGTAGAAAGTGTCCAACTACACTGTTTCACTGGATGCGATGGGCGGTGATTTTGGAGTGCCCGTAATTGTCAAGGCAGCAGTGGAGTATTTGAAAAATAATAATGACACTTCCTTGATCTTGGTAGGGGACCGGGAGCTAATTGAATCTGAGCTAAGCAAAATCAATTCACATTCTAATGCCAGGCTGAAGATCTACCATGCCAGCCAGTGCATTGAGATGAACGAATCTCCCTCGCGCGCATTGCGCACAAAAAAAGACTCATCTATGCGCGTAGCAATTAACCTTGTTAAGGAAGGAGTAGCTGACGCGTGTGTTAGTGCAGGAAATACAGGTGCATTAATGGCTACTGCTCGTTATGTGCTGAAGACATTGTCTGGTATTGACCGGCCTGCAATTATTAGCACGATTCCATCAATTTTTGGCCATACTTACATGTTGGATTTAGGCGCTAACATAGGCTGTAGCAGTGAGCATTTGTTGCAGTTTGCAGTAATGGGAGCAGTTTTAGCGTCCGCCATAGACGATATAAACAATCCAAAAGTGGGGCTGCTTAACATTGGAGAAGAGGAAATCAAGGGCAATGAACAAGTGAAAAAGGCAAATGAAATGCTGCGCCAGAGTGGGTTGAATTATATTGGGTACGTAGAGGGGGGTGACGTATATTGCAGGGATGTTAATGTGGTTGTGTGTGATGGATTTGTTGGCAATGTCTCACTAAAAGCCAGTGAGGGTGTTGCAAAAACAATATCGCATTACATCAAACTGGAATTTGACCGCAATTTGCTTACTCGTTTTTGTGGCTTACTCGCTCTCCCTGTGTTGAAATCATTCAGTCAGAGAATTGATCCAAGATGTTATAATGGGGCGAGCTTGTTAGGCCTTCGTGGCGTAGTGATTAAAAGCCATGGAAGCGCTGACGCCTACTCCTTTCAGCATGCAATCGATATTGCACGTGTCGAAGCAGTAAAGCAGGTACCCGGACTAATCGACAGCCGAATCGCAGCGTATTTGGAAAGCAGCAGTACACAATGACTTATTCAAGGATAACTGGTACCGGTAGCTATTTGCCAGAGAAATTGCTCACGAACAAGGACTTAGAGAAAATCGTAGATACAACTGATACTTGGATACGGGAAAGGACAGGTATCAAGGAACGCCATATTGCGGCAGATACAGAAACGACCAGTGATCTTGCTTTCCATGCATCTCGTAAAGCGATCGAAATGGCAGGCATATCAAGTTCCGAAATTGACATGGTAATTCTGGCAACTACTACCGCAGACAAAATATTTCCTGGAACAGCCTGCTTGTTGCAAAAACAGCTTGATGTTCATGGATGTCCGGCATTTGATGTGCAGGCAGTATGTACAGGGTTCGTGTATGCCTTGAGTATTGCTGATAAGTTTATTCGCGCAGGCGAAACGCGGTGTGTTCTGGTAGTAGGCTCAGAAACTTTATCACGTATCCTGGACTGGAATGATCGAAGTACGTGCGTTCTGTTTGGAGATGGAGCTGGCGCAGTAGTGCTAGAAGCAGACTCAGGGCCTGGAATCATGTCAACACATTTGCACGCTGATGGGAGCTATGAAGAACTCTTACATGTACCGCATGGTATATCGATAGGCTATGAGCAGCTCAAAGCAGGAGAGGCTTATGTCTATATGGAAGGTAATGCTGTGTTCAAAATGGCTGTGAATAAACTAGGACAGTTAGTTGATGAAGCATTGACGGCTAATGGGATCAGCAAGAGTGATATAGACTGGCTGGTTCCTCACCAGGCAAACAGCCGTATCATTGAAGCAACTGCACGAAAACTGAGAATGCCGATGGAGCGTGTAATTGTTACTGTTGCCGAGCATGGGAACACATCTGCAGCATCCATCCCTTTAGCACTAGATGTTGCGGTACGTGATGGCAGAATAAAGAGAGGTGAAACATTAATGCTAGAAGCATTTGGCAGTGGATTCACGTGGGGCTCTGTTCTCCTCAAGTTCTGACCATCTGGCTCAGAATGATATAGGTGGCTGTGACAAGTTCATCGACTTTCAATGCAGACTGTACGAAATGTTCCCGTATCGTAAGTCATTTGGCATACCAGAAAAAAAAATTTTCTACCTATTACTGTAAACCTGTCCCTGCGTTTGGCGATTCAGATGCACGATTGCTGATTGTAGGATTAGCACCTGGACTGCACGGTGCGAATGCAACAGGAAGACCTTTTACCGGTGATTATGCAGGTGTGCTGCTGTACCAAATGCTTTTTCAGTTCGGATTTGCCACGAAGCCTGTTTCTACTAGTAATAATGACACCTTGCAGCTAAAAAACTGTCGTATTACCAATGCTGTTAAGTGTTTGCCACCTGCGAACAAGCCAACGGCTGAAGAAGTCAAAAATTGTAATCCTTATTTGTATAATGAGCTCCGTCAGCTAAATTCTGAAAGCGTGGTTCTTGCATTGGGCAGGATTGCCCATGAGGCAGTCTTGACTGCGCTTGGGCTCAGTCGTCGCAAATACCCATTTACTCACGGAGGTAGGTATAAATTGAATTCTTGTTTGTACCTGCTGGATAGTTATCACTGTAGCCGCTATAACGTACAAACCAAACGGCTGACTCAAGAGCAATTTCAAGTCGTTTTCGAAGAAGTAGTTTCTATACTTAATAGGAATTAATTCAAAAAACCGTAGCGTGCAATGAGCCCATCCAACCATAGGCGGTTAGTACAGACTCTAGCTGCCAGTCCTGGTGTCTATCGTATGCTCGATGCAAATGAAAAACTGCTGTATGTGGGCAAGGCTAAAAATTTAAAAAAAAGAGTAGCTGCGTATTTTTCAAGAAGCCAGCAAAGCTTAAGGATAAGCAAGATGCTTGCACAGACTGAGCGAATTGAGACAACGGTTACCAACACTGAATCTGAAGCATTACTGCTGGAGAACAACCTCATCAAGCGGCATCGTCCACGCTACAACATCCTGCTAAAAGACGACAAAAGCTACCCCTATATTTTTATTTCTACTAGCCATGCATTCCCTCAAATAGCATTTCACCGAGGCAATCATGCGAAAACGGGAAAGTATTTTGGTCCCTATGCGAGTGCTGGAGCAGCCAGAGAGGCATTAAGCATCCTACAGAAGGTTTTCAAAGTCCGGCAATGCGATGATTATTTTTTTAATCACCGTAACAGGCCATGTCTTCAATACCAGATTGATCGTTGTAGTGCGCCATGTGTAGGACTAATCGATTCAGACAGCTATTGTAAAGAAGTCTTGGCGGCAGTTGAATTTCTTGATGGCAACAGTGATTCTTTAATAGCTAGCTATGTCAAGGAAATGGATCATGCCTCTACTGACCTTGATTACGAAAAGGCAGCACAATACCGTGACAAGATTGAGTTATTGCGTGCAGTCTCCGAGCAGCAATACGTAAGCTCACAAAAAGGTGATGTCGATATAGTCGCTGTAGCATTAGAAGGCCAAGTTGCTTGCGTGCAGATATTCAATATTCGTGCAGGCGTAAATCTGGGTAATAAATGCTTCTTTCCGAAGCTTCCTGGAGTAATGAGAGAAGAGGAGGTTATTGCTGCGTTTATTGGTCAGTATTATCTCGCTCATAGTGTCCCGGAAGAAATTTTTGTGAGCCATCGCCCATCTGATACAAAAGTATTGCTAGAAGTACTTAGCAATAAAGCGGAAAAATCTGTTTCGATAGTATGCTCACCACGCAGTGAAAGAGCCCGGTGGCTAGACATTGCCAAGAAAAATGCTGTTGCAGGCTTACATGGCAAAATGGCTTCAAAAGCAGGATTTATGCAGCGCTTTGAAGCCATTCAAGAAGAGCTGGGCCTTGATTGCATGCCCGTGCGAATAGAATGTTTCGATGTAAGTCATATAAGCGGCGAGGCTACCGTAGCTTCGTGCGTAGTGTTTGAACCAGAAGGGCCGGCAAAATCTGATTATCGCTGCTTCCATATTCGAGGTACCAAATCTTGCGATGACTATGCAGCCATGCATCAAGCTCTAATTAGGCACTATACAAGGCTTAAACAAGTTGATGGAAAGTTGCCTGATATCCTCTTGATTGATGGGGGCAAGGGTCAGGTTGGTGAAGCGGTAGCTGTATTAAATGAATTACAGGTAGAAAATGTCATCATAATCGGTGTAACTAAAGCGGCAGGCAGGAGGACAGGTAGCGAAGCACTCATATTCGCCGATACGGGAAAAGTTGTACACCTTCCTGAAAATTCACTTGCACTTCACTTGATTCAGCAGATCAGGAATGAGGCGCACCGATTTGCGATTACAGGACACAGGAAACGCCGTGCGAGAAATAAAACCACTTCACCATTAGAGCATATTGCCGGCGTGGGACCTAAGCGAAGACAAAATTTGCTGAAGCACTTTGGTGGCATGCGAGGTATTAACCGGGCTGGAGTAGAAGAACTTGCAAAAGTACCAGGAATTAGCCTTAGCCTTGCAGAAGCGGTGTACCAGAAAGTACATGAGTCATCGGGCTAAACCTAAATGTTAGGCAGCATTCCAAACTCGCTAACATGCTTGAGGATATTAATAATTCCAGTATTGGTGTTTGTTTATTATTTTCCGCTGGGTCATTGGGGTATGCCGCTTGCAGCCATACTATTTGGGCTCGCTTCATTGACCGATTGGCTCGATGGGTATCTCGCACGCCGGTTAAACCAAGTTTCTAAATTAGGTGCTTTTTTGGACCCAATAGCTGACAAACTAATAGTAATTACTGTACTAGTTGTAATTGTCAATACTCATGGACAACTGAATATACTAATTCCAGCGCTGGTTATCATCGCTAGGGAAATTGTGGTATCCGGTCTGCGGGAATGGATGTCTGAACTTGGTCGCAGGGAGTCGGTTGCAGTTTCTGTAATGGGCAAGTTTAAAACTGCGGTACAAATGGTTGCATTGTTTATGATGCTCTATTATTACCCGGCGTTCGGTATCCCTGTATTTGAGACCGGAGTGTGGCTGCTGTACTTGGCTGCAAGTCTTACACTTTGGTCGATGATGATCTACATTTTACGTGCTATCAAATCGAATGCTGATTAAAACGTGAGCAGTGAATCTATTGACTCTTGTTTGTTGATTGATAAACTGACAAGTGATGTTGCGGGAATAGCTCAGTTGGTAGAGCGCAACCTTGCCAAGGTTGAGGTCGCGAGTTCGAGCCTCGTTTCCCGCTCCATAAGATTGCCGAATCTTTCAGCAGACCTATCCACAACTAATTCAATTCCGGTTTAAGGTACTGTTCCAGGTAAGCTAGACTGAAGTGAAGGCTTCATGCGAGGCACGTATATGGTACATACAGTTTCTTTAGGCTTAAATTTTTCCAGGCCAGTGCTGCCAAACAGGCAAGTTATCAGCTTGGATTCAGCACATTCACACTGCTTGTATCGTCGTTAAGAACAGGCTGGTATTTGTACTTATTCTGCATGAACACCGTGGAAAGTTTTGATCTTATTATTTTTGATTGTGACGGTGTCCTTGTTGACAGCGAAAGAATCACTGCTGAGGTGTTCGGAAATGTACTTTCTGAGGAGTGTGGCTTGTCAATGACCATACCTGACTTATTGAGAACATTTTTGGGCAAGTCTTCTAAAGAGTCTTTGGAGATCATTGAAGGCTTGACAGGACGCAAGCCACCTTCAACTCTAGAAGCACGCTACCAGGGCGAAATTATCTCTGCCTTAAAACAATCAGTGACCGCAGTGTGTGGTATCAAACAGGCTTTGGCGGAAATCACTATCCCGTACTGCGTTGCATCTGATGGATCACACGAGAAAATGCGTACGACTTTGAACAAAGCAGGTTTGCTGAAGTTATTTGAAGGGAAGCTCTACAGTGCCTCTGATGTGCAACGCAGAAAACCTTTTCCTGATATCTATCTCCATGCAGCTCACGAAATGGGTCGTGTAGCACCTCACAGATGCCTAGTAATTGAAGATAGCCCCGTGGGTGTAAAAGGAGGAGTTGCTGCAGGCATGATTGTATTCGGGTATGCGGAATTCATAAAGGATGACTGGTTGGCAGAAGCTGGTGCCCATCACGTGTTCAAGGAAATGTCAGCCTTACCTGGAGAGATTACGGCTTATCTACGGAATTAGCCAGATTTCCAGGCGCTTTCATACCTGTGCGGCCAAAGGAAAATACTCACTTTGGCCAAAGCGTCTGATTGAAATCGTCTGGTCCAACAGGTTCTTCTGCAACAATTTTCAGTTCAGGCCTTAGGCTTCGGAGTATGCTTTGTATGGATCTTTGGCTTTGATTGCTAGCATGAAGTCGAGTTATGGTAATTGGTATAACAGTTACCTGATATTTTGCCAGTACCTCTTCAAAGCTTGGGTCAACAAAGCAAGGTTGATGTTTTTTAAAGTTTTCTTTTTCCTGAAATACACCGACAGCGTTGCTATGAACAATTTCTGAAATGATTAGTTGATCCGATTCTTCCAATGACTCCGATTTTCCGTCTGAATGAACAAAAATTGCATTTGCTCCCTTAAGCAAAAAAAGTGATGCCTGGGAAGTAAAAGCTTTAGCCTGTACAACAATCCGAATTGGGCGTCTGATACAGTTACTGAGTATAAGCGGCTCGATTATGCTTTCATGCTTAAAAATGAAAATTAATGAGCCTTGTTCAGGTATGTTTTCTAAACCGATTTTTTCCACACGGTAAACTAGACGGGTCAAGACCCATGCGATAAACCGCATAGGGAATTCGGGAGCCTTCACGAACAGGAAAAATGCGAAAACGGCATTAAGCAAAGCTACTGTGAGGAATAGCTGAGGTATGTTCAGACCGATGTTTAGAAGTGATATCGCATAAACAGATGCAGCGACTATAGCTATTGCATTTAGAATATTATTACCAGCAATTACGCGTGAGCGTCTATTCGGGTTGGTGCGTGCTTGGATCAGCGCATATAAGGGGACGATGTAGATGCCTCCAAAAGTTCCTATCAGTAATAGATCCATACATAAACGCCAGTTAGACTTTATCTGAATAAACTCAGATAGACTTAGCAGTTCTTTGGATGTGTGTACCGTAGTTGCAAAATAAGCATCAATACCAAACAGGGTTAGGCCTATTGCGCCTATGGGTACAAGTCCCAACTCTATGGTTCGGTTAGAGAGTCTCTCGCAAAGGAGAGAGCCGGTGCCTATGCCGATACAGAACAATGTAAGAAACAATGTGACAACTTCCACATTTGCTCCCAAGGCAAGGTGTGTGAAGTTAGGCAACTGGGTGATATAAGTTGCTCCCAAAAACCAAAACCATGAGACTCCTAGTATGGAACAGAAAACAACTTTGTTTTCTCTTAATGAAATCACATTTCTGAATGTTTCAGAGATCGGGTTCCAGCGGATTTTAAGCAAGGGATTTGAAGTAGTAGTGCGGGGGATGCCTAACGAACTTAAATAACCCAAAACAGCTAAACTGATCACTGCACATGACACAATTGCACCTGTTTCAGATGAAACTCCGGCCAAAATGCCACCAAATATTGTGCCCAGCAATATTGCCATAAACGTTCCGGATTCGACCAATGCGTTACCACCTATCAATTCATCATTTCTCAGATGTTCCGGGATGATCGAATACTTGATCGGGCCGAAAAATGAAGACTGTGAGCCCATAAAGAACAGGGCCAGCAGTAGTAAGGGAATGTTGTTGAAATAAAACCCTATTGCTGCAAACAGCATAATGAAGATTTCACCTATCTTGATTTTCTTGATAAGGCCGGCTTTTTCAAATCGGTCTGCGATCTGGCCAGCAGTAGCTGAGAAAAGGAAAAACGGCAATATGAAAAGAATTGCTGCAAAATTGATGATGTTATTTGATTCGCCAGACCCTGAATAAATGCTTCGGTAAGCAATAAGAATGATTAACGCATTCTTAAAAACATTGTCATTGAAGGCGCCGAAAAACTGCGTAAGAAAAAATGGGCCAAAGCGCTTTTCCCTTAGCAGGCTGAGCTGGCTTTTTGTTTTCAAGTTGTGATCAGCAGGCAAGGCAGCTTAATTGCAGTTTGAGCAGACTGGTGACTATGAATTTCTGTGGTCTCAATACTCACCGTAGAATACTCCATGATGAGTCTGTTAGGCATGGTTGGGCTATCACTGAATATTGCACATGCACTGTTTTCAGGCTTGCATGCAAAAGTCTGTTGCTGGTTAATCCAAGCAAGTAGTAGCAGGGTAGCTGTGCGTGTTCAGCTATTAGCTTTTCCTATTTGTAATCTGGGTTAATTGCTGTTTGATCAAAATCAACCTCTATTTCCACATCTGTTTTAAGCCTAGACTGGCAAGCGAGGATGTAATTATCCTTCAGCATGTCTGCGTCAAGTGTATAAGCAAAGTCAGTTAACTCCTTTACTTTTCCACTTATCAGCTTTGCACGGCAGGTACCGCACGAACCTACTTTGCAGTCACATGGCCAATTTATCCCAGCATTTTTTGCAGCCTGCAAAAGGTTTATACCACCCTTGACATCAAATGTTTGCCCTGTATTACTTATCGTGGCTTTGAAATCCTTATTCTTTTTCCCACCTAATCCAAACATAGCGTTATCTCCTTTGTGTGTTAGATTGCATAGAAGCTCAGTTTCTTTAGAAAAGTTTCCACTGCCATGCTTGCACTATACATCCACAATTACCGGAAGATGCAGATTTATTGCAGCAGGTTACTAAGCATCCATGCGTTATTCTCATGTGCCTGCAGCGCTTTGCCAACAAATCGACAGTTGGTTTATCGCTTGGCTGTTCGCTTAATGGAAATACTGCACAAGCTGACCGAATGACAGTCTCTTGCCCAAGAACTAGCTGTCGAATCATCATATCTTCAGCATTTGATTCACCGGTTTCTTCATCAACCAGAGTCAGTCCAGCAAGCGTGTCATAGGACCCTGGTACGAATATGCCAAGAGTTCGAATTTTCTCAGTAATTTCATCTGCCGCCAGTGCAAGCAGTCTACTTGGTCTTGCTGCAAATTCATTTCGATTCTGGTCCGAGATTACGATATCTATTCGAGCTGATCTGTTTGTACAGCTGACATGGCCTGCCTCTTGCCTTCTTGATTCGCTGCTGCAGGATGTATTTTAGGTAGATTGAAAACAGGGTCCATCAAAAAAGTCATTTGCAACGATCGATTTTGCGCGTCACAGACCACCTGCACCAGGAATGATTAATGGGCGCAAGATTGAATTCTTTTGTGCAAGGCAAGCTACCAGGGATAAAGCTGTAGCCAATAGATTCCCCATACTATAAGCCCGGACCCAGTTATCCATCGTGTGACAGTAGCCGGTAACGGCAAGATCTTCTCAAGTAGCACAAAGATTGTGATCAAGATAACCCAGAGCATGTTCATGACACCTACTGAATACAAGATGACCATGAGGGCCCAACAACAGCCGCAACAGAATATTCCATGATGAAATCCCATCTGGAGCGCCCCCCAGTTTCCATCCTTCCAAGCGGCCATGATAAACCCGAGTGGTGAACGGCATTGGTGTAGACAGGCATCTTTCATTGGTGTCCATTGGTAAATGCCAGCAAGAACCAGGATTACACCACTCATCAAATAGCTAGTGCTGTTCATCATCGGATTAAGCAGGCCACGTTCATGCAGCGGCCACTGGATGGTGCTGGCAAGCAGGCTGAATAAACCCCACGCTGTCAAGTAGCCGATCAGAAACGTGAAAGTTTTGGCATACGGCTGACCTTTGAGTTTTTTCTGCCTGTTTACTGCTGCAAACATCATGACCATGGGTACGGCAGTTGGTGTCATCATGGCGATCATCATCGTAAACCACATGATGAAAAGCATAAAAAAATCCCAAGCTGTCCAGGCACGCATACCGCTCCTAGGAGGCATCCACATGTCGACCAAGTGCATGTTTTCCATTGCCCAAGCCATATAGATTAAATATAGCCAGCCTACTAAGGAGACTAGAGCCAGCCCCAGAAAGATAATTACTTTATCCTGTGAAGAAAGAAAACTTGAAATTGGATTTTGTGCACTCATCAAGGGAAAAATTAAGCCGATAGATGACCAGTTAGTCTGAGTATAAAGGGTGAATAGTTTTCTGAAAAGAAATGCCGAATCTTTACCATATATGAAGGGCTATTGTATGCAGCTTGCATGCGGGCCCGGTTTGGTACACTGATGTTTAATCAATATTCTTTTTGAGCTATAGTTCCCACATAGGTATACTGACAACAGTGATAAATTGAATATTTACCCATCTTGTGGAGGTGCTTAATGGCTATTACTGATTGGAGTGTTCAAGGCAACTATTTCGAGTCTTGTACCTGCGAGAATTTATGCCCTTGCATATTACTCAAAAACCCTACTGAAGGTTATTGTAAGGCTATTGTTGGATGGCACATTGAGAAGGGCCACTGCGGTGATGTAAACCTAGATGGCGTCAAGGTAGGAGTATGGCTGCATGCACCTGGTCACCTTACAGAAGGTAACTGGAGACTTGCGCTGTATGTAGATGAACAAGCCAGTGATGCACAGTTTGATGCGGTTTGCGCGCTGTGGAGCGGAGAAGGTGGTGGGCATCTAAGCGTGATTGCAAGCCTGGTGGGTGAGGTAATGAGTGCGAAAAAGGCAAAAATCACATTTGAAAGCACAGATTCGAAGAAACACCTCGTAATCGAGGGCGTTGGAGAAAATGAGATGTATCCCATGGAGGGTGAGGATGGAAAGCCTGTGATCGTGTCCAATCATCCTCTTGCCGTTGCGCCTGGCAACCCTGTGGTAGTTCATGAATCAAAAAATGCTACCTACAGCGATAACAGTATTGAGTGGAGCGCATCCGGTAAAGCTGGGCTGGCATCTCCATTCCAGTACGGTCCATAGTAAGAACATCCTTGTAATCATAAAGTGCTCCCCTGCTTGCATCGGGGAGCACTTCCATAAGACAATTTTTTGTTGGCGTATTCCTTGAGGGTTTCAGGAATACTTGCAGCAAGTTCAGGTATAAGTTGAAAGCTTGAAGGGCATGTAGACCGGGCATGACCCAGCAACACCAGTAAGGACTGGAATTACTCCTAACAGGCCATACCACCATCCCCCGCCTAACGCAAACGCAAGACCGATAAACAGCAGTCCGATCAGGATTCGGAGCATACGTTCAGTATCACCCATATTTGTAATCATCGTTCATCACCTCATAGATTTTTCACATGACAACCATGCCAGGAAAAGTGGACTTATTTGTCTTACAGCAAGTATATCGTACAAATGATATTGCCAGAAAGCCATGTGCTCATTGAATACCGGGTATAATCAGTCACCGGGGCAGTTATTTTCCTATCTTATGACAGCTGACCCCTAGAATAAAGATATCTGAAATTTGAATCTGGCTGACTATGTATCGTTTGGTTATTAGCTATACTCTACTTGCTTTGTCAGCATTTCCTCCAGTTTTTGCAGATGAACAAGAGTTGCCCCAAACGCTGGAAGCGCTGGAGGGATATGAGGCTGAGAACCTGGTTGACGAGCATGCTGCCAGCGGTCGTGTTACGCCAAGAACTGTTATGGAGCAGTTCAATCTGCATATAGAGCATAAACGAATCGATTGCATCAAGGCCATTGGGCATGAGAAGTTCTGTGGCTGCATCAGCGAGAATATGCCTGCAGAACAGGGATTTGCCAACTACGTAGTTGCTGTCTCGAAAACAAAAGAAGAGTTGAACTATAACGGTCTTAGTGACTACTACAAGCATTCAATAGATCTTGCCCGCTCTGCACGTGACCTGTGTGTCAGTGAGGCCATGTGACATGTGGACTATGCTTGCAAAGAGAAGATATTTCATTGGCCATGCAACTAAAAATATGTTTCTTAAGTGACTTTTCAGCGCTTTACACTTTCTGAATTCTTTTCATATGCAATTTTGGTCAAGATCGGATATTCGTTCTGCCTGTTGCTTGCATCCTTGCCTGCAATCCCTCATCAGGATGGCTTGTCAATCACGGGTGATCTGGTGCAGGGAGGGCTGGTCTTCGGTCAGGCATCACCTGGATCGAAAGTCAGAATCAATGGCCGCAGCGTGCGGGTATCCAGTGCTGGAGAATTTATCGTAGGGTTTGGCCGTGACTATCCTTCCAAGGCCATTCTGATGGTCGTTGCTGGTGACGGTTCAGTAAAAACCCATGCTTTTAACATCGAACCAAGAACTTATGATATTCAACGCATAGATGGTTTGCCTGACAGTCTCATCAATCCGGAGCCAGATGTTTTAGATAGAATACGCAAGGAGAGCGCAGAAATTGCACTTGCACGAAGTGTCGACGAAGATCGCATGGATTTCAAGTCTGGATTTGTATGGCCTGTAAGAGGTCAAATTTCAGGTGTTTACGGAAGTCAAAGAATTCTCAATGGCTTTCCAAAACAGCCACATTTTGGAATTGATATTGCTGCACCCTCAGGAACTACTGTAGTAGCTCCAGCCTCTGGTGTAGTTACCTATTCAGAGGATATGTATTATTCTGGCCACACGCTGGTGATAGACCACGGTCACAACCTGTCATCATCATTTTTGCACCTGCACAGGGTGCTTGTGAATGTTGGGGACAGGGTCAAGCAGGGTGAGCCTATTGCACAGGTAGGTGCAACAGGCCGTTCAACTGGACCGCACCTGGATTGGCGCATGAACTGGCATCAAGAGCGAATTGACCCGGGATTGCTTCTAGGCCTGGAGGCGCATTGAACGGAGTATCTCAGTTGACTACTGCAGCACAGTGAAATTGAATTCAGACGCTCTGGTAATAATCCATAAGAATCTTTGCAACTTCAGGTCTTGCAAATTCTTTGGGTAAAGCTTCACCGGCTGCCAGCATTGCGCGAACTTTCGTTCCAGACAATATTACAAAATCTTCCTTTTTATGGTCCGGCGCATCACGCATCATCACGATTTTATTCAGAATCTTAGAGTATGCCGTATGATCAGCTTCGAATATGTTTATGTCTAGTGTGCCAGGTGGAATTTCTTCTTTAAATATTTTCTGTGAGTCAAAAGCTCCGTAATAATCGCCTACACCGGCATGGTCACGCCCGACTATGAAATGCGTGCATCCACAATTTTGGCGAAACACCGCATGCAATACTGCTTCACGAGGGCCGGCATACAGCATGTCAAACCCGTAGCCGGTGATCATCACGCTGTTAGGAGGAAAATAAAGCTCTACCATCTTGCGAATTGCATCGTCTCTTACAGGCGCTGGAATATCGCCAGGCTTCAGCTTTCCAAGCAGCATATGTATGAGTATGCCGTCAGCACCTGTACTGTGCTGAGCCATTTTGCATAGCTCCTCATGTGCGCGGTGCATCGGATTTCTTGTCTGGAAACCGACAACCGTTTGCCATCCGCGCCTGGATATTTCATTCCGGATCTCTACAGCGGTACGGAACGTGCCTGGAAATTCGTCTTGAAAGTAGCTGTAGCTCAAGGCTTGTATCGGGCCGGAAATGACCATGTTCCCTAGTGATGAAAAAGTTGATACCCCCGGGTGCTCTGGATCAGTGGTACGATAAATATTTTGGATAATGGATGAGACCTGTTCCTTGCTGAGTTCTTCAACTGCTTCGACTTTCTGTATTGCGATTACTGGATGACCACTTACATTCGGATCTTTCAGTGCGATGCTTGTACCTGGCTTGATCATTGATGCGTCGTGAACCAGGTTTAAAATTGGCACTGGCCAGAAAAGTCCTGAACTGGTATGCATGGATTCTGCTACAGATATTGCATCTTTAGCATTCATAAATCCTGATAAGGGCGTAAAATACCCCGCTCCTAGCATCACGACATTGCATGCAGCGGCAGAATTCAAAAGCACATTAGGCAGATGATTTGCTTCCTCTTTAAGCTGAAGGCGGTGCGATTCATCAAAAACATACAAAGGTGTTAATTCGTCTGATCCATGAGCACTGATCATTGTTTCTCCCAAGATGAACTGTTAGAACATGTGAAGTATATTAATTGAAATACATGACTGCTCAGCCAAGTATTTCATAATGGAACTGCCGAACTTTCTACCTGAATGTGCTAATGGCGGTATTAGTTCATTTTTTTATCAGTAATCCGATGGCTAGGATGGCAACCTAGGAGAGCCATACTCAGCTTTCCTCTACGGCAGCATGGAATCCAGCAGCCTTGATGCCGGCAATTGCGCAATGTTCGTCTTGCTCTGAAAGATCTCCTGACACACCTACAGCACCGATAGTTGAGCCAGCTTGATTCTGCACCAGAACTCCTCCTGCTACAGGCATCAGTTTCTGATCTGCAATATTGATTAGGGCATTCATGAACATAGGTCTCGACTGACTTATTTCAAATAAGGTACTAGAAGATATACCCATGCCAATTGCACCCCATGCCTTGGCCAAGGCTATTTGTGGGCGCATGAAGCTTGCACCATCAGCTCGTGCAATTGCCTTGATATGACCTCCGGAATCAAGCACAACAACTGTCAGTGGTGCTAATCCGCGTGACTGCCCCTCGTGGCCAGCTGCTTCAATGATTGTATTGGCATCTTTCAAAGTAAGCTCAGTCATGGAGGTTTCCTTCTTGTAATTTTTGGTAAAACTGTGAATCTTGGTATTGTTGAAGTGTACAGAACCCTTTACTCCGTCTTGTCAAGTATCTCCATGATTTCATCAATATAATCCAGCAGGGCACAGGCCAGCATGTCATCTTGCTTTTTTTCACCAATTTGCAGCAGTACCTGGAGAGAATTCATGATCTTCTGCACATCCAGTTTCGTACGGTTTAGATACTGTTGAATGCTCGCTATATGAATTTCTGCAGCTGCCCGATCCCGCTCAGAATCGAGGATTGTAGGGAAATGGGCTTCAATTTGATGGATTAATTTCTTGAGAGCTGCTTTCTTGTCTTCATGTGAGTAGCTGCTGCTGTAGGCTTGTTCCAGTGTGGGTAGCTTCATGTTGCTGAAATACAGTCTTGTTTTGGTTGATGTGTTTCAGGTCCGCATGGCGATCTGAATTCCAAGGCTACGCCGTTATTACACCAGCGCTGACCGGTTGGCAATGGACCATCCATGATCAGGTGTCCCTGATGTCCCCCGCACTGAGCGCATGAGTAGGCTGTACTTGGCAGTATGGTTCGAAAATCTGTATAAACTTCTAGGTGACCTCTGATATGGTCTTTAAAGCTAGGCCAGCCTGTCTTGCTATCATACTTCATCTCCGAAGTGAATAACTCGAGTTTGCAGCCTGCGCAAAGATAGTTTCCTGGCTCAAAAAACTCGACATATTGACTGGAGTAACGAGGCTCAGTAGCAGCATCTCTCAAAACTGCATACTGGCTTGGTGTCAGATTGACGCGCCAGAATTCATCGTCATGAGCCCATTTTTTGATATAGTCAGCAGCACTGATATCAAGCTTGTTGTGACCAGACTTGAGTTGTAAAGCAGTGAACAGGGTCAGTCCTGCGGTTACGCTGAAAATGAATGTTCTTCTGTTCAAATCATTAACCCACCAGGCTATAGGTTTTGTGTTCACTGACGCAGGAAGGATAATATTCTCTGCACGAAGTGATGCCCCTACATAGTAACAATTTTATAATACAATCCTGGGTATTGCTGTCTCGATTAATGTGCAGCTTGGTCTGCTTAGCGAGATGCCCTGAATATGGAATCAGGGTGCCGGGTATGCAGTTGAAATTGGTGCGTATGAAAAATATATAGTTCTAATAATTACTATATAATACAATGTGTTGAATATATGGATTCAAGTAATCTATCAGAAGTTATGAAGCAGGAGTTTAATCTCCTGAGCCGCAGATTAACGCATATCACGGTGATAACAGTGTGTTTGCTTGCATTGATATTCTGGATGGCGGGAGTGGAGGTGCAAGGAAATATGGCAAGCATTGTTGGTATCGTATTTATTGGTTTGGCCGCATTTACGTTAAAAATTCCTCATATCACATACCGTTTCATGCAGAACAAGTACAGAAACGAACCTGACAAGCTGTCTGTTCTTGGACCCAGCTGGGAGGAATTCAAGGCTTTTGCGATGCGTCGAAAATAGGGATTTGCTTTCTGTTTTTGTCTAGTGATGTATTGAAATCAGACCATGGATGCACTATTGCTTGTAGCGCATGGGAGCAAAATAATCTCTTCCAACGAGGAAATCAAAAAGCTCACGAGAAAATTGGCACAAGATTCAAGGGGCTTGTTTGATATCGTTGAGTGTGCATTCCTCGAATTTGCCAAGCCCTCAGTTTTAGAAGGAGCATCTATCTGCACTTCGAGGGGAGCAAAAGAGATTACTCTACTGCCGTATCTACTTTCATCTGGCCGGCATTTGACGAAGGATATTGCTGCTGAACTGGAAAAGATTCGGAGAAATTATCCTCAGGTTCGGCTGAAAATAACCCCCTACTTGGGTGCCGCTGAGGAGATCAGTGAAGTATTGACAAGGTTATGCAAGCGAGCGTCTGATGCAAGCTGTCATCCTCGCGCTCATGTCAATTCAAGATAGGAACATCCTTACGGGCAGACAGCTTTCATATCCTCTTTTGAAACTGCCATATAGGGGGAATTCCTTGTCTTGTCATGGATTTTCATACGGTAGCGGACAAATTGGTCAACCTCTGTGAAATGCATGAACGGGTTTCCCTCAAGTTCTTCTGCCAAGGTTGAGGTGGCTTTTTCAGCGTAGTGGTGTCCGGGATGAATTACGATCGAGTCGGGAAGTTCGTCTCGAAAGCGTTGAAGTGTTGCATGCATCTGCTCCGGGTCGCCACCTCGTAAGTCGCAACGTCCACATCCAAATACAAACAATGTATCTCCCGTAATGAGATCACTGCCAACCTTGTAGCAGGCTGAACCGGGTGTATGGCCAGGTGTATGCAGTACTTCCACTTCTGTTTGCCCAATCCTGATGCGGTCTCCACCATGGTGTAGGCATGGCCGGACCAAATTGGCTCCCCAGAATGAGGCCTCATTCTTTAAAAGGTGAACTTGAGTGTCATACTTGCCCAAAATTTCATCGACTCCATTGATATGGTCATGGTGGCTGTGTGTCAGCAGAATGTCGGTGATGGTTATCTCCAGCTGCCCGGCTCGGTGGATGATAGCCTGCACATCCCAAGCTGGATCAACGACTGCTGCAGTTTTGGTTGAATGGTCTATGAGCAAATAAATGAAATTTTCCATAGGTCCCAACTGCATTGCGTCTATGGAATATCCTGAAAGTCGATTCTGCATGACTATGGTATTTTCTGTTTTCAGTCTGTACGGAAATATTCATATAGGGTATAGAATGTGAAGAGCCATCACAATGGCTTGGCCAGAAAATGACATGGATACACTTCCAGATTATATTGACTATAAATTGCGCGTGCTGTCGATTGGACTAAACCCTTCGTCAATTTCAGTAGCGAAAGGCTACTACTTCGCTAACCCCCGAAACAGGTTTTGGAAAGCTTTCAATGCCAGCGGGCTGATTCCTGAAGAATCTGTCCCTTGTGAAAGTTCCTTAGAGAAAATCTTCGTACAATATAAAATAGGGTTTACGGATCTGGTCAAAAGGCATACTTCAACAGGAAAATATTTGAGAGCAGCAGATTACAAAACCTGGGTGCCAGTGCTGAAGATGAAGATTGAAAAATTCGCTCCTGGTATTTGCTGGTTCCATGGAAAAGTTGCAATGCAGAATTATTTAAAGTATTCCGGGCATCCCGGTGAGTTGGTGGGGTGGGGCAGGCAACCTTTCCAGGTTTCATCTTCTGCAGTATTTGTAACGCCCAACCCAAGCCCTGCAAACGCAGTATTCACACTGGAGGAAATAACGGAATGGTACAAAAAGCTTGCTACCGATGTGAATAATCAATTTCCTTTGAAATCCTAATCCGGCAACATACGCACGAGGTGCCTGGCCAGTATGTACCTGCAACAGCACCGTTGTATGATTTGCAGAAAACCGGTGCTAGTACAGCCTGCTCTAACCTCGTGTCGGCAATGCTGTATGAGACGTGACTACACACAGGAATCCCAGTCCATGTGTTCTGCATAGGGTGAGCTTGAGTTTAAGAAGCAGGTTTGGTTTGGTCGAATGTTGTACTTGCCGGAATAAGAAGAGTTCAATGCTCAAGTGGATATGGAGAACTGAAATAGTGCATGACTGGCTATACCGGTTTACGGGCCATGTCAGGCCTCAGAAAAGAGTTGGTTAATGGTCGGTCATCGTGCGCTGAATTGCCTGGGCTTGTTTACCTGCATGGCTTCATTGTTATTCGCAATTTTCTATTTAGAGAAAACGTTGCACCTAGACCCGTGCCCACTGTGCATCTTGGACCGGGTAGTGCTTGTGGTAATGGGCATCATTTTCTTTCTTTCCATGATGCATGGCTCAAAATCAGTTTTCTCAAAGGTCTACTCATTACTAGTCGTTACACTGAGCTTGACAGGAATCGGGTTGGCTTCTAGACATATCTGGTTACAGAATCTGCCGGCTGATAAAGTTCCGGAGTGTGGGCCAGATTTATACTTTATGCTTGAGACACTGCCTTTTTTCGATGTAGTCAGAAAGGTGTTTACGGGCTCAGGTTCATGTGCGCAAGTAGACTGGACGTTTGCTGGGCTGTCAATTCCATGGCAGACGCTGATACTGTTCACTTGTTTGTTGCTGTTATCATCCGTGCTGGTTACCAAGGCATGGAGACCACGATCAACAGGTTGTGAATAGTTCTTTTCTTTTGCAGATTAATCAGGTATAGAGCGTTGTACATTTTGAGCATGAGGGGCGCTAGGCTAGCGCAACCCTGCTCACAGGGAAAAAAGAAAGCATGGACACCGTAAAAGACGTACACACCAATTCCAACTGGACCCCGCCTGCAACTCGTTTTGTAGAATTACATGGCGATTATGGCACTACAGACTTTATTATGCGCCGCGGCGGCAGCTTGCCGAAGGTAGTAATAGCCTATGAGTCTTGGGGCAGGCTTTCACAAATGCGTGATAATGCAGTTCTTGTATTCACAGGGCTGTCTCCTACAGCACATGCCTGTTCCTCTCAGGAGGATCCTGCACCAGGCTGGTGGGAATACATGATTGGCCCGGGCAAGCCAATCGACACGAATCAGTTTTACGTTGTTTGTGTAAATTCACTGGGAAGCTGCTTCGGTTCAACCGGTCCGTACTCGATAAACCCCGCCACTGGCCAACGGTATGCGATAGACTTTCCCGATCTCACTATTGAGGATATAGCCAAGGCTGGCCATCATGCCATGCAGGAGCTGGGGATTGACCACCTTTGCGCTGTAGTCGGCTCATCCATGGGCGGTATGTCATCTCTGGCTTATGCATTGCAGTACCCGGACGAAGTGGATTACCTCGTAACAATTTCCTCTGCCTGCAGAGCCTTGCCGCTTGCGATAGCAATGCGTTCCATACAGCGGGAAATCGTGAGGTGTGACCCGGACTGGAGAGAGGGTCGTTATGATTCGGAAAAAGAACCCAAGAGGGGGATGACACTGGCGCGTAAGATTGGGTTGATTACCTATCGGGCAGGAGAGGAATGGAATCAGCGTTTCAATCGTGCACGTGTCGGAATGGAACACAAAGACAGGGACAAGTTTGGAATCGAGTTCGAGGTTGAATCTTACCTGGATTACAATGCCAACAAGTTTGTGGATTCATTCGACGCAAACAGCTACCTCTATCTATCCCGTGCAATGGACTGGTTTGATGTTGCAGAGCACGGTGGTTCAGTCAATGCTGGGCTTGCCAAGATTCATTCAAAGAAAACCCTTGTTATCGGAGTAGAAACAGATATTCTGTTTCCCATAAAACAGCAGGAAGATATCTTTTTTGGAATTCAGAAAGCTGGGCGCAGTGTAGAGTTTGTCCGCCTGCCTTCAATCAAGGGGCATGACTCGTTTTTGGTGGATGAAGAAAACTTTGCCCCGGTTGTACAGAAATTCTTTTCAGAAATCGGCTAGCTACCGCTGATCTATAGGCACGTAATCGCGTTGGTCAGCTCCGGTATATAACTGGCGCGGTCGTCCAATTCTCGCATAGGGGTCACTCATGTGTTCCTTCCAGTGTGAAATCCAGCCTACCGTGCGAGCCAATGCAAATATTACCGTAAACATGTTTAGTGGGATGCCCATTGCCCGCAAGATGATTCCGGAATAGAAATCGACATTTGGATACAGCTTGCGCGCCACAAAGTATTCATCTTCCAATGCAATACGTTCAAGCTCCATTGCAGTATCGAGGAGCTGCTGATGGGGATTGTTTTCTCCCAGTTCAGCGAGTAACTGGTGGCAAACCTCACGAATAATCTTGGCACGCGGGTCGTAATTCTTGTACACGCGATGGCCAAATCCCATCAAGCGAAATTTTGAGTCCTTGTCTTTCGCACGTTCAATATAGTAGCTGACGCTTTGCCCTGACCGTACGATGTCTTCGAGCATGTTGATCACGGCTTCATTTGCTCCACCGTGCGCCGGGCCCCAAAGCGAGCTAATGCCTGCAGACAAGGCTGCATATGGGTTTGCCCCCGAGCTGCCGGCCAGTCTCACTGTAGACGTGGAGGCATTCTGTTCGTGGTCAGCATGCAAAATGAGTATCAGGTCCATTGCCCGCACGAAGGCTGGGCTGGGCCGGTAATCCATGGTGGGAAAGCCAAACATCATGTACAGGAAGTTCGACACATAATCGAGGCTGTTGTTCGGGTATATGAATGGTTGTCCTACGGTGTATTTGTAGACCCACGCGGCCATGGTTGGGACCTTGGCGATAAGCCGGTTTGCTGCGCTCTCTCTTGAATCTGCATCGTGCACATCTATCTGGTCGTGATAAAACGCGGACATGGCGCCTACCGTAGCGACCATCATTGCCATGGGATGTGAATTGTTATGAAACCCCAGGTAAAACCGACGCATTTTTTCATCCAGCAAGGTATGCGTCTTCAGCCGGTCCTCGAACGCATCGAAGCTTTGCCTATCGGGAAGCTCGCCGTGTAAGAGCAGGTAGCATACTTCTAGAAAGGTGCTGTTTTCTGCAAGCTGCTCAATGGGATAACCCCGGTAGCGAAGCAGCCCCAAGTCCCCGTCGATAAAAGTAATTTTGCTTTCACAGCTTGCTGTGGACACATAGCCCGGATCATAGGTGAAGTAGCCGAGTTCCTTGTACAAGGTCCCAATGTCAATGGTGCTGGGTCCATTTGTTCCATCCAGTACAGGTAGGTTGACCTTTTTCCCTGTCGCATTATCTGTCACTGTGACGGTTCGATCTGCCATGTAAATCAACTCCTGAGTTTGTACAAATCATTTCCAATCAGGCTGACTAGCAGGCATGGTGTGCCAACCCTGCTTTTGCAGGCAATTGTTCTCTGCCTGTTGATACTAATTCAGATTATCTCTGATCAGCCTAACGCATTGTTTTCTAAATAGATTGTTTAAAGGCGCTGTTCTCAGATCAGCGCCAGGCTGCTCTTATAAGTACTGATTATAACATTTATAACTTGCAGTGGAGTTTATTTCCGCTGTGGATGCGCTGTTCGATAAACCTGGCAATCTGACCTGTATTATTCAAGTCCAGCACAGGCAAGGTAATTTGAATTTGCATGGGTCCGTCTGTTGCAATGGCAATCACGTAAGGATCATCGACAGCAAGAAGGGGTTTACCTAAGGCAGGCCTGTGTATCTCGATCTTTGGTATCGGCGCCGCTTTAAAGCCTTCAACCACCACAAAATCAATAGGCTCTGGGTTTATTCGCATCAACGCCTCATGCAGTGACAGTTCTGTCTTTTCTGAAGTGTTTTCATGGATAAGTGCCCAGCGTTTCCGAGACGAGATTAAAATTTGCTGGGCACCTGCTTTTCTGATCCTGTAGCTGTCTTTTTCCGGGTAATCAATATCAAATGAGTGATGTGCATGTTTGATGACTGCCACATTCAGGCCACGTGCGTTGAATAACGGTATAAGCTTCTCAAGCAAAGTGGTCTTGCCTGAGCCGCTGTATGCACACAGCCCCATGACTGGAAATTCATATTGTTGATTATGGTCCATGCCAGTATTCAAATCTTTAAGTGTGCCGAAACCTCAGCCAGGTCACTTTGCCGGTTGACATTTAAAAAACAATCCTTCGTTTCACTGAAATCAGCCTGTACGAGTACATGCTTCTCATACCAGTTTTCGATTTTACGGCCACCATCTGCAAGATATGCCCGCAGGCTTTCTTGTAGTCGGCAGCTGATCAGTGCATATACAGATTGCATTCTGTCCCCATCGTGGGCCACACAAATTTCCGCATGCTGACGACTGAGTTCCGAATGCAAGCGTTCTACAATGTTTCCTGGAAGCATGGGACCGTCACAGGGGCAGGTGAAGACAAATTCGGTCGATGCATGTTTCATTGCAGTGGCCACCCCTGCAAGAGGGCCTTGAAATCCGTCCAAATCATCTGCGATTACCTGATAGCCAAATTTTTCGTACGTTTTTTTGTTTCGGTTGGCATTGATAAAAATCTTTGAAACCTGTGGTTTTAGGGCATTCATCACAAGGACAATCATCGGGTAACCATTGATATGGATCAGCCCCTTGTCCAGACCCCCCATGCGGGTTGCCTTGCCACCGGCCAGTATCACGCCTGTAATTTTATCTTTGTGCATAACAGTAGCCGGTTGTTGTGAAATACTAGGTATGCTTGCAGCAGCCAGGGTTTGAACACAAGCTTTTTGCAGGCAGCTGGCGTGATTTGCGCCTGGGTAATGCTGTAAGTGCCTCTGGTTCAAATTCTAGTATAGCAAGCTTGGTTGTCTGTTATAGTCAAACAAGGGGGAAAGTAAACATGGGTGAGCCGATCAACGACCTGGACCGACTTGAAATTGAAGCCGCTGTATTCAGGAAGCTATTGGAGCATTTGCGTGCCAAATCCGATGTACAAAATATTGACCTGATGAACCTTGCTGATTTTTGCCGAAACTGTCTTTCAAAGTGGTACGTTGCTGCTGCAGAGAACAGGGGCATTGAAATAGAGTATGAACGCGCCAGGGAAATTGTTTACGGGATGCCTTATGCAGAATGGAAAGCCAAGTTCCAGAAAGAGGCCACTCCTGAACAACTCAAGGCATTTGCTGAAAGCAGCAGGCGCCGAGAGAACAAGTGAACGAACAAATGCCCGATGAACTGAATGAGTAGAACTGCTGAAAAAACAGAGTTAAGCGATCAGGATTTATTGCGTTACAGCAGGCAGATTATGCTTCCTCAGATTGACCTGTCAGGGCAGCAGAAACTCCTTGCATCTCGTGTTGTGCTGTTTGGTGTTGGCGGCCTAGGTTCTGCAGTGGCCATGTACTTGGTGACCAGCGGCGTTGGAAGAATTACCCTGGTAGATCCGGACAGGGTCGATTTATCCAACCTGCAAAGACAGGTGATATTCCTCAGTGACGACATAGGATGCGAGAAAGTGAGTGCTGCCAAGCAGAGGCTGACAGCCATGAATCAGCAGACGGAGGTACGCACCATCAATTCAGTACTGTCCGGAGCCCGGCTCAGGCAAGTAGCCTCGGAAGCGGACCTTGTAGTTGATGCAACGGATAACTTCAGTGCCCGGTATGCGATCAATCGCGCATGCGTTGAAACTCACACTCCGCTGATAGTAGGCGCGGCAATCCGGTTTGAAGGCCAAGTTACGGTATTCACGATGAAGTCTCAAAGCGCCTGCTACGGATGCCTGTATCCTGATCAGGGAGACTTGGAAGAGAGTTGTGCTCAAACCGGTATTCTAGGTTCCGTGGCAGGACTGGTTGGATGCCTTCAGGCAACAGAAGCCATCAAGCTTTTGCTGAATCATGGCAAGATCCTTTCCAACAAAATTTTGCTCATCGACGCATTAAATATGGAATGGCACAGTGTCAGGATAAACAGGGATCCCAGGTGTGTCGTGTGTGCAAACTCGAAAGGCCATGCTTGACTGCAGGTATCCAAGGCTGCTCTGCATTCTCATATACAGGTTCTCTGCACTTTCTGGATTATTTAGAAAACATCGTCAATGACCGATCAATGCCTTGAAGAACTCAAATTAAGGTTGAGAAAGTTTGCACAGGTAAGGGACTGGGAGCAATTCCACAGCCCAAAAAACCTTTCCATGGCATTATCTGTAGAAGTTGCTGAACTGGTCGAACATTTTCAGTGGCTTACTGAAGAGCAAAGTGTCCGGCTTGATCCACAAGACCATGAGGAAGTGGCATTTGAGATGGCGGATATATTTATCTTTCTGCTCCGTTTGTCAGACCAAATGGATATTAATTTGATGGAGATTGCACGAAAAAAAATAGAGCTGAACGAGCAGCGTTACCCGGTCGACAAGGTGAAAGGGAGTTCGAGAAAGTATGACAAATACTAATAGTTCCAAGCTGCTTTGATTTTCCAGTTCAACTGGCCTTCCATCTACATCCACGGTAAATGAGAAAATTGTGAACGAACCTTTGCAATCTTTGATCATTCAAGAGAGTAAGGTTACTCTCTTGGGCACTTCGCATGTGTCTCGTTCCAGCGCGGATGCCGTCAGGGAAATGCTACGTTCCGGAATGTTTGACGTGGTCTGTGTTGAACTCTGTCAAAGCCGGTATAACGCAATTGTGAACCCCGATACGCTTGCTGAGATGGACTTGTTTGCTGTATTTCGCCAGAGAAAAGCAAGCATGGTTACTGCCCACCTGGCTTTGGGCGCATACCAGCAAAGGATGGCTGAACAGTTGGGCGTAGAGCCTGGCGTGGACATGAAAACCGCGATTGAAGAAGCATCTGAATCAGGGCTGCAGCTAGCACTGATTGACCGCGAAATCGGGATAACGCTCAGACGGGCTTACCGGAATACGTCCTTTTGGAAACGCATCTCGCTCGTGGCGGGATTGTTCGCAAGCGTGCTTTCACGCGAAAGCGTATCTGAGAAGGAGATAGAGAAGCTAAAGAATGGTGATGTTTTAGAAACTTTATTTGCGCGATTCTCTGAGGAAAGCAATCATCTCTACCTGCCTCTCGTTGAGGAACGAGATCAATACATGTCTGCCAAGATACTGCGGGTTGTAGAGGAGAACAAAAACAAAAACATTCTGGCTGTAGTGGGGGCAGGTCATATGAAAGGGATTGCCCATTATCTGAAAGATTCCAGTTTTCAGCCTGAAAGTGTCCTGGAGAGGCTGGAAACGGTCAAGCGGAAGAGGACTTTCTTGAAAATCCTGCCCTGGATCATCGTTGTGCTGATTGGTACCGGGTTTTATTTTGGGTTCAAACAAAGCCCTGACTTAGGCTGGAGGCTTGTTTTACAGTGGATCGTGATAAATGGAAGTTTGTCTGCCCTGGGGGCTGCCATAGCAGGTGCGCATCTGATTACTGTTGCCACTGCATTCATTGCTGCGCCCATTACTTCCCTGAACCCCACGATTGGTGCAGGGATGGTAACGGCTGCTGTGGAAACTGTAATTCGTAAACCTACCGTAAACGATTTCCGTGCGTTGCGCGTGGATACGACTACCGTCTCGGGCTGGCGGAGAAATGCTGTTGCCAAAACACTGCTCATATTTGTGCTGAGTTCATTCGGCTCAGCAGTCGGTACATATGTAGCAGGATTCAGGATTTTTGGTCAATTGACCTGAGGATTATGGTGCGTGTGTCAAAGAGCTGGCACGTTGCACATTCAGAAGGCTTGCCAGGTCAGCCGCTATATGCGCGGTTTCTTGAAGCAATACATCGATATCCTCATCGCTGCCTTTTTTGTCTGGAGTGTCTAGCTTCACATTCTGGCTGGCCGCATGTACCGCCTTGTTCTTTTCAAATTCTGTTTGCCTTGCTGATTCAAGCAAGGAAATTGAATTTTTGTCCCTTAGTTCAGAATCACGCTGTAGCGACAGTACCAAATCCCAGTAGTCTCTGTTGTCCTGGATACGTGACTTGTGCAAGCTTGCAGCAGTCTCCAGTATGTGACGATTCACTGGACCATGATGATGGCTTATGGCAGATATGGATTTCCAAGGTAACGCATTCTGCAAGGTGCGCTCTCCATGCTTGTCAGTGAAAACTGTATCAAAGCTGATATCCGGTACCACGCCTTTATGCTGTGTGCTGTTCCCGCTAACCCTGAAATATTGGGCAATCGTTGCTTTCAGCTGACCAAGCCTGGTATTGCGATTGGAGTGAAAGTTGTTCAAGTCAATAAGCTGTTGCACGGTACCTTTGCCGAAAGTGGTTTCGCCTACAACCAAACCATATTGGTAGTCCTGGATTACACTCGCTACGATTTCTGACGCCGAGGCACTGAATCGGTCTACTAGAACGATTAACGGACCCTTGTAAGCGACTTTGGAGTCACGATCTCGATGAATACGTATATGGCCTTTCGAGTTCTTGACTTGCACAATCGGACCCTCCTCAATGAACAGGCCTGCAAGTTGTGTCGCTTCAGTCAGTGATCCTCCTCCATTACCTCGCAAGTCGAGAATGAGGGCGTCGATGTCCATGTCATTCAGTTCAGAAATCAAACGCTCCACGTCACGGGTCGTACTTCGATAGTCTGTTTCGCCACGCTGATACGCGGCAATATCGATGTAGAAGGTTGGAACCTGGATTATTCCTACCTTGCTGGTTCGGCCATTATCCTGAATGGTAATGGTTCTGTTTTTTGCCGCCTGTTCCTCCAGCTTGATCTCGTCCCGTATGATCTGTATCTCCTTGATCTTGGCAGCATAGCCTTCGGTTCCAGGTAGTATCTGGAGCCTTACTGCAGTGCCCTTTGCGCCACGAATCAGTTCGACCACCTCTTCGAGGCGCCATCCCACAACATCCTTGAACTCCGTTTCGTCCTGTTGCGCTACACCGACGATCCTGTCTGACGCGTGCAGCAACCCACTCAAATCAGCTGGTCCGCCAGGGATGATTTTTTCGACCAGAGTGTGCTCGCCTTCTATGCGCAGCAATGCCCCGATACCCTCGAGAGATAGGCTCATGCGTATTGCGAAGTTTTCTGATGTCCTGGGGGATAAATAGCTCGTATGAGGCTCAAGGGTATGTGTGAAAGAGTTTATGAACAGCTGGTATACTTCCTCGGCATCGAGCTGGCTGTGTCTGGCAATGCCCTGATAGCGTTTCTCGAGTGTTTGCCTGATTTCATCAGGCTGCTGGCCGGAAAGCTTCAGGTTGAGCACGTCATTCTTGACACGCTTCCTCCAAAGCTCATTCATATCCATCACGCCTTTTGCCCAGCCTGACTCAGAGCGGTCCAAAACAAATTCTTCCTGTATGCCGAAATCAAACTCCTTCCCAAGAAGGCTCAGGGCGTAGTCGATACGTTCATCTACTCGTTCCTGAAACAGTCGGAACATTTCGAACGGAACATCCAGTTCTTGCTCTTTCAACGCATCATCCAGCCTGAACCGGAACATATCAAAACTGTCTACATCCTCCTGGTAAAAGTAACTTCTATTCGGATCTAACGAAGTCAAGTATGCCTCCAGGATCTTTTCTGACAACGCATCGTCAATGCTGAATTCCTTGTAGTGATACTTTTGCAGAAGCTGGGTGATGATCCGTGTTGCCTTACTGTGCTTGTCATGAGGCTCAAGCACCGCATTGATATTGGCAAATGAACTGATCAGCAATATGGCCGGAACTGCAAGAATGGCCGTCAGCCATTTGAGTAATTTAGACAGGTTGCACTGCGGCATAAATTCTCCAGGCGTCAAGACCCCTAAATGTGCAAAATTTCAGTGAGGTAATTGTATCATCCAAGTTCACGGTCATTTCGTGTGGCTTGATAAGCAGTCTTTTTTCAGTTACAAACCTGTAACTGTTTTCTAGCAGTATATAGGTGTTATCCGGTATGGGTAAGTGCCTGTATGACATGCCATGAAGTGCCAATAGTATACAAGCTGCCAATTATGCAAGTAGATCAAATACTTAAGAAGTGGGAGGACTGCCTTAACAGAGGCGATGTCTCCAGTATTGTCAAACTCTACTCAAGAGAAGCGATCCTGTTGGGAACGTTCTCTGAAATTATTCATGACAATCCAGAACTTATCCGGAAGTACTTTGAAAGATTATTTTCCAAGGAGAAGCTGAAGGTTCACTTCAGCCTGATACGGTCACGAGTATATGGCGGCACTTGGCTGTGCTCCGGATTCTATGAGTTTACGTACATCGAAAATGAACAGGTCAGCCTACCTGCCCGCTTTACCTTTGTGATTGGAAATGAGAGTGATGATGGCTACAGGATTCTAGAGCATCATTCCTCGGTGGTTCCACATGACACCTAAGCCTGTCGTAACGGGATTGTGTCCAGTCCCTTTTTCAGGCGCTTTATACCTGTTGCAACTTCTTTGTCCGGCAAGGCACCATACGATAGCCGTATGTGGCAACCCTGATGGATACCGAATGCTGAACCGGGCAGTGTGGCAACGCCAAAATCTGTTATCAATTGCTTGACCAGCTGCAGGTCATCCATAGAGCTGTCAATGTTCAGCATAACGTAAAATGCGCCCTCGGACTTTGGGGGCGATTTCAGGCAGGGAATTTCTGCAAGTAATTCCAGGGCGATCCGGCGTTTTTTTGACATGGAATGGAGCCTCGATTCGATATATCCATGGCCGGCCTCCAGTGCCCCGAGTGCGGCATGCTGGGAAACCATTGGCGGTGAAATCAAGATAGTATCCTGGATTTTGTTTACGGCGGCAGACAAATGACCGGGTATCACCATGTACCCGATACGCCAGCCAGCGAACCCATATCCCTTCGAAAATGAAAACAGCGAAATCGTGTGCTTGCAGGCGCTGCGGTCAGAAGCGACTGAAAAATGACGGTGGCTGTCGTAACAGAAGTCTTCGTATGCCTCATCGCTGATATGATAGATGCGGTACTGCCTGCACAGTTCATTCACCGCTGCCAGTTCGTCTCTTGCGTATACTGCTCCGCTCGGATTGTTAGGGCTGATGGTAACAATGGCCTTGGTTTTCTCTGTAATGGCTTTTTTGATTTCTCCCAGCCTTAAATGAAAATTTTCATCGGTAGGCACAGATACAGGCTTGCACCTTTCCATTGCCAGAGACATTTCATGATTAAAGTAATAGGGCAGGGGCAGGATTACCTCATCTCCCGGATCGGTAATGGCCAGTACCGCCGTGTTGAATGCCATGTTTGAGCCTGCAGTGACCACAATGGAATTTCCATCGTGTATCTCAATGCTGTTTTGAGCGAGAAGCTTGCGTTCAATTGCCAGTTGAAGTTCGGGTATGCCTTCGACCGGGCC
Source organism: Gammaproteobacteria bacterium (assembly GCA_965220875.1). Taxonomy (GTDB): domain Bacteria; phylum Pseudomonadota; class Gammaproteobacteria; order UBA4575; family UBA4575; genus WTFY01. Next base: position 1,779,720 of record OZ244849.1, on the reverse strand, counting down.
ATACCTGTTGATTGAAGGGTCGGCCAAGCACTGCTGGACCCTGTGAAATGCCTGCGGTGGAGGCCCATAATCGGCAATGCCCTGTCCAAATGACACTGTACCCGGGTGTTTGCGTGTCCAGGTGCCGATGAGCGGGATAATCGGGCTTTGTACAACCTCCATGCGGTGGCTGCTGTTCATTTGATGATATCCCATCTCCAGAGCGGTTACACCGTGATACGACGGTAAATGTCGGACACTTTATAGGGGAGTTTGTCTACATGATCAATGACAGCGAAGCTCACAGGCCCGTACATGTGCTGCAGGTAGTCCATCGCTTCTTCATCAATCGTAATGCAAAACGGATGGATGCCTAGAAACTTGGCCTCGATCAATGCGCGCCTGGTGTCCTCGATGCCATATGGACCCCTGTAACCATCTTGGTCATCGGGTCGCCCGTCTGACAATGTAATCAAAAGCTTGGTTCGGGCCTCAACCTGGTGCAGCAGTTTTGTCAGGTGGCGTATGGCTGGACCCATCCGGGTATAATCCTGCGGCCGGATTCCGCTGATGCGGGCCTTCACAAGATCCCCGTACTGCTCTTCAAAATCCTTGATCTTATACAATTCACACCGTTCATGGGTCAGGCCGGAAAAGCCAAATATCGCATAACGGTCACCCAGAATCTCCAAGGACTCGCAAAGCAGGATCAATGCTTCCCTTTCCATCTCGTTGATCCACCCGGACGTTGAGGCACTCATGTCAATCATGAACATGACAGCAATGTTCCTGTCCGTTTTCCGCGACCGAATGAACAGGTTCTGGGAGGCTTCCAGCCCGATCCGGGTATCAGAATAGGCTTCGATCACCGCATCCAGGTCAACTTCGTCGCCGTAGGGCTGCCGCTTGATTCGCCGGTCATCTTCCCGCAAGGCCTCGAATGTCCTGTGCAGGTGTTTCAACAGGCTTCCGTGCTTGTTGAGCGTCCTGTCTACAAAATCATCGTACACCGGTTGTACGGCAAGCTCCCTGAGGTGGCACCATTCTTTCCTGTATTTCTGGCGGGAATGGTCCCATTCATCGTATAGCCATCCCGTATCTGCTTTCGCCGCAGACTGTTCCTCTGGCGGGCGGCCATTCGAACTGTCGTCCTCACGGCTCTTTCCGGGCATGTCTGTTTGCAAGTACTCGTCCGGAACCTCGCCGAGGTCCTGCAAAATGGATTCCAGCAATTTTTGTGTTTCCTCCGATGCATCGATGGGTTCACTGTTAAACTTCAACTCAACATTGAAGCCGTCCGGCATGCTGTCGTCCGGTATTTCCTGTATGGAGAACCCTGCGGCAAGACCTTGTTCCTCGTCATTTTCAGCACTGTCGGGATCGTCAGCTCCGAACTCGCGTCTGAGTTCTTGCAGGCGCATTTGCAGCTTGGTTTTTTCCCGCGCTATCCTGGCTTGACGCACGCTCCAGGCCTCAGAAGGATTCAGGCTACCTTGATAGATTTTGTTGTCAGGGGTGTTTTCATCCTTGTACACGGCCTCGAGGAAAAATACCGTATCCAGCACGGTCATTTCAGCTCTGCGCAATGTCTTGAATGCCCGTTGCCATGTGCTGGAAAGTGTTGCGTGATCCTGTTTTACACTGAACCTGCTCATCGCACGTGCAACGCCGGGCAGCTCACGTTCGATACACGCATCCAGCCGTATCGTTTCCAGCTTGTGAAAGAGTGCAAGCGCGCGGACAGGATCCTTGTAGAACTTGAGGTAATCGCCAATATTCAGCTTCCATGTCCCGAACCATGACTGGGCCCATTGATGGACAACCATGGACTTGTACAGGGCAAAATTATCGTCGTGGTTGTCAAATTCGGCGAGCACTTCAGGAAGACGGATGACCTGGGTATCTGTATAGAACGTTTCACCTGATTGAATTTCAAGCTTCCTTCCGCTAAGTCCTGTGACAAAGCTTTCCAGGATGCGCGAGACCGTTTCCAGGCGGACACTACCCGGTGATTGAGTAAATGAGCGCACAAAACTGTCGACATCCTGCATCGTGCGGACAGCACCGTTCACCCCCTTATCCTGGTGTACGTGCAGAATGCGGCTAATCCAGTCGTTCCAGTGCGTTTCATCAATGACCTGCAGGCTCTCGGGAGCGAACTGGCAAAAACTGAAGGCGAGTTCAACGCTTGTCTTGGAAATTTGCTCTACAGATTCCAGGAACCGGTCCTGATCGACCTTCGAATATCCGGCAAGCCGTTCTGCCGGCTTGAAAACACTGCGCTGCGAAGAAATTACCTGGTCTACAATCAGTTCCATGCGCAACTGCAGCTCTCTGACTCCCATGCCTCCAAAACTGGCGCTGGTAGTGAGGCCACCCTGTCTTTCCAGAGACTTGATATGCCCACCTTCCTTTTTGTAGGAACGGATTGCTTTTTGCTTTCTGCTCTTGGGGGCAGGGCCTGTCTTGGACTTCTTTTTCCAGAACATTATCGGTGCAGCCTCGAGTAATAAGAATTTACGCCAGAAGGGTTTGCTTAGCCTGGTTGATTTTTGCAGCCAGGTAGTCGTTTCCGCCCCGGTCAGGATGCAGTTTCTGAATCAGCCTGCGATGTGCTTCAAGGATTTCTTTCTCGGAAGCTCCCTCATCCAGGCCGAGAATCGCATAGGCCTCCTGTCTGGTCATGTTGCCGCGGCCTGCTGCGCTACTCTTTCCTGTCCCGTGCTGGCCATGCTGCCTGTGCGAGCCGGCATATCCTGAGCGGGCAAGATACGCACTCAAGAGCTGCGCAGACTGTGGATCTGTACGAGTGTACTCCTTCAGCAATTCGGACAGTTCCTGCGAGGACAGGTCTTGCAGCTTGCGTCCCTGATACAGCCCTTGCTTGACTTCACCAAACAGACTGCCGGATACCGGATCGAGCGTGACTCTTAAAAACCGCGTTTCGATACTGGATGGACGGCTGGATGAAAATCCCTGTGCCGATGCATTGGATCGGCGCAGAAATCCCCTGAGCAACGGGAAATAGGTGATCAGCCCAAACAACCGCCGAAGGATGGGAACGGCAGCCGCAACAGCAGCGAAAATCCAGTGCATTTTCCCTGTTACTGCCAGGCCAAGCAGGATTATGATTGCACATATGCCCACCCACCTCCATTGAACGTTCCGGGGCTGCTTCAGCAACCATCGAATTCCGAACCAGGCGCCAATAATTAACGCTATCAGGCCTACTTCACGTATCATTCATGCTTTCCTTTCATGCCGATCTCTGTGGACTGGTGCCGTTCTCTCAGGAAATGTACTCGATAATTTGTTGAAGTTTAACCCAATCTTTACTATGGGACGTTTCGCATGCGCAACCAAGAGCCTGAGCCTGTGCTCAGGCAGGATCTGCCCGGACGCCGCGGCAGACTGACAGGAGGCATATCCGGAAGATCGCCATGCAACGTGCGGAACCTTTGGACTGGCTGAGCCTCGCCGCCCTGACGGTGATGTTCGGAAGCGCATTCATGCTCATCAAGCTGGCGGTTCAGGAGCTGCCGCCTTCGATAGTGGCCACTGCCAGAATCGAGGTGGCAGCCATCCTGTTGCTTGGCATTGCACTGCTTCGAAAAGTATCCTTCGGCTTCCTGCGCTCATCCTGGCTGCTGGTCATTTCCCTTGCCATATTTGGAAACTGCCTTCCATTCTACCTGATCAGCTGGGGGCAGCAGAAAATTGACAGCAGTGTAGCGGGAATATTGATGGCGGTGATGCCGCTGGCTACGATCGTACTGGCACGTTATTTTGTACCGGGAGAAAGGCTCAAGCCGATGCAGGTGCTGGGTTTCTTATCAGGCTTTGGGGGGGTTCTGGTGTTATTGGGGCCTGCAGCCATTGCTGAATTTGGTAACAGTGCCCAGGTGTTTTTCCCGATGCTGGCAGTTCTCGCCGGGGCGTTGTGCTATGCAGTCAACACGATTATTGCCAAGCATCTGCCTGACGAAAACCTGCTTGCCGTTTCTGCCGCTGTTCTCGTCATTGCCGGCCTGATCATGCTGCCGGCATGGTTTTTTACCGGGCAGGACGTGGAAATCAGGCTGTTCAGCACAGGGGTTTTTTCCGTGATCCTTCTGGGTGTGTTTCCCACGGCAATCGCTACATTGATATACTTTGCCCTTATCGCACGTGCAGGGCCTTCCTTTCTGTCGCAAAGTAACTACCTGATACCCGTCTGGGCAGTCTTCATGGGCACGGTCTTCCTTGGTGAGCCTCTCAATATCCGGGCTTATTTCGCGCTGGCCATCATACTTGCAAGTGTTGCATTGGCCGGCCGTAAAAACCCGTCTGCAAACAAGCTTTGACAGAACTGTCGATTCCAGGGAAGGCTTCGTTTATGCAAAAGAACGTGCCAGTTGGCGACCTGGAAAGCTGTAGCGATCAGCCTGTCACAGGGTTCTACAGGAATGGGAGGTGCGAGACGGATGAGCACGATTTTGACATGCATGCCCTGTGCGCAAAGCCCACGCGCGAGTCTCTGGAATTCTTCAAAGCCAGAGGGAATGACCTGGTCTTCGCCAGGCCTGGATTTTCCGGGTCTGAAGCCAGGCGACCGATAATGTACATGCGAGCTGCGCTGGAGGTACTTGAACTGGAAGTCCCGGCCAAATGGAGCAAAACCCCTTGAGCAGGCAGGTTATGTCAGGCCAGCCGGTTTCGAGTTCAATTCCGGCTGATGAGCTCTTCCAGGGCCTTCGTGTTCAATGGCCCCACATGATGAGTGGCCAGCTGCCCCTTGGGGTCATATACCAGGTATGTGGGAGTGCCCCGGAGCAATTTTGAAGTTGCAATGTTGTACTGGAATGCAACAACGATGGATTCCCCGACCAGGTTTTCAAAGGTCATGGGCATTTCCTCTATATGTTGCCTGATCTTCTCGATCTGTGAGTAACCGTCCAGTGAAACGCCAAGGACTATGGCATCCGAATCGCTGTGGCGGGTGTGGAAGTCAGATATGGCCGGGTATTCACGGATACAGATGCTGCAATCGGATTTCCACAGCATCACGAGCGTCCATTTTCCCGCTTCAAATTGCTCAGAAAATGTTGTGAACCTGCCTTCCAGCGTCCTGGCTTCAGTCCAGCCTGATGCGTATGCGGCACCAGCGCCAAGGGAAAGCAAGAATATCAGGAGACAAAAAAATCTTCTGGCGACAACCATGCAGGATATAATTTTGACAGATGTTCAGGCCAAGTAAGGGCCTTGAATGGTTAATTGATACGTATAGTACATAAGCTATCCAACTTTTTCCCGAACTTAACGAATCACGGAGCACATACATGGCGAAACGCAGTGTCAGGGAGGTTCTGGACCAGGCGGGTTCGCTCGCCTTTCCAGGGATTTACGATCCGCTGTCTGCAATCATAGCAGAACAGGCGGGGTTTCCATTGGGCTTTATTTCAGGGTATTCGCTTGCAGCCTCATCCATTGGTGAGCCGGACTTTGGCCTGCTCACCCAGACCGAGGTGGTCGAGCAGGCCCGCAAAATCTGTGCCAGCGTGTCGATTCCAGTCATTGTCGATGCGGATACCGGATACGGGAATCCACTCAATGTGTACAGGACTGTCAAGCTCCTGATCGATGCCGGTGCCGCGGGCTGCTTTTTGGAAGATCAGGTCTGGCCCAAAAAATGCGGTCACATGCGCAACAAGAAGGTCATATCCAGAGAGGATTACCTGCAGAAAATCAGGGCGGCAGTGGATGCCAGGGAGGACACCGATTTCTTCATTGTTGCACGCACGGATGCGGAGGCCGTGCACGGACTCGACGAGGCGCTCGCACGCGTGACGGAAGCATGTGAGCTGGGTGCGGACGCGAGTTTTGTGGAGGCTCCCGGCTCGGTTGAACAGCTCAGGGAAATAGGGCAGCAAGCTCCCAAACCGCTGGTGGCCAACATGATTGAAGGAGGCAAGACGCCTGTGCTTCCCAAAGAGCAGCTGGCGGCGCTCGGCTTCGACTTGATTCTGTACCCGCTGACAGGACTGTTTGCAGCAAGCCATGCGCTTCGAAGCTTCTACTCGTATTTGCATGAAAACGGGACCACGCTCGGAATTAAGAGTGACTTGTTTCGCTTTTCAGAGTTCAACGAACTGATCGGCGTGGAAGAAAAATACAGGCTTGCCGAGAAATACGGGGAATAGCAGGGAATACTATCCGGCAACCAGCCTGATCATGATGCTGCTCAGGTAATAGGCCAGCAGGGTAATCACTGCCAGGCAGATGAGGTTCAACCAGAGACCGGTGCTTCGCATCTGCCTGGATGTGATGTGTCCCGAACCGAAGGCGATCGCATTCGGTGGTGTTGCAACCGGCAGCATGAATGCACAACTTGCCGCGATGGATGCCGGGATCACGAGGGTATAGGGGTGGATATTCAGTGCCGGGGCTATGGCGGCAAGTAGCGGGATCAGCGTGGCAGTGGTCGCAGTATTTGAAGTCAATTCTGTAAGGAACACGACGGCGCCTACGATGGCCAGCAGGATCAGGAACATGGGCAGGAACGACAAACCCGATGCCTGGGCGCCGATAAACTCCGTAACGCCATTGGCCTGTACGGCTCGGGCGAGGCTTAATCCCCCGCCCAGCAGAAACAGGATACCCCAGGGCAGGCTCTTCAGATCTTCCCATTGCAGCAGGCTGCGATGCGTATCGCTTCTGGACGGTATGACAAACAGCATTACAGCCCCCAGCATGGCAATTCCGGCATCGGAAAGCCCTTTGAGCGGTGCAAACATGTGCCCCTCCAGCGTAATTTCAACACCCTGCAGGTAGGCACGAGACAGCCACAGAAAAACTGTAAAACCGAACACGCCCAGCACGGCCTTTTCCTGGTAGCTGAGTGGCCCCATGGCCTGCATTTTTCTTTCCAGGGATTTTGCAGGGTCAGGAAGGTTGATTCTGTCGACTTTATAGATGATTTTTGTAAGCAGTAGCCAGCAGATCGGCAGCAGTACCAGTACGACCGGAAGGCCAATCTGTGACCACTCAAGAAAGCTTATGTCCTGCTGGTACGGTGTATCGATCGCATCCCGGATAAAAGACACGGCAAATGAATTCGGCATGGTTCCAATGATGGTAGCAACTCCGCCGATCGATGCGGAATAGGCAATGGCCAGCATGATGCAGGTCGAGAATGTCAGGTCCTTGCCTCGACTGTTTTCGTGGAGCGCCACCAGACCAATGACACTCAGCCCGATAGGCAGCATCATGGCCGTGGTTGCGGTATTGGAAATGAATGCGCTTAAAAAGGCCGTCACCAGCATGAAACCGCCCACTATGCGGGAAGGGGTGTTTCCAACCCGGCTCAAGATTCCCAGCGCAATTCGCCTGTCGAGCCCCCAGCGCTGGATGGCTGTTGCAATGATGAACCCGCCAAGCAGAAGAAAAATTATGTGGGATGCATAGGGAGCTGCAGCCGCCTTGACCGTACTCACATTCAACACAGGAAACAAAGTAACTGGCAACAGTGCGGTAACACGAATGTCGGTCGCCTCGGTAAGCCACCAGATTGCCATCCACACCAGCATGGCAAGCGTGGCCCTTGCCGGGTGCCCAAACGCGATCATATCCCCTGAGCCACCGAGATATTGCTCGGGAAGCAGTATGTAAGCAATAAGTGCAAAAACCGGTCCGGCACCCAGGCAAATCGTCTTGGCACGGGGAGTTTTCATATTTCAGCAAGGTGAAGTTTTGTTATGATTCAGTCGTATGTATAGCAAAAAGCCGTTTGCCCGGACACTTATTGGATAATGGAAAACTCTTCACAAACCATGGACACCTTCATGCGCCCGCTGAGGGACCTCAGGATTTCAGTTACAGACAGATGTAATTTTCGCTGTACATATTGCATGCCGAAAGAGGTGTTTAACGCCGATTATAAGTTTTTACGCAGGGAACAGTTGTTAAATTTCGAAGAGATTGTAAGGATTTCGAAAATATTTGTCGGGCTGGGAGTGAGGAAGATACGCTTGACAGGAGGTGAGCCCCTCTTGCGAAAAGACATTCCTGTGCTGATTCGCCAGCTTGCGGATATCAGTTCGATAAAGGATATCAGCCTGACCACCAATGGCGTGCTGCTTACGGAAAAACTTGCCCTGGAGCTGAGGGAAGCTGGCTTGAAACGCATAACGATCAGCCTGGATACACTGGACCAGGACGTATTCTGCCGCATCAGCGATGTCAGGGCTGATGTCAATCAGGTGCTACAGGCTATCGGATACGCTGAATCTGCCGGGCTTGTACCGATCAAGATCAATGCTGTCGTGAAAAAGGGTGTCAATGAATCCTCGATCCTGCCCATGGCAAGGTACTTTCATGGCAGCGGGAAGATCCTGCGCTTTATCGAGTTCATGGATGTAGGGCACACCAATCACTGGAAACTCGATGACGTATTCCCGGCAGCCGATATCGTTCGCGAAATTCGCAAGGAATTTCAAATAAGACCTGCAGAGGCCAACTATCGGGGCGAAGTGGCCAAGAGATGGCTGTACGAAGACGGAGGAGGCGAGATAGGAGTTATCTCTTCTGTCACGCAGCCGTTTTGCAGAAGCTGTACACGGGCAAGGTTATCTGCCGAGGGAAAACTGTACACATGCCTGTTTGCGACGAAGGGGTATGATTTGAGGCACTTGTTGCGTGAAGGTGCAGATGATAAATACATCGCTGCTGTGATAGGGTCCATGTGGGAAAAGCGTGACGACCGCTATTCTGAAATCCGCACATCGGAAACAGTCTTGTTGCCCAAAGTGGAAATGTCATATATCGGCGGCTGAGTGATTGACCTGCTGGATAAGGGAGTCAAAAACCTGCCCAGGAAAGGGTCAATGCTTGAATCCTGGGAATGTAGCGGTCATGCTTGCAATCGGTTCACAAAGGCTAGGTGGCAGAGTGGTGATGCAGCGGCCTGCAAAGCCGTCTATACCGGTTCGATTCCGGTCCTAGCCTCCATTTACCAGCCCGGGTGGCGGAATGGGTAGACGCAAGGGACTTAAAATCCCTCGCCTGTAAAAGGCGTGCCGGTTCGACTCCGGCCCCGGGCACCATCCTATGAATGGGTTTAAAAGGCTGCATTCTTCTATCATTCAGGAAACTGTCTTCTCTGCCAGGAGAAATCGCCGTCATCGCAGTGACACGTACAAGTTTGTGAAACCCAATTGCATCACGCGGCAAGCGATATGAGCGTGTCCCCCTGCATGTCAGGTAAGTTCGCTTGAGACCAGGGAAAGTGCACGGAATTTTGCCGGATGCCGCGTTAAAGAAAATTTTCTCAAGACGGCCTGGAGCCGCATTCAGGTTTGGAAACACCAAGGGCAGGTCTTCGTCAGTATCAGGCTTCCTGTCTGCTGTGAAGGTTCTTGTTACATGCCTGTTTCCTTGAATATCTGGCTATGGCATGTGTATCGAAGGAATTTGCTGAAGGCGTTAGCGCCTATTACTGACTAGCATGATCATGAAGAATTTATGCGGTATTCAATGCATAAGAGGATAAGTCTTTGTTATTAAATGGAAATACTAATGATCTTTACAATCTGCGATACCCTGGAACCAACATTATAATTTCAGTGTATCTCTTTTTGGGAATGTGCTATCTTATGTACGGTGGCTAAAAGCACCTCTGAAGTATTACACCAAACGAGAGAGGCCAGAAGGAGCAATAACAAGAATATCCTAAATCACTTCTGCACCGGCCACCAGCCTGCGTAAGAAACATTAGCTAACCCTTTCTCCTCTAGTTGGGTTATAAATTAAAACAACAAGCTAAAGTGACTGCGCGAAAAAAGGCAACTATCAACCCGTCCATCGTGGCGGGTTTTGTTTTTTATAGGTACACTACATCTGTAACGCTAACTAGTACAAGGTGGCTCGTTATCCCTTGTGCAGCCACCCTTTCGAGAAGCTGAGGACGTTAATGGAAAATCAAGATCTGAAACGTGCAGGGCTAAAAGTTACATTTTCTCGCATGAAAATCCTGGAACTGCTTGAAAATTCTGAAAAAAGGCACATGAGTGCTGAGGATATTTACCGGACCTTGCTCAACGGAGGGGAAGAGATCGGGCTTGCCACCATCTACAGGGTGCTTACACAGTTTGAAGGAGCAGGTCTAGTCATCCGTCATCACTTTGAAACTGGTCAGGCTGTATTTGAGCTGGAGCGTGGCAGCCATCATGATCATCTCATTTGCGTAAAGTGCGGAAAGATTGTCGAGTTTGTCGATGCCTCTATCGAGGCCAAGCAAAAGGAAATCGCAGAGGAAAAGGGTTTCCGGATTTCTGACCATTCCCTGGTGATCTACGGGGTGTGTAACAAAAAGAATTGCCAGCAGCAAGATGCGCTGAACAGTTGATGTCCCGGTTTCGGGTATTTTCTCGGGCAACCACATAGAACACAGTCTGCGAATGCCTGCCTCGACTTTCCCTCCTGGACCTGACGGTACAGGCAAGCTGGGCTGTTTGCCGGAGATGCGTCAAAATCCAATGAAATTCCTGGAAAAGGTGGCGCATGATTATGGAGGGATTGCGCGTATCAACCTGGGTGCGTACTACTCTTACCTGGTGTCCGAGCCAAAGCTCATCAAGGAAGTGCTCGTAGACCACCATGACCAATACAAGAAAAACACGCGTTACAAGCAGGTGCGCATGGTGATCGGGGAGGGCATGCTGCTGAGCGAGGGAGAAGTCTGGAAACAGCAACGAACTTTCGCTCAGCCCAGATTTACTGCAAAGGCACTGGATTCACAGTTATGCTGGCTTTCAGCGCTTGCCTCCGAATTTCTGGATAGCTGGAAGAGCCATGCCGAATCGGGCAAGGCGATTGAGCTGGAGTTTCAGTTCAACCTGTTGACGCAGTTATTGGCAGGAGTCTGGGTCATGGGCGCCGGCTTTCAGCAGCGTGCGCACACAGTCGCCGCGATCTACAACAAGATTCGCATGAACTGGCCTGAAATGACTGATCTGAAAAGCAATCTCCTGAACCCGAAAAATTTCAGGAAAGCCGTCCATTTCAGGTACGCATTGTTCAGTCTGAACCGGTGTGTCTATGAGCTGCTTGATGAGTATCCTGAAATCATGCGCGAAGACGTTGGCTTTCTCAGATACCTAATTGCAGAAGGGGACCCTAAGAAACTCATCAGGCAAAACCGGCGTAGTATTCGGGACCAGCTTCTAACGCTGTTCGTCACGGCGTTTGAAACCACAGCGACGTCGCTGTGCTGGACGCTGTATGTCATTGACAAATACCCCGAGGTCAAGCGGAAAATTTACGAGGAAATCGGAACAGTGCTTGGACAGCATGACCCCACACCCGAGCTGCTTGGCAAGCTGGAATACACGGAAAAAGTTATCAAGGAGTCCTTGCGCCTGTACTCATCCGTGCATTCTTTTTCCAGGGTGGCACTGGAAGACCATTTAATTGGGGGGTACAAGGTTCCCAAGGACATGACGGTCATCATCTCTTCTTATGTCACGCACCGTCTTGCGGAGTACTGGGAAGACCCTGAAAGGTTTGATCCTAACCGGTTTGACAAGGATCGTGCAGTGGGCCGGTCTCGCTTTGCCTATATTCCCTTTGCAGCCGGGCACAGGAACTGTATTGGCTCTTACATGGCCGTCATGCAGAGCAAGCTCGTTGTGGCATTGATTGCGCAACGATATGATCTCTCCTTGGTTCCAGGACATGTTGTAGAGCCCCAAGCTGCCACCACCATGCGCCCTAAATATGGGATGAAAATGCATGTGAGCAGCCTGCCTGCACTTGCCGCTTGAACAGGGAGGCAGCGGCTGTGCCCGCTGATTGCAGTACAGGTCCCAGGCAGAGGAATATCAAGAACCGCTATGACTCGCCCGTTAGCTTCTTGTCCCGGTACCCTTGTTCAGCAGATACAGGGATGTCATGAACAGGATGATGAGCAGTCCAACCATCACGGACATGGCAACCGCCAGGTTCACGTCTGACACACCCAGTATTCCCATCCTGAAGCTGTTGACCATATAGAGGATTGGGTTTGCATAGGAAGCCTTCTGCCAGAACTCCGGCAGCATGCTTATGCTGAAAAAGATGCCGCCCAAATAGGTCAGCGGAGTCAACACAAACGTCGGAACAATAGAGGTATCATCGAAACTCTTGGCAAAAATACCATTGATCACCCCGGCCGTTGAAAACAGGGCTGCGGTCAGGATGGAGGTCAGAATGACAAGTGTGACATTCTGCAGCTGCAGGCGTGTAAAGACCAGTGCCGTCAAGGTAACAACTATACCCACGATTAACCCTCGTGCCATGCCGCCCAGTACGAACCCGAGGATGATAATGTAGTTCGGCATGGGTGATACCAGCATCTCTTCAATATGGCGTTGAAACTTTGAACTGAAAAATGAAGAAACGGTATTTGCATAGGAATTGGTAATGATTCCCATCATGATGAGTCCGGGAGCTATGAACTCGATGTAAGAATATCCATCCACGCTGCCTATCCTCGAGCCGATGAATTTCCCTAGAATCAGGAAGTACAAAGCAACTGTGATAGCTGACGGCAAGATTGTCTGCATCCAGATTCTTGTGAAACGCCGGATTTCTTTTGCCAGGATCGTGTAGAGAGCCACCAGCTGAAGTGAGAGATTCATGCCTGACTATTTCGAGTTGCGATTGGTCATGGTGAGGAACAATTCCTCGAGGCGGTTCGCCTTGTTTCTTATGCTTGAGACGGTCACGCCATGGCGGTCCAGCAGGTTGAATAGCCCGTGTAATGTCTTGTCGTATGACAATGCAACTTCAAGTGTCTTGTTGTCCAAAAACTTGTAACTGTAATCTCCAAGGTCCAGAGGCCGGGTAACCGGGTTTTGCAGGTAGAGGATAAAGCTTTCCTCTTTCAGCTTCTCCAGAAGCTTGCGCATGGAGGTGTTCACGATTATCTTGCCGCGGTCGATGATGCCTATGTTACGGCACAGGCTTTCAGCTTCTTCCAGGTAATGGGTCGTGAGTATGATGGTTCTGCCGTGGCTGTTGATTTCGCGCATCAGGTTCCATACCGATCTGCGAATCTCGATATCCACGCCTGCCGTAGGCTCGTCCAGTATCAGCAACTCCGGGTCATGCACGAGTGCGCGTGCGATCAGCAGCCTGCGGTTCATGCCGCCGGAAAGTTGCCGGGGAGTCAGCTTGCGTTTTTCCCACAGGCTCAGGTTGTTCAAGCTCTCCTCTGCGGCATGAAGTGCTGCATGACGGCCCATGCCAAAATAGCCTGCCTGGTTCTTGAGAATCTCGATAATGGGTTCGAACTTGTTGAAATTGAAGTCCTGCGGTACGACGCCAATCTTGCTCTTCGCCTGGGAAAAGTGTGTGTCTATGTCGTAGCCCATTACGCGTACCATGCCGGCTGACTTGCGCACGAGAGAGGTCACGATACCGATAAGTGTGGATTTCCCGGCGCCGTTGGGACCCAGCAAGGCAAAGAAGTCGCCTTTCTCGATATCAAGGCTCACGTCATCCAGCGCGATGACACCGTTTCGGTATGTTTTGCCGAGGTGTTTGATCGATAATGCGTGTTCCATCATGGGTTACAATGCACGGGTTGTTCAATTTTGAATTGACTCCGATACGGTGAGGGATTTAACAGCGAGTACGAATGCGATGCAATGCTTTTATACAGGAAAAGATCCGGACAGCATTCCCATCTACGTCTTATCGCGCTCTGATTGCGAAAGCTGGAAGCTCGACCAGGATGAATTTGTTCAAAACTGGTTACAGGCGACTGGCTTCAAGGCCGTACCAAACCACCCGCTGTCCATACCTGGCCCAGATGGCCACCTGCACAGTGTACTCGTAATCGCTGAACGGGAAAACCCGATCTGGGCATTAGGGAACTGCCCCCGCCTGTTGCCTGCAGGCAAATATCATATTGCTGACACAGCAAACGCCGCGGATCCTGACACGTACCTGCTTGGCTGGGGAATGGGCGCATACCAGTACGCAAGGTACAGGAAAGAAAACCGGGGTGCCTGCAGATTATCCATAGATTGTGCCCGGAACCAGGTGCAGATTGAAGCTTTGCTGGATGCGGTAACTACCGTTCGGGACCTGGTCAATACCCCGACATCAGACATGTCCCCGCAAAACCTGTATGAATACGTTCAGTCATCCATGCAGGATTTTGATGTCGAGCCGACGGAATGTGCGGGGGTCAAGCTGCTGGAGGAAAATTGCCCCCTGATACACGCGGTAGGCAGGGCAAGCGTCCATCAGCCCCGGCTGATAGAGTGGAAGTGGGGCAAAGAAGATCATGCAAGGGTCGTGCTGGTCGGGAAGGGGGTAACTTTTGACAGCGGGGGTCTGAACATCAAAACTGCGCAAGGCATGCGCCTGATGAAGAAAGACATGGGTGGAGCGGCGCATGTGATCGGGATTGCCAGGGCAGTGATGAAGCTGAACCTGCCAGTCCGGCTGCATGTAATGGTGCCCGCCGTCGAGAATGCAATTTCAGGTGATGCGTACCACCCGGGTGATGTACTGACATCAAGGAGCGGAAAAACCGTTGAAGTGGAAGACACCGATGCGGAAGGGCGTCTGATATTGTGCGATGCGATCTCGAAGGCCGTGGAAAGCAGCCCGGACCTGGTTCTGGACTTTGCGACCTTGACGGGTGCAGCAAGAGTGGCACTGGGGACCGAAGTACCGGTGTTCTTTACAAATGATTCGACCATTGCAGAAAAACTGGCTGCTGCAGCGCGCTTTGTCAACGATCCTGTATGGCAACTGCCATTACATGCACCGTACCGCCACTTGCTGAACAGTGATATCGCTGATATTTCGAACTGCTCAAGCAGCGGTTTTGGCGGTGCGATCACGGCTGCACTGTTTCTGAACGAGTTCGTCCCGGATACGACCCGCTGGCTGCATTTTGACATGATGGCCTGGAACACGCGTGACCGACCCGGGCGGCCCAAGGGGGGTGAGGCCATGGGGCTGCGTGCGACGATAAGGTTTTTGCAGGAACGGTACTCCTGATACGCGTTGAGTCATACAGTGGACCGCCAAAATAAACCTTCTCACAGGCTGTGCATTGCACCCATGCTCAACCGTACAGACCGTCACTACCGTTACCTCGCACGCCTGTTGACAAGGCACAGTCTGTTGTACACGGAGATGATAACGACGGGTGCACTGCTGCATCATGATTATCGTCGGAGGTTGGAATTTGATCCATGCGAGCATCCTGTTGCCCTCCAGCTGGGTGGAAGCTGCCCGGATGAGATGGCCCAATGTGCCGAGTACGCTACGGAGTATGGCTACGATGAAATAAATCTCAATGTGGGATGTCCTAGCAGTCGGGTACAGGCAGGTAAATTCGGGGCTTGCCTGATGCTTGAGCCTCGGACTGTAGCCCATTGCGTCAAGGCGATCCGGGCTGCAACCCACATCGGGGTCAGTGTAAAAACCAGGCTGGGCGTGGACGATCACGACAGTTACCAGAATTTACGTCATTTCGTGGAAACGGTCGCTTCCGAAGGGTGCCTGACCTTCATCATACATGCCCGCAAGGCATTCCTGAAAGGACTCAGTCCAAAGGAAAACAGAACCGTTCCACCCTTGCGCTATGAATTTGTCCACCGGCTGAAGCAGGATTTTCAGGACCTCGATATTATCCTGAACGGTGGAATTCAAACCAGGGCCGCAGTGCTGGAGCATCTGGGTAAAGTTGATGGTGTGATGGTAGGAAGAAAAGCTTATGAAGATCCTTGTTTCATGGCTGAAGTGGACACCATGTTGTTTGATTCCAGTTCAAATTCCCGGCACGAAGTCCTGAAAAAATACATTCGCTACATGCGCCAGCAACAGCATGAAGGCGTGCCGCTGGGCACGTTGACGCGCCATCTGCCCGGCTTGTTTCGCGGCATGCCTGGTGCCAGGGCATGGCGAAAATGCCTGTTGAGCGGTGCAGGCATTGAAGCCGTATACAGGGCTGAAAGCCTGCTAGCCCATCACCGGTAAACCCATCACCCGGCAACGTCCAATTGCCTGCTGGTCCACAGGCTGTATTCCCGACCTGCAGTTTGCAGTGACAAAGCGCAGGTAGTCTGCTTTCATCATTCAGGACGACAGGCGTCGGGAAGTCATGGGCTAAGCCGTGTTGCCATCAGCAGAAAACAAATGACTGTAGGATTCGCTTTGCAGAAAATAGCGATAGTCTGAAAGTGTATCCATGTCGCGCACTTCAGGCAGACAGGCATGGCTCCAGCCCAGTTCCAGGATCCTTCCCAGGGTTTGTTGCAGTACCTGTCCTGTGCTCCAGGAAATTCCGTCAAACATGGATCGTGTGATTTTTCCTGCACCGAGCAGGGCATACCCGCCATCAAGCGTGGGCGCCAGGACAATATCATTTCCTTTTTCCAGCAATCGGAATGCATGGCGGATATAAGACGGTTCAAGTTCGGGGCAATCCGAGCCGACCAGTACGACATGCCTTGATCCGTTCAGATGGGAGGAAATGGCATGAAACATGCGGGCTCCCAGGTCATCTCCCTGCTGGCTATGCAGGCAGACATGGTATCTGCTGGAACAATACCTGAAAAATTCATGCTCAGTGTCGGGATAGCAATACAGGATCCCTGCATGGTCGCCTTTGCTGATCGTTTGCACGGTGTGCTCAAGCAATGCTCTGTATACCGCGGTTGCGCGCTCTTCTCCTATGCATGAAGCCAGGCGCTGTTTGGCCAAACCAGGGTCTGGGTACTTGCAGAAGCACAGTACTGTTTTCTCCTGCAGTGGCTGTTTATCGGTAAAGCTTGACAATTTTTTCAGGCGCAACGCCGAGGAAGTACATCAGTCTCAGCTTCCACATGGTTAGCATCATGCGAAAGATACCATGCTGTTCCCATTTGCGGCTGGAGGTGATGACTGCATCGGACAGGCAAGCCGGCGGGGCATGCTTTTTCAATCGTCGGGAAAATTCAACATCTTCCATGATTGGGATGTCCAGATAGCCGCCACATTTAAAATAGAAAGCCCTTTGAACGAACATGGCATGATCACCGGTCACGATGCCGGTTAAGCTGCTGCGCCTGTTCATCAGCCACGCAATGATGCGAAAAATCAGCCTGGGATCAGAAAACCTTACACTGAACCGGCCCCAGGGGTGGGCAGGATTTGTGAGGGTGCGGGTAATTACCTGTATTGCATGAGGGGGCAACAATGTGTCCGCATGCAGAAAAAGGAGCATGTCATGCTGGCTGCGTTTTGCACCGTAATGCATTTGGTAACCACGCGAGGCCTTCGTTGAAAAGATTTCACATCCCAGTTCACTGGCTACACGAATCGAGCCGTCCTGGCTCCCCCCATCGACTACCAGGATCTGATGGCCGCTCCTTATCAGGGACAGGTAGGCTTCACGGTGCCTTGCAAGAAAATGCTCTTCGTTCAAAACCGGAATGACAATCGACAGTTTGGACATGTTAAGCCGGTACAAGTATAGGTTTAAATTTTCCGCCAGGTTTGGTCAATGCGGGATACTCATTTTAAGGTATATCCTAATGGCGATTGCTCTCCTGTGGCTACGTATACAGTATTTGTTAAAAACCGAGAATTGCGTGACCGGTATCGGTCTAAGGATTCCTGAAATATCTCTGGACTTCGTATGAGCATTCCAAAGCACATCAGGTACCTCGTCGTGGGCGCAGGAGTCCATGGCCTCAGTACGGCGTACCACCTTGCAACAGTACTCAAGTCTCGTGGCACTGGCAGCGGGCTGGACATCGTCGTGCTGGATAAAAGCAATGTCGGAGCCGGGGCATCAGGCATTGCATGCGGGGTAATCAGGAATAATTACTTCCAGACCGCAATGCGGGAGCTCATGGTACACAGTGTCGAGGTATGGGAAAGCGACCCGGATGCCTATAACTATCACTCCGTGGGCTATATCCAGGCTGCCCCTGACGTCATGCAAGCAGATGTCGCCAGTATCTTCCGGCAGCAAAATGAAATCGGATACAGTTCAGCACTCATCGAAGGCGAAAAGGAATGCAGCCGGTACATGCAAGATATTTTCAGTGACTGGCAAGCCAAGAACATTTCCGTGGTCCTGCATGAAAAGCGCGGTGGCTATGCCAACAACCTGCCAAGCATGCATGCTTTGGCTGCCAAGGCGGAAGGCGAGGGTGTAAAAATATTGACCGGGGTATATGTAACAGGTTTCAGGAAACACGCTGCGAGTAACGCCATCGAAACCGTAGTAACCGACCAGGGAGACATCAACTGCGAGTATGTGATCATCGGCGTAGGCCCCTGGATCAAGAATGTTTGGCAAATGCTTGAATTACCTAAATATATCAAAGTCAAAAACTCTGATGGTACAGTTCATGACAACGTGCCGATGTGGGCATTCTGGTCATTGCAGGAAGGCACCCTGGGCGTCAATCCTGCCATGCAGAAAGCGAATGACGGCAGTTTCCCGCCAGTTATCCATGTCGATACGGATGCGCCGCTCTATTCCGTTCTCAGCGGCAAGCTGCTGGCTGACGGTTTGTGGGGCATTTACTACAAGCCCGATTTCAATTTCGGAGGTATACAGGGAGGGACCGTGCCCAAAAAAATCAATACGGATGCCGACGAAGTAAATGTAGACCCTTACGGCCCCCATTCGCCTGACTATATCGTTGATGAATCTTTCTCGGAATTGTGGGTATCGGCTCTGGCACACTGCCAAAAGCGGTTTGAGAGCACGCACCCTCGATATAAAAAAGAACCTTCCGGGGGAATAGGTGCATTCACGCCCGACAGCTTTCCGGTCTTCGATGTTTTTTGTGATAACTGTTACATTATTGCTGACTCCAATCACGGGTATAAAATGATTGGTGTTGGAAAACTCGTTGCCGATGAAATTGCAGGTGAAAAACAAGGATTACTTGAACCATTCAGGTTCTCGCGCTACGCGGAAGGAGGCCTGCATCCGGTATCAAACAGTCCGTACCCTTGGAGCTAGGAGGCATGTTCAACGGGGTTCACAGAACTAGAAATGACAAGCCCGACAGAAGGGGGAAGTAATGGCCACAGATTTGGAAAGACATGTCGAAGCAGAAGGGCGAAGCGAACTGGTAAAACAGGTCCGTGACAAGATCAACGCCCTGGGGGTGAAATATATATACTTTCAGTTCGTGTCCGTTACCGGCCGGATCGTGGGAAAAGGCATACCCGCAGATCACTGGGAGCGTATCGCGCAGAAAGGGTTTCAGCTCGTTTACGGTTCGACGGCCAACCTGTATCTTGACCGCCATGGCAGCTATATCGGGTATGGGCCGGAAGCATCGGAACTGGTAGGGATCCCCGACCCGGAGACATTTTGCCAGTTACCGTGGGACACGCGCCTTGCGCGTGTGTTCTGCACCTGTTTCCGCAATCGTGAAGAGAGAGAGGAACCGGGTGCACACCTGACTTCGGATTGCCGGGGCAATCTGCGCATCATTCACAGCGAGTTCCAGGACAAGTATGACGGCCTGCACATGCGCATGGGCACAGAACCGGAGATGATGTGGCTGAAAAAAGACGAAAACGGAAATCTGGACGGTGGGGTTACCAAGCCAAACTGTTACCACATTGACCAGTTCGAGGAACTGCGTCCGGCTTCCCTCAAGGTGATCGAATATGCCGAACAGATGGGCTTTGACATGATTCAGGGCGACCATGAGGATGCGCCCGGCCAACTCGAGCTGAACTGGATGTACGACGACGTGATGCGCAATGCGGACCGCCTGACAACCTACCGGCAGATCTGTGCGCAGGTCGCACGCGAGCAGAACCTCGTCGCCTGCTTCATGACAAAACCATTCATGGGTGTTTCTGCCTCCGGGTGTCACCATAACGTTTCACTGTGGAAGGGAGGAGAATCCGTGATCAATACACTGCATCAGGATCCCCTTGGTGGAATGGAGGATGTCTTCAGCTACCTGGATGGTGGCGAGAATACCTTCATGCCTGATCCTGGGACCGATGAACGAAAGCCCGGACCGATCGGGCTGATGTGTATTGGCGGTGTGGTGGCACACCTGCGTGCATTAACTGCCATCGGTTCATCCACGGTAAATTCCTACAGGCGGCTCTGGGATACCGGTTTTTGGGCTCCGGTCTTTTCTGACTGGGGATACCAGAACCGTACTTGCGGCCTGCGCGTATCCGCTCCAGGCAGGTTTGAGTACCGGTCCGTCGATTCCATGGTCAATCCATACCTGATGGGTGCTGCACTGCTGAAGGCGTTTGATGATGGCATAGCCAACAATCTTGATCCGGGAGAACCTGAAGAACGCAATATTTATGAAGCCATAAAGGAAGGCAAGGACGTTCAAAGGCTGCCCATGTCCCTGGGTGAAGCGTTGGAAGCACTGGATCAGGACGAAGTGATCAAGTCAGCCATGCCTGGCGAAATGTACAGGGTGTTTACTCATTACAAAAATGACGAATGGGAGCGGTTCAATCACACGGTTACGAGCTGGGACGTGGAGACTTATCTGGATTATCTGCCTTGAGGCATACAGGAGACTTGTTGATGTGCGGAATAGCAGGAGTAATACACAAGGGGTCATCCTCCGACATCGGACAGCAAATGACCTCGATGCTGCATGCGTTGAATCACCGCGGTCCTGACTCGGCAGGTTTTGCGCTGTATGGAAATGCGGACCGGAATGAGAACATCATGCGGTTCAAGGTCGCGGAACGTGATGATCTGGAGACCGGCTTTGACATTCACCGCAAGATAGAGGAACGCAAAACCGCTGTGGAAACCCGTTTGCGTGACCTCGGGGCTGACATCGGGCCAATAGAAAACTCAACCGAGTACGCATGTCGATGTGCATTCCGCTATAACGGAGAACAGCGCAAGCTTGCCGATTATATTGAAGACATCGAAGGAGTCGAAATCCTCTCGCTTGGCAGCTCGCTTGAACTGATCAAAGACTTGGGAGGTGCGCGTGAGGTGGCATCAGAATACAGCCTGGGTTCTTTTCAGGGTACACATGCGATCGGGCATACAAGGATGGCTACAGAATCGGATGTCGACATCCGATCGGCTCACCCCTACTGGGCCTATCCCTATAATGACGTCGCAGTCGTTCACAATGGCCAGCTGACCAATTACTGGAACTCGAGGCGCATCCTGGAACACATGGGTCATCGCTTCAAGTCAAACTGCGATTCCGAGTTGATCGCCGTGTACATTGCGGACAAGCTCGAAAAGGGAATCTGTCTTGAAGATGCCATGTACAGCTCTGTCAAAGAGCTTGACGGCGTGTTTACCTACCTTGTCGCGACACATGATTCCCTGGGGATGGCCAAAGACACCATGGCCGCCAAACCCATGGTACTGTATGAAAGTAACGACTTCATTGCCATGGCATCCGAGGAGGTTGCGATTCGCAGTATTTTCCCGCACGAGATCGATACGACGGATCCTTATGAAGGCGAGGTGCGCGTATGGCACAACTGAAACAAACTTCCCATGAAATGGGCATGCATGCCGAGCAGCTTGCCGGGCGCACGCAGCAGATCTTTTTTTCTTCCGCAGAAGAGGAAAACTTCACCTACCCGACTTCCTATGAAGTGGACTTTGATCAGCAGGCAGAGTTTGATGCCGCCGACATGGATATCATGTCCATCAACACAAAAATCAGGGAGCTTATGCAGAAGGGCTGTGGAACGATCACAGTCAAAAATCCCGGCGCGAAGCATTCGCTGGGGGTAGGAATCCTCAACCGCCTGAATCTGATTTTTGAAGGCAGCTTGGGGTATTACGGATGTGGCCTGATTGATGGTCCCAATGTGCGCATCAAGGGACGAGTCGGATGGTCTTGCGCTGAAAACATGATGTCTGGAACAGTCGTTGTAGAAAAGAATGCAGGTTCGACGTTCGGGGCTGCACTCAGGGGCGGGGATCTGGTATGCCGGGGTGATGCAGGGAGCCGTACCGGGATCAACCAGAAAGGCGGCACCATCATTGTAGGGGGGCGTATCGGGATGAACACCGGGTTCATGATGCAGCGCGGGCGCATGATACTGCTCGGTGACTCGGGTCCGAATCTGGGCGATTCCATGTATGACGGTGTAATTTTTATTGCCGGGAAAATTCACAGCCTAGGAGTGGATGCGGTAGAAGGTGAAGTAACAGACACCGAGAGGCAATGGCTGGCTCACAAGCTTTCGATTTATGGCATGGAAGCGCCGCGGGGCGTGGATAATTTCACAAAAATCGTCTCGGGAAAACAGCTTTGGAACTACGATAATCTTGAGCCTGCGGAAAAGAAGCTGGTTCTCTAAATTGAATACAGACAGAGGTCAACATGGGTAACTCAACCAAGCATGCAGTGATTCAGGAAGTGCCTGTCGTAGCGAAAACCGAGCTTGACAGGGATCCCAACAACCTGGGATCAAGCTTTATGTTTTCCCCTGATGTCATTGATGACATACATATCAAGTCGGAGCTAGGACGTTACCGCATGCGGGGATTTTCCTTGTTCAAAAAAATCCCGACGTGGGATGACCTGACGTTCTTGCCCGGCACCCTGACCCGTTTCGTGATTGAGGGATACAGGGAAAAGTGCCTGACCAAAACAGTCATCGGGCCCCGTGCAAAACGGCCGCTGGAACTGGAAATACCTGTTTATATTACTGGCATGAGCTTTGGCGCACTCAGTTACGAGGCAAAAACTGCATTGGCACGTGGGGCAACCATGGCGGGGTCTGCCACGTGCTCGGGCGAGGGTGGCATGATCCCGGATGAACGCCGGTATTCGGAAAAATGGTATTACCAGTGCATCCAGTCACGCTACGGGTTCAATCCCCACCACCTGCGGCTGGCTGATGCGGTGGAATTTTTCATTGGCCAGGGATGCAAGGTCGGCATGGGCGGTCACCTGATGGGCCAGAAAGTGACGGATCAGGTGGCTGAAATGCGTTCGCTGCCGTCGGGCATCGACCAGCGTTCACCGGCCCGGCATCCGGACTGGCTGGGCCCGGACGACCTGGCATTGAAGATCCAGGAGGTTCGTGAGGCCACGAACTGGGAAATACCGATTCAGCTGAAGCTGGGTGCGGCCCGTGTCTACGATGATGTCCGCATGGCCGTGAAGACGGACCCGGATTCCATCTACATAGACGGTATGGAGGGTGGCACCGGTGCTGGCCCGCATCTGGCAACAGAGGACACGGGGGTTCCCGGAATTGCAGCAATCCGGCAGGCACGCAAGGCAATTGATGATTTGGGCAAGACAGGCGAGATCTCTCTGGTCTATGCAGGAGGTATTCGCAACGGTTCGGATATTGCAAAAGCACTGGCCCTGGGTGCTGATGCGATCGCAATCGGGCATGCCTCCCTCATTGCACTGAACTGCAACAAGGATATTCCTGAAGCGGACTTTCAAGGCGAGATGGGTGTTCGACCCGGTTACTGCTATCACTGTCACACTGGGCGCTGTCCGGTGGGCATTGCCACGCAGGACCCAAAGCTGCGTGAACGGCTGAATCCGGACGAGGCCGCCGAACGCGTATACAATTTTTTGCATACCCTGACCATCGAAACGCAACTGTTTGCTAGAGCCTGTGCAAAAACAAACGTACATTCACTGGAACCGGAAGACCTGGCAGCATTGACCATGGAGGCTTCAGCCATGGCACAAGTGCCCCTGGCCGGTACGCAGTACACCGTCGGCCGTCCAGACATGACAAGATATTGAAACAAGGGGTAAAGGATGAGCGATCAAAACGATTTGGACCGTTTCCTGACTGAGGACGGTGTAAGCAGCGATCGGGAGAGAATGATCGGGCAGCACATCGGCTACCGGTATGACGCCAATCTCGTTCCAGACTTGGACCGTGTCACACCATTTCTTGAAAAATACATGGAGATTATGGGCTGGAAAGACCTGAACTGGCTTGAAGATGTCCATATGGGCTATGAAGAACAGCGTCCTGCAGTTTTTGACCGCAACATCAATGGCTGGGTTACGATTCCGGAAAACATAAAGCTGCCTGACAACCAGCAGGACCGCGACATGCTTGCACGGGAGCTGCTTGTAAAATTCCAGATGTCACCCAATCATCCGATGGTTGACTTGATGAAGGCATACGCCAAATTCTGAAAGGGCATGTCGCTATATCGAACGTGCAAGGATAGCTAGAAAACAAGAGGAGACAGCTATGACTGATGCATTGGGCTCGCTGACTGTCGTCTTTACCGAGTTTTATTACTGGGTAACGGTAGTGTTCATGTTTTTAATTCATGTGGGCTTCTGCATGTATGAAGTAGGAGCTTCAAGGCACAGGAACCACTTGCACACCCTGATGAAGAATATCATGATCATACCCTTGGTCACGATTACCTTCTTTTTCTTTGGCTGGTGGATTTATTTTGCATTTCCATACGGGCCGGGGATCATGGGTGGTCTCCAGAGTGCAGCGCATGCAACTCCCTGGAGCGAACTGATGGGCCCGCACATGGGCGGTCCTCCCTTACAGGAATCACTCAGTGCGGACGACACCGCATTCTGGGCACGCATAAACGGTGTCTTCTGGGCCGCATTCTTGCTGTTCTCCTGGACCGCCGCGTCCATCGTGTCAGGTGCCGTGATTGAACGGATCAAGTCCGGCGGGTTTTGGATCCTGGCGATCCTCATCGGCTCCGTATTCTGGATTATCGATGCTGCCTGGGGCTGGCACTGGGATGGCTGGATGGTGCACAAGCTGGGCTACCATGATGCTTACGCGTCAGGCGTAATACATGCCATTGCAGGTGGCTTTGCTCTGGGCGTGCTGCTGGTCCTGGGCCCGAGAATAGGGAAATTCCGCAAAGACGGGTCACCACGCAGTATCAATCCGCATAACCCCTGGCTGGTATGCGTAGGAATCTTTCTGATCTATACGGGCTTTTGGGGATTCTATGCAGCATGCAATGTGCCGATCATAGATTTCTTTGGAGGCGACATGCTGGACGTGGATGGCAAGACAATGTTTACCGCTACCAACATCTACCTCGGTCCGACCACATTGTCCGCAATCACCTTCAATTTTCTGATCGCCTTGTCAGGCGGCCTGCTGGGCGGGTATATCTTTTCCAAGGGTGACCCGTTCTGGACGTTTTCCGGGGGCCTTGCAGGGCTCATTGCAGCTTCCGCGGGGAATGACCTGTACCACCCGATGCAGGCATTTATCATCTCTATTGCCGGTGTATTTGTCGCATACAAGATGCATCACTGGGTAGAACGCAGGTTCAAGATCGATGATGCCGTAGGTGCAGTTGCAGTACACGGGTATGCAGGATTTTTTGGAGTGGTTGTGTGCGGCTTTGTATTGTGGGGCTATCCCGCTTCGCCTTTTGAAGGATACGCAGCCATCACGCCATGGGGGCAGTTTATCGGTGCTCTCATCATGTTTTTCGTTCTGGGATTTCTGCCCGGATTCATCGCGGCAAAGATACTTAAGGCAACGGGATTGCTGCGTGTCCCCAGGGAAGTCGAGCTGGCCGGCCTTGACCTCACTTTGGGCGTGGAAAACGAAGAGGCAGCCGTGGAGCTTGAAAAGGCACTGGATGCAGAAGTGCGTAATTAGGCAACAACAGTATCAACAGAGAATAATGACTACAGAGGGACTGGCTTATGTCGACAGGTATGAAAAGCTTCGAAAATCTTGATCAGGCTGGGGCCATCTATCCCATGGCGGGCATGGAAGGAGTACTCGCACTGGTCGGTATTGCAATTTGGATCATATGGCATTTCTGGCAAATCTGCATTGAAAACCGGGAACACCGGAAAGACATTGAAAATGCCAAGACATGGCATGCTGAGCGGACGAAAAAGCTCTCAAAAAATGACTGAGCAGGACCGCCTGCAGGCCAGCCAGCCTGGGGGCGCATCAATAAAAATCCTCGTATAGGGAAATCAGGAAACTGGCAAGCGGTTGCACGTCTCGAGATGTGATTCGCACGTTTTTGAGTTCACTGTCAGCATTCCTGATCAGTCCATTTCTGCTGCTGTTGGAGGAAGCAATATAAAACCCGATCGTTGCATGCAGGTCGCTTATCTGGCCATTATGCATGTATGGCGCTGAGTGACCCAGGTTCCGCAATGTTGGCGTCTTGAATGCAGCGATAGCCCTTTGCAAAGCCATGTCATCGGTTATACAGCTGGCTTCATCCGCGCAGAACAGGTTGCGCAGTTGCCCCTGAACATTTGGATAATCAGCATTAAGGAAGATGTTCCAGGCACCCAAGTCTGTTGCCAGGGTGCTTGACTCAGACGCTGCCTTTCGAAAGATCCCCAGCCTGTCAGGGTGTGCAGGAGTTGCAGGCAGATAAAGCCTGGCCCTCTCACTGCGCTGTTTC
Source organism: Gammaproteobacteria bacterium (assembly GCA_965220875.1). Lineage (GTDB taxonomy): Bacteria > Pseudomonadota > Gammaproteobacteria > UBA4575 > UBA4575 > WTFY01. The sequence continues at coordinate 1,753,361 of OZ244849.1, read as the reverse complement.
AGGTCAGGGATTTGCAGGTTCAGGAAAGAGCCTTGCCCGTGTATCGCCTCATACTCGACCTGGGTGACCCCGATATTATGCAGACTGAAGTCGGTAAAATGCGGGGCAGGGTGGCATATGGCACAATTGCCAGCTCCACGCCCGGGAACCGGTTTGCGATTGAAAAACACCCTGAATCCTTGCAGCTCCATCTCACCGAACACATAGGACTGATCATGAAACCTGAATTGACCGTTTTCCGTGTTCGGGTTGCTTTTTACGAACTTCAGGTTTCCGTTTTCATCAAGCGATTCAATCAGTGCCAGCAACCGGTTGCCATAGTCTTCATCCGATTCATCCCCGCTTGGATGAGCTGGCAAGCTGTTGATTGCCAGAAACAGGTCGTAGGGCGAATAACTGTGCCTGTTTTCAGCAAACTTCAGGCTATCCATGTACCGTTCCAGCAAGTAGGCAACGCTTTCCAGAATATCATTGCAGGTTCTTTCCGACACCTGGATGCGGTGACCGGCATCAATCAGGTACTTTTCAGGCAGCTGCCCTGACTCTGAAAGTCCTGAAAATACTTCAGCGTACGACCAACCGCCGAATTCTTTTGCCAGGCTGCCTGTTCCATCGTCCTGCCTGATGACATCGCAAACATGACGGATGGCAACTTCCTGCTCATCAGGCAGCCATCCCAGATTACGTCCTGTGAGCGTGGAAACAATCAAGTCCCTTGCAGACGAAAACTCACCGTCATGATGAAGTACAAGATTACTTCTTTTCGAAAGCGAGCCTACCAGTACCGGTGAATTTCGAACGGTTACCAGTTGACCGTCATCACGCCCCGCCAGCGGGCTCCTTGATGCAAAATCAGCAAAGGCCCGCATGCCGAGTTCTTTCTGGTCGGCATGTTCATCCACCATATGGCATGTCCGGCAGCTGTAGGATGTCCCTTTAAACGGGCTTGTGGCAAAAGGAATCTGGTAGGGCGGGAGGCCAAAGAACCTGAAAGTCTTTTCCAGCCTGGGGTCACCTTGAGCGAGCGTCTCGTTGATTCCGCCGCCACGGGCCACGAAGTTGTGAAAGTACTGGGCAAACCTGGTTTCCTGGAACAGTCTTGCTCCATGGAAGATTTCTCCAGGCAATGGACGCTGTTCTGCACCGGCCTGGAGTGAGGAGAAAATAACCGATACGAAAACTGCAAAATGGGAAATTCGTCTGAGCATGTTCAAGTGATACCCGTGCCTGCAAATATCATAAGCATGCCTGCCCAATTAAAAAAGCCCCGGCCTTCCAACCGGGGCTTTGTTTATAGGCTGCTTGAGTCTTACTGTGCAGGCATAACAGGCTCTTCCACAGTTGGATATTTCAAGATGACCTCACTTCCCAGATCTCCTGCATGAGGATTCTTTTCTCCTCTTTCAGTGTTGTAAGGGTCGGTGTATACCCCGTACTCTCCGGGCTGGATCGTATACTGGAGTTCCTGCACTCCGTGCCCGGCGTTGGCTAGGTACTTGTTTGGGTTATTCCAGCTTTCCCCGTCAAGGTTTGCGAAGAACTTGATGTCAACCAGTACCCCGTCACAAAGCGGTGTGATCTCTTCATAGTTGGTAGGCCAGCCCGCTGCACCGGTAGTCTTTGGATAGTTACTCCAGTCACCGCCTTTCAGTGGACATGCACCACCTCCGCCAAATGCCGCGCGGTCAGGGTGGTGTACGCCATACAGGGGCAAACCCTTGGCAGCGGCTATTTCCCCGTTCTCCAGGTGGAACCTGGGCTCATAGGTCACTTCGGTCTTGACGTCCTGCCCGACTGTCTTGATGTGCTCGTAATAATCACCGGACGGACGGACATACTGGAAGTCTTGATTATCGGAATTGTCAAAGACTGCCGTAATGAACAGGTAAGGTTCATTGAAGAAGGGACGCTCGATGAGGTAGAACTCAGCGTTGGTCTTGCTGATATCAACGGGTTGCCAGTTGACTGAGCTCTCATCCTCGCCACCTACATTGACCCACGCCCGAGCATCCGGAAACAGGTCGACCCGCAGCACTTTGGTGTAAAGCTCATTGACATCAAGGCCGGCGCGTTTTCCAAGCGGCCCCACTTGGCCTGCTCCAGGCTGGCTGAACGCATAATCTATTGCCTTTCTGGCATAGGGATACTGATTCGCAGACATGGTGCAGTAAAAGTGCGGCAGGTCGATGGCAACATGGTCATTGTATTTGCCCTTGTACTTGGGATGATGCAGGGGAACATCGATAAAGTTCAGGTGGCCATCTTCAGCAACTCTCTGATGGGGATGCTTGTAACCTCCCCAACTTTCTTCCGGCAAATAGCTTGCATAGTCACTCTCTATGGTGGCCATGTTGCCTTCATCGAACAAATCCGCGCCGTCTTTCAGCCCCTGTGCACCCTGCTTCCTGTACTCGCGGATGGTCCCGTTGTCCTGCACTCGCCATAACCCGTGTTTTCCTTCTCCTATCATCGTCATGGTTTGCTCGATGACATTCACGAAGCGGTAGGTATAGTTCGTGTTCATATACCCTGAAAAGACCGGCAGATGAGGGATTTTCGAATGCGTGGTTGCAGGACGTCCTGCACCTACCAATTTGGCTTGCCCGTCATCATCTGCGATTGCCTGATCACTCGTGTAGTAGTAGGGGTCGCCCTGTGTCAGGTCTTTTATGTGGTCGGCATCTTCTGCACCCAGGTGAGTGGCTAAGGCTAGCAACAGCACACAGGCAGAACATGGCAATACTTTACTTATGTAGTTCATGTTTATCACCTCTCGCTCGGACATATCTAGATTGTGGTGGTTTAAAGCTCCTCTTGGGTTCTTTGCCCGCAATAAAACCCAAGCCCTGAAGAATTAGATGAAAATGTAATTGCTGCGCCTTTGTCAAAGTAGATCACATCGCCTGCAACCGCATGAAATGTTTCGCCACCCTCTTCAGCAATAGTCATTTCGCCTTCAACAATGATTTTTGCCTCATCGTAGGTATACGTGTATTTCAGCGGATTGCCTTTTTCCATCCTGAATAATCCGCAGGTTATCGGTGCGTCAGGATCGTTTGATGAAACCACGTCAGCTACAAAAGCATTCACGCCCTCCATATCCATAGAGGCAAGTTCCATACTCCCTGCACCCTTAAAGGTCTTCATTTTTGGGTCACTCTCGGCAGTGGCAGCCGTCGAGTAGGCAAGAACAAGCAAGGCGGAAAAGGCAAAAGCAGTTAAATTTCGTACAAGCATGCTTTTCTCCTCGAATATACATAGCGAACACCCTGTAAAGGTCTGTAATCAAGCTATGAACCAGTCTGCAGGTTACCAGCTTGTGACCATGCAATAGGCTGCTCTGGTTTCCTGATAGTCACCTGTCGGCATATGCCCGTCAATGACTCATACGAAGTAACCCTTTAGTGGTATATATTATTGACGGCGAGCCATGCCGGTCAACCGGTTTCAATTTATTGCGCAGGATGCAACGACAAGTCAGGCTGACAATCCCGGTTTGTCCCATCGCCGTACAGTAGTCAGTAATGCAGCTCAAGCAGCGAGGCATACCCGACAGGCGCTCCCTTGAACTCCTTGCCGGCGTCAGCCAGGCAAGACCACATGTACTCAGTTGATGAGCAGTCAAACAATAGATGGAAGGCAGGTATTTCGCCTATGTTATTGCGGATGACGATACAGTTCGTGCGTGCTACAGAGGTCTGTGCGATAGCTCCTCCGGAAAAGTTTTTGACTCGCAGGTCCACGCCGCAAAGTTTTGCCAGTGCATCAGTGGAGTATTGGCCGGTAAGCATCAGCCAGGCGGATGCACTGGCCCGGGGTACGGCATAACATCCGGCCGGCCGGCTGTGCTTGTACTTTTCCTCCAGGCGTGCACATTGATCAAGGCGGCTGCCCAGGCCGTTCAAGACCAGGATTTCGGAGTCGGACAGCCTGGCAACCAGCAGGCCGCCTTCTTGAAGGTAGGCACGGTTGTTGTGCGGACCGATTTTCAGGCTTGCCGAGCCTGCCCATTGAACCGTTTGCGGGCCTTTGAAACCTGTTCTGGGCAGCGGGGTTAGATCGGCCAGGCCAAGCTGCATGGCTTGGGCGACCTCCTGGTTTTTGCTGTTACCGTAGTCCATCACGCAGGAGGCATCCATACAGCTTTCAAATCGCGCGCCTGCCGCTATGAGCGTCCTGTAGTGAGGGCTTCGCATGTTGAAATCCGTGGGATGTACTGTTTGTGACACAACCTGCTCCCGGTTACATTTCCTGGCGCTTGTTTTCCGGATCATAGAACGGCATTTCTGCAACCTGAACAGATTGCTTGCGCCCGCTCTTCAGCTTGATTTGTATCAGCATGCCTGGTTCAGTGTCAGCCCTGGCATATCCCATCCCGATGATTTTGTTCAGGGTAGGGGAGTAGCCTACCGACGTGATGTGCCCGGCAATGGAATCGCCATCCAGTATCAAATTTGACTCCCCCGGTGCCTCGTTCTGTTCCGGCTCAACTGAAAATCCGACAAGTTTGCGGTTGGAGGGGTAGCGCCTGGCAACCTGCAAAGAGCGTCCACCTACAAAAAACGGCTTTCGTTTGGCAACAGCCCATGTCATGCGGGCTTCATGGGGAGTCGTCATGGCATCGGTATCCTGACCGACGATAAGGTGACCCTTCTCCAGGCGTAACAGTCGCTGCGCCTCAATGCCTACCGGTTGAATGCCGAACTCTCGACCTGCATTGAGCAGTGCATCCCACAATGCCTCGCCCTGCAGCGACGGAACGTGGATCTCGTAGCCTAGTTCACCTACGAAGCCGACACGCAACAGGCGTGCCGGAATGCCAGCTACCTGGGCAGTGCGTACGGATAAATAGGGGAAGCTTGCCGGGGCAAGGTCAATGCTGTCGCATAGTTGCTGCAGAACAGCTCTGGACTTGGGCCCTGCCAGGCTTATCCCTGCATATGCCGATGTGACATTCGTCACATCAACATCAAGACGCCATTGCGCGTTCCACCACAACATGGTTCGGTAAACATTGTCAACTCCACCCGTTGTTGCAGTGATATAAAAATGCTCGTCATCAAACCGGCATGCAACCCCGTCATCTATAATCCTTCCGGCAGGATTGGTCATCAGAAGGTATCGCAGCGTGCCTGTCTTTTGCCTGGAGTAGGAAAAGGTGTACATGCGGTTCAGGAATTCTGCAGCATCCGGTCCCCGGACTTCCAGTCCACCCAGGGTGGATACATCGATCATGCCGACATTGTTGCGAACCGCGAGATTTTCCTTGAGGATCCAGCGGTCAGCGTGTTGCGGTTCTCCGTAGTATGCAGGCCGCCACCATAGTCCGGCCGGGATCATGTGCGCACCCGCTTCCAGATGGCGGTGATGCATTGCGGTCAGCCGCTCAGGTTCAAAGCTGCGCCCGGCAATCACCGCAAGGTTCTCTGCATGAAGTGGAGGACGAGCAGTCGTGACTCCGACTTCCGACATGGTGCGTTGAGTTTCCTTTGCCACAACTCGCGCGGTCGCCAATGCTGAGTGACGGCCTTGTGAAGGCCCCATGCCAACCGTTGAATAGCGTTTCACCAGCTCCAGTTCGTCATATCCGTCTCGGCATGCATGGATAATATCCAGATACTGCAAATCTTCATCCAAATCCACAAACTCCTTGCCTCGTGGATGCGGAAATATCGGCCAGGGGTGGTTGATGCTGGAATAGGAGATTGGGTTTGCAGGTTTTGAAGCAGCTGTGCCTGGCACGGCAAGTCCGAGTTTTCTGGATGCGGCTTGCCCGGCCTGCCTGCCGGACTCAATGACGGAACCAAGCTCGGTTTTCCCGTTGACTGCTCCGGCCAGGTGTATGCAGGCGGGCAGGCCCGTAATCGAAAACCCGGATGCCGCTTCATCATGCTTCAGCCTGCCGCCGGCATGCAATGCAAGCTGATAGGAAGGCATGAAGCCTACAGATACGCAAAGCAGGTCGCAGTCATAACGCCAGGCTTCACTGCCGCACTGACCGACGCCAGCAAGTTGGCGCAGTGCTGCGGCCCGGATGCCGCGTGTATGCCTGTCCGGAAGAGCTTCGTACACGGTGCATGCCTTGTGTATGGATACGCCGCAGGCGAGCACCTTTTCGTACAGGGGGGTTGCATCAAACGATTGACGCAAGTCTGCAACTGCAGCGACATTTACACCGTTTTCCAGCAGTTCCAGTGCCGTTGCGTATCCATCGTCGCCGGCAGTGAGCACTACTGCCCGTTTGCCAGGTCGTACCCCGTACAGGCGAATCAGTCGCTGTGCGGCCGTACCCAGCAATACGCCCGGAAGATCGTTGTTACGGAAAATTGCAGGCTGTTCCATTTTGCCCGGTGCCAGTATCAGTTCCCTCGTACGAAGTTTGTACATGCGGTGACCACGGATAACAGGCAACCAGTTGTCAGCAAAATACCCGTTACAGACGGAGTCAGTCATGATCTCGATGTTGGAATGGTCTGTAACAGCCGTGACCAGCTCATCGTGAAGGGTGGGTGCTAGCGTTCCTTCCGTATCGAATCGACCGTAGTTGAGTGATCCGCCGACGACAGTTTCCTGTTCAACAAGAAGAACTTCCGCACCTGCGTCGGCGGCGGCCAACGCGGCGCTCATGCCTGCAGGCCCGCCTCCTACCACGGTGATCTCGCTGAACAGGTATTGCTTGTCATAGTAGCCATGCGGCGTGCCTGGATGCACTCGACCGAGTCCTGCAAACTTTCGGATGACCGGTTCCCATATGTTTTGCCATGCACCTTTAGGCTGAAAGAATGCCTTGTAATAAAACCCCACGGGAAGAAACCGGTTTACCAGGCCGATTTTTTCAGCCTGGTCATTAGCGAGGCTCCCTGTGCAGTTTTGACCGCTTACCTGCAGCCCGTGGGTGAGTTTTCGCCTGTCAGCCGCTACATTGGGTTCATTACCAACCTGGACCAGCGTGTTGGCCTCAAGCCCGGCCATGGACAATAGGCCGCGCGGGCGATGGTATTTGAAAGAACGAGATAACAGCCAGACGTCATTTGCCGCCAATGCGCTGGCAATGGTGTCTCCGGCAAGGCCGGTGTACGGTGTGCCTTCAAAGCTGAAGTTGACCGTGTTCTCGTGGTCTACCAGCCTGCCGGCAGGAGCTGGTAAACGATTAGGTGCGGTATACACTTTAACTAACTGATATTACGGATTATTTTCACGTTCGAATTCGACTCGATCGGTAAAGACATCGCTTGCGGGATAGGTCGCCAGAATTTCGTCCGTGACCGTATTTCTTTCAGCAATGAACCAGTAAGAGGTTGCCACATGACACCACCATTCACGAACCACGCCCGCAGTATTGTTCGACAGCCAGATGAAGTCTGCCCATTCATCGTCGCTGCTGTCTTGCGGGCAGGGCATTATCGATACTTCACCAAAACAGATGAATTCTGAGATATTCCGTGGGCCGTTCAATGGACAGTTCATGATCTTCATTGTTGCCCCCTAATGGCTTGCCGCGGTGGCCCCCGCCTCGTTGAACAACTTGAAGCGCTTGAATCGCTCAAGCCCGAACGGCTGAATCAGTCTGGCTGTTTTTTCATTTGCAAGTGATTCTGCCATGCACTTGCCGGATATGGGCGTAGCCTTGAATCCCCAGGTGCCCCAGCCTGCATCCAGCCAATAGTTTCTTACCGGGCTGGTCCCAAGGATAGGGCTGTAATCGGGTGTCATGTCGGTAATGCCTGCCCACTGGCGCAACAGCTTCAGTTCGCCCATGAAAGGGAACATTTCCAGAACGTGCGCGATGAGATTTTCCTTGAGGTCCAGGGTAGAGCGCGTCGAATACAGTTCGTACGGATCAGAACCACCCCCTATGACAACCTCACCGCGTGCGGTCTGTGAAACATACGCATGCAGTTCTGCTGAACTCACCAGCGGGTCAAGAAAGGGTTTGACAGGCTGTGTGACCATGGCCTGCAAGGGATAGCTTCGAATCGGCAGCCGAATTCCCGCCATTCTTGCAACCTCTGAACTCATACCCGCTACAGCCTGGACGGCATGGTTGCAACGGACAGTCCCGCGGGCGGTTTGCACTGCCACGACTTTGCCTTTATCGACGCGTATGCCGGTAACCTCAGTACGCTGGTGAATTTCAACGCCCATCTGTGCTGCCCGCATTGCATAGCCCCATGCAACGGCATCATGTCTTGCCGTACCGCCATCGCGGTGCCACAGGCCTGCCTGGATCGGAAAACGCATCTTTTTGTCCATGTTCAGGCAAGGCACGATTTCACGGATTTGCTTCCGGTCCACCATTTCAGACCGGACCCCCAGATGCTTGTTGATCTCTGCCCGCAACCTGAATGCGCGTACGCTGGCATCGGAGTGAGCAAGGGTAAGTTGTCCTCGCTGGGAATACATCTGGTTATACCCCAGTTCGTTGGACAGGTTTTCAAACATCTCGACAGAGGCCTTGTAGAATTCTATTGCCTCGGGCGAGATATAGTTTGACCGAATCACCGCGGTGTTGCGCGCAGTATTGCCACCGCCCACATACCCTTTGTCCAGTACGGCGACATCTGTAATGCCATGGTAACGGGCCAGGTGATACGCGGTGGACAGCCCGTGTCCTCCGGCTCCTATGATGACGACCTCATAAGATTTTTTCAGTTCACGAGGACCGGGTATATCCCGACGAGCCGGATATTCGGAAGCAAGACCGTATTTTAGTAAGCCCCACGGCATGAAAGGTTCCTATATTACTATACTGCTTTCAGAGTACCGCACTTCTGCCATACCGGTGATCAAATCCATGCACTTACATGGTCCCAGATGCCTCTTTGAGCAGGGCTAAGGGATAATTGGTTTTATTGCACTGCCGGTCAATTGCTCGAAATGCCTACCACCTATTGAGTAACAGGATTTGGCTCCACTACGGGTGTTGCGGATGATGAGCAAATTGACCGGGTACACGCTTTACCGGGCAATCCAATTGACTGCCTGGGTAATGTGTTCTGCGATGCGTACACCAGGATTGCGGATGCACTGGTCGTCACTGCCTCGATATTTTCCTGTCTGGACAAGAATGGCCTGAAGGCCCGCCTCACAGGCACCATTTATATCCGCTTCGACGTCATCTCCAACCATGACCACCTCACCAGGCGAGCAGTTGAATTCCTGGATCGCCTCAAGGAAGAACTCCTTCGCAGGCTTTCCCAGTACAGTTGCCTTGACTCCGCTTGCCATTTCCAGTGCATGCAAAAAGGGTCCTGCATCCAGGCTGAAACCATCCTCTTCTTTGAAATAGCGATTATCGCCCATTGCAAACAAAGGCGCCCCATTGAACAGCAGACGGAATGCCTCGTTCAGTTTTTCATAGGTAAATCCTCTTCCTGCGTCTCCCAGCAAGACCGAATCAAAATTCTTGCGGTCAAATTCTGAAAATTCCGGGAGCAGGTCAGCATGCACCAGCAAGTAGGGCGACAGGCCATTCCTCTTGATGTAATTGTGTGCAGCGACGGGCGCTGTAAACAGCTCGCTAGAGGCAACCTTCAGCTTCATTGCAGCAAGTTTTTCCAGAATGGCACTGCGCGGGCTGCGTGTTGTGTTCGTAATATAGCGTATCGGCAAACCGCTCTTTGCAAGATACTGCACTGCATCGATGGCACCTGGAAGAGGCTGGTTGCCAATGTACAGGACTCCGCTTAGGTCCAGCAACACACCTTTAATCATCATACGACCCTGCAATGTTACGAGGTTATATCAAGCCAATTTTAACTGTTTCACGGAGGATTTGCTGTTTGTGAGGTGCTGAAAAAATCTCCCTGCTCAACACAAGTCAGGAAGCAAGGGGCCGGCCACCGGGCTTACTAATGCCTGGAAATGGCAACCTGAGAAAGCATCTGGATGGCATCCTCTTCAGAGACAGGCTTCGAGATATGATCACCCTGGGCTGAATCGATATTCGCATTCTTCAGTGTTTCCAGCTGCTGCCTTGATTGTACGGCATTGGCCATTATTTCAATGTCAAGGTTATGGGTGAGCGAGGCAATGGCACGTACAAATTTCCCATGATCTGACACGCAGTTTTCCACGATTGAACGGCTTAAACGGACATACTCAATCGGTATATCCTGGAGTAAAGACAAGGAAGTCTTAGCTCCTCCATATCCATCCAGCATCAGCTGGATGTCTTTTCTCTCCGTGGGCCTCAGCAGACTGCTTGTGGTCCGGGGAACATGGCTCAGTACATTTTCGGAAACCCCTACTACCACATTGCACAAGCCAGGCTTCACCAGCAGGAGCTTTTGACAAAGCCTGAAAATCACATCCGCATCCAGTAACGTCGCTCCCGTCACTTGTATGTTTAATGTAATCTCCTGAATTTCGGAAACCAGGTTATTCCACTTTTCGATTTGCCTGCATACATCATTTATCATCCATTCCCACAATGGAATGATGAGTTGCGTTTCTTCCGCGTTCGGCACGAACTGCTCGGCATACAAAAGCCCCTTTATCGGGTGCGGCCACACCAGTCTTGCCTCAAGGCCTGACAAGCGGTTGTCCTCGAGAGTAATAATGGGCTGCCAGTGCACCAGAAAGTCATTCTGTTCCAGTGCATGTTCAAGTTCTTTTTCAATGTGTGCCTGCAGGGCAGCTTTCCCATGCGTAATCAAGTCAGACATTTCGTAGCGAGCGCCTCCCAGGCTGATCGCGCGGCTCAGTGCATTCTGGACTTCCGCCAGCACTTTTTCCTTGTCATCGTAATCCGGATTGCCAATGACCACACCAATGCTTGCCGTTACATATACTTCGTTTTCTTCTATGGTTAGGGGGGTTTGAACCTGCTCCTGAATCTGGTTCATGATTGCATTGATGTTTTTGATGCTGTATTCGGATGAATCAAGCAAGATTCCAAAACGATCCTCCTGCAATCTGCACAAGGACACGGGGTAGTTAAGGGTCTCGATAATCCTTTGCCCGATTTCAGTGATGACAAACTCAATGCTTTGAGCGCCCAGGCTTTCAAATAATTGAGAATACTGGTCAATGCTCAGCAGCAGCAATGCGAAGGAATAACCATTTTGGCATTTGATTTTCTCTATCGAGTGTTCCAGGCGATCAATAAATAAAATCCTGTTCAGCAGCTTGGTTTCCGAGTCATAGAGTGACTGCTGCAAGCTGCGTTCCTGAATCTTCTTCTGCTGATCAAAATCAATCAGCAGGCCCTGGAATGACAGCAGTTCTCCACTGGAAGAGAAATTCCCTTTACCCCTGTTGAATACCCATCGTTCTGCGCCTGCCGCAGTGATAATCCGATGCGTGAGTTCGTACTGCTTGCCGGAGTGCAATTTGTATTGAATGGTCTCAAGAATTCTTTGGCGGTCATCAGGGTGAATGATGCTTGCATATGAGATCTCATTCTTTTCGACAAGCTGCTGACGACTGTATCCTGTCAACTCCAGGCAACCGGTGCTCACGTACTCGAAGGTCAGGTCCCCATCATTGCGACACCGGTATAACATGCCGGAAAAGCTGTCGACAAAGTTACACAAACTCCGATACTTTGCCTCAAGAACTTCCAGCTGGCGGATTTCCTCTGTAATTTCGGTGAGGGTTCCGACGATCCTGGCTGAGTCTTGATCCTCCCTTGTTCCAGATACGGGATTGGCTCTCAGCACCATGAACACAGGCCTGTCTTGCCTGGAAAGAAACCGGACCGTAATCGGCTTGATTTCCCGTTTTCCCTGCCGGTACAGGCCGAGCAGGAATTGTTCTGCACCGGGCCGGTCCTTGGGGTGCACGAGGTCAAGGAAGTGGGTGCCAAGCATTTGATCGGCAGGATAGCCTGTCAGGTCAGTCCATGACGGGTTCAGGTAAACCCACTTGCCCGATCGGTCCACCTCAAAAACAATCTGCTGCAGGCCGTCTAATATGTCGGATTCACCGTCCACAGGTGCAGTCTCAAACGCTGCAGGCAGGGTAAAGGGAAATGCTTGACAAGATTAGTGATAAGCCTGTCTGCGTGCTCACATTTACAAATGCCTATTTCCCGAAACCATGATTCAAAGCCCAAACCGCCGCTTCAAGCCGCGAATGGACATTGAGCTTTCTCAATAGATTCTTGACATGGGCCTTGACGGTTCCATCGCTTATATCCAGCTTGCGTGCAATCAGCTTGTTGCTGCATCCACCGGCAATCAATTCCAGGATTTCCTTTTCCCTTTGTGTAAGCGAGGCGCTTTTTTGATTTTCAGGCAAAACATCCCGTTCGTTACGAATGGAACTCGCCAGTTTTTCGGATAAATTCTGATCGAGCACTATATGACCGTTTATCACGCTTTGCAGTTTTGACTGCAACACTTCCGGCTCCAAGTCCTTAAGCAGATACCCGTCGGCCCCGTTGCGCAGGGCGGCTACCAGGTCTTCTTCCGCATCAGAGACTGTCAGCACGACTACGTAGGACTTGACATCTTGTTTCCGCAGCTCGATCAGCGTTTCGATTCCACTGATACCCTCCATATTCAAGTCCAGCAATATCAGGTTCGGTTTGTACTCCAATGCCAGCGCGATTCCCTCTGTACCGGATTGCGCTTCACCAACAAGCTTGAATTCATCGCCCATGCCTTCGATGAGCTGCGCTACACCTTTACGGAAAAGCGGATGATCATCGATGATCAAAACAGTATTTTCTGATTGCATTGGAATCTAGCCTGAAGACTGGCGAATGTTTTTTTTGCTTTTTGTATAAAACGTGACGGTAATGCGCGTTCCACCAAGGTGGTTGGTCTCAACGCGAAATTTTCCTCCGAGTTCATGGGCCCGCTGCTGCATGATGATCAATCCATGACGGTGTGTTCTGGCCTGCGAGTTTTTCATGCCTACCCCGTCATCATCAATATTGATGCGTATCAGTCCATCGCTGGAAATGCTCAATGACACTTCCGCGCGACTGGCCTGTGAGTGCCTTACGACATTTGCAACAGCCTCGCGTACGATCTGCAGAACATGAATTTCCTCGTCAACGGCCAGATCCATGCGCGACAGCCGGTTATCCAGACTAACGGCAACACTGCTTCTGTTCTCAAATTCTTCCACTGAATCCTCCAGTGCATGAGCCAGGTCGCGGCTCTTCAATGCCAGCCTGAAGGTGGTAATCAGCTCACGCAGCTGTTTATAGGAAACATTGAGATTGGTTCGAAATTCTTCAACAATCCCGTTGATTGCACTCATGTTTTCATCACTGTACTGCGGATTGATCTTCAGCAGGGACTGAAGCCTGCTTACCTGTATTTTCAGGTATGAGAGGGATTGCGCAAGGGAGTCATGCAACTCCCGGGCGATCAGAGCCCTTTCCTCATGCAGGGCAAGCCGCTTGCTGACATCCAGATGCTGCGAGCTTGACAAAATTCCACTCAGCGCATGCCTTATGGATTCCATTTCAACTCCCGACATGCTTCTGCTTGCAGATTTGGGTGTTTTCAGAATAAGCATGCCATGAGGGTTGTGACTGCGCTCTCCCAGGCGAATCACTATGACATCGTAGGCGCTAGCAGTTTTTCCGAATGGTTGCAGCGTGCTGTGATTCGAATCGATGGAGGTATTGTTCAAGCTGTCGCTGAATACTTCCAGTTCCAGCTCGTCGGTGATCGCCACGAGTTCTTTTTCTCCGGATTCCTTGATGATGAACAGTGCACTTGAAACCGAACCAGTCAGGAATTCAATCTCGTTCAGCAATACCAGAAATGGGGAGACGGAACCCGGATTCTCGACCACATCCCGTAGCACAGTATTGAGGAAGTGCAGATGTTTGTGCTCAGCAGGGTGCTCTAAAAATCTTGGAGAGGACGCTTCGCAGCTGACGACGCTTCGTTTTTTACTGTGTTTGACCGGGAACAAGTTCATTTCGCATTTGGAACCAGGTACAACTCTAAAGAATACAATTCAAGTATCTGCCAGATCACGTTGAATTGAAAGCAGCATCTTGCAAGATTGTAGCAGGACAGCGGCATGGGCTGAATCGGCTTCAGCCAAGGCACTGTTGCTTTATACTGCAAAAGTTGTACGCACTAGGACAGATTGATTCGAGACCCGGATACGTTTAATTTTTTCAGCATGAACTGTTTCGATTTACAATTGTTACCCAAGGTTACCATCCGATGCATGATTGGCAGCCTTTAGATTCCCTTATCGATACATACTCCAGGAGGAAGGTATGGCAGTAACACGGCATTCAGCCCTGGAATCCCGCCACCGGAAGCTAGGTTCACCACTTGGTGAGTGGAATGGAATGGATGTACCCTGGGAATACAACCAGGATGTGAAGGATGAGCATCTTGCCGTACGTACTTCTGCAGGCCTGTTTGATGTTTCAGGTCTCAAAAAGGTGCATGTAGTGGGCCCTGACTCGCTTGAAGTCGTTGATCACGTCTGCACACGCGACATGTCGACTGTATACCCTGGCCGGTCAACCTACGCCCTTATTTTGAATGAAGAGGGCTGTATTACCGATGACTGCATCATGTTTCATTTGTGCCCTAACCACGTCATGATGGTTCACGGTGCCGGAACAGGCATGGAACAATTGCAAAAGTCTGCGCAGGGCAGGGACGTCACGGTTGTTTTCGACGATGACCTGCATGACATCTCATTGCAGGGACCCAAGGCAATGGACTTTCTTGATCAGCATACAGATGCCGATGTAAAAAACCTGAAGTACTTCCACCAAGTTTCAGCTGTACTGTTTGACCACCAGTGTCTGATCTCGCGTACGGGCTACTCTGGTGAACGTGGCTACGAAATATTTGCCAAGGCCAGCAGCATTGGCCCAATCTGGGATGCCATCCTTGAAAATGGCAGCGCGGCAGGGATTTTACCCTGCTCATTCAATTGCATTGATGCAATCCGAGTAGAAGCTGCATTGTTGTTTTATCCATACGACATGATGGAAGACAATACACCTTGGGAAGTCGGCCTGGGTTTTGCGGTAAGCAAGAAAAAAACGGCTGACTATCGAGGCAAAACGGCGGTCATGCAATCCTTGGGCAAGGAAAAAATCAGGACATTCGGCATCATCGCGGATTGTGATACGGCTGTGGACCCAGATGCAGATATTTTTCTGGATGGTCAGAAAGTTGGTGTGATTACTGCTCCTGTATTTTCTCCGGTTCTCAAGAAATCCATAGCCATGGCCCAGCTTCGCCCCGACCTTGCTCAAAGCGGAATTCGCCTTGAGGTCAGTGGCAAAAATGTTTCATGTGCCGCAACCACTTCAGAAATTCCCTTTATCGATCCATCCAAGAAAAAAAGAACTGCCATTGACTAATTTTGCGGGATCATTGCCATATACAGCTGATAGGGCCACGCACACATACCGCTGCTCACACTAGGCATAGAGATTGATACAGTGAATCCCATACGAATTTTCAGGCACGACAGCTGGGTTGGAGCAGGGCACTTTATTAGAACTCTGGAACGAAACCAGCTCAGCTATGAGATGGTTGCCATTGACCAGGGCGAGCCTATCCCTACTGACATTAACAATATCAGTGGACTTGCATTTCTCGGAGGAACCATGAGTGTGAATGATGCGCTCCCATGGATATCCGAAGAATTAAACCTGATATGCCACGCAGCCGAAAAAAACCTTCCAATCATAGGCCATTGCTTTGGCGCTCAATTGATAAGCAAAGCTCTGGGTGGAAGCATCAGTACCATGCCCAAAAAGGAAATAGGGTGGCACACGATCGAGTTTCTGGATAATGAAATCTGCAAGCAGTGGTTTTCACGACTGCCCAAAACTCTGGATGTGCTGCTTTGGCATGAAGATGCCATGACAATCCCTAGTGGAGCCACGCCTCTCTACACCACTGTTCATAATCCAAACCAGGCCTTTGCCATTGACAATATCATTGCCACCATCCCTCATCTGGAAGTTACCTCAACCATGCTCAATGACTGGCTTGAGGTCTATGGGTATGACCTAGAACCACTCTCAGACAGTGTGCAAAGCGAGGTTGAAATCAGCAGGGATCTTGCTGAGCGTTTAAGTACGATGCATCAATTAGCTGATGTAATGTATACCCGGTGGCTCAGCATGCTCGGCATTAATCAGAATATGCGCTAATTCAAACAGATAGAATATATTCTTGAATATACTTATCACCCTGCTTGATGCAATCGCATTTGAAGCAGGCCTCTCGTGTCTTTAGCCCTTTTGCTGGCTTGTTCTGCTGTTTTACTTAATTTAACATAATATACATTATACGCAATTACATAATTGGTCGAGAACAGCACCTAGACCGGCGTTTGCGAATTGATTTGGTTCATCAGACTATCTCCCATCTCAGTGCAATAATGTGTTTTGCAAGATCCATAGCACTTTTCACCCCTTGGTACTTTCATGAACAAGAGCTTGGCTGGTAATACCTCGATGGTTGTACAGCGCCAGACCAAGACGTGCTGACGCCTATTCTGACTTTCTGCTGGACGCGGATAGGTTCTTACAAATGGCTGAGGCAGTAATTGTACAGAACTCAGCTTTTGATATTTCAAAGCCATAGCACCTGACAATATGCGCATTCAAATATTTTATTTCACAAACTAATAAAATATATTAGAATATAATTATATTGTTAATTACATTTAATGGGGATCCTCTAATGAACTTATCAAAACTTGCCTATCCGGTTATCGCTGGGCTCTTAATGCTTCTGATAACACCTGTTTTCGGTGACCTGGCCAAAACTGGCGACAATGCTCAAAACCCGTCAGCGAATTGCACGGTACATCCCGCATTCACTGACCCTGAAGCAATGGCTGCTGCAATGACTAATCCGGCCAAATTCAACGAATTGATGATTGCTATTAATAACCCAGCCACTGCACAAGCACTTATGAACTGCTCTATTGATCCAAATCAATGGCAAGCCTGGATGACGAGTTTCAGTGACCCTGCCAAGCTGACGAATGCAATGGCACAGTTCATGAATCCCCAGACATATGTTAATTGGATGGCCGCTCCCATGAACCCGCAGTCATACCAGTTTATGTATGCGTATATGAACCCGGCATTTTATATGCAGTGGATGACCGCTCTGATGAATCCGCAGTATTACCAGCCACTGTATACAACCATGGACTCCAGCCAAGAAGGCACTGCATGGATGTTTAACCCGGGCACTTATCAAAACATGTTCAGCTCTTTCTATGCCCCTTCTGTAGCAGAGGCCACGGCAGACAAAAACTAATCAAGCGAAATTTTTCAGTTTCGCAGGATGCCCCAAGGTATAACTGACTCTCAGGAACTGGAGTAGAAGCTATACCCCAAAAAAAGCCCCGGTTGAAAGATCGGGGCTTTTCTTTATTCAGCTACTCTTTTCAGTCCACACCGGCTCACAGCTGACCCTTGAATGAAGCTTATTACAATACCAATGGGAATACGTTCTTCGTAACTGCAACGGCCATGATGTAGGCATAGGTTATCAGCGCAAGACACCAGGCCATGGCTCTCACTCTCCTTGATTTTCCACGTTTTAATGCAATGACACCCAACACGATATATACCAGCAGCCCGATAATCTTGGCGTTCAGCCATGCAGCTGGACCGGGATACTGAACCGTGATGAAAACCAACGCGATCGCAGTGAGCAACAGTATCGTATCATTTATATGTGGAACTATTTTTACCCAGCGCTGCTGCAATCTTTCTGATGATTGCAGCATCCAGATCCCGCGAATAAAAAATCCGGCAATCGATATGCATGCAGTGCCTACATGGACAGCGTACAGAGCGACATAGGTAGCCATGTCAGAATTCGCTTGAATATGCAGCCAGGTAATCAGTCATTTATCAGCCTCTATACATTTCAGTTCCGCACCCGTTTAACAAAACCTGTAACACAGGCACAGTGCTGTTGGATCGAAGAAATTCTCATACAAGTCATCTAAAATAGCCACCATTATCTACTGGCCTGAATAGCCTAGAACTAAGCAATCAATCAGTTAGTACGTTAGAATATTCGTGAACTTACATAGTAAACTATCGTCAAAAATTACAGTAGGACCTGTTTTAGTCAGATGATAGATGTGTGCATTTCACACCACCAATCTCAAGGGGACGCCATGGACATTTCGAAAAGAAGATTCATTCAATACCAGCTTTGCGTAGGCATATTTGCCTTAAGTTCAGGCATGATACCCCGCGCATGGGCAGCATGGCCGTCAGCAGCGTTTGATGAAACTGAATACTTGCCTGCATTGAAAGGGCTAATCGGCGATCAGGAATTGCTTGATGGACACGTAGAACTAAATGTACCTGATATCGCTGAAAATGGCGCGACGGTGCCTGTGAAAATATCAACAGACCTGGATAACGTCGAATGGATAAGTATCATGGGTGATAAGAACCCAAGACCCTGGATTTCAAGGTTCTATTTTCACGGAAAATCCAAGCCCTATGTCTCAACACGCATCAAATTGCGTGAGACCTCGAATGTAGTTGCCATTATCAAGGCAGAAGGCAAACTATACAGTGCAAAAAGTGCAGTGAGAGTCACCGCGGGTGGTTGTGTCTAAATTTCAAATTTAAGGATTGAGAGAATGTCTCAAAAAATGAAGATCAGAGCTAAAGTGAAAAACGGAATTACCACCGTTAAAGCGATACTTTATCACCCTATGGAATCTGGAAGCAGGAAGGACCCTGACACTGGAGAGTTAGTTCCAGCCCACTTTATCAAAAATGTTCAAGCAGCATTGAATGGAGAAGTGATCATCTCTGCAGAATGGGGAACAGGGATTTCGAAAAACCCCTACTGGTCATTTGAATTTGAAGGCGGCAGTCCCGGGGATATTGTGACGATTAGCTGGACTGATAATCTTGGAGAATCAGGCAAAGGAGAAGCGGAGATCAAGTAAGGCCAACAAGCTGTCAGTTGCTCAGGTTGCTTGTTTCCTCCATGGCCTGAGCAGCTCTAGCAATGACGTGGCCAATGCAGTAAAGAATCCTTTCTCATCCAAGATGTGGTACTGAACTTTCATTGTAAGCGCACTGCCAAAAATAATTGAGCCCAAGGCAAGAATCGATCCCATCGCCAATGTAGACATTCCGGTCACTCCCTGCCCTATCGTGCACCCGAATGAAAGCACGCCACCGAATCCCATCAAAACTGCGCCAATCAAATGACTGGTCATCTC
The DNA here is from genome assembly GCA_965220875.1 of Gammaproteobacteria bacterium. GTDB lineage: Bacteria > Pseudomonadota > Gammaproteobacteria > UBA4575 > UBA4575 > WTFY01. Next base: position 1,734,185 of record OZ244849.1, on the reverse strand, counting down.
AGACCTGTTGCTGAACGTTTCGATCCTGAATGACTTGGATACAAGAGCATAGATAAAGGAACCGGTGATCATTCCAAACGCAATCGCAATGCCAAAATTGATCTGAGCGCCTGTAAAAGTCATCAGATAGCTGATTGCATTTCCTGTTGGACCGATAAAGGCCATGCCCTGAGGCATGACCGGGTCAAAATCATCTTGGCCTACATAGCCGGTTACATACCATGCTGCAACTACGCATGCTCCGATTATGACCCCTGCAAGAATATTGTCGAAACTTCTGCGAAATTCCTTGTGTATAAAGGCATAGGTTATGAAACCTCCAGCCAGTACAACACCAATGACTACCCTCAGCCAAGCTGTATCCTCAAGCTTTAGAAGCGACCCCAGGTAGCTGATCAGGCTTTGATCGTTTATGCCTTGGTTCGTAAGGTCAGCATTGACAGCATAAACCCAGTTCAAACGCACTATCGCTAACAGGCCCCGCATGGTCATATAGGCGGTTATGCCTAGCACCAGGATCACGACGAGTGCCTTTAAGTTTCCGCCACCGAGTCGAATCAAGTTTCGTTGCCCACAGCCTGCCGCCAGTGTCATGCCAATTCCAAATAGAATTCCACCAAGGATATAGCTGAGGATGTAGAAATTTGGTGAGAGATAGATCGACGCATTCAGGTCCACGAGTCCCTGGAAAAACAAGAACTGTGCTCCAAGAATTGCGACGCCAATTGCCAGGAACCAGGCTCCTAACCGGCCTTTTGACCCCATGTTGATTACGTCGCTGATCGCACCCATTGAACAAAAGTGAGTTTTGTTTCCGATAAAGCCGAAGATAGCGGCTATGACGAAACCAAGTATTGCTACCAGATGAAGGTTAGAAAATTCTTCCATGTCACCTCGTTCCTACGGGATCAGGGGGCTAAATTATACAATGTAGATAACTTAAATTCACCAGAGTGCCAATCCATATAGCCAGCAGTTATATCCCTGAATATTTTTGGATTTTTCAGAATTGAAAGTACTTGAGAAATATACCCTAAAGCCTGAATCTCTCACGGGTAATTTGAAAGAAAAAGATCATTTCACGTGTCTGCCTGCGTAGATTAAGGTGCTTAAGAAAGATTTTGCAGCAGTGTTTGCAACGCCGTATGCCCATCCCAAATGTAAATTCGCATATATGTTGGGATGAGCACACCAGATAATGTCATCACTCACTCTTGGACCCGGAATTAGGAAGGAAATTTTTCATCATGTCCGCCCATTGGTCGTACCACTGCTTATGCTGCTCGGTATCCATTTGCGGGCTTCCGGGAGACTGCGGTGATTGTCCTCCATAGCCAGGCACTGGAGGCATCATACCCATAGGGTTCATCATCGGATTTCCCATGGGATTCATCATGTTCATGTACATTCCAGGATTCATCATGGATCCCATCATCGGACCCATCATGGGTCCCATCATTCCCATCATGGGATTCATCATGTTCATGTACATTCCAGGATTCATCATGGATCCCATCATCGGACCCATCATGGGTCCCATCATTCCCATCATCGGATACATCATGTTCATGTACATTGCAGGATTCATCATCCCGCCAAAGGAACCCATATAGGTATTTGGATTCATCATGGAAGTCATCGCGTGAGGATTCATCATTGCCTTGTAGGGTTGCCACATCATATCCAGCATAGGCCCGAAGCTGGCTTGGTACTGAGCTATATCCTGGGGCTCATGACATAGCGCGCAGGCATCCAGGGACGATGAGTTTTGAGGGTTCATCATGATCGCCATCATCTTCATCCATACGTTGGGATCCATCGAGTGCTGTATTGCCTTCGACATGTCTGATGGAGCAGCAGCTGCTTGCGGGGCCGGTGTTTCTTCAGCGTGCAAGCTGATGACGCAAGCAGTAAGTAGGCAACCAGCAGTCAATACCGATCGAAGCAGTCTATTATTAAATAACATTTAAATTCCCTTCTGGTTAGTTAGTTTACAAACGTATTCTCAAAACTCGCCTGTTGCGGCCCCTTCCATAATGTAAGTCATTGCCTCACGAATTCTGATCGCGTCCTGGCGCAAATCTTTAGCCAAATGCGAGTTCGGATTTTGAGCAAAGTCAAGCCATTCGATACTCCAGTCCATGGTCATTACCCACAGCTTGCCCTCGCCGTCCTCGATCAATGAAATCTGGCACGGCAGGAATATAACAAATTCTGGAATTTCGTCTAAGATTTTTCGAGCAACCGCTGCATCACAGAAACGAAACATCTCGACCCTAGCTGAAGGTTTTTCCGTGACTGCCTCGATTTCTTTCCATAGTGGGCTCGAGCCAACAAACTTGAAGTTCAGCTCATTGGCACGGAGTTTCATGGCTTCCACAGCATCATCCCATGAGACGTCTTCCTGAACAGGCATTTTGTCAGTCATGATACTGATCATGTCACGCATGGAAAGCGGACTGAAAGCCATCGCAGTTTGGAAGGCATTCTTCTTGGCTTCACGGGATACTCCGGGAGACACCTTGTTTTTCGGCCAGTTTTGATAATTCTGGGTCGGGAAAAACGGGATACTTACAACCGGTAAATGCTCTGGAACTTTGCCTCCCCTGTAAGCAGAACCTGTATGCCCGAACATGCCAAATAAAAGATTTGGATTCATCGAGCGCATCATCATGTCCATGGCCCATGGTTGTGTCATCATGTCTACAGGAAAGTTATACATGGTCCCCATCATTCCCATCATCGGATACATCATGCCCATGTAGGTTGCAGGGTTCAGCATAGCGAAGGGGTTAAAAAAGTTCGTAAATGAACCATGTGCCCCTGTCCATGGGTTATATACCGATTGAGACGGTGCTTGCTTTGCTATTCCTTCATTGATACTAGCCTGTGAGCCTTCGGTGAGCTCTGATTTAGTATCTTCTGTATTTGCTTTCCCGCTTTGTTCTTGACTGTCATCCATCTTTGCAACAGTCTCGGTCTGCACAGAATTCTCTGCGTCGTTTTGACTAGAAAGTTCTGAACTTATTGAGGCTGTGGGCAAGACGAGTATCCCAGCCATCAAGACAACGAGCGTCCGAATCACTTCAGTATACTTCATAAGCATTAAATCCCTGTAACACCAGATTTTTGATATAGTCTGTCAGTATACTGCCATAACGTTTGCTCTGTCATCAGCTCATTTTGTAATCAGACAATTCACAGAGGTACCTTTTGAAACTTTTACCTGTCGTCGCCCTGCTGATCATCGGTGCAGTCTCCTTGGCCGTATCCTCTGTCACATTAGAGGCTACCAATAGCACGAACTTCTGCACATCGTGCCATTCCATGCAGTGGGTACAGGAAGAATGGATGGAAAGCATCCACTATACAAATATCTCGGGTGTACGTGCCGGCTGTTCTGACTGCCACGTTCCGCACAGTCTGGGGCCAAAGCTGTATGCCAAGATTCGTGCCGCAAAGGATGTATGGCATGAGATCCTGGGCACCATAGATGATGAAGAAAAATTTGAAAAGCACCGGTGGCAGATGGCGAATGCAGTATGGAAACGAATGAAAGCAACTGACTCGCGTGAGTGTCAGTCATGCCATACCATTGCTGCCATGGATCTCAAGGAACAGGATCGCTCGGCGCGCAAAAAGCACAAAAACGCAGAGACGCGCGGAAAAACCTGCATTGATTGTCATACTGGTGTGGCACACAGACTGCCCAGAAGACCTGCAGAGGAAATTGCACTGAACTAGGCAAGGCGCGGGCGGGTCTAAAAGCGGGCATTCAACTGTGCTAGTATTCGTGTGCGGGAGTAAAAATCACTGTGGTTGTGCTTAGGTTCTGGCCGTTTGCAGAATAATGAAGCCATGAATATCCAGTACAGGAGGATAAGAATGCTGTTAACAATTGTCCGCCATACATTTTTGTTATGTGTGCTCAGTCTGCTGTCTTTCCATACCGTATCAGCATCCGATCTTGCAAGCCCGGCCATGCTATCTGACACATGCCTTGGCTGCCACGGCCCAGCAGGTATCAGCGAGGGGCCAGCGACCCCGACTATTTCGGGAATGTCAGAAATTTACATAATCGGCGCAATGTTGGCCTACAAGTACGATAACGACGAGGATAAGGTTGAGGCGGTGATTGAATCGGATCCTGACTTTGAAGACGTCGAATTCTTTGCCCGAACGTCCACTGTGATGGATAGAATTGCTCAAGGCTATTCCGAGGCAGAAATCAAGGCTATCGCAAGGTACTTCGCATCATTGCCTTTTAAGGCCAGTGAGCAGGAAGTCAACCCTGAACTGGCCAAGGCCGGTGCAGATATCCACGAACATCACTGTGAGAAATGCCACGAGGACGGCGGAAGGTCTGCGGATGATGATGCAGGAGTGCTGGCGGGACAGTGGATTCCTTACCTTGAATATACAATGGCTGATTTTCAAAGCGGTGATCGGGCCATGCCTAAAAAAATGAGAAAACAGATGGAAGAAGCTCATGAAGAGCATGGAGAGGAATCAATTGCCAAACTCATCCAGTTTTATGCAGGCCAGAAATAAAGCGCCGGTCAGGATTGCAGGAGGAACTAACATGCCAAACCTAAATAGAAGGAAATTTTTACAGAGTACAGGTAGCGCATTTGCGCTGGGCTCCACCGTACTCGGTTTTCCACATATAGCGGGAGCTGCAAAAAAACGTGTCGTCGTGATTGGCTGTGGTGTAGGCGGATCGATCGCTGCCAAATATATTGCCAAAGGGGATTCTTCCATAGAGGTAACCATTGTTGAGGCAAAGCCTCATCACCATACATGCTTTATGAGCAATGAGGTAATTGGGGGGGACCGGGACATTTCAACAATCAAGTTCGGCTACGACAAGTTTGCGAGCCATGGAATAAAAGTAGTCCAGGACAAGGCTACCGCGATCGACCCCGTCGCCCACAAGGTTACCACTGCAGGTGGTGTAACGCTTGAGTATGACCGTCTGGTGATGTCACCAGGCATCGGACTCAAGTGGGAAACGATTGAAGGCTACGATGAGGCTGCTGCAGAAATCATGCCTCATGCCTGGCTAGCAGGCCAGCAGACTGCACTGCTGAGAAAACAGCTGGAATCGATGGATGACGGTGGACTGGTGGTCATTGCCCCTCCAGGGAATCCGTTCCGTTGCCCGCCGGGCCCTTATGAGCGCGCTGCACAGATTGCCCATTATTTTAAGCATCACAAACCGAAATCCAAGATTTTGATACTTGATGCCAAAGACAAGTTCTCGAAACAGGGATTGTTCATGCAGGGTTACGAGAAAGTTTACGGGGACATGATCGAATGGGTTGCGGGGGCGGACACAGGTGGAGGTGTCACCTCAGTAGACCCCAAGGCGATGACAGTCAGCACTGATTTTGATGAGCATAAAGTTGCAGTAGCCAATATCATCCCGCCGCAAAAAGCAGCACAAATTGCCCATGATGCAGACCTGACGGATGATTCTGGCTGGTGCCCTGTAGACTTGGGGACATTCGAGTCCAAGCGGCACAAGGACATACACATCATCGGCGATGCCGGGATCATTACGGGCATGCCCAAGTCCGGTTTTGCTGCGGGCACCGAGGCGAAAGTGTGTGCTTCAGCAGTCGTCAGCAGCCTTCAGGAAAAGGAGTCCGGCGTTAATTCCTATGCCAATGCATGCTACAGCATCATCGCACCAGACTACGGAATTTCCGTGGTCGCCGTGTATAAGCTTGCTGCAGACCGTTCGAAAATTGAAAAGATGGGTGGCGGGCTTACTCCTGCTGATGCAACTCCGGAAGCACTTAAACGTGAAGTGCTGTATGCCTACAGCTGGTTCAAAAATATGACAGCTGAAATGTTTGGCTAGTCCGTCCGCGGCACATGCTGAAACCAAAAAGGGGGCAGAAGCCCCCTTTTTTCTTGCACGATATTTGTCCGGCTACTTTATTCGATGAGTGGCACCTTGTAGACAAGGGTCCCAATCGCCCCATCGTTGCCCTTGAAGTTTGCATGGCACATCACACACCTCTCGAGAACGACCGGGACGGCCGTGGCCTTGCGCAGATAGCGCTTGCCTTCAATGGTGACCACTTCTTCATGCGTGGACTCGCCACCTAGCAGCTTCTCTTTAGCCTGCTCTTCGAATTCATCTTTCGGTCGATTCATCTCAGGATGAATGAGAACATCCGTCAGGCCTACAAGGCGCACCTCGTGATAACCGTTGTCGCTCATGGTGTCAAACAACGCTTTCGCAGCGCTTGCCCCCGAAAACTTCGAAGGATCAGTGACGTATTTGTCTGTGATCAGCACGATCGCTGTCTTGTACAGGGTGTCTAGCATCTCTACATGCTGGCGCGTTCTTGTGACCTCAGGATCTTCGTCTGCCATGGAGGCTTCACTGAACAAAGCCAGTGGCATGCAGACAGGAACCAGCCAGGCAAGAAGGCTTTTTCGCTTTCTCATCGAACCCCCCTTCTAGTGCACTTAAATAATATGTACAGAAAGTATAGGCTATAACATCTATCTTTTATAGATATTTGAAACTTGAGAACCCGGGAACAACGAAACCGGGAAACGATCTCTACACACAGGGACAAGGGAATTAGATTATGAGAGTAACAAAATTTACGGATTATGCGCTTAGGATTTTGATCTACATGGCCTGCAGGCCACGGGGAGAGCTTACGACTGTTTCACAATTGGCCGGGGCATACTCCATTTCTGCACATCATGTTCGATCGATCGTGCACAAGCTGGGCAAGTCAGGATACATAAAAAGTATCCAGGGCAAAGGCGGTGGAATCAGGCTGGCGCTGAACCCTGACGAAATCATGCTTGGAGAGGTCATCAGGGAAACCGAGAAGGATCTGTTTATTGTCGAGTGTTTTGGACCGGATGGGCAGTGTCCAATCGTGAGGGCATGCAAACTCAAACATGTCCTCGGTGAAGCCTTGAATGCCTTCCTGAATACACTGGACCAGTACAGCCTTGCAGACATCACCGACAACAAGTACTCGATCATGCAGTTGATTGAGGCAGCTTGATGTCCCGGTCTCCGGTCACTGCACCTGGCTTAACGATTCCCGGGTTGGGATTTTGACTGAAGCGGACAATTCATCAGCTTCAATGCTGAAGGACGACTTGTCCCGTCTAGACAAACAGGCAGATATTCGCGTCCTTGGCAGCTGAAAGAAAGGAGGCTGCACCGACCCATTCTGATACTTCATCAATAAACTCGGCCTTGTCATACCCGAACAAGTCCGCCGTCATCTCACAGCCAATAATTTTTACTTCAGCTTCGATGGATAAGGCACGCAACTCCTGGATACTTGCGACACCTTTCTCCTTGATAGTCCGCTCCATCATCAAGGTGGCAAATTTTTCAAATCCCGGGAGGTTACTGCTCAGTGCATTGGGTATATTCCATTCCACACTTTTGAACCAGTCGGGGCCAAACGGCATTTTCATTGGCATCGCAGGATTGCCCAGCGGCGAAACAGCAAGGTTCAAATCTTTCTTCAGAAGGTTCAGCCCGTAAAAAGTAAAGAAGCAGGATACATCCCAGCCCAGAGCAGCTGCGGTCGACGCAAGAATAAAGGGAGGGTACGCCATGTCCAATGTGCCCTTAGTGGCAATCAGTGACAACTGGGGGGTCCTGGCTTCTGCACGCTCGCGCAGCTTTTGCTCCAGCCTTTCGTCGAACCACTTGTTCAGCGCTTCCTGATCAAGCTGTGACGGGACCTGGGATTCAGGTTCGGGTGTACTTTCTTGCTGCATGTAAACCTCCAACGGCACTAGCAATCGTCCCCATAGAGATAATTCAGTATAAGGCAGTTTTTCGACATATTACAGGACATGCCATACCGAGCAGAATTACCAGCTACAGATTCAAGTCTTTCTCGAATGCAAATAAAGCTGATTCCAATGCTGGAATCACGCAACAAAAACTTTTACTCAACGGCGTCGAGATAATGGCGTCCCCAAGGGGATTCGCAGGGTATAGATAACATTTTGATCTGTCAAACCTTTCTTTAGTGGGGGTAGGATTGCTTCCCACATTCTCTCACACATGTATTTGCTTAAGAGTACACTAAGCGACTATTTGAGCTAGGGAATCAGCGCATATATTGCGCGATATCTTTAATCATACGGTACTCTATTGTTTCTTTAATTTATTGGAAAGATATCCAGTGGAATACCTAACATTTCTAGAAATTGCTTAGACACTTAAAACCTCAATAGAGAAAAATCTTGGATACATTGCTGATATACAAGTGGATGATAATGCTTGAGCCATTTGGCAACTTTATATCAGCTATTGCTGGTGGACTAGTTGTTTTAATTTATTGGCGAAGTTTAAATTCATGGTTTACGCTGCGAGAAAAACGAGCCAAAAAAAAGAAAAAAAGAATTAAAAAGTTAAAACAAAATTTAGACGACGAAAAATCAAAGAAAACTAAAAATAAACCGCCGCTAGAATTATCGAAATTTGTAGTAGCTAAAGGCATACGAATTTTTGCTCTATTTATAGGACTCGGTCTTCTTGTTCTGCTAGGTATCCAAGCAATTAAGTATTTTGAAAAAGATTTATGGGAATCAAGAAATGGAATTGTGCAGTCAATCGACAAATCAAAGAATGGCTTGTTTTTCAGGACAAAAAGAGACCCTATTAACCAAATTTGCATAGATCGAAAACAAGCGCAAAAACTAAATCAAGAGCAAGTGCAGAAACTAAATCAAGAACAAGTCCAAGAAATGATTGATGAGAATGAGAATTGTATCCAGCAATGGGAACGAGAAATGGCTATCTCGAAGCGTGAATCATTTTGTCAATTGAAGGCCTATTTGGAAAGTGAAAAGGAGAGTAAAGAATATACATATGATGACGTAAATAGAATTATGATTACGAAGCTCAGTTATATGGTTTGTATGCAAGAAGAAGGCTGGTTTACAGAAGCATGTTCCAAAGAAGATGCGGATTGCAAGGAGCTCATGTATTCAGAGTCAACATGTACGTCCTTCACAAGGGATTGGCTAGAAAATGGAGGTAACGATGTGTTAATTATGCAATGTCTAAAGTCTAAGTAATGCCCTACTCTTCTAAGCTTTAATTATAATTAAGTGTAGTATATGGAACACAGCTTCAAGCTCTAGGCCGTATTGGGGCGCCCAGCGGTTTAGTGCAGCCTTCAATCGGGCATTCAATCATTTCAATGGTTTATAATTATTTGCACGCATTCAGAAAGCGACACCTAGCAGGACGTAAACAAAAATGCTGAGCGCCCCTCATGTTGCCTCACAGTGAGTAGCCTTCCAAGTTCCTACGCAGCAACACGATGAATCAAAAATAAGATAGATATAGTCACTCATTGGCAAGCAACCTGCTAGTGACTAGTGCATCATTGACGGTAACGTCACCAGCCACTAATTTCTGAAACGCCTGTGCACAGCCCTGTGAATCTATGCTGTGAAGATCAAAATTCAATTTTGTATCCATCTCAAGTTTTGCTGTAAGCTCGGCTTTCAATAGTTGAGCCAATGGTTGCACCGTACCAAGGTAAAATTGTTTTATTGCCTCGTGTTTGCTCGTACCGTCCGAGTCGTCGAACAAGGCTGGACTACAACCGCATGCGGCTAGTACCCTTGCAAAGGTATCTTTGGACAGCTCCACTAATTCGGCCGGGAGCTGCAGTCCCAGTCGAGATTGAATCCAGTCGCGCTGAGGTGCAGCGGCGCGCCCCTGTTCCCATGCGGTTGCTGTAGCCTCGACCAGTAGCGCCTTTCCGCGTGCTTTGGCAATTTCTGCCTTCAGCATCTTCAACAGATCACCCTCACTACCGCCACCCCATCTGCCGGGATAGTTAGTAACTGCACAATCGATCCGGCCGCTTCATCCGCAAGGCTGCACTCAACTTCTGATTGCAGCCGGGCCGTGGTATGAACCTAGGACAGGGGCCTGTTTCAACATAAGGCTGTCCCGAATCTTCTAGGGGATTGTTAACGGCGAACTTGGCCAGTGCGATGGTGCAGAACGATGATGTGGAAAATTGTCGACTTGTAAAAAAGGGATTCAACAATACATCTCGTGATGATAGAACTACAGCACTCACACTTGCAACCGGCACAATGCCTAGGATGCTTACAAGACTGTCGCGCAGGCGCTCTATCAAGGCATGGCGGCATGACTGGACAGTGCTGCCTAGCTTGTTAGTATTTGTGTCAAAGGTAGCTTAAACTGACACCACTAGAAGCGAGGAAGCATACGATGACCAGAACAAACAATTCCAAACGCCTAGCAGAAATTCGACAACAAATTGAATCACTCGAAAATGCTGACATATTTGGTACGAAGAAAGAGATAAAATACTTACCTGAAGTATTAGATGAAAATGAAACGATTAAGGGAGTTGCGTCAGGTATGTTGGAAAATAATACTTGGCTGATAGTTTGCACAGACCAACGTGTGTTGTTTCTCGACAAGGGTATGTTGTACGGGCTCAAGCAGAAGGAAATTCCTTTAGATTCTATAAGTTCAGTGACTCACAAGACAGGCATAATGCTTGGCTCTATTGAAGTCTTAGGTTCAGGGCATTCAGGAATGAAAATAAAACAAATAGAAAAGAAATGTACAGCTAGTCTTGCTAAATCAATAATGGTAGCCCGCCGTGAATTGCTAGGCCAGTGAGCCATCACCACGTCGCGCGACCTCCAGCCGCTTGGTCCAGATTGGATTCAGAATTTGCAGAATCTGCTCACGGCCAATGCTATCTACAGACCCTAGCTTTATTTCGCCATCTTGGCTGCAGTAACTCAAAAGTTTTTATGCTAGCCTCTGGAAATGTTTTTGCTTTTCGCTTTTCTTCGAGAAGATCACCACTTCCCGCACGGGTCACTCTTTGGTTTGCAAATGTCTTCGCCGCGTGTCTTGTGCTGATACGAAGCGGAAACTACTCAGGCCGATATCTGACTCTTTCAATTTACAACAAGCCGCTGTATCGATTCTTGCTCAAAGCTCCGGTATTTGGGTTTTGTTTGACCTATAAATAAAGCATCTCACCTACACAGTTGCAACCCGGTTCACGGATAGCTTTTGCTTGCGTAGCTGTGAATCTTTTCTGCATGTTCTATCTCCGAAGCTACAGACATTTCAGGGAGATTCGAACTATAGACCCCGCATAATACCCCACATCGAAGAAAGAACTTTGCTAGAATGCTACGGAACAATCAAGGATAAAACCATATAAATACAAGTACTTATAAGGCTTTCGGGAATTCACTGGAATTTAGAAAATCAATTCCTGGCGTCCCCAGGGGGATTCGAACCCCCGTTGCCGCCGTGAAAGGGCGATGTCCTAGGCCTCTAGACGATGGGGACAGACGAATGTTCCTGCATTAACCAGCTATACCTGCATCAGAAGCGGCGCAAGGTACGCTAACCCAGCTTTTGCGTCAAGTACCACGGCATCGGGCAGCACTTGATATGGTGGAGCTAGGCGGGATCGAACCGCCGACCTCTACAATGCCATTGTAGCGCTCTCCCATCTGAGCTATAGCCCCACTCCCCAAACCGGTAATTTATATCGTGTCTGCAATGTATTCAATCGCCTGACCTATTCGGCGCATGGTCTTGTCGACTCCAAGCAGTTCCAGTGTGATATCAATGGATGGCGAGATTGCCTTGCCCGTGACTGCCAATCTGAGGGTCGGTGCGACCTGGCCGAACTTCAGGCCCATTTCACTGCTGACCGAATTTATCGCTGACTTGATCTGGTGTGCAGACCAGTCATCTACCTGCTCGAACTTGAATTTGAGATTCTGCAGAATTTCCATGCCGTCAGGATTGAAGTTCTTTTTGGCTGAATTTTCTTCGTAGCTGCTTATGTCCGCATAGAAATAGGTACTTGTATCACATATTTCAACCAGAGTCTTGCACCGGTCTTTCTGAATATCAAACAACTCGTCCAGTTCCGGCTTTCCGTCAGGACGTACCCCTTTGGAATGAAAATGCGGCGCAAGCTCATCAAGAATTTCACTACCTGAAATTTGCTTCAAATGCTGGTGATTGACCCAGAGCAGCTTGTCCGGATCGAAAACTGCCGGAGACTGCTGGACTGAAGCCAAGCTGAACAGTTCAATCATTTCCTCTACAGAAAATAATTCCTGATCTCCACTAGACCAGCCAAGCCTGACAAGATAGTTCATCAGCGCCTTGGCAAGAAAACCATCTTTTCTGTATTGATGAACTGACATGGCGCCATGCCTTTTCGATAGCCTTTTGCCGTCTTTCCCGTGTATGAGCGGGATGTGCGCATACATGGGTAAAGGCATCCCCAGGGACTTGAACAAATTTATTTGCCTGGGAGTATTGCTCAGGTGGTCATCCCCCCTGATCACGTGAGTGATGGAATGGTCAGAATCATCAACCACCACACATAGATTATACGTAGGAGAACCGTCTGAACGAGCCAGCACCAGATCATCAAGCTCACTGTTCATGATCTCTATGGGGCCATGCACCAGGTCCTCAAACCTGACACTGCCGTCGAGCGGGTTCTTGAACCTTACTACCGGGCTTGAACCCGCAACGGTTTTACCTTTCCCGGACCTGCAAAATCCGTCATAGCGAGGCTTTTGCTTGTTTTGAATCTGCTCCTTGCGTACGGCATCGAGACGTTCCTTGGAACAATAGCAATAGTACGCCAGGTCCAGATCAAGCATCTGCTGCACAACTTCACTGTATCTTTTCAGGCGTGAGGACTGAAAAACCGGTCCCGTGTCTGCCTCCATGCCCAGCCATGACAAATTGGAAAGGATGTCTTCCGTAAACTCGCTGGAAGAGCGCTGCTGATCGGTATCTTCTATGCGCAGGACATACTCGCCGTTATTCCGCCTGGCATACAGCCAGTTAAACAGCGCAGTCCTGACACCACCCAGATGCAGGTAACCGGTCGGACTCGGGGCAAAGCGGGTGCGGACAGTCATAAGAAACGGCGTGCTAGATGGCCAGGCAGCATAGTTGACGATTGTACATGGATACAGAGACAGAACCGAACCATACCAGAATTTGAAAACAGTTCAGACTGATAAGATCCAGATCAGCCCATGCAGACACAGTGCACTGTAGACGGCTGCAAGCAGATCATCCACCATGATTCCGAGCCCCCCTGTAATTTGCCGGTCTGCCAATGAAACCGGCCAAGGCTTCAAGATGTCAAACACCCTGAAAAGCAAGAACCCTGCCAGTACCCAATACCATGCAACGGGTACGAACAGCATGGTCAGCAAATAGCCGACAATCTCGTCAATCACGATCATGGGGTGATCATGTTTTCCTAACGCCTGGGCGGTCTGTTTGCAGGTGTAGCACCCTGCCAAAAACAAAAGCACTACGCATGAAACATATACGCCAGTGCCGAATGACGCCAGAATCAGGTAAACCGGTATCGCAAGCAAGGTCCCGGCCGTGCCAGGCGCCACAGGTGACAGCCCGGCCCCGAACCCTGCAGAAAATATGTGCACAGGGTTGCTGAAAATAATTTTGTTTATCTCCCGTGACACCGTATGCGATCAGGAAAAGTGGTCAAAGCCCAGTTTATCGGGCAGGGAAAAGGATTGGCCGGATCGCAACAGTTCTATCCCCTTGCCTTGGGTGATCCGTCCAATGCAACGGGCAGGACATGCAGTTTTTTCACTTATCACTGCGATTGCGTCCTGATGTTCCGGGCGGACTGTAAACAGCAGTTCATAGTCATCTCCGCCGGTCAGCACCACATGCCAGTCCTTATCGGTCTTTAGCTGTCTTTTCATGGCTTTTGAAAGCGGGATCTGGTCCAGTTCAATTTGTGCACCGGCTTCACTCATCAATAAAATCTGGTGTAAATCGCTTAAAAGCCCATCGGATATATCAATGGCTGCACTGGCACAGGAAGCAATTTCCTGGCCAAGATCCACTTTTGGCTCAGGCCGGTTTAAACGTAACGTAAAGTATTCATGATCTGCCTCGGCCACCATACGATGCTGGCTACCGTCGCGTAACTTTACGGCCATGGCTGCATCGCCGATGGTTCCAGATACATAGATGAGATCTCCTGGCCTGGCTCCTGATCTCGTCAGCATCAGGCCGGGATTCAAAAACCCGACCATATAGAGCGAAACAGACAAAGGCCCACGGACCACGTCGCCCCCGATCAACCTGACACCATACCTGTCAGCCAGCTGATACAACCCCTGGGAAAACCCTTCAAGCCAGGCATGCTCGGCATCTGCCAGCGACAAGTTCAAGTTCGCCCACAACGGCGTTGCACCCATGGCAGCCAGATCGCTCAGATTTACCGCCAGCGCTTTATAACCAAGGTTCCCCGGTTGGCAACCCGGGTCAAAATGAACCCCCTCGTTCAGCGTGTCAGAAGTGATCACCAGCCTGGAACTCTTTGGAGGCCGGACCACAGCCCCGTCATCACCTATGCCGACTTCCACACCGGCCTCAGCAGAGTGCCTTGAGAAATACCTGGTGATGATCTCCTGTTCTGTCAAAATTCTTGATTGCGAAATGCGTTCGATGCTTAGTCTGCCAAATTCCGTTCCACCTTATCCAGTATGCCATTGATCAGCTTGTAGCCTCCCTTTGAGCCAAATTTCTTGCATAGAATGATGGCTTCAGAAATCACTACGTCCCGCGGTACGTCATGCTTGTTCAGAATTTCGTAGGTGGAAAACAACAGAATGGCTCTTTCAACGGGCCCTATCCGTTTAGCAGACCCGTCAACGCATGCAGTAAAAATTCCAGTCAGCTTTTCTGCATTGCCGATGGATTCCCGTAATAGTTCAGTAAAGTATTCCTTGTCAACCTTGTACCAGTTCTCGTCCTCAGAAAACTGAACCAGGAGCTCTTCTGCACTGTGCCCGGCTAGCTGCCACTGGTATAAGGACTGTAATGCAAAACGCCTTGACCAATGGCGTTTATGAGTTTCGGCTATGCTCATCGGATGACCGGATAGCTCTCAATGCATTAACCATCTCCAGAACACACAGGGCTGCATCGCGGCCCTTGTTGGTACTCCCGGAACTGCGCACAACCGCCTGTTTCAACGTATCCGTGGTCAATAATCCAAAAGCGATGGGAACTCCTGACTGCAGGCTGGCTGCCTGTATACCCAACGTGCATCCCTGGGACACATACTCGAAATGCGGAGTGTCACCCCGTATCACGCAACCCAAAGCGATCAGCCCGTCATAGCTGCCGGTCTCGGCCATGGCTTTGCATACCAGCGGCAACTCGAATGCGCCGGGCACGTGTCTGCAGCTGATATCTGTTTCCGCCACCTGGTTTTCAAGCAACGTGCTCAGCGCAGCTTCCTGCATGGCTCTGACGATTCTCCCGTTGAAGCGTGCAGACACGATCCCGATACGGGCACCCTGCCCTGAATAGTCTGCACCTTCCGTGTAACTCTCCTGCACTATGTTTTCTCCCTGTTCTGCATCAGGTTTTCAAGGTAGCGTGCGATCAGGTCTACTTCCAGGTTCACTTTATCCCCGGGCATTGCCATGCCTAGTATGGTGTTATCCAAGGTATGCGGGATCACTGTTACACAGTACTGGTCGCGCTTCACTTCATTGACTGTCAAGCTGACACCATCTACGCTGATCGACCCTTTGGGCGCGATATAACGAAGCAGTTCCGGAGGCGAAGAAAACCATAACACGGATTCGTTCTCACCGTCTTCACGTGTTGCAAGCGCGCCGACGCCGTCTACGTGGCCACTCACAAAGTGACCACCAAGGCGTGTGGTAGGAGTGACCGCGCGTTCCAGGTTTACATGGTCGTGCCGGAGTGCGCAGCCGAATGTGGTGCAGTCACGTGATGCAACGGAAATATCCACGTTAAACGAGTCTTCACCTATGTCATAGGCAGTCAGGCAAACACCATTTACCGAGATACTGTCGCCCTTGGCAATTTCAGCTGTAAACCTGGAACTCGAGTGAATCAGATATCGGAAAATATCCTTTTCTTCCTTGAGCACGCGGGCTTGGCCAACTTCTTCTATGATCCCTGTAAACATGCTGAGCCTTTTCCCGAGAAGAATATGTTATCGCTGTCAAATCTTTGAATACGACGAGGCAGGCACAGGCATTTCAAAACACTTGCCAGCTTTATCCGAACCATCTGCCGAAATTTCATCCTGTTCATCTTCCCTTGGGAAACATTACTCTTCGGGTTACTTCGTGAAATTATACATGTTCATCGGGTGTACAGGCTCACGACAGGCCAGGCGGACAATGCAGAGACCACTGTACAGGTCCATGCGGCATGGCCAGAATGGTCACTGACGCCCAGGGATGGCCCGGTCTGAAATTCCCATACAACCCAATGCACCGGCATGTCATGAACTCACCCTAATTACTGGATGGCCTGAGCCTCAGCTTTATATCTTCTCCTATGACAGAGATGTCTTCTATCTGCATCGCCAGCCGATTCCGCATGTCCGTGATTAACGGCAGTCTGGCGAGCCCCTGGCCGCTTTCTCCAATGATGTGCGGTGCCATGTATACCACCATCTCGTCGACCAGGCCCTGACCAAGCAGACTGCCAGTCAACCTGGAGCCCGCCTCGACCAGAACCTCGTTAATTTCCCTGGCTGCCAGGTCATGCAACACTTCAGCGGGATTGAGCGAATCCTGTTCCATGACCGTGATTTCTACATTTTCACTTCGCAGGCGTTCAATCTTCTGCAGATTTTCAGAACAGGTGTAAATGACAGTCTTGCCAGGGCCGTGCAGCACCTTGGCGGCTTCAGGCATCGTCAGGTTTGTATCGAGAATGACCCGAAGCGGTTGCTGGGGCTCGGATTCCAGGTCCAGCTGCTCCTTGGCAATACGCACGGTGAACATGGGATCATCGGCAAGCACCGTACCGATACCGGACATGACGGCGCAGCTTCGCGCCCGCAGCTTCTGCACGTCAAGGCGAGCCGGCTCGCCGGATATCCACTTGCTGATACCGTTTGCCAGGGCAGTTTTACCATCCAGGCTCACGGCGACCTTGACTGTCACGTGCGGTCTGCTCTTTTGCATTCGAAGGAAGAAGCCCTTGTTGAGCTCCACCGCTTGCTCTTTCAGGACATCGCACCGAACCTGAATACCGTGTTGACTAAGATAGGCCAGCCCTCTCCCATTTACCCGGGGATTCGGATCCTGCACCGCAACAACGACCCTCATGACACCGGCATTTACCAGCGACTTTACACAGGGTGGCGTTCTCCCTTCATGCGAGCAAGGCTCAAGGGTTACGTAAACCGTGCTGCTTTCAGCATCTTCTGTGGTATTTTCCAGGGCATCTATTTCAGCGTGATTCTGGCCAAGGCTGGCATGGTACCCTCTTGAAATGATGCGGCCGTCTTTAACGATCACGCAGCCGACACGCGGGTTCACACGTACAATGTACAGCCCCTTTTTTGCGAGCCGCACCGCTTCCGCCATGAACGCATAGTCATTCATAAAAAGGACATGGGATTCCGGCTACCTGCGAGCAGGCACGGTCAGTCAGCATCATCAATAATCAGGGAGAGCTGACCTTTGCGCATTTCCGGATCAAGATCTTTTTCCACCCGCTCGATCAGGTCCTTGAACGCGCGAACATCTTCAAAGCTCCGGTACACCGATGCAAAGCGTACATAAGCCACCTGGTCAATCGCACGCAGCTCCTGCATGGCCCAGTCACCGATACTGCTCGCACGCACCTCACGTTTTCCAAGGGCAAGGGCCTTGCGTATTATCCTGCTGATAAGCGAGTCCAGCGTTTCGGTGGCTACCGGTCTTTTCTCGCAGGCCAGTGTCAAGCCCTTGCGCAGCTTTTCCTCGTCAAAAGGTTCACGCCTTCCATCGCGTTTCACGATCCTGGGGAGGCTGCGCTCTGCCGCCTCATAAGTTGTGAAACGTTCCTTGCACCGCAGGCATTCCCGCCTGCGCCGAACCTGGTCACCCTCCCTTGCAAGCCTGGAATCTATGACTTTCGTGTCTTCGAAATGGCAAAAGGGACAATGCATATTGCGATAAAGGTACCATCACCGTAGGCAGGTCAAGCCACAGCCTGTTGTGCTGCACTGGACTGGTACACCGGAAAACGCTTGCACAAGTCAAGCACCTGATTCTTCACGCGCTCTATGGTCTGGGTATTCTCAATGTCATCCAGGATGTCACACATCCAGTTGACAAGCTCCTGGCATTCAGGCTCCTTGAACCCGCGTGTCGTCGCGGCAGGGCTCCCGATCCTCAGTCCACTGGTCACGAATGGAGATTGTGGATCATTTGGCACGGTGTTCTTGTTGACGGTAATGTTCGCCTGGCCAAGCGCGGCATCTGCAGCCTTTCCGGTCATGCCCTTGTCGATCAGGTCGACCAGGAACAGGTGGTCGTCGGTGCCGCCTGAGACAATCTTGTATCCTCGTTCCATGAACTGGTTTGCCATGGTTCTCGCGTTGTTCAGCACCTGCTGCTGATATGCCTTGAATTCAGGCTGCAGGGCCTCAAGAAAAGCGACGGCCTTGGCGGCGATCACGTGCATGAGCGGGCCGCCCTGGGTGCCCGGGAACACCATGGAATTCAGCTTCTTCGTGATCTCTTCGTTCTCACGAGCCAGAATGATTCCGCCGCGAGGTCCGCGCAGGGTCTTGTGCGTGGTCGAGGTGACGACATCCGCCAGCGGCACCGGATTCGGATAGAGGTCCGCTGCAATCAGCCCGGCTACGTGAGCCATGTCCACCACCATGTAGGCCCCTACGCTGTCACAGATATCCCTGAAACGCTGCCAGTCCCACACCCTGGAATACGCCGAGAACCCGGCAATGATCATTTTCGGCTTGTGCTCTTCAGCCAGCTGTTCCACCTGGTCATAGTCGACTTCACCCGTATCCGGGTTCAGGCCGTACTGCACCGCATTGAAGATTTTCCCTGAAAAGTTCACCGGGCAGCCGTGAGTCAGGTGTCCGCCGTGTGGCAGGGCAAGCCCCATGATGGTGTCATGCGGCGACAGCAAGGCCAGGTAAACGGCGGCGTTTGCCTGGGATCCGGAGTGCGCCTGCACATTCGCATAATCCGCATTGAACAGCTTCTTGACACGGTCAATTGCCAATTGCTCGGCGATGTCTACGAATTCGCAGCCCCCGTAATAGCGCTTTGCAGGATAGCCTTCTGCGTACTTGTTCGTAAGAACACTTCCCTGAGCCTCCATCACGCGCGGGCTGGCGTAGTTCTCGGATGCTATCAGCTCCACATGTTCTTCCTGGCGGCGAATTTCTGACTGAATTGCCTCCTTGAGTTCCTTGTCAAAACTTGCGACTGTCATGTCTGCTGTAAACATTGTTCTTAACTCCTGCTCAGATTTTTAACTTGATTTGGCATAAATATGGGATTATAGCCTAATTTATAAGCAAAATACGCAAGATGCAGGGGTGCGCCTCATGCATCCGCCATCGCCCGGGTCACGGCTATCCAGCCCTTGGCGATATTTCCAAGGTTGTAACCACCGCCCCCCAGTGCCAGCAACCTCCCCCCGCAATGCAATTCTGCGTAGCTTATCAGCTGTTCCGTGACGAATCTGTGCACCCTGTCGGTGTAGTGAAGATCTGTGATCGGGTCTCCGTGCAGGCTGTCTACACCGCATTGAAGCAGGACAAACTCCGGCGCGAACCGGTCGATGAACCTCCTGCCCTTTTCCCATTCCTCGAAGAACGCCTCATCGCCGCTTCCGGGCAGCATCTCGACATTCAGCTTGGTTCCCTGTGCAGCGCCAATCCCCGTTTCGGACGCCTTTCCTGTACCGGGATAAAGTGTCTTGCTGTGCTGGTGAAAATCGAGAAAAATCAGACGCTCATCACTTTCGTAGGAATAAAACACCCCGTCGCCATGGTGGGCATCGATGTCCACGTACAGGATCCGGTCAAGCTTGTGGACTGAAAACAGGTGTTCAATCACAGCACCGCAGTCATTGAATACGCAAAATCCGCTTGCGATATTGCGCCGGGCATGATGCAGCCCGCCAATAGGACTGAACGCATGACGGCAGTCCCCTTTCAGGATGGAATCTGCAGCCGCCAGGGTAGTTCCGACCACTGCAGCCGCTGCCTCATATACACCGGGGAATGCAGGGGTATCACCTGCATCCAGGTAACCCCTGCCGATTTCGGAGCAATGCTTGACGTTTGAAATGTGCCCGGCAGTGTGGAACCGCTTCAACTGCTCGACGGTAGCCGCGCAAGGACTCTGGACACAGCATCTGTCAACAAGCCCCGTATCCTGCACGGTATCCCGGTACACCGAATACCGGTCCGAACTGAACGGATGCCCGCCCGGAAATCCGTACTTGGCCAGTTCGTCACCGAGATACACACAGGTCTTAGCCATGTCGAAGCCTATTAAGTGGGTACAGCAGCCTATAACGTACAGCTTACCCCAAGGCCATGCGGGCGTTCCTGAAAATTTTCATCCATGGCCCGTCTTCCAGCCAGCCCTCGGGGCGCCAGGAGTGCTGGACAGAGCGGAAAAGCCTTTCAGGATGCGGCATCATGATAGTGAAACGCCCGTCCTGGTTGCAGAAGGCCGTGACTCCCTGGGTTGATCCATTCGGGTTATATGGATATTTTTCAGTTACTTGTAAATTATTATTGATAAATCTCATTGATATCATGCGGTGCTGTGAGAGTGACTCCAGCGCTTCTTTCGAAAGTTCTGCCTTGCCTTCTCCATGCGCCACGACCACCGGCAGGCAGGACCCGTGCATGCCCTGGAAAAAGATCGACGCAGACGGCAGGATTTCGACCATCACCAGCCTCGCTTCGAACTGGCCTGAAGTGTTATGGACAAAACTCGGCCAGCAGGATGTCCCGGGGATCAGTTCCTGCAACTGGGCAAGCATCTGGCAGCCATTGCAGACGCCCAGCGCAAACACGTCCGTACGCTCGAAAAATGCGGCCAGGGCATCCCGGACCCTGGCGTTGAACAGGATGGACTTGGCCCAGCCGCCCCCTGCACCCAGCACATCGCCATACGAGAAACCACCGCTGGCTACGAGCCCCTGAAACCCTTCCAGGCCCTGTTTCCCGGAATTCAGCTCCGTCATGTGCAGGTCCACGCAATCGAAGCCCGCACGATCAAAGGCGGCAGCCATTTCCATGTGGCCGTTCACGCCCTGTTCACGCAATATGGCCACTCTTGGCCTTGCAAGGACAGATGGCGGGTTTGGCCTGTCATCCAGGTCGAATGTCAACTTTACTGACAGGCCCGGGTCCGTCGTGTCGAGTATCGCGTCAAGCTCTTCCTCAGCGCATTCCGGGTTGTCGCGCAACTTCTGGATCGAATGACTGGTCTGCATCCAGAGCTTTTGCAGTTCGGTACGCCCAGCCTCATGGATCACCTGGTTCTTGTGATGGATTACGATCCGGTCAGCAGCATTCAGCTCGGCCACGTCATGCATGTGGTCTGAAAGCCGATGATCCTCCAGAATTGCCTGCACCTTGTCCCAATCGGACCTGCTGATCTGAATCACCGCGCCCAGTTCTTCTGAAAACAGGCTGGCCAGCGGGTCGGGGCCGAGGGGATCCAGACGGATATCCAGCCCCACATGACTGGCAAAGCTCATCTCGCATAACGTCACGAACAGGCCCCCGTCGGAACGGTCATGGTAGGCATGAACAAGCCCTGACTGTTTCAGCTCGGTCACCGCGCGAAACAGGTTCACCAGGTCGGATGCGTCATCCAGGTCTGCAGGCGTGCTGCCCGTCAGGGAATAGACCTGGCATAACGCCGAGCCGCCCAGGCGATTCATGGATTTTCCCAGGTCGATGAGAACGAGCAGGCTGTCCTCCACTTCTGCATCCAGTACAGGAGTGAGGGTCTTTCGCACATCTTTTACAGGAGAAAATGCTGTAACAATCAATGACAACGGTGCGGTTACTGACTTTTCACTTGAATTTTCCTTCCAGAGGCTATTCATTGACAGCGAATCCTTGCCTACCGGGATGGGAATGCCCAGTGCAGGGCACAGTTCCTCTGCAACGGCCTGAACCGTAGCATACAGTTCGGCATCCACACCCTCATGGCCCGCAGCGGCCATCCAGTTTGCCGACAGGCTGATTTCTGCAAGATTTTCCACGTCGCAGGCCAGGATATTGGTGACTGCCTCGGCGACGGCCAGGCGTCCTGATGCCGGGGCTGACAGTAACGCAACGAGCGGGCGCTCTCCCACTGACATGGCTTCTCCCGTATAGGCCTGAAAGCCACTGCAGGTTACTGCCGCATCCGATACGGCGACCTGCCACGGGCCGACAAGCGGGTCCCGTGCAACCAGGCCGGTCACTGTACGGTCTCCAATTGTGATCAGGAAGTTCTTGGCTGCGACGGCCGGCAGCTGCAGTACTCTCTGGACTGCCTCGTCGATTGAAACCGCAGGCATTGAGCTGGTCTGCTTCCCGGGACTATTGGAGACGACCTCCCGCAGCATTTTGGGTGTGTTGCCCAGCAGCATGTCCATGGGCAGGTCGATCGACGTGTCTTCCAGAAGCCGGTCTTTCAACACCAGCTCTCGCTTTGCCGTGCTATACCCGGCGACTGCATAGGGACAGCGTTCGCGCTCGCAGATCTCAATGAATTCTCCAAGCCTGATGTGGTCAACTGCAAGGACATAACGTTCCTGGGCTTCGTTGCACCAGATCTCTTTGGGAGACATCCCTGTTTCACCGCACGGGATGTCCCGCAGCTCCAGTTCACCCCCCTGTTCTGCGCTGTCCAGTAACTCCGGTATCGCGTTGGACAGCCCGCCGGCCCCGACATCGTGGAGGGATAGAACGGGATTGGCCGCCCCAAACGCCGTGCAGCTTTCGATGACTTCCTGGCAACGCCTTTGCATCTCGGCATTGCTGCGCTGTACCGAAGCGAAATCCAGCGCTTCCAGGCTTTTGCCGCTGGACATGGAAGAAGCCGCTCCGCCCCCCAGTCCAATCAGCATAGCCGGGCCACCCAGGATCACGATTGGCGTACCTTCAGGAAACTTCCTTTTCATGATATGTGCCGCCCGGACATTGCCCAGCCCGCCGGCAAGCATGATCGGTTTGTGGTAACCAAAGACGTCCGGAGCTTCCCCTTCAGCCGACACGTCCATTTCCAGGGTACGGAAATACCCAAGGATGTTGGGCCGCCCGAACTCGTTGTTGAATGATGCAGCCCCTACCGGGCCCTCGATCATGATTTCCAGGGGCGATGCGATCCTGGCCGGTTTTCCATGCTCTGCCTCCCAAGGCTGCTCGCCGCCGGGAATCCTAAGGTTCGATACGGAAAATCCGCACAGTCCGGCTTTGGGTCGACCGCCACACCCGACGGCACCCTCGTCCCTGATTTCGCCTCCCGAACCCGTGGCTGCACCGGGAAAAGGTGAAATGGCGGTAGGATGATTATGCGTCTCCACCTTCATCAGGATGTGCATATCTTCCGGAACATACTCATACCTGTTGTCACCAGGGTTGGACTGGAACCGTGATGCCCGGTGTCCCCGGACTACCGCAGCATTGTCACTGTAGGCCGACAGAAGGTTTTCAGGGGAGTGTTCCGATGTCTCCCGGATCATCCCGAACAGGCTTTGTTTTTTTCTCTCGGCATCTATGATCCAGGAGGCATTGAAAATCTTGTGCCTGCAATGTTCTGAATTCGCCTGGGCAAACATCATCAGCTCGGCATCCGTGGGCATTCTCTCCAGGCTCTCGTAGTGCTCGATCAGGTAATCGATTTCATCATCAGCGAGTGCCAGCCCCATCTCGTGGTTGGCATGCTGCAGCACTTCCCTGGGATTGCTCCGGATGTCCAGGCGCACAAGACCTCTTGCAGGTTCCTCTGCAAAAAGTGAGGCGGCATCATCCACCGAGTGCACAACCGATTCTGTCATGCGGTCATGCAAATGCATCTCTATGCTGCTTTGCTCTTCATCACTCAGTTCCTGGAGCAGCGCTAGCTGAAACTCGGTGCCGCGTTCTATGCGCCGGATTTTGCTTAAAGCGCAGTTGTGCGCAATATCGGTCGCCTTGGATGACCACGGCGAGATGGTGCCTGCCCGGGGGATAACCAGGACCTGGTGACCACTCTCACTGCCATGGCATTCCGGGGCATATGAAAGCAGGTCCGTGAGACAGGCCATTTCTGCCGGGGTGAGTTCTCCAGCCGTGTCGATGAAGTGATAGTACCTTGCGGTGAAGCCATCGATCTTGGATGAGATGCTTTTCAGGCTTTGGACGAGACTTCGAGCCTTGAACTCAGACAGGGCGCTGCCCCCTTCAAGAATTAGCATTTAGGCGTCATATCCTTGTACAAGGTGTAAGTGAGCAGGAATCATAACTCAAACCAGCGCAAATAATTCCGTCGTGTTAAGCAGACCAGACCGCCTGCCCCTACTATGTCTGGGGAATTCATTATATACTTACCAGTGTCTCTGGGGGCGACCTGGCTTCGACGTGGGTCACGAAACCCGAGGTGCATGCCGAGGATGTAGCTCACCTCGTAAAATACGCTGCAAAATATAGTTGCAAACGACGACAACTACGCTTTAGCTGCCTAAACACCAGTCTGAAGCCGTCCGGCCTGTTCAGCTTGCGGGACAGTCCCGGGCGTAACCTTAGCAAGCTCGTGGGAAAGCCTGCCTGAAGCGGACCCATCAAACCTTATCAGGATCGCATTTGCTTCCCCGTTCGTCGGGCAGTAGATGTTAAATCATAGGCGATACTAAGCATGTAGTACCGACGGCGTAGGATTTGCGGACGCGGGTTCGATTCCCGCCGCCTCCACCACTGAGATATCCAATAACGTCCTATAATATTTATAGATTCAGTACCTTATAGAATGCTAACGTTCTATGACATGCGAGAGCATATTGTAAAATCTGGTAGTTTTAGTAATACGGAGTAAATTTCCTTAGAAGCGTATTACTAAAATGCCAAGAATCCCCAAACCTCTCAGTGAAACTGAGGTCAAACATGACAAACTCAAAGACAACACCTACAGCTTGGCGGACGTGAAAAGTTTGAGGTATTTGTAGAACACAAACCCGAGAATGTAATCACAAAACTCATCAGCATCCATCTTGCCGAGCAATTCATTAGCTATGCTCCAGAGTCGTCTTCTTAACCTCTGTTTTTGGTCTTCTGTCACTTTGTTGGCCTTAACATATTTACATGGTAAATCGTGTCTTAATCTCAGAATAATGAGCCATCTCGAAATTCCGCCTTTAGCTACTTGTCTTTTACATGATCAAAAAAGACAGCCTGGCTTCCTATTCTGCTGAACCTGTGACAACCCAAATTTGCTTTAGCGGCAACTTCATTCTGATTTCCTCGTCCAACTCGCCATAGTGTGAAAGTATTTGCTGAATCAGATCGTCCTGATCCCATAGCCGTACCCTGAAAAACTGCATTGCTTCCTCCCTATCAACGCTTGACTTAAATCCTCCCCAAGAGACTAGTAGACCATGACTGGCCTGGACGTTTTGCATTACACCAATGAGTTGATCAAGCGTAGGACGATCCAATGGTAAATCTCCTGACTTAACTTGTACACAGACGCTTGGTTCTCCAAAACCCATTGGCTGAGGTGCTGCCAAAATATCTATCCCTTTATCTGGCCCCTCAGGGCTCAAGTATGTAATGTAACCTTGCGCACGGAGAACAGCATCCACCAAACGTGACATACCGTGTCCTTTAAAGCGGGTAATAACCAATTTTGCAAGTTGGTCCTGTGCAGCCTGTGCCAAATCCTGTAGCTCTTCACTATCCCCTATACTCCCCTGCTCTCCCTTAAGATCACCCTGCACTAAAACTGAAGATTTCCAATTGGCCTCCCCCATTTTGCGAACTCGTTTCTCAGCATTATTGCGGCTTACTCCACAAACAGTCATAAATGCACCAAAGGAATACAGTAAATCCTGGTCAAAATTGGTACGCGGAATGTCCACAGCAATCCATTCAACTTCCCGGTAATGGCAAAAAGGATCTTCATCACTAGAGTCGAAGGTATATACTCCTTTTACTACAGCTACATGTATTGCAGGCTTTAGCTTGCTGGGTAACACGATCCAGTCATCGACGGCTATCTTCTTGCTGAACGCCCATATTTGACTAAGGTAATTGCTGATCTGAGCTTTCGTCGAATCGGGATATACCTTTTTCTCCAAATGATCGCGAAGCTGCCTTCGTTCATTGAATTCGGTTAGATCATGTGAAAGACTATTCCAAGTCAAGTAGACTCGGTTCTCTTCCAAAAACTTTTTTTCGTATTCACCATGTGCGCCGGCACGTACCAACCATAAAGCCATCAGAGCACTCCTGCCAATTACTGCTTGTTGCTTTCGTCACAAAAATCCGGCACACGATATATGTACCAGTTTACTCTCATGACCTTTAACTGATCTAGCCTGGCAGTGCTTCCAGGAGAGGTTTTCACTCCAGAACCTGGCTCGCCTGTTCCTGAATTCACTACAATTGAATTAAGAGGTGGCAGTTGATTAGCTAAACAGTAGTCACGAATGAGTCCAAGTTCACGGTTCAATCTGTTAGCCTGCGCAAACCCAATTTTATCAGACAAGTCCCTGTAGGTAATAGTTACGATAGAACCTGTACGACACATGACTACACCCGTAAGAATCAGCCAAACCTGTTGTGCTCTCACACAAATCTTTTCTTTAGAGCTATATTTTATGCTTTTCATTTATACTCCCGGTACTTGTCCAAATCCCTAAGACTGAGATTTACCTTCTTTAATATCAACACTGTATGCTTGGCACGGACGGCGCTGTCTAACCAATTTGATAGAGGTGATGACTTTAGACTGTTGCGCCTGAATGGTACTTTAGTTGAGAACATGAAGGAACTTAAAGACAACAATCCCTAGTAACTCAAATTATGCAAGGATAGCCACGCCTCCTGATAACAAAATAAAATACAGGCCTCACCTTCTTTACAAATAACCAAAATCAAAACAACAGGGACTGTTTAACAAATAATGAAGTAGACGTGCTGCAGATTTTTAACAATGTATAGTGTTTAAGAAAGCAAACTAGAACAAGGAAAAATAAATTGAACAATATTGCATGTTTAGGTTGGGGATCCCTTATCTGGGATCCACGCGAGTTGCCTATTCAACGGCATTGGTTTGAGGGTGGACCGTTGATTCGGCTTGAATTCGCACGACAATCGAAAGATAAGCGCATTACATTAGTCATAGAATGTTCTGCGCGCCCCGTGCGGTCACTTTGGACATTGATGGATTCTGAGACCTTGGAAGACGCACACAAAGCCCTTCAATCGCGTGAAAAGACTAAGTCTAGATACATTGGAAGATGGTCAGCCGGAACTCGGGCACCCGATTCCATCCCTGAACTTGACAAATGGGCTGCTATGAAACAACTGGACCATGTCATCTGGACCGATCTTCCACCAAAATTTGGAGATGAAGAAAAGGCTCCCACTATAGAAGAAGTAATAAGCCACCTTCAGAATCTGACTGGGGCTGAACGTGATCATGCGGAGAAGTACATCAGGCGAGCACCACCGCAGGTTGATACGCCATACCGTCGGCAGATTGAAGCAGTGCTTAATTGGCTTCCGACTAACAGAGCAGCTACCTGACCAAATTCCATAAGGCACACGGTGTACTCAGAATCCTATGTAACATTTTAGGATGCCGAGTGCTTCATCCAGACTGCCCTGCGGTAATGGGCCTATGCCCGCATCTATGACGCACCAGACAATGGGCCGAACACTTGCCCTCTTAGCTACACCACTACAACTGGCACCGACCACATGTCATCCTGAGCGACCGGCCCCGATGCAATCTCTTCTTCTCCGACCGAATAGTGTGGCGAATTTGCATATCTAATCACATAGTCTGCTCAGGTTGTCTGCTTGTTCTATATAAGCGAGAATTGCATGTGAATCTCCTATGAGTACCCTGGCGAAGGATCACCAGTCACTCGCTCCGAGAAAACCACTCTAGGGCGGCAAATTGTTGCATCCAACAGTCAACAGGAAGCCAGAACAAATTAGTCGTGAAGAACTCGCACAAGAACAACAGGCCGGTAATTCCAATCTCGGCCAGAGAGGCTTCGCTCCGCCGAAAAGTTAGGCGCCAACTTCGCTCGCTTGGTTTCCATAA
The DNA here is from genome assembly GCA_965220875.1 of Gammaproteobacteria bacterium. Classification (GTDB taxonomy): domain Bacteria; phylum Pseudomonadota; class Gammaproteobacteria; order UBA4575; family UBA4575; genus WTFY01. Next base: position 1,706,006 of record OZ244849.1, on the reverse strand, counting down.
AGCGGAGGATGGCACTCTCAAGATCTACGGTCATGACAAGGCCATTGTTCGAGGCTTGCACAGCCCTCAAAGAACCGACCGTATCTCCGCCAACTCCAAATTTTTAGCAAGCAGGATTGATAATCTACTTCCCTACTTTGCGTCTGGTCAGAACGTGAAACCTACCGCCATCCAGCCTGAACTAGAGCGAGTGCACGCTGGAACTTGGCAAGCGGACTTATTTCGCCTTGCTGCCCTCACCTGGTCCGTCCCGGTTTCCAGTGGGTTCGGTCGGCGTCTCCGCTACATCGTCTGGGATACCTATAATGACAAGCTCTTAGGCCTCATCGCTATAGGGGATCCTGTGTTCAATCTTTCGGTGCGTGACACGCTCATCGGGTGGGATGCAGACGACCGTCGCGAACGCTTAGTCAATGTCATGGATGCCTACGTCCTCGGCGCATTACCGCCCTACAACACTCTCTTGGCCGGCAAGATGGTTGCCTGCCTCATCCGCACGCGGCAAATCTATGACGAGTTCACCCGTACGTACGGCAGTACAGTCGGCATCATCTCTGGCAAGGCAAAAAGGGCGCGCCTCCTCACTGTTACGACTTCTTCATCAATGGGACGGTCCTCCGTCTACAACCGTTTGAAGTTGGACAACATACTCTACTTCGAACCCATCGGTTATACCCACGGCTGGGGACATTTTCACATCTCAGATGACCTCTTTATCGAGTTGCGTGGGTACCTGCGCAGCATTGGCCACAAATACGCAGACCAGCATTGTTTTGGTCAGGGCCCAAACTGGCGCTTACGGACCACACGCGCTGCGCTGAAAGCGCTTGGATTTAAAGACGAACTGCTCCGGCATGGTATTCAACGCCAAGTCTTTATCTGCAACCTTGCGTTGAATGCCACCAAAATCTTGCGCAATGGGAAGGGTCGTCCCGATCTCTCAACGCTTCTCACAGCGCAGCAGGTTGCCGACCTTGCCCTTGAACGGTGGATACTTCCCCGAGCCCAGCGACGTCCTGACTACCGCACTTGGAGCCGGTCCGATGTCGTGCGACTGCTTGGCGACCCCATTATAATCCAGCACCCGCACATGGTTTCCAGGTAATCCAATCTCGCCTAGAGTCTGAGTCAATGGACCAAAATGCTGCAACGCTGAAAGATATTCAGAACGACCTCCTTAAACACTTCCGTTCACTTGCTGCCGTTCGCGAACAGTCCAAGTTCCCGATTTTCGCACTGGAGCACGGCATGACCTCTGCGGAACTTCAGCGCTTCAGTGCCTTACTTCGCGAGCGACAGAAGGCGAGGTTGCCGTCGGAATCATTCTGGCTACTTTGGGTCGTCTACGCGAGCGAAGCCGGTTATAGCTACACCGGAGACGAATACTGGCACTCCTTCGAGGAACGAACTCCTAACTGGCAGTATCATAACCGTCCCAAAGTCAAGAGCTGGTTCGGGAAGTTCCAGCAATCTTTCAACGGCGTAGTACCTTCGGGCACTTGGGCCGAGCATTTCAGCATCATCGCTTGGCCAATTACACACGCGCTTCTGCCACGGTACCTTCAACGGCAGTTTGCCAAACTGCTTTACGACCTCCGATTTCGTCTTGTCTCAGCTTCGCTCGATGCAGGCTCGATCGGTCGGTTGCTCGCTGCACATGCATCCCATTCTTCAACACGATTCCAAGCCTTCCTCGAGCAGGAGGAGTTGACCGGACAGATCGCCGCCGCACTCCTTAGGGGAGAGTCTGTAGGTGCTGATAACCTGGTCCACCCAGCAACCCTGGACCGGATAGTTGCTGATCTAGAACTCGTACGTAGTTCTCGCGAATGGCTCAAAGAGACAAGGCGTGTCGTTTCAGATCGTTTCAAGGGCATCGGACGCGGAATCTACCGCCCCCACTTTCCGACCACCTCTTCGCAACCTAACGAGCAAGCTCTGCCTGATCCCACACGTTTTGTAATTCGTCCTGACATCTTCCTCCGTCATGCCGGAAATCGCGAATGGTCGGTACTACTCCAACTGAAATCCCTGCGTCCGATCGCTGCTGAGAGCACCGCACTACGCGTATTTCTCGATCGTACGCGATGCCGCCTGAATGGTGCTACCGACTGGAAACCGACCGGGTGGCTGTTATCCGGAAACCGCATGGGGGCTCTTAAGCGCTGGCCAGATGCTGATGTGCCTCTTGTTCAGTTCGAACAGCCAGACCCTCTCATGGACCATCTGCTTGAGTCCGAGTTTCGGCTGCCACCCGGGCCGATCTGGCTATTTCGTATTGGTAAAGACGGCATCGGACATCACATTGCCTCTTCGATCATCAGGCCAGACAATGACTACATAATGGTGACAGCTTACAATATGCCCTGCGACCTACCAGAGTCGACTCGCTGCACCTTGAACTGCGAAGGCGCCCACGCCTTCCGCCTCGCCGTACCAAGTGAGGTCTCAGCTAACACCACAGCGCGCTTCCGCGAACTTGGAATCGACGTGACACGTACGATCCGCGTTTGGCCAGCAGGCTTGCCTGGACGCGGATGGGATGGCGATGGTAGCACAGAGTGGTTGACCACTGAGTCCCCTTGCTTCGGCATAGCTTCGGATCATTCGCTTGACGCTCTTTCGTTCCGTTTAGACGACGGGTCTGAACAGGTCATCGCGACCGACTCTCTGGGCAGTCCCACATTCGTTCGCTTACCACCCCTCGCTGCAGGCAACTACTTGCTGACCGTCGAGGCACACCGCAGTTCAGACCTTGATGGTGCCGTAACAACACCTCCAGCAAAGGGATTCGCAAGACTCGCCGTCCGGGAACCGGAGCCTTGGACACCAGGCATAGCCTCACATCCGGGTTTAATCGTTACCTCCGACCCGTTCGACGCGAGCCTCGACACCTTATGGCGCAATGAACTGAATCTCTCTGTCAACGGTCCCGAGGGTTTCACCGTTAGAGTACGCATGAAGTTGTACGCATCAGACAGTCGACAGATCCTTTCCGATCTCGTGGACGATTCGATGGCTATCCCAATTATGCCGGACACATGGCGCCGCACATTCGGCAACTTCCTTAACAACGAAGCCCGAGCTTGGAAATACCTCGAAGCTGCAAGTTGTACCCTAGAGATCAACGGCGACACCCTTGGCACTTGTATGCTCAGTTTCGAACACGACCCCTCGCCGCTGCGATGGACCTTAACGTCTCGGCGACGCCAGACGCTCGTACATCTCGTTGACGATAGCGGCCAGCACAACACCACTCTTGAGGCCCAGTTCTTTAGCATGGACCGCCCGCTGGTCGGCAACCCTTTGGATCCAGAATCTACAAGGAAGGGTTTCACTGTTCCACCGCCTGGAGGGCTCTACGTAGCCCGGCATCCGCCATTCGACGACGCTGCGGTAGTAAGTGCGCCACCAGTGGGACTGAAGGATCTAGGTGTCGAACCGCACGCCCATGTCGCAGCAGGCGCACCTGCCATACGAAAGGCCTTCCTACTGCTTCATCTTTGGTACAGCGCGAGGCAGGCGGGTTTTTTAGTGGATGTAAGGCAGCGTCAGGTGACTCGCTGCATCTTCAACGCAATCTTCAGGAGCATTTGCGGTAAGAACTGGGCAAGAGCCGAAGAAAACTTTGGAGAACAGCCTTTGTCTTCAGCTACTCTTGAGTCCCTTGAGACCCTCGTTGACAAACACACGCAGTTCGGCCACAGCCTAAATCGACAGGGTAACACCAACGAAAGTGATAGCACCATCGCCGCCCGTTTCGTTGCCGAAGCCCGACGGCACGGCATATCGCACGATTGTGACCTTTGTCGATTCGCCTTATGCTTCGCAACCCGCCAAACCAACATGTTTGCCCAAATCGCCCTCGTTGACCAACTCGTAGACAATCCAGCACTCCTCCGTGGCGCACGCCTGATATCGCGTTATAACGAGCATTATTATGGTCAGTCTGTCGCCGCCCCAAAATTGAAAAATTCGACATGATTGCAAGAATCACAGCAGCCGAGGTCCTTACCCAATGCCGGCACACACTTGGAATGCCTGACAACCAGAATGCTGTACTCAACGATGTCTTACTTGCATCTCTCGCGAGGCGCTGCGCTGGTATCAACTGCCCTTGCTCTCGTGCCACTCTGCGGGCTTCCCTACTTGAATGTTTGCATGGACTACCAACCATCTATGACTCCTTGCCTAGAGCTGTCGACCGCGCTATCGAAGCTCTAGCTGTCAGTGGCGACCTGCTGGAACTGACCGATGTCGTCATCGACGACTCGGATGTCAAGCAAACATGGGTTTTCGCTGCATCCCCAAGTTTCATTATTCGAAAAAGCGGATCAGCGTTTCTTCTGGGCGTCGTGCCGGACCAAGATACTTTTCTCCCGTCGTCGTTGACTGAGCGCGTTCTCCAACGTGGCTATTCGCGCGTACTTGAACCACAATCAAACGAAAACCTCCCACGCAAACTGAAGGAACTCGGACTGCAGCAACTCTCAGAAAATGCGTGGCTTAAGTGCCCACGAACTCAAGACCCCGCCGCCATGCTTACTCAACACGAGCAGCTTTTGGCCAGTCAACCCCCGATCATGGGAATACCCGACCTGCAGATTCTCGACTCCGCGCGTTCAGTCACTTACTACCGAGGCCGATGGACCGATCCCACAGACCAAGATGGCATGTATGTCGCGCGGCGCCCCCAAGAGTTTGGTGCCCCTATCTGGTGCCTAGTCAAACTGCAAGAAGGTAAACCTGTCCGTCTCCTTGATCTCCCGCTCGCACGGAGTCGATGGCGCGGGTGTGATGTGGCTTGGCTTCTTCAAACCGCTGTCGACCACTGTCGCGGCAGTCCCCAGCGCTACCGGCGCCGAATCGACGGCGATGAGGTTCGCTTTGACTTTTTTGCTCCGCTGCCGCAATGGTCTGAGCGCCGCCTGATGAATTTTGGTAAGCCTGCTCCCCGAGACGCGTGCCTTTTTTCATACATCATCCCAATCAATGAAGCGGATTCTGAAGAGGCGTTCTTGCAGCAGAACCTGTGGCTGTCGCGCGACGACGGCTCTCGTTAAGGAATAATGACCTCATGGAAACCATCCAACAATCGACAGAGCAACTCCACGAAACGCTACGCGACTACATAGAAGCGACCTACCACATTAGTGCTAAATCTTTGATCCATAGACGGAAAGTTCTGCTAAACACTACAGGCGTCATACATCAGATACCGTATTTGGAGTCCACTCCTCGATACGAGACTGGCGAGTCCTTCTCCGAAATGACCGACCTCGCCCCCGCTGCCCTAGAAGCCTTCAAAGCCGTCTCACAGTCCCAAGGCAACTTGCGCAAGCTCATCTACGACCCACCATACCTGCACCAGTCCGAGGCAGTCCGTGGCAGTCTGATTGATCGGCGCAATCTCATCATCATGACAGGCACAGGCTCCGGTAAGACTGAGTCCTTCCTACTTCCTATCCTTGGAAAGCTGGCGCGTGAAGCGAGCGAACAGCCCGATGCTTTCGCTAACCAACCAGCGATGCGCGCCCTCGTCCTGTATCCCATGAACGCCCTAGTCAACGACCAATTAGGGCGGCTGCGAGAACTATTCGGTGATCCTAGACTAGTTTCGCTCTTCAATACATGGGCTGGGCGTCCCCCCCGCTTCGGGCGCTACACGAGCCGGACACCTTACGCAGGCGTTCGAACATCGCAGAGAGATTCAGCTAAATTCAGGGCGTTTGATGAATTCTATGTCGACATCGAGTGCGTAGCGAACGATCCAAATAACGATGGCCATGTTGAAGCCTGCCGCCTGCGGCAAGCCCTAAAGGAGCGTGGTAAGTGGCCCGCGAAACCAGATCTTCGTGCTTGGCTAGGCGAGAAGGGGACCAGATGGAAGGACCCCAAGACTGGTGCGTTTGTCAGGGGTGTTACGTTGCCTGATGACAGTGAACTGCTTACCCGACATGAAATCCAATGCGCGCCACCCGACCTCCTTGTCACCAACTATTCAATGCTCGAATACATGATGATGCGTCCGATCGAGCGTTCCATATTCGACATGACTCGGGCGTTCCTCAAGCAGAATCCAAACGAGGATTTCCTCATTGTCCTTGACGAGGCGCACCTCTATAGAGGCGCTGCAGGGGCTGAGGTAAGCCTCTTGCTGCGCCGATTGCGTGATCGTCTCGACATTCCTGCAGACCGATTTCGGGTCATCTGCGCAACGGCGAGCTTCAATGACTACGACTATGCCCCAAAGTTCGGTGCCCAGTTATCCGGTCTTACCGCCAGCACTTTCCTGCCGATCTCTGGGTCGCTCGATCTTCGACCGCATGACGGCCCAGGTTCGACTCAGGATTCAGACGTCTGCGCCGGAATAGACCTCGAACGGTATTACAACGCATTGACCGACTCGGCCCGATACGCAGTTATCGAACCGCTTGTAAGACATCGTCAAACATTAGACGACCCTAATCCCGAACGAGCTCTCTACTACGCGCTCGCCGACTTCCCACCCATGGGCCGCCTGATCAACATGACCATGAGGCAAGCCATACCCATTGCTGACTTAGGGCAATACCTGTTTCCAGATGCCAGTCCAAAGAAGGCCAACAAAGCTGCCAACGCATTGATGGCCCTTGGTAGCGCCGCACGCCTTGCACCCAAAACTCCTGGACTCCTTCCCTGCCGCATCCACAACTTCTTCCGTGGCTTACCAGGGCTCTGGGCTTGTATGGACCCCGCATGCAGCAGCCTCGAAGAATCCAAAAGAGACGGCATTTGTGGCACGCTATACGGTCAGCCGCGCGAAACTTGCCGATGCGGTGCCCGCGTCCTCGAGTTATACACTTGCCGCAACTGTGGCACAGCTTATGCTAGGGCATATACTGACGATGTCGATTGCCCCTCCGCGCTGTGGTCAGAACCTGGAGAAAGCCTGCGCATGGCCGAGGGCGAAACAGGCCCACTTGCTCCTCTTGATCTCCTGCTTGAAACGCCCGCCTTGGATGAGGTTGCAGAACCTGCTGATTACGATCTTGAGACGGGCCGCCTTAACCCGCCGACTCTCGGGGCACGGATGCGCCGGGTCTATCTCCGAAGCGACCGCTTATCTGACTCCGTCGACGAGGAAGACGATAACATCGACCAGATGCTTGTCTCTGCAGGACAGTTCGCCCCATGTGCCGTGTGTGGTAAGAAGACGCGCTGGGGGACTTCGTACGTCCAAGATCACCAGACCAAAGGTGACCAACCTTTTCAGGCTCTCGTTTCCCGACAACTTCAGATCCAACCCCCTTCTCACACCATGCCAACCCCCTTTGCGCCTCTCCAGGGCAGGAAGGTCTTGACCTTCTCTGACTCACGCCAAGTTGCGGCACGCTTGGCGCCTAATCTACAAATGTATTCGCTCCGCGACTCACTTCGCCCGCTCATAGCTTGGGGCTATCGGCGACTTCAAGCTGTCCCATTCCTTCAACCAAACCTGAACCTCAACGACCTCTATCTGGCAGTTCTTCTTGCAGCCCGGACGCTCAACGTACGCCTGCGTCCAGAAAGGAAGGGGAGCGAAAGCTTCGATGCAGATCGCATTGTGCGGAACGCGATTGATAGCGGCCAAACCAGAGATGACAGCGGGCTTGCCGGACTGTGCATGCAGATCCGAGCAGAACGTCCACCTGAAGCGCTTCTCGAACAAATCGTAATGACCGTCCAAGATCGCTTTCTGGGATTCGAACCACTTGCCTTAGCTTCACTTGCCGAACGTGGGGACCATACACCGCGTTTACACGAACTCCCTTCGATTCCCGGAATCGCTGAAACGCCCGAAGCCAAGGTGGAACTCACCCGCGCGTGGCTACGCTGCTGGCAGGGCTATGGCTTCTGGCTTGGCGCAATGCCCCCTGTTTGGGGACAGCGCCCCCGTTCCCAAGGAATTAGTGTTCGTGCGAGGAAGGGTAAGTTCAAGGCGATGCAGACCGTCCTTACTGACCGTGCCGCGCGCAAAACCTTCGATAGCCAGTGGTTGCCCAGGCTGTTAGAACTTTTCACCGAGGCTACGGGCAACGGCTTCCGGCGACTGCGTGGCAACGAACTTTCACTTGCCTTTGAAGGCAAGTGGGCTCGCTGCCCCAGTTGCAAGTCAGTACACAGACCTGTTTCGACCATCTTGCACTGTCTTGACTGCGGCAGTAGTGACATCGGCGAACTTGATCCCAACCACGACCCCATCTTTCTCGCACGTAAGGGGTTTTACCGGAATCCTGTCACAAACGCACTTACTGACCCGCCCAAACCACCACTCGCGCTTGTCGCGGCCGAACACACTGCCCAGTTGAATGCTCCCCAGAATGAGGACGCGTTCTCCAAAGCAGAGGAGAATGAACTTCTGTTCCAAGACATCGCTTTAGGGGAACGTGCCAACTCGGCGACGGCCGTTGATGTACTGTCTAGCACAACAACCATGGAGGTCGGCATCGACATAGGCGCACTTTCCGGCGTCGCCTTGCGCAACATTCCACCAAGCCGCGCCAACTACCAGCAACGCTCTGGCCGGGCTGGGCGCCGCGGAAATACTGTTGCCACCGTCGTCGCCTTTGGCAGTGCCGACAGTCACGACGAACATTATTTTGCCAATCCGGACGGCATGATCAGAGGGGACGTCGTAGACCCGAAGCTCACCCTTGACAATCCAGACATCATCCGGCGACACATTCGAGCCTTCCTATTGCAGTCCTATCATCAGGATCGTATCCCTGGTTTAGACCCTGATCAGAAGCATGACCTTTTCTCTGTGCTTGGCACCGTCTCTGAGTTCCGTGATTCGTCATCCGTGCTCAATCGCAAAGACTTCGCTGCATGGCTTGTACAACAGGAAGACATGCTCCGAAGCCGCATTTCATCATGGATTCCGCAAGAGATCAGTCCACAAGATCGAGATTTGTTATTAAGTGAGTTTGTACATGATTGCCTCGATGCAATTGACGATGCCATTGGGTCTGCACCGAGCACAAATGACCCGTCCAGCGAATCTGGCCAAGCGACCGAAGTCGAATATCAACCGGAAGAAAGCGAGGAGAGTCCACAGCAGCAAGCTGCAAATACTAGCAAGCTTCTCGACCGGCTTCTTTACTGCGGTAAACTGCCGCGCTACGCCTTCCCAACTGACGTGGTGACCTTTCACGTGTTTGACACCGACCGCTCGACGCGATTTCGCCCGATCATGCGGTTCGCTCCGCAACAAGGACTTGCAGTCGCACTCTCCCAGTATGCTCCGGGCAAACAGGTGTGGATATCCGGTAAGTGCTACACCTCCAACGCGATATACTCAGTCGATCCCAATGATCGATTCATCGCATGGGATTCGAAACGCATCTATATGGAGTGCGATATCTGTGGCTTTGCAAACACCTACGCCGTGAGTGAGGCTCAGCGGCAGAAAACTCGGGATTGCCCCGCCTGCGGCGGTGTACAGACGTTTGGGCCGGGGCGTTACTGGCTGCGCCCACCGGGTTTCGCGCACCCGGTCGATACTGAAGAGGTCACTTCACCGGACGACATTCCGGAGACGAGTTACGCCACCCGCGCCAAACTGACGATGGATACACCCGACGAGAGCGATGCATGGACCATCATCAACGAACGGCTTCGAGTACTCCCATCAAGAAAGCACCTTTTGGTCTCCAACACGGGTCCGAAAAAAGACGGATACACCTACTGCACCAAGTGCGGCCGCATTGAAGCAACGGCAGCCCATTCCCATGAACTCCATGGCTCACACCTAAAACCCTACCCGGACGACGATGACAAACGCAAATGCGATGGAATTAACCCCACACGCCACCTAGTCCTAGGTACCGACTTCATCACCGACATCGCACTCTTTTCCTTGCGTGTGGACCCACCGATGAACCTCAAGCCTGGACACACGTCCACCCTTGTCGCACTTCGGACCGTAAGCGAAGCCCTTGCTGCTGCAGCGTGTCAACTCCTTGAACTCGAACCGAGCGAACTTATGGCCGAGTTCCGCCCCGCACTCACGCCAGATGGTGCGCTTGGCCTTGAAGCTGAAGTTTTCCTGTATGATACGCTTCCGGGAGGTGCCGGGTTCTCAACCCAGCTTCCTGAGTCACCCGTTGAACTGCTCCAAACAGCACTAGATATTCTCACCAGTTGCGAAGAGCGCTGCGACGCGTCGTGCTACCGCTGTCTACGTAGCTTCAAAAACAAGCTTGACCACAGTCTCCTTGACCGTCATGTCGGCGCTCAACTCCTCCGCTACGTCATCGATGGACAACTTGCTAACTTCAGCCCAAGCCGTCTAGCTTCCTCGACTGCATTGCTCCACAACGACCTTGAGCGTCAATGTTTGGACGGGACAAAATTTGAATTAGATGCAACTCTGCAAGTAGCCGACTCTCCTGTCACAGCACCCATTCTGGCTACGACTACCGATGGTCGACAGACTATCATCACGCTCTCAGCTCCTTTAACGCCACTTCATCCTACAGACTCCTCCATTGCCACTCTGAGGTCCACTGGAAGATTTTCAGTCATTATAGAAAACGAACTCGTCGTACGCGGGAACCTGCCAGCCGCGACGCGGCATATTATGCATTCGCTGCAGCGTAGGCCAACTTGATGCCTTTAGTGTAATGCAGATCATCGGGTCTACTCCTATTACTGGGTTACCCCAGCAGTCTGTAGCTACACTAACTAGTGCTCAATTGCCCGTGGTCAATCGATAATCTTATGTTCACCAAATCGCTTAACGAGTGCTATCTTCCTGTTATAAGAATTTGGCACAATATACTGGAATAAGTTCAGAAGGCAGGACAGGAAAAGTAAATGAAAGTCCAACGCATATACACAAATCATTCCCAAAGTTAAAAGCGTGCATCACTCAATTTCCACCAAACGTTAGTACTTTTGATCGCAGAGTTATATTGTGCAAAATCCCAAGGTATTTTTCCTTCCCTGTTCTGAGCTTTCGGATCAGTCCCAGCCTCAAGCAGTGCAGAGATCACGGCAAGGTTATGGGTGCCGGAATAGATTGTTGAGCAGGTCCTGGCTGTATATCTTTGGCAACTCCGCGCGGATGCGGTGTTTGCACACCATGCTGATTAGGAATGCTCCATAAAAGCACACACCTTGATCAGCTTACAGCAATTTCCTTATACAGGTCCTTTTCGTGTGCTTCACATAATTCACGGTCCCAAGGCATATATGAAAACCGGTCAAGGATATCCAGACAGAGTTTTGACTCGGCCATATACCCAGACGGCTTATTTTGATTTGACAAAATTATTTGGACCGAACGAACCAAGTGCGGACTAGAAGTCCATCCATCAACCTCATGGCGAAGCCAGTTGAGCCAGAGCTCCGGAACATCATCAAAAGGATTCTCACCTTCAAAGGGTAATTTACCCTGTCGATAGCTTCCCTCATCCTGAAACCTCCATGCTGCGGCAAGAAGGTCGTGTGCATTCTGAAGTGTTCTGTGATCGTAGCAATTAATTGTTCCCCATGTCTTATAGCGGGAATCTTCCAGTAGAGACCGTGCAAAATTAGTGTGCCGATTGCAGGCAGAAACGATGACACTAAGTGCCTTGTCGTACACAGCATGCTGTTCCCACTGGGCTTCGATATCTTCGTCGTCTTTAAAGTAATTTGGACAGACAATCATTGTAAGCTTTCTTCATCATTTTGTTTTTACTTCAGTAGTCTCACGAGCCTGAGCTTCACGTAAGCGTGCACCACGCTCCCAATAGGAAACAAGGCCCTCAAGACTATAACTTGTCATAAACCTGTAACCATTTGCAAAAGTTGTTTGCTTACACTTCCTGTTTATCGAAAAACTATCAGAACTGGCTTAGCACTTCTACATCTTGCGAGTCAACCTGTTATGGTCGGCCTTTCAAGGCAAACGAGCCAGTCCATGCAGGCTGGACAGGCCCTGCAGACCATTACATTTTCGATTTTCGTTCAAGTTCATCCTCGCAAAGTGCAGAACCAATCCCACATATATCTGGACCGGTACAGGAGAGACTACGGATTTGCCGCCGAATACCCACAGAATTGCGCATAAGAAATCTCAGCCGGATAGCCAACATCATCTTGTACTGAGCGCTCGAGGACTCTGCAGATTAGACAAAGGTTTTCGATCTCATAAAAACCTTCGTGATGCGGCATATCTCTTATGAAAGACGAGCAGCTATGCCTTTCTCTTTTTTTGATCCCGCTATTAATCACTATAACGGTATAAACAGATCGCCATATTCCTGGAAATTACTAACAGAACTCACAAATAATGGACTTGTTATAGATTTAATAAAGGTATATTTTCTATACTATGTTTGAGTTTGAGTTAGACGAAGAAAAAAGCAAATCCAACCTGGGAAAACACGTAATTGATTTTCTCGAAGCACAGAAACTATGGAAAGATCCTGACTTCGTGGAACTCAAAGCCAAGACCACCGATGAACCGCGGTACATGATCATAGGTAAAGTCGATACAAAGCACTGGTCCCCATTGCAACTGTCAGAGACAAGAAGATTCGAATCATCTCGGCCAGGCGTGCTCGAAAATCAGAGGTAAGAATCTATGAAAGCTAAAGATTTCGACCAAAAATTTGATACCGGCAAAGAAGACGTCATTGCCAATCTGGATCTGTCTACAGCCGTAAAGCCCAATCAGAGTCAAAAACGGGTAAACGTCGATTTTCCGATTTGGATGATCGAGTCACTGGATAAGGAGGCTAGGCGGATCGGAGTGACACGGCAATCGATCATCAAGATGTGGCTCGCTGAAAAGCTGGAAATCTCCACTTAAACAAATCGAACAACGACAAGGTAAAGCGTCCCTTTAAAAGCTACACATGGGAAATCAGGGAGATGTGCCAGCTCTCCTCTTTCCAGTTGATGATTTACAGCCAATGAAAATTAAATCTATTAAAACAGATGCCGATTACCATCTGGCACTTAAGGAAATTGAAGCCCTGATGTCGTCTATCCCTGATTCACTCGAAGGAGCGAGGCTCGATGTGCTGGTCACACTGGTTGAAGCCTATGAAAGCAAAGAATATCCAATTCAATTCCCGCCGCCCCACCATACTTGATAGCTTGTCCAAGGCAGAGCTCTTCTGTTCAGCCTGAGCTAACTAGTGAGAAGCCCTCACCTGCAACTTCTTGACTCCATGCAAAACTGCCACACTTCGCTATCACAGTTTCTGGTACGCTGAACATACTCGCGAAGAACATGGTTAATCTCGGTCTGATATCTACGCCCTTTCGGAGCATTTGAACTGAATCAAGCCACGATATCGGTATCTAGTCTCAACGCAGTTTGTTACTTGATTGTGACCAACACAAGACGATCACGCGAGACGAAGGTGGCGGATCAAACCCCCACACGGCTCGAAATCAATTTTAAGTACCTTTTCTGGTGCAGGCGTAGAGTTTTTTGTGCCTGTGACACACTAGAAACAACCGTTTTCGAAGTATTCCTTTGGCCTGTGCGCAATCATGGGATCTGCGACATTCTTTCCCGAGATTTTCCTACCGTAGATGGAAAGAGCTTGAATTTGCTCACGGGCCTCCCATATACCAGTAGGAGACCTTAATGCAAAAGATTTTCCGTCTGTAAAAGGGACAGAAACATGGTAACGAATGATTCCATGATGAATACGGCATCCTGCCCGCGCTGCGGTGCCCGTTTCACGATTGCATCTTGCAGTCCAAAGGACAAAAACGGCAAGTATCCACCGGCCCCTGGAGACTGGAGTATCTGTCTCACGTGCATGGGATTGCTCGTTTTCGACGAGGAGATGAACATGCGTGTGCCCACCCCCAGAGAGGAAGTGGACATGGAGGAACACGAGGTCCTTCGGCTGTACCGTGAATTTCTGGAGAAATTCCACGCTGGCCTGTCGCCCGAGACCCGGGGCGATGCAGCTGCAATAAATGCTGCATTCAACACTCTGCTGAAAGAAATGCAGACCAAACACTAGAGAGGTCTGTGAAAATGGCTGATGAAACAAGCGAAAGCCAGTGCCCGTTTTGCAGCACACCATTTGCCTGTCCTCCGATATTCCCCGTTATGAGCGTTTTACATTATGCTCAGGAGCAAAGATTAGGGGCAAAAACAAGCATTTCCCAAAAGAAAATATGATCTAGTTGCCCTACGGCGGATGCCAGCTTGCCAGTGAATTACCAATAAAACTGCAGGACAGAAGCTTTGCTTTCTGATTATTCAATCTGCCAAGAAGCCGGTTTGAAGGAGAGTTAACTAGTCACTATGTTTCCTGTTTGTAGTAATACAGAAAGTAATACTTTACTATCTTCCCAACCAAGAAAATTCTACTAAATCAATTGTATACAGTACTGGTACGATTCTGCCACCCCGTAGCGTACGGAACTATGGTGTAAAATATTATATGGTTGAAACGGTCGAAGCGTGGCCCCTTGTAGAGCGCAGCACGCACACGAACATTTACAGGAAATATTCTGCACCTTGCACGCTTTTCGCCCAGTTGGGGCAGGCGGCATGCGAGGAAACGGCGTGATGCGATTGACTTACGATCTTCGGACATTCAGGGGGGATCTTTTCGGGGGCATCACCGCCACGGTCGTGGTATTTCCGGCAGCACTCGCTTTTGGCATGGCGTCAGGGCTGGGAGCGGCTGCCGGAATCTACGGTTCGATCGCGGTCGGATTTTTTGCCGCTGTGTTTGGCGGCACGCGGACGCAGATTTCTGGACCGACCGGCCCGATGGCAGTTGTCACGGCGGTAATCGTTGCGAGTCATGCCTCGACGCTTTCCGAAGCATTGGTGATCGTCGTGCTGGGCGGGTTACTGCAAGCCCTGCTTGGGCTGACGCGAATCGGCCGCTTTGTGGCGTACACGCCGCGCATGGTGATCTCCGGATTCATGTCCGGGATCGGTATTATCATCATCGTGATCCAGCTGGCGCCGTTACTGGGTGCACCTGCGGTCGGCGGGCCAATAGAGTCCGTAAACAGGCTGCCGTCGGCATTAGGCAACGCGAACTTCAGCGCAGTCACGATCGGCACACTCTCGCTCGTCATTGCCGCGCTTTGGCCACGCCGGTTGTCGACGTACCTGCCAGGGCCAGTCGCCGCGCTCATCGTCGGAACGCTGCTGGGCGTGCTGTGGCTGCACGATGCGCCGGTCCTCGGGCCGGTTCCAGTCGGCATGCCAGCATTCGCCCTAGAGCTGCCGTCAGCAGGATTTCTGTTGCGTGCCCTGGAGCCAGCCCTGATCCTGGCTCTTTTAGGATCGGTGGACAGCCTGTTGACCTCGCTGATCGCAGATACGGTTACCGGCACGCGCCACGAACCGAACCGAGAACTGGTGGGTCAAGGAATCGGCAACATGATGGCAGGCATGTTCGGTGGAATGCCGGGCGCGGGAAACACTCTCGGCACGCTGACCAACATTCATGCCGGCGGCACCACTCGCGTGTCCGGCGCGACCTACGCGGTTCTGATGCTGGTGCTAGTGTTTGGCCTGGGTGACTATATTGAGCCGATCCCGCGCGCGGTGCTTGCGGGCGTACTGATCAAGATTGGCCTGGACATCATCGACTGGCAGATGCTCGCCCGCATTCACCGGATGCGTCTGGAGCACGCGCTCGTCATGCTGGTGACGCTGGGTATCACGGTGTTTGTCGACCTGGTTACCGCTGTGGCGCTGGGATTGATCGCTGCAGGACTGACCCACGCGCGCCAGCTTGAGAACCTCGAACTCGACAGTGTTGTCTCGGTCCCTCTCTTGGACCGGAATTTCTTTGGCCTTGCGGACGACGTGGGCGATCCGTACGCGGCGCGAACCGGGCTGATCGCTTTGAAAGGGATATTCACCGTTGCCTCGTCCCATCGCCTGGTCGGTGCATTCAGCATCGACATTCAGAAGCATGACGTGGTGATCTTCGACTTCTCTGACACCTCGCATGTCGACGACAGCGCGGCTGTCGTGGTCGCGCAGCTCATGGATGCAGCCGTCAAGGCTGATACCGAGCTGATCGTGGTGGGCCTGTCAGGGTCAGTGCTGGAGATGCTTCACACATTCAATATCCTACGGCGTGTGCCCGAAGGACGGAGCGTTAAAACTATGGACGAAGCCCGGGAGATTGCGCGGGCGTTGCTGAGAGTCGGTGCAGATGGCTGATTGCGAGGGCTAGGCGAGAATGAGCCTAAACAAGGTCGTCTAGTGTAGCACGCTAGTGTCAGCCAGTTTTGCGGAGATTAGACCACCTATTTCCTGCAATATCTGCGGATTTTACTTGTCTTTGCGGAGGATATCCCTCATAATCTCCTCATAAATTACGGAGATTATGAATGCCTTACCTATGGGAAAGGGATGGATGGCCGAATTTTAGATGGGACGTGGCGCAGCTTGCAAAGCTGCTTGCCACAGTATCCCATGAACAAGGTCGCTTACAAGGCAGGATGGAGGCCTTGGGCTTTGACCTGCGAAATGAAGCCCATCTGCGAACCCTGACAGAAGACGTCGTCAAGTCGAGCGAGATCGAAGGCGAACAGCTCGATTTGAACCAGGTCAGATCCTCCATCGCTCGTCGGCTTGGAATGGACATTGCCGGGCTCGTGCCGGTTGACAGGGACGTTGAAGGCGTCGTTGAGATGATGCTTGATGCGACCGAGAAATCTGACGAGCCATTGACTGAGGAACGACTGCACGGCTGGCATGCCGCCCTCTTCCCCACAGGTCGCAGCGGTATGGTCAGAATAATTGCCGGTGCCTGGCGTGATGACCGTGACGGACCAATGCAAGTTGTATCAAGGCCAACAGGGCGCGAGGAAGTCCACTACGAAGCTCCGCCGGCTGAGCGCGTCGCAGATGAGATGGCGCGATTCCTGGCGTGGTTTGCCCGCCCAAGAGACGAGCACCCGCTACTTGTTGCCGCGTTGGCGCACTTGTGGTTTGTAACGGTCCACCCGTTCGAAGATGGAAATGGCCGCATCGCCCGCGCAATAGCGGATATGGCTCTTGCACGGTCAGAGAAGACTCGGCAACGCTTTTACAGCATGTCTTCACAAATAAGGGCCGAGCGTGAGGACTACTTCCATGTTCTCGAATGGACACAGAAGGGTGACATGGATATTACGCGCTGGCAGGAGTGGTTCCTTGGATGCCTGCATCGGGCAATCGAAAGAAGTGCTGAAACTCTTGACGCAGTCATGGCTAAGGCAAGGTTCTGGGATCGGTTCGCGAAAGAGCCCTTCAATAACCGGCAAATAAAAGTCATGAGCAAGTTACTCGATGGCTTCGAGGGCAAACTGACCAGTTCAAAATGGGCCAAAATTGCGAAATGCTCACAAGACACAGCGTCCCGTGACATAAAGGATCTGATTGGGCGCGGCGCCCTCAAGAAAGACCCTGCCGGAGGACGCAGTACGAGTTACTCGATCGTAGAACAGTAACTTCTATGAGCCGCCATCCAAGTCCGAGTGCTCAATGACTCTGCAGTTAGACAAAAGTTTTCGATCTCAAAAAAAATCTTCACGATGCGGCATGCTGGCGAAGCTTCCCAAAATTTAATGTGTTTCACGCCTCTGCATTTGTCAGCTATATAATCGCGTAAAAATATGAAGAGAGGTATTACGGCATGTCTATTATGAAAGCGGTAGAAGAGCTTATCCAAGAGGTTGTCAAGCCCCCTGAGTATGTACCAGGTTCTGTGAGAGAGCTGGAGCGATAGTTTTCGGCCTAGGGCATTCACAGTCACTTAGCTGGCAAAGCTGGGAGTGGATCTTCAATTTGCAGGTTTCTTCTTCGGCGTTAGGACCAAACCGCGACCGCGGTTACCATATTGCCGTTCATTCAATTGAACGACATTTTCTTTCACTGCTGCCGTTACTGTCTCGAGATCCCCTTGTCGATAACCAAGAATAGTACTGGTGTCTCGCGTGATCTCATAGCGATACCAGTCGGAACCTTCCGCACCATACGGAGGCTTTGATCGTCGGACCGATACGATCTTGTATGGATGTCGTATTGCTGAGTATTTATTGGTCATGCAGACTCACACGCAGTAAATCAAACCTTCAGCTCGAAGCTGGCCAGCAAATGATGCCATTGGATCGTTGCAACGATATGGGAAATACTTACCAGCGTTTCCCACCACCAGATCTTTTTTCTTGAGGCTTGGCTTTATTGACTTTTATTTCGCGGCCATCCAGCCTGTAACCATTAAATTCCTGGATCACTTTCTCAGCCTCTGCATTGCTCGACATCTCGACAAAAGCAAACCCCTTGCTCTGGCCTGTATCGCGATCTGAGATCACATTTATGGATTCAACCGTGCCGCACTTGCAAAAAGTATCCTGCAGAGTTTGCTGGTTGACTGAGTACGGTAGATTACCTACATATAATTTCATTGTTTAAGTCCTTTCTCGATTATCGAGACTTGTGTGCGAATTTCCGGTATTCAATCAATTAGCACAGGTTTTGCTGTTTCGTTGACATGGTGTCAATGAAATCAGAAATTAGAAGCGATTACCGAAAAAGACTGGCGGAGAAATGAAACTCTTGGAGTGAAAGTCGGGATAGGAATTTCTAATCTGGAGGCATCATACACTATTAATCAAGGATAGCTATGTTTAATTGGAGAAGGAATTGCGTTTCATTTATAAAGAACCTGTCAAGCCCAGCTCTCTCACAGAACCCGGTACATACCCAGTGGGCTTGACACAACGAGCTGTCCAAGACGGAAGATCCTGTTGGGGAAGCGCAAGAGCTTAAGGAAGCGGTTCTGGGGTTAATTGAGTGCAATGAGGATGACGTTTATGAGCAACTGTCTTTTGAATACATAGAAGAACGTCTGGATTCGATAATACACAGAGTAAGTCATCTCTAATATCAGGTGATAACCACTTATCCAGGAGCTGACATACCTGTCACAGGATTGATCAGCAGGTAGGTCACGTTTTAGAAGTATTTCGATACTGGATGAGGTGAAAGTACGGGCATCAGACCCGTTAAAACAGATGCCGACTACCATGCGGCACTTA
The DNA here is from genome assembly GCA_965220875.1 of Gammaproteobacteria bacterium. Classification (GTDB taxonomy): domain Bacteria; phylum Pseudomonadota; class Gammaproteobacteria; order UBA4575; family UBA4575; genus WTFY01. Next base: position 1,686,962 of record OZ244849.1, on the reverse strand, counting down.
AGGAAATTGAAACCCTGATGTCGGCTATCCCCTGCCCCCCATGCCATCTTCACAACGAATTGTCTGCAATGAAATCATCCGCTTGGTCGAACATCTCGTCGAAACGTGGGTTGAAGGTCAGGCGTGCCATCGCCTCCGGATCTGGGACCGTGGCAGGGGTGTCGCGGTATACCTCACCATACCAGGGGCGTGAGGCCTGCAGGCAGCGTGAAACCGCATCGGGACTGCGTTCTCCCGAGCCCTGGCCACAGCTTCGATAATCCCCGGCCACGCCGTAGTGCGAATGGGTCGGTGCGATGTGCAGCGACAGGTGGGAGAAACTGGCAATCCGTTGCGCGGGCAGGAAACTGTTGAAATAGCGAACACGCGGATCAAGCTCTTCAATGCCCTGCAGATTGCGCCCATACACGAGCAGGCGGCTGCCCGGATGAGTGAAGTGCTTGCGAAAGTACTTTTGATTGACGGCTACGTCAATCACGGGATCATCGGCACTTTGTGCCATAAACACGGGTACAGTCACATCCTGGGCTTCCAGCAACTGCTTCAATTCGCGGGTCAGCAGGTAGGTCTCGGCCATGGCGTTCATCGGCATCGCCTCATAGCGTGCGTAGTCGTCCTGAGAATCGCGGTCCACCCAGGCGAGGACATGGCGCAGCCACACCGCCTGGCGAATCAGCCACGCATCCGCAAGCACCAAGGCAGGAGAGAAGATAAAGGCGCCTTCGAGTTCGGCGCCTTCCAGTACAGCATGCACGGAAAGCAGACCTCCTAGCGAGAAGCCGCCGACAAAGACTGTATCGGCGTCGTGCTTGAGGGTCGCCAGTCCAAACCGGGTCGCATTCCGCCAATCGTTACGATGTACATCGAGCAGGTCGCCCGCGCGCGTACCGTGCCCGGGCAGTAGCAGCACACGAACCAGAAAGCATCGCTGCGCGAACGCATCGGCCAGGTCGGTCATCGCCAGCGGCGTGTCGGAGAGGCCGTGCAGCAGCAGTATTCCCCGCCCATGACGCCCATCGGCCACAGGCTCGCAATGTCCGGCAGGTCTGCGTTCGAATGGTGTCGATGCATCAAGACCAGGCATCATGCGGGATGGGTCCAGGTACACCTTGTGGCGTTCGAGCCGCTCGCGTGTCTGCACAATATAGTCTTCGAAATTTCGATACTGAACCGCATCAAACGGCAAGCCCTCGCCCGAAGCCTGAAAGCGCGCATTCATGGGAGTTTGGCTCTGCAAGGTAACCTCGGCAAAGCACAAGGGCGCGCACACACTGTATCCAGCCACGAGCAGCGCACCCAAACTCATTGCTATCACGCGCATCCTATCCCCGTGCAGACAGATGTATCTGAAGCTGGAGAGGCCAGCTTTACCTGATCTTGACCTTGATCGCTCGTAGTAAATCAATGATCTCCGACACACTGAATCGCTGCACAGGACAACCCCTACTCCAAACCAGTTTGAAAGTTTTACACTCAAACCTGGATCAATTTGGAAGGCAGGATACGGTAGTCATATCAGGCCCGCACTGATGCACAGCGCAGCCGTACATTATCTGGAAATTCGCTCTCGCAGAACCCCGACCTCTTGCCTCATCCCATCCGTATTATTCACTGTCCCACTCGATGAATCAGGGGGCAAGTATAACCAATTATTCTATTTTCCATAAGTAATTCATGGAATAGTCGTATAATTTACCCGACTAATCACAGTATATTCATGCAGCATATGCTAGGGTGTGGCTTAATCCTTGCCTGTAGATTGGCATGCGGAAAGAAGGTGGTGTACCCATTATTGGCAATGCCGTCTGATGGTTCAAAACAATAATTCATTATCATTTCTCAAGTACTGCATCATTCTGGCCCTGTGCGTATTGTTCACAGGCTGCATGAGTGGGGGGTCCAGCCGAATCCCGGTTCCGCCTCCTGAATATTACGCGATACAGAATTACGAGCGCATCGCAAGCAATGCCAACGCGATGCACTCCACCGATCGCATCAATTGGGTGCCTGGCCGAACAGAGCCTGAACGCGTCTCCGTCGAATGCAAGACCAGGTACTGCAAGGTCGGTTACTCGTTGTTCCTTTACGCGGACAGGGTGGTCGAGGTCTTTGCCGATGACCTCACGCTGACCGGTGAGGTAAACGGTGTCAGCACGGCTCTTGAGGACTGGAGTTCCGCGAGCGGCTTCGCCGACACGCATACCTATGGTGGATGGATGCAGTACAGTTTCTTCGCGTCGACCGTCGTGCGCTTGCTGGCAGACTTCGATCCCTCCCAGGGCGTGCAGCAGGTGTATGCGACCGTGACCGGGGAATCCACGTTTACCAATCCCACGATGGAAGCGACCTGGACCGGTGGCGTTTCGGCCCGCGACGATACGGCTGGAGAACAGCGCGGCTCGTACGTCAGGGGAGAGTCGAGTATCACCGTAAGCATTGGAACCGAGGTCCTGGCAGACGTACACCTGAGCGCACTCGAGAATGCTACCACCGGGCAGGCCTATACCGATATTGCTTTTGAGGACTTGGTCGTGGGCGATGGACAGTTCAGCCGCTACCATGCGGACAATCACCGCGTCTCGGGCACATTCTACGGTCCGGAGCACGAGGAAGTGGGAGGAGTGTTCGAGCACCCGCAAGGGCTGCTGGGCTCGTTTGGCGCGAATCGGGACTAGCTGCATCTGCAGACTTATTCAGAGCCCAGCATATCTTCATACCGGGATGGGCTGCGTGTAACCCTGAATGTCATTAGGCAGGAGTTGTCCTAATTGAAGCAGTGGCATCACTGCACCGCTCTGGAGAAGACGGGCTAACAGACAGAATGACGGGCATGGTGCATGAAATGGATGTGTCAACTGATCGACGGATTGTGCGTGTGCCGCTTGCGTCAATGCTCATATATTTAAGGGGAAGTTCATGGCCCAAGGCGAACAGAACATCCAGGTGATCATTTCCTGGGGTTTCACCAATCAACTGAAACGGCTCACCTCCCTGTTTGTAGTGATAGTCTGCCTGTCCGCCTGTGTGCCGACCCCTCACACCGACGCCGTCTTGGATGATGACCGTGAGATACTGCTGCGTCTCGGCGATGTGGCACGGGATTCTGGCAAATTTGCGGCAGCTATCCCTTTCTATCGCCAGGCCCACTTACTTGACACGCAGGATCCCACACCATTGCTTCGCCTGGCTGAGACACTCGATGGCTTGGGGAGGTACCGCGAGGCTGGAAATGCCTGGAAACGCGTGTTGACAATTGACCCGCACAACTTCGAAGCCCTCGTCGGATACGGTGAAACGCTGGTTGTCCTTGGCCAGCCTTCACTGGCTCTGGAACAGTTCCACTTGGCCCGTGAACACGGCAGTGATGCAGCTTTATTCAACGGGATCGGTGTGGCACACGACATCCTAGGCAATGCGGAAGCAGCACAGACTGCGTATCGCGAGGGCCTCAGCCTCGACCGCGACCTTAAGCTGCTCAACAACCTGGGGTTGTCTCTTGCCCTGTCGGGTGCACATGAAGAGGCGGTCACCATTCTTGTGCAAGCCAATGCGCTCCCGGGTACGGGCCTGCACCATCGTGCAAACCTGGCCCTGGCTCACGTCCTAGGTGGGAGTTCGAAACGCGCGACAGCCGTACTAGTCATGGAAGCCGACGAGCAGATGATCGAACGCATGCTGGAGTTCTTCGCAGTTGTGGCAGGACTGTCAGATCATAAATCCAGGGTAGCCGCCATGGGAGTCATTGGAATGGTTCTCAATGCCGGTACTATCGAAGACACACAGGCTGCGCCCTAGCCTGCCTCAAACACAAGGCGTGATGTAATTCTGAAAACAACAATGGTTTGTGAGTCTGGCGATGTGGCCTCTTGGCCTTCAGCGGCTCCGAGACCTGAATCTGCCGCACATCTCTGCATGGTCTGCGGTCCTCATCGAAAGGAGACAGTATGAAATTGAAAAGAAACCCCGGAGAGTGGCTTCAAGAAAAGATGCTTGATCAGGCAATTGATGTCGCACTGCTGTTGAATCTAGGGGTCGGGTGGCTTTGCGGGGCGGGTTTGACGATCTTGGTAGTATTCGGAACTCGTCTCTTTCTGGAGTCAATCCCCTTGCCAATGTTGTTGGCTAGCATGTTGCCTGGCCTGTTGTTATTGATATACGCCTGGTACAGGTATAAGGGCGGCTGGCAGTTGCAAAACATGAAAAAGGGAAAACTTGCCGAGCAAATCATTGGGCAAAAGATCGAGTATGCACTGACCCGGGACGCGTGCGCAGTGGCGCACAATGTGAAGGAGGTCGCACGGTACGGCGATATTGACCACCTGGTGGCTACGCCGCACGGGCTATGGGTGATCGAAACGAAGTATCAGCGCATCCCAAGAAAAGAATTCAATAAGACCATGGGGATTATCGCAGACAACGTCAAAGCCGTGCAGAAGCATGCACCGCCTGGCGCACGGGTCACGGGGTGCCTTGTCTTTGCAGACGAGTTGAGGAAGCCACCGACACCGACCCGTGAGGTTAAGGGGGAGATGATCAGGATCTTCGGCAAATTGAAGGACCTGCAGCGCGAGTTGCGCAACGAGGCACGTGAAACGGGAGATTCGCGGGTTCTTGCGAGTTGGGTGTGGAAGCTTGGCAAATTAAATTGAAGGCTACCGATCAACCTGAAAGACCAGCATAGGCTTGGCTACTGACGCGAGCGTCGCCATCCTGCCCCCCGCGCCTCGGACTCAGAGCAGAACCACCTTTCACCCTGCGAGGTATTGATACGGGTTTGGTCATAGAATCGTCCACCCGGCACATGATAGATGCGCTTCCCACCCTTGCTGATATTGCCTTTGATCTTGCATCGTCCTCTATCTCGTTTCATCGTTGTCCCCGTGTCGGTGAATCGCTTGCCCCTGCGCCAGTCCCAAGGGGGAACCACATCACCCTGCCATACCCCGCGTTTGGCTGCCTTAGCCGCCATCTCTTCCGCAAGATAACGCCTGGAATACTGACGGTAGGCAAATGCCCAGCCCTCAGCGACCATCCATGCGTTCACGTCTTCGCCCCCAACCCGGCACACAGCGACCACGCGCCCGTAGCGATCCCGGTCACGTTCTTTGCAGGCTACAGGATGCGAGCCGATGCGACGGGCAAGTGCACGGGTGGCCTCACGACCACATGACCAAACCTGACCTTGCGAACGACATTGCTGCGCGCTCTCCGGGGCATCGATGCCATGTAGACGTATGCGTGTCCCGCGAACTTCCAGCGTATCGCCGTCGATAATCCGTGCAGACCCCGTGAGCGTTGCCTCCGCGACTCGAATTGCGTGATCCGCCAGGGAGCCTGCTTTCGCTTGTCCATCGAACACATCACGGACCGCTCCCGCACCTTCTACAAGCAAACCCATCATGCGCTCCGTGTTCAGTCCAATGGCGTTATTGATAGCCCCGTGGGATTCCCGAACCATATGCTTTGCCTCGTTCCAGGCCGAAGGTGTGATTGCGGCGACTCCGAGCGCCACGACAGCTGCCGCAACCAGTGTCCTGGTCATGCGCTTCACCGTAAATCTTCTCAGCCAACGCGTACGTCTCATCGTCAGTTACTGTTTCCGTTCGATTGTTGGCGCAACGCCTTTTATCGCCTTGCTACTGCTTTCCGGCAGCGAATCCGCCCATAAAGTTCTCCATGTTCTCGCCCGCACCGCGTGTTGCCCCGAAGGTACCGACGATCCCCGCGGGATAGTTCTGCTCATCGGGTACGCCCGTCTGCCGCTCCCCTGTGAACAACGCCTGCCAGAAGCCTGCACTGCCACCCTCTTCCATTGCAGTGGCCCCCTCGATATGGGCGTAGAACCTACGATCCCTGCCATCGCCCGTCTCAGCATGTGTGCGCGCGACATTGCTGCCGGTCACACCCACCGGATTGTTCAGGAGGATCTCTCCGGACAAGGGCTCGCCGCCGGAGACGATAGAGTGAATCCGGCCCGTCACGTGGCCCTTGAACCCAGGATATTCCCTCGTGACATCACGCTCAACGGCATCAAAGTCCGCCGTCAGGGTCGCCGTTGCCGTGAACAGATTCACCGCCCCCGCCTTTGCATGCAGTCCGGCTGCGGGACCCTCGTAGCTCGCCGTGCCCGTGAGATCATTCAGGTGGGGGAAGTCTGTCTCATCCGGTCTTCGTATATTACCAGTCGGGCCTGCCTCCCAGACATGGCCAGTGATCCCGAACGTGCCGAGCTGGCCGTCGCCGGACGTATCCAGCCAGTAGCCGAAGCCCTTCCAGTCGGTATGAGTCGCGTCGGCCAGGTCCGACCAGATATGGACGCTGGTCGTGCCCTCGGAGAGGTCTACGCCCGTAAAGCCGTCGAGTGAGGAAAGGGCGGCCGGGATGACCTGATCCACCGTGTCCACCTCTCCACGTCTCCTGTCGGTGAGAGTGAGGTCGGTCTCAAAGGTCGTCAGCGCCTTGTCTTCGTCCCGCTGGAAGACATACTTGTGTTGGCCTGGATTCTGCGGGTCGGCAAGCACCAAAACCTGGCCGTGGTCATCGTCACTGACGACTTTGCCGTACTGGCGCACAGCGAACGACTCGAATTCCTGAACATTCATGGAGTCGTCGGATAAGGATCCTTTGTAGGCAATGGCTCGGGGGACATTGTAGTCTTGGGATGGGACTACATCAGCCCTGACGGCATTGAGCCCACCCGCTACCAGTCCCGAGGCTTTTGTGGGCGGGATGAACTCCGCCGTTACGCGGCCTTGTGTGTTGGTGATTTCGAATGTGTTGCCGGTGCGCCGGATCAGTACACTGCAAAAGGGTCCTGACGCCGGGCAGGAAAAGCGCACGCGGCCTTCCTCATAATGTGAGCCGGGATGGACGCGGATGCCCGTGATCTCGCCGTCCTCGATGGAGAATTCCAGGTTGTCAGGAGTCAGGGTATGGGACCACCCGGGCAGCTGGATTTCGCGCGGTTGCGGATCAGCCCTGGGCGGCTGCCTATTGGGTGGCTGCGTGTCGGGGGACGGTTGCGTTTCAGGCGGCGGTGCAGGCGGCTGTGCATCAGGTGGCTGCATATCGGGAGGCGGTTGCGTTTCAGGTGGCGGTGCATCAGGTGGCTGCATTTCTGTCGGCTGCATGTTAGGGGCACTGGAACCCCCGCCACCGCCACACCCTGCAAGCCCAAGTGCCAGAGCGGCAACCAGCAAGAGCGCCGCAAACTGAAGCGCCTTAGCAGGCAGGGTATAAGGAGAAGCGAGCATAAAAATGCCAAAGGTATCAGGTTTGCGCGAAGGTTCTATCGAAGGGCAGGACATGGTTGAACTGGGCGGAATCACTTCATTTGCTTGAATACATCGATAATGTCCAGCGTAGCCGGTCCAATGATCACTACAAAAAGCGCAGGCAGGATGAATACAAGCATGGGTATGGTGAGCACAGCGGGAAGCCGTGCAGCCTTTTCCTCAGCCTTCATCATCCGTTTAGTACGCATATCCTCAGACATCACGCGCAGGGCTTCCGACAATGGTGTACCATGACGCTCGGTCTGGATGAGCGTGTTCGTAAAACTGCGCATATCGGGAATCTGTACACGGCGTGCCAGATTTTGTAATGCCAATCGTCTGTCAGGGACAAATTTTAACTCGATCAATGTCTGGCTGATCTCGTCTGAGAACTCCGGCAAGGTTTGATTTGTCTCGGTCGCGACATAATCGAGTGCAGCCTCGAAACTGAGCCCTGCTTCCGCACAGACCAACAGGAGATCAAGCCCATCGGGCATGGCTTTCATGATCTTATCCTGGCGTCGCTCAATGGCCTTTGAAGTAACCAGGTTGGGCACGTACAGGCCGACCAATACCGCCCCCAGTGTGGCCACAAGCTTTTCGATGTTGGAAATGTCAAATACGGGGAAGATGTACAGAAACAGGATCGCACCGATCATGGAGGCCAGCAGCATCACGAACCTCAGGAATACATAGATAACTAGAGCGTTCTTGCCGCGCCATCCTGCCTGGACCAGCCTCTCACGGAACTGGTCGGTGCGCTTGTCTTTCATCAGATCCAGGCGCTCGACCGCACGCTCCACAAAACTGAATGCCCGGGCGCGCGCCACATGAAATTCCGGCTGGTTCTGTGCACGGTACAACTCGTCGCGCATTTCAATCAACGCACGAATTCGAGACTTCGGTGTGCGCGGTGCAAGCAACCGGCCCCACGCTACCAGAACAACGGCCACGGCAACCAGAGCCGTAAGCCAGGCAATCACCTGGCCGGATGAAACCGAAAGCAGTGTGTCATTCATCAAATCTTGAACTTGACCATCCTGACCATGATCACCACACCGATGAACTGACTCATCAACGCTAAGCCGAGCATCAGGCGACCTCGCGGGTCATGAAACAGGGTCATGGCATAACTGGCCTCCACAGCGAAAAGGATTGCAAACATGATGAAGGGGAGGCTGCCGAGTATCCACGCACTGGCCTTGGGTTCCGACACAATGGCCTTGATTTGTTGTTTCATCTGCTGTCGCTTGCGCAGCATGTCGGCCAGGTTTCCCAGTGTTTCAGCCAGATTGCCGCCCGTGGTCTGCTGAATGGTGACCGCCGTGGCGAAGAACCTGAACTCCGGGGTATCGATGCGCAAGAGCGCAGCCCTGAGGGCATCATCGAGGGTATTGCCGAGCCGCACCGAGTCAACAATGCCCTGGAACTCGGGGCCGATGGGCTTCGGCATTTCGCGAGCCAGGATTGCAGCGGACTCAATCAGTGGCATGCCCGTTCGCAGGCCGCGGATGATCAGTTCGATACCCTCGGGAAACTGGTCTGTGAATGCATGCTGCCTGCGCCTGCACAGGTGGTTGACAAAGAGATGGGGCAATGCAAAACCAGCCACGCATGCCCCAAGGACAGACACAGGGACCGAGTAACCGAGCACGACGGCCATCAATACAACAGTCAAAAGTCCAATTACGAGAGATCCAAGCACGTATTGGCGTACCGTGATCGACCGGCCACTTTGCGACAATCGCAGGCGCAGCCTGTCCTGATTCGGCAATATCTTCCTGAGCAAGGGGCCAACTGTCACTGTGTCGCGCCGGATGGACGGTATTTCGATTTCGGCGCCAGCGGCACGCGCTTGCCAGCGTTGACTCAACGCTGTTATGCGCTTGCGAACCCTGAAGCGGCGCATCGCCACCAACAAGACGAAAACATATACAAGCGCCAGCACGCCAACCACGAGTATCGCAGCGATGTTCGGGTCAATCCTGTCGAGTATCATCCCGTTCATCCGCGCAGTGCCTCTGTCAATACCCGATCGAGTCCGAAAAACTCAGCCTTCGGCATCATGTGCGGGCGCACATCGGAATACTCGTACTTGCCACGGATACTGCCCGATGAGTCGTCACCTTCATATTTGAAGGTAAACAGGTTCTGCGTAATGACAATGTCACCCTCCATGCCCACAACCTCGACAATGTCGGTGACCCGCCGTACACCATCGCGCATTCTTCGAACCTGGATGATCATGTCGATGGCCTCAGAGATCTGGGTCCGCATGGCCTTTGCAGGCAGGTTGAGGTGAGCCATGCTCACCATGTTTTCAAGTCGGGTAAGTGCCTCACGCGGCCGATTGGCATGGATCGTACTCATCGAGCCTTCATGGCCGGTATTCATCGCCTGGAGCATGTCCACCGCTTCGGCCTCGCGAACCTCGCCAATGATGATCCGGTCCGGGCGCATTCGCAGGGCATTCTTCACTAGGTCGCGCATGGTGATCATGCCTTCCCCTTCAAGGCTGGGCGGGCGGGTCTCAAGGCGCACGACATGCGGCTGGAGCAAGTCCAGCTCGGCTGCATCCTCGATGGTCACCACCCGCTCATCGTGGCCGATCATCTGGGAGAGCGCATTTAACAGGGTCGTCTTTCCCGATCCTGTCCCGCCCGAGATCAGGATGTTAAGGCGTGACCGTGCAGCGACCTGTAGAAGTGTCACCATCGCAGCACTCATACCGCCAGTCCGTTCAACCTCCTTGAGCGTGATTTTCTGCTTCGAAAACTTTCGGATGGAAATTGACGGACCATCGATCGCCAAAGGCGGAATGATGATGTTGACACGGCTGCCATCAGCCAGTCGTGCATCCACCAGCGGATTGGCCTCATCCACACGCCGGCCGACTTGTGAAACAATCCGCGTTGCTACGTTCATGACGTGCACGTCGTCTCGGAACACAGTGTCGGTCAGTTCGAGTTTGCCGAATCGTTCAATGTAGACCTGGGAATGGCCGTTGACCAGGATGTCGGAGACGTCCTCGTCTTCGAGAAGCGGTTCAAGCGGCCCCAGCCCCAGCATCTCGTCGAGCAGGAACTTGAGCAGATCCTGCTGTTCACGCTGGTTGAGCCGAATATCTTCCTCGTCAAGTATATCGCTCACTACACCGGAAATCTGGCCGGCAAGCTCCTCGCGCGAAAGTCCAACCGCCACAGCAAAGTCGATCTGTTCCAGGAGCTTGGGCAATACCCTGGGATGTGCCTCCTCGACAGCTTTTGGAGCCCGGCGTTTGCCGATTACCTGCATTTCGACGGTAGGTCCGAGTTTTTGGCCGTGACTTGCCTCTGGTCGCGTCTGACCCTGAATCGCTTCAAGTCCGGGTTTTTGCCCGTGACTTGCTTCAGGTTGCGTTTGACCCCGAGTCGCTTCAAGTCCGGGTCTTGCCGGTATAAAAACCCGGTTGACGACGGAGGCAATCAGGTTGCGCCGTTCAATAGGATTGAGACTGCTGAATGTCAATCCAAGGGCATTCTCGGCTGCGCGGGATGCCATCGCTGCGACATCCACGCGTGATGCCGTCTCCAGAGTACCGGTGTCCTCGCCGTTGACAAGTGCTGTAAATACCGTATCGGCCATTCCCTGCAGACTCGGGTCGACCGTTCCTTTCGGATCGCCTGCGTGCGAGCCAGGGACCGCTTCGCTGCCGGACGAGGGCAACGGTTTGGTGGAGCGCCGTGTAAACATCAACTGCCGGACTCCGTACGAGACCCACGAAAGAGCGTGAAACCCCGTTTTTTCTTCGGGTCTTCTGGACTCAAGCCCATGACGACCTTCCGGATTTCTGCCACAAGCTTGCTGCGGCCCGCGACCTGGGTGATGGGCTTGCCGTCCGTCGCAGCGGTGCCGGCCTTTCGGTCTTCTGGCAGGCAGGCGATGACGGGTTTGGGGACCCCTTTTTTGAATTCAGCTAGCTGTATCCCCTTTGAAGCCCCGATGCGGTTGACGATGACACCGATCTCTGCCTTGCCGTTAAGGGTGTCACAGTACGAGGCGAGGCGGATCGTATCGCGCATACCTGCAAGTGACAGATCCGACACCAGGAAAACATGCGATGCGTTGGCGATCACGCTGGCCGTCACTTGATATAACACCCGTGGCACATCGATCCAGACCCAGGGAAACATTCGGCTCAACTCGGCAATCAGCCGATCAACACCGTCCTCGCCGAAACCAAGGCCTTGATCCAGATTTTCTTCCGCCGCCAGCACCGATAAGCGTTTCGTCTTCGGAGACAGTGCTTTTTGCAGAAACAACTGGTCAACACGGTCCGGGTCGCGCAGCGTCTCGATCATGCCGCCTGCAGGCACGAGGTTGAGGGACAGTGCCGTTGAACCGAATTGGAGGTCGAGGTCGACTAGTACCGTATTCTGTCCACGTTCTTCTGCAAGTATCCAGGCCGCATTGGTCGAAACGGTCGTTGCACCGGCTCCTCCACGGGCGCCAATGGTGACGACGATCTTGGCCTCCGGCGCAGCGGTTTCCGCAACCGCTGGTCGTTCGTGGCGCACCGCCGCGAGGAGTGAAGCCTCAAGTTCGTCAACATGGACTGGCTTCACCAGATAGTCTGCCGCACCCGCGGCGACCAGATGTTTATAAAGAACGAGATCATTGGCGGTCCCCAGCACGATGATCCGTATCATGGCGTTGCCCGCATCCACCACGGCCTGGAGATCCTCAAGCATTCGCTCGCTCGTGCCCAGGTCGACCACAACGACATCCAGCTCCTGCGTATCTTTCATATAGGCCACCGCAGCTTCGGCGCCGCCTTCAATCATGATCGCACCTGGCCAGTGACGGTTGGCTGCCTGTTCGATCGTTGCCATCGTGGTGGAATCGGTTGCGAAGGCCACCAAGGTTGCACTACTGTCGGACTTTGCCTGGAGGTTTGCAGCCATCACAGTTACTCGTTTGCGCCTGCTTGACTGGATGGAGCAACCGGATCCTTGACCTTGTCCTCCCAGTATCGGCGTACCGCTGCCGAAAGAACCTGTGCGTCTCCCGGGGCAAGGCTGCGTCCCTGCTGTAAGTCCGTTGGATCCGCTACCATCCGGCTGAGGTTAATGGCTGTCGCACAGCCAAAGTTGCTGTCAGGCACATTGCCTGAATCCGACCCTGGCAGTCGAGTCCAGTCAGGACAGTCTGGAATCCTGACCAGATAATGGCCGATCAGGACGTGCACACCATGAGGAAGCGACTCGCCCCCCGAGTGCACATGCACCACCGCCCCAGGCAGATGCTGTTTCAATTGCAGGGTGATGGCATCGATGCGATTCCGGGTCAACTGATCTAGGTCGCCTTTACTGCCGTATTCGACCAAAATGCGATAATCAGGCTTAGGTGCGACTTCGTTGATGAAATCATCCAGGCGACGGCGCTCGTCCTCGGACAGCAGGGCTGAGGTAGGTTTGAACTGTACCGGATGAGCCTGCCAGTTCCAGTGCAGTTGAATGACCTTGGGTGAGTGCTCAGGGTTTTGCAAATGGTACGGTTGCGTGCAACCTGCCGCCAGCAAGAACGTGCAGGTCAACAGCGCCCATTTCCACCCATTTCGGCAAGCGTATCCACAACCCTTTGCTGTCAGTCCTCGTTGCAACATCATGAACTCCCGTTACTTGATTTCGAATCCGCCAGGGAGGATCGCCGGTCCATTTACAGAGGCATGGCTGGTACGTCCCTCACCGGCAGCTTCTCGATGATGCGTCTGACCGCTCGCGACCTTATTGGTACTGTCGTTCGGCGTCGCCAGGGCACCGAACGATACGGGTCGTACGATGTAGGGCGTCACAATGACGACGAGTTCGGTTTCCCGGCGCTCGAATCGGGTCGAGCGAAACAGTGCTCCAAGGATTGGCAAATCGCCCAGCCCCGGAAACTTATCGACACTTTGATCCGTGTCGGCCAAGAGTAGCCCTGCAATAGCGAAGCTTTGACCGCTGCCCAACTCCACAGAAGTGCTGGCCCGCCGCGTGGTGAGTGCGGGGACATTCACACCGTTCACCGTGGTCGCGCCCGCCGATGAAATGGAACTCACCTCGGGCATCACTTTCAGATTGATTCGGTTGCCCGTCAAGACGGTCGGCGTGAATGCCAGCGAGACGCCGTAGTCCTTGAACTCGACCGATGCACCACCCAGACGATCCACCACGGGAACCGGAAACTCACCGCCTGCGAGGAAGCTGGCGGTCTCGCCGCTCAGCGCCGTCAGGTTGGGCTCGGCAAGCAGCGAGATCAGCCCTTCGGATTCGAGCGCATCGATGATGGCGTTGATATCGGCGTGCGATGTTTCGTAGACGATGTGCGCAAACCCTGTATCAGACAGTCTTTCAATCGATTCGCGGGACTCGTTCACAAACGAGCGTCCCGTGGCCAGCCCAAGCTGGAAGTTCCCGGACAACAGCAGACCATCAAAACTGAACCCAATGCGCTTGAGCACGTTTCGGGAGACCTCGGCAACCTTGACGCGAAGATTGACCTGGTTCGGTCCGACTACTTGCAGTCGGTTCACGATGTCCTCATCGTCCCCGACAAAGTGCGACGTGATCCGTCTTGCCTCCTCTGCATCCAAGGCTGAATTCACGTGTCCCGTAAGCATCAACCCGCCCGAAATCGGGCGCACCTCAACCCTGGGATTGGATAGCGCCGAATGCAGGGCTTCACGCACACCCATGAGGTCATGGGTTACAACGATGTCAATGCTGGCAATCTCAATGTCGTTGTCGTCAACAGCAAAAAACGTGGTCTTACCCACGTGCTTTGCCATCACGTAGACGAGTTCTGGCGACTTCACCGCGATATCGGCGATTTCAGGATTGGCCACAAACACTGATGAGGCGGCCTTCGGCAGACGGGCAATTACGCCCCTGTTGACATTGATCTCGATTCTGTCGACGCCCGGCTCGATGATCCGGACCACACCAGAAGAGGAAGAGTCGTCAGCCCAGGCAGATGCAAGGTTGAGGGCCACCGTCAAGACGAATGCCGCCGATATGGCAAGTCGAACTCTGGTCACTCGTCAGTCTCAGGATGCCGGTTGCCCGGTGTATCGTGATAGGGCTCTGCATAGCCGAAACCGGTCGTGACCGAATTCTCTCCGCGCACGATCTGCATCAAGACGGGCGCAGGCACTTCTGGCTCGGGCTCTTCTGGCACAGGCTCTTCTGGCGAAAGTTCTTCTAACAAAGTGTGTAATTTCGGATTGACATCACTGTCCAAAGTGGGGTGCCCGCCAGGGACTGCGCCTGCAGGGGGTTCATTTGTGAAATTTACATGCTCCACCCGTTTCATGCCGGGCGGGAGGCTCCGCAAGGCGAGCGACAGGGTTCCCATCCTGGTGGCCTGTTCCACAATCTCGGCTTGTTTCGGTGTCACTTCAAGGGTTACGGTCTTGGGTGCCCCTCCTGGAAACTCAGGATTTTCCGTCTGGTCTGCTGTCGATTGATCAACCGCCAGTACCCGAATGTCGGTAAGCACCGTCATGGTGGCCCATCGCTTGCCTGCATTCATCATCTCACCCCTGATTTCATAGGACAGGATCAGGTCGATATGGTCACCTGGAAAGGTAAGACCCGCGACCGTCTGGTTTCTGTCGACGGCGATGGTCACCGCCCTGTACCCCGGTCTCAGGACCGAAGCCAGGAAACCACGCGCACCGGGATATACCAGGTGTGCCTCGGCGACAGGCTCACCTTCGTCCAGCCACTGGCGCACGACGGCACCCTCTAGGCTTTCGAGCGTCACCTTGCCTTCGACGAGATAGTCCTCCGCAAGCCTCTCTTCATGCGGCCATTCCTGCCAGCGCAGGTCAGATTGCTTGATCAACGTTCCCGATGCCAGACGGCGCTTGGGAACGACTATCCGCACGCCTTTTTCTTCAATCACAGCCGGCACTGTCTCTGGACGGCTTGTAGCTTCTTGCACAGGAGGAGCCAGCCACAAGCGCACTCCCAGGAAAGCGCCGCCACCGATGACCACCAGGATCAGGAGCAGTCCGATTATACGGATCACAGGGCTGGCTCCAGGGCATTGAAGAGATTGGTCATTTTGATGCCTGCGATAAAGACTGCACCCGGCAGAATTGCGACGGCATAGGGCGTATAGAGTTGTTCCGCATGAGTGTCTGCCTTCGGCTGTAGTAGCTGGAAGGAAAAGCAGCTAATGCCACGGGAATAAATCCACACGGAAACCGATACGATCGCACCTGCAATGGCGACGATCGCAATCATGGGCAGTGCCAATTCCGTACCCGCCCACAGGCTGACGGCGGTCAGCAACTTTATGTCGCCACCCCCGACGAGATCAAATGCGTAGACCACGATTCCAACAGCAAGTACGATAACAGCGGCAATCAGTCCGCCCAGCCACCCCGTATGATCAGTGAGTACATACATGACCCAGACAATGGCAACGGCGAGACTGATCTGGTTCGGGATGCGCCGACTGCGCACGTCGGTCACGGCACCCGCACCGACCAGCCCCACGAAGGCAATCAGAAAAACTATCTGTAACTGAACCACCGACTAGCCTGTAATGGTACTGCCTCGTGAGGTGTTCCGAGCAAACCCACCCTGATACACCGCCAAAGGCGGTGTATCAGGGGATCATGCAGCAAACTTCTCTTGGATGATTAGTCGTCGTCTGTTGGAACCTCAACAGCGTCAAGTGTATCGCTTGTGAGGTCGAGAACATCTGCTATATTCCCACCCAAGGTAGTCAGTGCCAGAATGATCGCGACGGCGATCAGTCCTGCGATCAGGGCATACTCCGTTGCAGCAGCACCCGACTCGTCGTGAATCAAATTTTTCATTGTCGTAAACATAATAGTCAATCCTCCAGACTCATTACACGAATTGATGCTATCCGTATTCAACTAGTGGCCTGTGGCGGCGGACTACCGAATACACTAACCCGCATACTCCAGAGATTCAGTCAGCAATGGCGTCGAGCCATTGCTAACATCACTTATTGAGTGGTATTTCCTGCCTATTTCAAGCAGCAGAAATCAGGTCTGTTTCTGCTTTAATATTGCATTCAGCAGGTAACCCTACCTTGGACTATCAGTGAGTTAGCACTGTCAGTATAGGATAGGATTTATAAAGTCGCAATAATTCTGTTTGGATTTCAACTTGAGTGAGGCAGAGTTGGAAAGCCAACCTATTGATATTATTAATAATTCAGTCAAAATTCTTCAGAAAACCATACCCATTTACTGGGCATCCATGACCTGTAAAAACCTCCAGAGACTGGATTCATGCTTGTGAGCAGCAACTCGGGACAGAAACAAGCGTGCACCCGCGATACCACCCCGTACAATGCGAGATATATGGCCGCAGGGTGCGGGGGCCTACATCGTGATGATCGCGGATCTTCTTGGACTGTGGAACGCCCGCATGTACAACCGACGGGCGGGAAACATCTGTTCTGCCAGCCGTGGAGCGTAGTCGAAATACACCTCGGTCACAATCATCCCCTGCCCTTCATCAACACCAAGGCCCCCGGGCAGGGTGGCTGCCTGACCGGGGCTTCCGATGCGGCTCTCGACCGTCACACCGTCCTCGGAAACCTGTTGCCACAGCACAGTGGGATGTTCACCGTCCTCTTGGCCCACGATGGAGGTGACGATGACGTTGCCCCTTGCAAACAGGTCATAGGGCCAGGCGAACTCGCTTGCCGCATCAAAACAGGCCTGGAAATTCTCTTCGGTGTGCGACTCGGCGCGGGCCACAAGATTGCCGACCATGCCCGCCACGCGTTCCATCTTCTGCTGAGTCTTCACCAGAAACGCAGCCTCGAAAGTACCAACCATCAACGCGACGATGATGGGTATGATGAGTGCAAATTCGACCATCGCATCGCCGCGCTGCGCGGCAATGAGCGAGCGAAACGCCACTACAAGCCGCCCCCCTGGCAACATCCTTCGTTTGTGGACTGTCGATCTCAATCGCTGCCCTCCCGAATATCGAAAGGTTCATTGCGCACGGCAAGCCGTGCCGTCTGCCGTATGGTGCCATCGCCACCAAACAGGCTGTCGTCCAGAAACCCGGTCATCGACGGCGCATCGTAGGCCACCTGGTACAGTACGATCTCCCCGGAACGCCCGCCACCGGGTCTTCCCTGATCCGCATCCCACTGACCGTTCCCATTGACGTCCGTGTAGGCCTCTCCGGCATCAAAGACGCCGTTGAACGGCTCAGTATCGACAAAGGGTTCGGGTGCCCCGACCTGGTCGAAGCTTGCGTAGATCAGCACATCAATATCCACCTCATCCATGTCGACCAGGCCCATCGTGCGGTTGCCAATGATGCGGTGGATCTGTGCCAGTTGCTGCGCCTCGGACATGCCGGTCATGCCGAATCGCGAGGCAGCATGCACCGCATTGTCCATCAGGGTCTGTCTCAACATGATCATTCCGAACTCCATGATGGCGATGACCACCATCAGGAATACCATCAGCACGAGTGCAAACTCGACCGCCACCGCACCGCCGTCATTTTGCCGCAATGCATCAAATACACGAATCATTGTCGGCCCGCTTGGATGCCTATCAGCATGGCCAGACAAGACCGTTGCTGGCAGCCGATTGCCAACTCGGGGAGGTCCGTCAATCACTGTGTGGGAGCGATGCAAGGCTACACCTAGTTAATGATACGCAGGTTGGCGAGTTCGCGCTCAATCCCTTGAAACGCAGTGCGCAGGCCTGCCGCCGTGGGCAAATTGAAATAGTGCTCTGACGAGGTCGCGCATTCCCTGTACACG
The DNA here is from genome assembly GCA_965220875.1 of Gammaproteobacteria bacterium. Classification (GTDB taxonomy): domain Bacteria; phylum Pseudomonadota; class Gammaproteobacteria; order UBA4575; family UBA4575; genus WTFY01. The sequence continues at coordinate 1,668,888 of OZ244849.1, read as the reverse complement.
TCCTGTATCAAAGGGTCGTGCACCTGGGTCGTGATCGTGAAAAGGATAATCCCTTCAGATTTGATGATATTGCACAACCCAAGTGTGCGGTCGTCGAGTTCTCCCGTAGCCTCGGCAGGTGTGGATACGCCGAGCCTGCCTTCGCTGAATGCGCCGTAGGCCGTATAGTCAGGCTGCCTAGACCGGCGCTGCCTGCCCTGCACTTCATCGAAGTACCAGGGGGACTGCCACTCGTTCCAGGCGTTCTCGCCGTCAGTGAGCAGAATGATCACCTTGTCCATATGCGGCAGGCTGTAGTCAAGCGGCATGTCACCGGGCGTTGAATCGCCCCACAGCCCACGCCAGCGCGGCGAGAGCGTCCGCCATCCCCAGAGAAGGCCAAGATTGGTCATCGTTCCACCGCGTGCCCACGGCTGCATTTCACGGATCGCAGCCTTGATCGTGGTCTTCTCAGCCGTCAGCGGCATGATTTCCTCCCCGCATACCAGGTTGGGGCCAAGCCCAGCCATTCGGGCCGCGTTGGTTTCGTCGATGCTGCTCCACGTCCAGTCGTTGTTCCCATGCCCGCCGGGTAGACCGTCCCCTGCAGTGGACGGCCAGAACTGGTTGGTAAAAGCCTGAACCGACGGAGGGTCGTCCGTCTGGTCGTAGCCGCCCTCCCGCGCCAGGACGCAACCCTTCCAGTGGACTCGGGGCAGTGACCGCCACATGTTCCCGTTGACGTTGGGCTGGGCACCGGTGTTTGTGTGTATCGCCTCGTAAGGCCGGCCGTTGAAACTCACCGCCTCGAGCGGAGCGTATTCCCTTCCATGATCCCATGGCGGTGGCAAATACTGGCCAAAATCATAGCCTTCAAGCCATTCCTTGCGTTCGGCACCGATATTGACTGTTACGGTGAAAGGAACCAGCGAGATCCACAGGCTGTTTACGATTTCATCAGAACCGTACAAGTGATCCACCAGCTCAACCGCCGCATCCTGTACGGCCTGCATTCGGGTCCTTCCGTCGCCCACTAGATTGGCCATCGAGCCCGTGGTGTCAACGACCAGGGCAAGCTCCATGCCGCGCGGTTCGCGCAGCACACCCGTACGGGCACTGACCGTCACCTCATCAAAACCGAATAACCGTGAGAACGTCGTAGGGACGGTCGCTTCTGCCGATAAAACAAGCCTGCCGTTGCCTGCGTCCCCGTCCTCAATGTTCAGGTTCAGTTCGGTCGTCCTGAGATAGCCTTCGGGGTAGTTGGCACTAAAATAGTCGGAAATACGGGCATCCCGTCCAGGGTCTCTCAACACCCGTGCCCCTGCGAGTGCCGCAGCATCCAGGGCATCCTGAAGCTTGCTCTGGACCGAATAGAGCAGGACTCCGTCAACTGCCAGCCCGACGAAGCCGAGCATGGGCACGAGGAGGAGTGCGAACAGCACGGCAATTGCTCCACGGCGGTCCCCCCACAGTGCCAGGAACCTCGCCCAAGGATAGGTATAAATTGGCTTGAATGCGTTCTTCATACGATTAGTCGCAGGTCATGCATGGACGTTTCCGGTGCATTCCGGATCGACGGAAAGCATGTTACTGCTTCCTCCTGAAGAGAAGAGATGCTATGAGCCTTACATTGATCACACATAGCGTGACTCCCAAACCTCGCGTTTGACGCGGAGGCAAGGTGCCGGGCCATTTGCTAACGTCAACTGAAAAGTGGAAGTCTCTGCCTGTTTCCCAGCAGGGATAACAGGATAATCACTGCCTGTTTGCCTTGCTTGACAGGTGTTGTATTCGGCAGATAACCCGGCATTAAGGTATCAGTTGAGTTAGCAATGAGAATTATATAACAAGCAGGCAGGTGTTTACAAGAAACAGGCAATTTTGGGAATTATATGCATAATGCCCAGAAACATAAGTCAGTCACGGTTCTTTGCCATGTTCCTATTACGACTGCACACCACAGTGTTACGGCTGCTAATAAATTGCAAAATCACCTAAATGACTCATTGCACTTCGCAATAACTTGCGGGTCGTCAGCAACCTGATCTAACCCTTCGCTGGTGTTGAACCAGTATCTTCGGCGGTCCTGGAGCCAGCCAGAGGTTCTGTGGTGTGCAATCCAGCTGTTCATGAAATTCAATCCGTCTACATCTCCTTTGCGCAGAGCGAAGGCCTCCGGAATCCTGTTGAGCAACTCGTCAAACGGGCGATGTAAGCGAGACGGGTGTCTCTCCAGCCATCGGGTCGCTATGACCTGCTCGACAATCGCAGCGTCAATGCTCCCAGCAACAAGCGCTTCAAGCAGTTCTGTATCCGTATCAAAAAACCTGGGAACGCTATTGGGAAAATGATCCTGTACGGCCTGCTGGGAAACCGTGCCTGCACGGGCACCAAATACAATGTCGGGACTGTCAAAGTCACCCGGTGTCGACAGGTCTTGTGTATTGTTCGAGATGACCGACACGCCAAACTCCGCATACGGTACAGAAAAATTGACCAGCAGGCTGCGCTCTGGAGTAACTCCCATGCCGCTGATAATGGCATCAATCTTTTTGTCGGTCAGTGCAGGAATGATGTAATCCCAGTCTGGCCGAACAAACTGGACACGCACACCCATGTCCTCGGCCATCTTCCGTGCTACGTCAATTTCGTAACCTACCAGGTTTCCGTTCTTGCCACACATGACCCAAGGCTCAAACAAGCCGACACCGACTTTAAACAACCCACGGTCACGGACTGTATCGATGATACTTTCATTATCTGCATATGAGACAGGTACTACCAACAATACAAACAAGATAAACAATATTTTCTTCATTTTGAATCCTTGTACCTTAGGAAATTATATACTTCATAAAGCATAGGATACGCCATTCATGTGGAAAAGATCGTCTCTGAAAAGAACATACACAATGGCATCAAGAAATTCCTCGTACCCTTCAATAGTTGTCGTTTGCTCGCACATGCTTGTATATCAAGATGCAAAGGTGTTTTGCTTATTTAAATATATAATTCCCAGTCTACTGTGGGCGATCGAGGTTCAGGTCAATGGAGGTACGGGTATATAGGAGACCTGCTCGCCAAGCCTGTATAGCATCCCAGGTATGCTTAATACAGAACAAAAGCCTGCCACTCAGACAAGGCGGGCTTTCCCAGAGAATGATTGCTGGCAAGGAACACACACATTAGACTAGCCGGTATCAGCAAGCTTCCTGCACAGCCGGTGCGACCCGGCTGTGCATCGAGCAGGGAATATCAAACGACACAATCCAGGCATGTTTATCAAATGTTACGGCGTTCTCACTCACCCCTCATCGTTCGCATTTCGATGAGAACTATCACTGCGGTGCACCACGGCGCCATTTGAAAATGCCTGGAGATTCTCAGTGCAGCAGGGACGGTGCGAAGGCAACTCCGCATGTCGCACGGCAGCAGGATAACCGGGTTCAGGAGAAGCCATGGGATTTGTGACGGATGTCGTTCTGCCTCTGGCGCTTGCTTTCATCATGCTGGCACTCGGGCTCGGACTCACCTTCGATGATTTTGTACAGGTAGTGCGGCGACCGCGCGATTTCGCGGTCGGTGCTGTGTCACAGATCCTCGTGCTCCCGGTTATCGCCTTCCTCCTTGCCAGCACCTGGCCAATGGCACCGGAACTTGCCCTCGGGCTGATGATCATTGCTGCTGCTCCGGGTGGAGTAACCTCCAACCTCCTGACAGCTTTCGCGCGTGGCGATGTCGCACTGTCAATCTCACTGACAGCGGTGATCAGCTTGCTGAGCGTGCTCACGATCCCGTTTGTTGTCGTCTTTGCCTACGGCCATTTCATAGGCGACCAGGCGGTGCGGGACATCACAGTGGCCAACACTGCGATCAGTGTCTTCCTGATCGTCACCATACCGGTACTGATCGGCCTGCTGGTACGCCGTTTTGCCGAAAACTTCGCACTGCGGGTCGAACCGTCGGCGCGTATCGTGTCCGCCGTGTTGTTCGTGCTCGTGCTTGCGGGTGCAATTTATCAGGAGCGAAGTAATCTTGTCTCCTATTATGCCCAGGCCGGGCTGGCCACTTTTACCCTGAACCTGATGATGATGGTGATTGCTTACCTGCTGGCGCGGTGGTTCGCGACCGGAGCGAAACAGCGCACCGCGATCGCGATGGAATGCGGACTGCAGAACGGGACGCTTGCGATCGCTATTGCGGTACTTTTGTTTGGAGGTGGGCTTGCGACGGTGCCGGCTACAACCTACAGCCTGACCATGTTCGTGACCGCGCTGATCTATGTCGCACTGTTGCGGCGCAGTCCGGACGCAGCTGCCTGATGTGCACGGTTTCCGTGACCTGACTTCACGGCAGAGGATAACCCGCAGCACTGTTTTCCTGCCTTCACTCCACCTGCTTTGACCGGATAAGGCTGCACGGGGAAGCCTGCATCAACCCTTTGGATACCAGGGACGCCCGGCTCGGGTTGTCAGCATGGCTGCACTTCAACAGGATAAATTCGCAGTGATTGCTCCACTTTTTACATCCATGAAGAATGATTGAATATGGAGACTGAAGACTACTGATTTCTGCATCATTTGGATGAAAAGATGGACGGGCTATCTATGGACCGGGATGAACTATATCATGCAACTTTGGCCTTGAAGAAAAGGACAGGTGGTGTAGTGCTCAGGAGCAAGGAAGCATTGCCTGCGAATAACAATAAATTCCTGGATGGGCAGGAAAGAAAACTGCATGAATTACCTGGCCTTTCAGCCTGTAACGTCAATTTTGTTCGGAAATTAATGCTATGGATTACTCAGATGACAAGTTCATTTCAGAATTCGACGCGTTCGCTGCCTACACTGTATTTGCAACGGTAGCGTCCGCACTGCGGGTTCTGGTTCCCAGCGACCAGCTGGCGATCCTGCACGCCAAGCTTTCAAAAATCGATCATACCGTCTGGCAAAAACGCGAGGCCTACTTGAAGGATGAGCGCCATGTGGAGCTTAAAGAGAATTTTCAAGACTCCTGTGCCGAGTACTGGAAGGCATTTCTAAATGACCTGGCCAGAGAAAAGCATCATTAAATCAAGCTTTTTGATAAATGGCACAGTCCACTGCCTCGTCGCCAGGGGGCTGACTGAAACAGTATTAAAGTTCATACTCACATTATCATCATAACTAATTGATATTTGGGTAATTCAACTCAGTCTTACCACACGGCATCTGTGGTTATCCCCGTAGCTGCAGGGGTATTAAAACCGGTGAGAGGCCGCAGCCAGCCTCCTCTTGGATGAATGATCCGAATCTTTAGAGGTGAGGGTTCGTAAATCTATGTCTGAAATGCAGCAGTACTTTTTCATACCGCGTTCCTTTCATGTTTTGATTGTCCAGCTTAAGGATGCCGTCAATTTGATCTACTAATTTGTCATTCATGTCGAGATTACTTGCGATGGTGATTATCATGTCAGCCACAGCATTCATTTCCCCTTCATGACCCTCGAATTCAGACTCACTCATGTTGCCCTCCAAGCCAGTTTGTAACCATTAGAATTTCTTGGTCAGTTATATTTCAGGTTAATAATAACATTATGCTAGAGCCTGTAAAAATCCCGTAAGGAAATCTGTCGAACCTGCAGATTGAAAAGGCCACCTTTTCCCAATACCCCTTGAATGCGAATCTGGCGGGTCATACGGCCTTCAATACCGCCTATTCACCGGGTGACAGGCTGTTGAGCGCCCTGTCTCACAAGGATTCAGTTTCCGGCAGACTGGACACGTCCTCTCCGGGGCCAGGGAATCAGGACAGGAGTCGTGGCCTGATAGTCGCGATAGCCGGGGTATTTTCCAGCAGAAATCGATTCTGTGAGCCGAATCGAGAACACAAAAAGAATCGTAAGCAGGACAAACCCCAGACCCGTCCAGTGCAGCCACTGGCCTGAGGCCGCAACCGCGAACAAGTAAAATACCCACCACATGCCAATCTCACAGAGGTAATTGGGGTGCCTGCAATAGCGGAAAAGCCCGGTTGTGATGAAAGGCCTGGTGATCTTCTTGCCTGCGGCAGCGCGTTGCTTTTTATCCTGCTGAAATCGCCACATCTGCTCATCGGCAATCGCCTCGAAGACAAGCAATACCACGATGACTGCAGCCGCCGCTAGGTCCATCCAGTTCAAGGGAGCCTGGCGCCACAGCCAGGCCTGGTGAACAGGAGAAGTAAACAGCCAGACCAGCAGCATCTGACCGGCAGCGATCACCGTGAGATTAAGCACCTGGAACCCGACCGGCCCGGTGCGCTCTCTTACGACAACCCACCGGTAGTCCTCTCCACCCCGCCTGAATCCACCTTTACGGGCGTAGTTGAAAGTCAGCCTCGCCCCCCAAATGATGACAAGCAGCGCCATGAGATTGATACGCGCCGAACTGAATTCCGTGTCAACCGCCACCATCAGGCAGTACACCGCCGGGCAAATTGGCCATATCCGGTCTACCCAGGAGTATTCCCGGACGATTATCGAGAGCAACCAGGCGAATGCGGCAAGCAGTATGCACAGGTCCAGCGCTGAACCGAATGGCGAACCGGTCAGCCCATGATCGAAAATATTCAGTATCTCCATTCGCAGCACCTGCCCCTGTCAGTGTACTCCACCTGCCCGGCCTTCAAAGAGATGAGAAATTTGCCTGTCCGGCTATGGCAGTCAGGTCTACTGTACATCCACTTTTCACAACAACCTACAGCGCTGTTCCGAATGACCTGGTTGAGCGGAACAGCCAGCTGTCATCCCGCTTCATTCTCGATGCCTGAATAGGCAATCGGGAGGTAATAGTCCACTTCCGATACGCTGTACCCTATCAAGTCACATAACCTGCGGCGGCATTCCTGTTCAGTGGCCCCCCTCTCCTTCCATACCGGTACACGTTTCATCATGGTTTCAACCCGTTCCCTCGGGGTGATTAGCCAGGTCTCCTGGGATACTTCCCCGAAGTAGAAGTCAGCCGTGTACTTACTCATCGCCTCGGGTTTCATATACAGGGTGAGTATCATTACCTTGCCCGCACCCTTTTCCAGGACATGGTCGGCAAGAAATTGCATGGTGTCTCCGCTGTCACCCAGGTCGTCGACGATCAATACGGTCTTGCCCTGCATCGGTATCGAAACTTCATCCTGTATCCGGGGTTGCCCATGCCGTTTACCCGGCCCCGTATAGGCCGACACGACAACGGTACCAAACCGGATCTCTGCAGAGTGCCGGGAACAACCGCCAACCAGGTGGTCATAAAGCAAAACACCGGGCAACAGGCCACCCATTGCAACCATGAGTACAGATGTAATCTCGTCCGGCTTGCCTGACATGCTCTGCTGATACTCATGAACCTGCCTGGCCAGTTCCAGGCAGACCGCGGATTCAACGAAATCCGGCACCAAAAGGAACCTCAGCTCGTCATCGGGAATCTCGATTCCCTGCGGATTGCGCCAGTAGTCAAGGTCAACGGTGTCTCTACAATGTCCCATGGATGAGGTGCAGGAGGATGTACTTTCCATCAAATCGTCGTATGAATGCTTGAACAGGGCATGATCCGCATGCCACAAGGCCAGTATTTTGCATGAGTTGGCACGGATAACAAGCAACAATCCTCATGAGCGCCGATTCCTCCGCATGGGAACCGGAAACAGTATTCACCTGCCTTGAAGCACCTCCGCGAGACCAGGTGGTCACTCGCCCCAATCCATCGCCTCTCCCTGCAATGCATGACAGGTTATCCAGGAAGCCCGGGATTCACATCGCCGACAATCAGGTTTAATAAACTTGTATATTCTGTTGATAAGCAAGGTTAATTTCATTTCAGGGCTTGAGCTTTCCTGGCCATCCCGTGCCGCTGCCGTCCTGCGGTGCCGGGGTGTCGGAATGGACGATGGACAGGTTCCGGTACCTGCAGGGATACACCCCCTGTCAAGGGTCACAGCGAATCATCCGCTGACCCGTCGAAAGGAAAGCTCCATTCACGCCATCCTTTCAACAGCGGGAAGTAAAGGCCCAGCCTGATGGGGTTTTCCTCCATCCTGCCCACAACCTCCGCGTAGAGTTCCAGCTGTTCGCGATAGCGTTTTTGTTCCTGGTCCAGGAAATCCTCAAGCTTTCCGCCATGGGTGCTTGCCTTGAAATCGATTATCCAGCGGGTTCCCGCCTCATCCACAAAGGTACGGTCGATCACAACGTGCACCACCGTACCGTTCTTGACGCAGCTCAATTCCAGTTCTGAAGCCGCCTTGTTGTGCACCCTGCTCAATGCCCACCTCCCCCTTTCATCTTCCAGGGTAGACCCGAGTGCCGAACAGACTTTCCGGTGGGCAGATTGTATTCGGTCCTTCGGTACCGCGAGCTGCCCAAGCAGCGTGTAGCCAACCTTCTGGAGATTTTCGATCTCGGCTGGTTTCACATTTTCGACCCCCTTGGACCCGATGAACTGAAGCAGTCTGTGCAGCACGGTCCCAATGTGCCGTGCCGTCTCTCCTGCCCAGTCAAAACTGATCGCTTCACGACCGTGCAAATCCTCGTCATCCCTGCTGCAATGCGCCTCGATGGGCTGCCCGGGAGCCGGTACGGACCATTCCGAATCCAGGCGGGTACGCATGGACCGGGAAACGACAGCCTTGCCGGAGGCATGTTCCGTCATCCCGGCCCCTGAATCTCGAAGCCCGGCAAGATAGGACAGGTAATGCGCTTCAACTGCCGGCCAGAGGCACGCAAGGAGTGAGTTCCTCTGCGGCTTGAGCTGTGTTGCAGCACCACCTTGCTCCGGTGCATGCCCGAGCAGGTACAGGCGATGCCTGGCCCGGGTGGCCGCCACGTACAGCAGCCGGCCGTCTTCAAAATGGCCCTTTACCCTGTCCAGGTACTGCAGGTACGCGGCGAGCGGCCCTTTTTCCTCGCCTGACCGGCTGATCGGTGCGAGGAGAAGGTCACTTGCGCCCGATTCCCGGCCACGCTCCAGCCAGTCCAGCAGTTTCTCCTCGTTGCCTTTTGTCACCCGTCCGAGTCCCGGGAGGATCACCGTATCGAATTCCAGTCCTTTTGCCTTGTGGATCGTCATGAGCTGCAAAGCACCGCCCGCCCCGGCATCAGGCAAAGCAAACAGCCGCTCGATCTGTTCGTCCAGCTCCTGAAAATTCGGCACGTCCCGTTCCTCTCCGGTTTCCTCGAGCAGCTGGAAAAAGACCTCGCCATCCTCAAGCTCGGCCCTGTCACGCACGCACGCTGGTCCGCCCAGGGCAATCCACGTGCCTTCAACACTGTCCCTCAGTGAACTGCGGCGCTGTTCCGATATGGCTGCATCCAGTACCGGCAACACCCTGGCGACGCGCCTCTGGCCGTCCGGGCTCAGCCGTGTGACGTGTTGTTCATCGTGCAGCAGGTCGAGTACCGTCCGGTTCCAGTCGTCGCTCGCCAGGGAATGAAGGTCGACGAGCGTCAATCCGCAATACGGTGCACGGAGTACAGCCAGCCATGCTATCCGGTCGTTCAAACGGCCCAATGCCCGGGTCAATGCCAGCAAATCCTGGATCAAGGGGCGATGCGACAGCTTCTCGATTTCAACCGCCTGGTAGCGCAGCCCTGCCGCTTGAAGCTGCCTTGCAATTTCCGTGAGATGGGTGCGTGCCCGCACTAGCACTGCAATCGTGCCTTCAGGAAGCACCGATCTTGCCTCCCTGACGATCGACACCACCTCGCCGGCCTCCGAAACATCATCGCGCCTGCTCGACGGGCAGACGGTGACCGCCTCGGATGCCGACCGCGGATGAAAAGACTCCGATTCCACAAATGACACGGCGCCCTCGTTGAAGCTGTCGTAGTCCGGCAGTACCCGCCTGAAAAACCGGTTGATCCAGTCTACGACTCCCTGTTGCGAGCGGAAATTTACTGCAAGACACAGGTACTCCAGCTGCACCTGGCCAATTCCGTGTTTCTTTGCAATGAAGAACAGCCCTACCTCCGCTTCACGAAAGCGATAGATGGACTGCATGGGGTCGCCCACGACGAACAGGGTCCTGCCATCTCCGGGCTGCCAGCCTGTCGTCAGCAGCCCGAGCAGGTGAAACTGGCTGAAAGAAGTGTCCTGGAATTCATCCACCAGCAGATGCTGTATCCGGTAATCCAAGGACAAGGCAAGATCGGTCGGGTCCTCTGCACTGCCAAGCGCCGTGATGGCGGCCTGCACCAGCGCTGTAAAGTCAACCTGCCCATGCTTTCTGAAAACAAGCTCAAGATGGGCCGAAGCTACACGCAGCAGCTGTACCAATGCGCTCAAGGTAGACCATTCCTGATCCGTATATTCCCGTGGAGGCAGTTTCACCAGCCATTCAAGCCTCTGGAGAAGAACATCCTCGTCTTCCATGGACTGCAGCCACGCCACCATGCGCTCTTTCATCTCCTGAAAATATTCTTTTTCCTGCCTGTCCGCAGCTTCCTCCTGTGAGGGAAAGCCCTGGTGCTTGTTCACGCTCTTGCGCCAGTGGCCACCCCGTGTAAGCAGCAGCTCCGCAATCCCTTCCCACTGGCCACGGTGCTCAAGTTCAGCCCCGGGCAACCCTTCAAGGTCCGCGCAACCGGCAATCCTGGAATGACTCCCGTGCGGCAGATGGCCGGCTGCAAAATGCAGCAGCGTGATGAGCTCCGGGATCATCTGGCGAGGGAAATCAGCCACCAGATCCTGCAGCGCATCGGTAACCAGGCGTGCAGTGGCAGCCTCCAGCCTCCCCCGCTCCAGCTTTGAGCCATCCGGGCAGGCAATGTGGCGAAGCCATAAGTCCCGGTGCCCCAGCATGGTCGAAACCAGTTCCTCCAGTCTGTCCAGGCGGTTGTCCAGGCATCCGGCCAAATGGGCAACGGCGTCTGACCAGTCGGATTTCAACTCGAGTTCCATGACGGTATTGCGCGCTGCCTCGAGATACAGTCTCTCGGGGTCTTGCGCAATGGCGGGAACCGAACCAAACCGGGAAAGCACCGGCATTTGCCGTACAAGCGCCAGGCATAAAGAGTCGATGGTCTGGATCCGCAGGCGTGCCGGATTCCTGATCAGCTGCCAGCCTTTCTCCTCATCGCGGGCCAGTGCTTTTCGTGCCAGCTCCCATGTGCGCCGCTCATGCTCCTCTTCAGGCATCTCGTTGCGGCTGGCCCGCTGCAGCGCCTGCAATATCCGCTGCCGCATCTCTCCCGCTGCCTTGCGCGTGAACGTGATCGCCACTATTTCCTCGGGCGCCTCAACACCGGTCAGAAGCACGAGAAACCGCTGCATCAGCAACCCGGTTTTTCCGGACCCTGCGGGCGCCTGCACGATAAACGACCCGGAAGGGTCCAGCGCACGCATGCGCGCCAACCGGTCGTCCTTCCTTTCCACCTTTTGCCTAGCCATTGAAAACTTCCTGATCGTCTGGGGCATTTTCCCGGGCCTTGAGCTCATGAATCCGGCACAGGGACCCAAGCGCACAGTATGTGCACGTGGCGGTAGGGTGCTTCGGGTCCACGCGCGCACTCCCTGCACGGAAATCCGCACCAAGCCTTTCCATTGTCGCGCGCCATTGCTCGAGCAGCTCCTGCCAGGAACTGGACTCCGATGCGCCGGGCATTTTTTGCCAGTGCATGGCCCCGGCCACCAATGCCTCCTCCTCGACCACGCCCCTGAATCCCATGGCCCCGGCCTTTACCTGCGCGATGAGCACACCGGCAACATCCTCCTGGAACACCATGCTGTAGAGCGGCAGTTGAGGCTCATCGGGCCTTTCACCAAACCACTGGCTGGCCCTGACATTCCCTGTCTTGTAATCGATCACCACGCGCCTGCCGTCCTCAAGCTCATCAACGCGGTCAATCTTCAGATGAACCCTGATCCCTCCGGCAGTGGCTTCGCACTCCACCTCTCTTTCGACCACCCGAAACGGCTCCCTGCCCTTTTCCTGCTCCAGCCATTCATGGACCTGCCGGCAAAGTCGCTCGGCCTCGATCTCCCTGAAACGGGTCATGAAACCCTGCGGATATTTTCCGGCAGTCTCATCCATTACCTCGTTCACAGTAGCCCGTACGAAATCTGCCAGGGGGGCACTTTTCATGGCAGCAAGCTTCCTGCTGGTACCCAGGTTTCCCCAGATTTTTTCAAGGATACGGTGGACCAGCAATCCGCGCGCCATGGAATCCAGGCCGATGTTCGATTGCCGCAAGTCACGGGCCCCGAGCCTGAGTTCCGCAAAAGCCCGAAACGGGCATGCAGCCTGGAGCTTGAAAACAGCGCTCCCGCCCTTTACGCGACCGGCATCAGCCACCGCCACGTGACTCTCCTCGAACCTGTTCAACCTTGCACTCGCATGCACGGTGTCCCTCCAGAGCGCAGATGACGACAGGTGCAGGGACGCGGGGTCTCTTGAAGGCAGGTGGGCAAACAACGGGCTGGGCCTCAGTTCCTCGTCACCGCTTCGTTCGGGAAAGCTCATGACGATCTCCCCGGCACTTTCCAGCAACCTGTCTGAAAGCGACTGTGCGGCCTGCAGTGCAAGGGTTTCGCTTGAACGCGGCAGCCCGGCATCCCGCTGGACCGGTAAGGGGATAAACGGGTTTGGCCGCGAGGGCGGCGGCCAAACCCCGTCATGCATGCCCATCACCCATAAATGATCGAACTGCTGCCAGCTGGACTGGACAACACCCAGCACCTGCACGGGTGCGAAACCGGTCTGGGGCTGGAAAATCCTTTCCCTGGCCATGCGTGTCAACCGGCCCAGTGCCGTCGATGCGTTCATCGAGCCCGTGATCGGGTCCAGCGAGGCAAATGCCGACAAGAGCTTGCGCCATGCCTCGACGCTCTGGTATTCCTCGCTCGACACTGGACGCCCTTTGGGCCAGCCGACGGCCTCCAGCAGACCCGCGAAGTTTTCCGACCACCCCCCGGGTGTATCGGTGCGCGGGCAGTCCCAGGCCGTCCTGTCCCAGACGTCGAGGTTTTCTGCGAGCAAGGGACATGAATAGGGTCTCCCGGGCCGTGATGCGTGATAGCGCAAGGCCTTCAGTTCCACACCCGGTGCACCCGTTTCCCTCAGCCTGCTGTCCAGCATTGCCCTGGAACCGGCTTCCTCTTTCCACCCGGAGACAAAGGGCGAGCGCAGTAATCTCGAGAGCTCATCCATGGCAATGACCCGGTCAAGCAGCCGCAGCAGCCTCAATGCCGTGCCTACGACAGGAAAGTCGCTCAGGGGCAAGCCAAGAGAAAGATTGTAAGGCCGGGAGTTTGGATGAGAGCCCGGTTGCACGGCATGCGGGACCAGGATCCGGTCCAGGGCATTGATGACGAGTTGACGGTTTTCAGCGAAGTCCGGAACCACGATCCCAACCTGTGCCGCAGCCTTTTCCTCAAGCCTCGCACGAACCCACCTCGCCATGCATTCCGCCTCCTGCCTTTCATCATTGCATGCAGTCATGCAGGCCGTACCTTGCATGCCGGCAGGTTTCATCCAGCTGACCTTGCAACCCGACTCGACCAGCGCCTGGACGAGCGATTCCTCCCGGGGAGTCAGTGCTTCGAAACCGAACAGGATCAGCTCATCAGGCAATACCCGCGTTAATGCCCTGTTTTCACGCAGCAACCGGGCTGCAAGAAGGTCCGAAGGCAACCAGTGCTTGCGCTCACACCGGGCATTGAATTTCATGGCCCAGTTCAGGAAGGCTTCGCTGTCGCTGTTGTACCGGAACCGCTGCCTGGTCAACGGCAAATGCCATGAATGGACCAGCTGCCAGGCCTCCTGCACCAGTTCCACGGTCCCCGGGACCTGCTGAAGCGGCTGCTCCGGCATGCTGTCGACGATGATGTCCTGCCATAAATGCCTTTCCTGCACGGGTGCAAGCAGATGCTCATGGGCCGAAATGCCGCCTGATACCAGGATTTCTTCCCAGATGCCCTGCAACCAGTCTGCCCAGGGCATCACTTGCGGAGTGGGCCAGACCTCACGCCCTTGACCGGCCTCAGCAAACTCGAAGCTCTGCCGCAAGGCCCCGGCCAGCCGCTTGTGCCCGGTAAGAATTGTTACCCCGCGCCTGAGGGCATCGAACACGTCCTGATACGAAGAAGTCATCGGCCTGACCAAGCTGCACCTCCTGACTCGCAGCCCTTCCCGATCGGGCAGTCACCCTGCAGCACAGGTCCAGCCGGGCCGCAGGCATGCCGTTTCACTGCTGACTGAAAGGAACCATATGCAAAGATGTGACTGATTCTACAGGGCTTGTACACCCCTGTAATGAATTTACACGCCGGGGGATGAACGGATGCAGGCGCGCCCACCGGCTGGATTGGCCGGGCCGGAATGTTTGGCAGGGATTTCGGAGCATCCATGCGAGTTCCCAGAAACCCGAAACAAGGGCAACCAGTGCTCGACTCATGCTTCGCACTTATTCGTGCATCTGCTCCTGGAGATAATTCTCGATACCCACTTTGTCGATCAGAGCAAGCTGGGTTTCCAGCCAGTCGATATGCCCTTCCTCTGATTCCAGGATTTCCTCGAACAACTCCCGGCTGACAAAGTCACTGATGGATTCCGAATAGGCGATGGATTCACGCAAGACAGGGATGGCTTCCATTTCCAGTCTCAGGTCACATTCCAGCATTTCTTTTGCGTTCTCACCCACATACAGCTTGCCCAGATCCTGCATGTTGGGTATCCCTTCAAGAAACAGGATGCGCTCGATCAGCTTGTCCGCATGCTTCATCTCATCGATGGATTCGTCGTGTTCATGCTCTGCAATACGATGCAGGCCCCAGTCCCTGTACATCTTGGCATGCAGAAAATACTGGTTGATTGCCGTCAACTCGTTCTTCAGCACCCGGTTCAGGTGTGCAATTATTTCTGTGTTTTCTGGTTTCATAGGACTCTTGATATTGATGTAGCCCAAGTATGCATCAAGCACGTCAGGTTGTACATGGTTTGCTGTAATGTCTTGAATATATACGAAAATCTGTTCGGAAATAAGAATTATTATCGTTCTCTATTGCAACTAAAACTCATTCGTGTTTATAATCGCTCATTATGTATGTCTGCCTGTGTCATGCCGTGAAAGAAGCAGAAATTGTTGCTGCTGTGGCGGGTGGTTGCAAGGACCTGGATGCCCTCGGCGAGGTTCTGGGTGTCGGGACCAGCTGTGAAATCTGTCGCTCGGAAGCGCAGTCCATCATGGATACTGTGCTGCACAATGCATCCCAGCCTGAAAACGCCTGCAAGCAGGAACTGGTTTCAAAAACCCAGGCCCCTCCCCTGCAGCAAGCCATCAATTTCTAGACATCAGTCTTTGACTCGATAAACACCACCACGCATACTGGACAGGATCCAGGGTGGTGCGCATGCCGTTGACCCGGTCCTTGCTGTCCCAGTGCGGTTCACAGGACTGCCGGCTTTATCGTGAGCCCGGGATACAGCACCTGTCCTGCAGGGTAAAGCAATGCAGTTACTCGACTCTGGCCATATTCGCTATTCTCCGTCGGACCTCGTCACATTCCTCGAGTGTCCCCATGCCAGCTGGCTCGATACCCGAAACCTGACAGAGAAGCTGGACAGGAAAAGCCCCGGTCCTGTCGAGAGGCTTCTATGGAAAAAAGGCCTTGAGCATGAAGGGAAGTACCTGGACCACCTGAGATCGACGGGAGCGGACGTCAGGGAAATCCCGCGTGGCACCACCCTGGAGAAACAGGCCGAATCCACCGCAGAGGCCATTGCTGAAGGGGCGGAAGTGATCTACCAGGCAGCTTTCCTGGAAGAGCCCTGGTGCGGTTATTCGGACTTCCTGATCAAATGCGACGTGCCCTCCAGCCTTGGCCGTTTCAGCTACGAGGTGCTGGATACCAAGCTGGCCCGGACGGCCCGGCCCAAGCACATCATTCAGCTGTGTGCCTACTCGGAGATGCTTGCCGGCATTCAAGGCGTGCTTCCTTTGAACATGCATCTGTTTACGGGAAACAAGGAAAACCAGGCCTTCAAGGTCTCTGATTTTTTTGCCTATTACCTGCGCACCAGGCAGCGTTTCGAAGCCCATATGCGAGCACAGCCCGTCAATCCCTATCCCGAGCCCTGTGCTCACTGCAGGTTCTGTCCATGGGAGCCCCATTGCACCTCACGCTGGGAATCCGATGACCACCTGAGCCTGGTGGCGGGCATCCGGCGCACACAGCTGAACAAGCTTCAAAAAGCCGGTATTCACACCGTTGCACAGCTCGCGAAGACCCCTGTGGAGCTGGAGGTTGCGGACCTGAACCAGGATGTTTTCCTTCGGCTTCGCCAGCAGGCTGCCTTGCAGGCCGTCAAGAACAGAACGGGCAGGGATGCATGCGAGGTGATTCCCTTTGCACCACGCAAGGGTCTTGCACGCATGCCCGAACCGGATGATGGTGACCTGTTTTTTGACATGGAAGGCAATCCCCTGCATCCGAATGGCCTGGAATACCTGTTCGGACTGCACCGCATGTCCGGTGGAGAGGCCGTGTTCGAGCAGTTCTGGGCACACGACCACGAAGAAGAAAAAGAAGCCTTCAAGCGGTTCATGGGCTTTCTGGAAGATCATCTTGCCAGGCACCCGCATGCCTATGTCTACCACTACGGCCACTACGAGGTGTCCGCGCTGAAACGCCTTTCAGGCCGCTATGCAGCCTGTGAAAAGCAACTGGACTGCCTGCTTCGTGAGCAGAAGTTCGTAGACCTGTACCTGGTTGTCCGGGAAAGCCTGCGCTCATCAGAGCCGGGCTACTCCATCAAGAACCTCGAGATTTTTTATTCGGGCAGGCGGACGGATCCTGTTGCGACCGCCGTTGACAGCATCCTCGTCTACAACGAATGGTGTGAATCCGGCGAGGCGTCCCTGCTGCAGGACATCGCCGATTACAACCAGGTGGACTGCACTTCCACCCGGATGCTGCGTGACTGGCTGCTGACGTTAAGGCCAGATGGTACTCCCTGGTTTGCGCTTCAGGCCGAACCCGTGCTGAACGCAGCACGGCAGCTGAAGGCATCGGGTGCCAGCCACGAGAATGTCCGGGGAATCCTTGAAAAACAGCCGCTTGAATCCCCTGCAATAAACGAAAGGTTGACCCATCTCCTGGAATTCCACCAGCGCGAGACCAAATCGCAGTGGTGGGACAGGTTTGAACGCCAGAACAAGCTTGAGGATGAACTGATTGAAGATGCCGAGTGCCTGGGAGGCCTGCAGCAGATCGGGCCTCCGCAGGTGCATGGGCCGACCGTCATCCACACATTCAAATTCCCTCCGCAGGAATGCAAGCTGAGAACGGGCAGCCCCGTCGTAAACGTGGCCAACATGCAGCCTGCCGGCAGGGTCCTAGAGCTGGATGAGAACCGCCGCATTGTACGGATCGGACGAAGGTCGAACACGGAGCCGCCGCCTGCCCGGTTTACTGCCGGACCCCCTGGTCCGGTCAACAGCCAGGGCATTCAGTCGGCAATCTGCAGGTACGTGGAAAATGTTACCAGGAACCCCGGCAAAACCTTTGCGGCGACCGAGCTCCTGGGTCGCAGGCTGCCGCGGATTGATGGCAGGACGCCCGGAACACCCATTGTTACATCACGGGACATGAAGGCCGAGACATTCCGGGCCATCGCCGGGCTGCAGGACAGCTACCTGTTCATCCAGGGCCCACCCGGCTCAGGCAAGACCCATATAGCCGGTCACGTGATTGTCGAACTGATCCGGCAGGGAAAGAAAATCGGCATTTCATCGAATTCCCACAAGGCCATTCACAACCTGCTGTCTCGTGTGGAGAAGACCGCGGCAGGAAAGAGCGTAGGCTTCCACGGGGTGAAAAAGGCAACGAGGGGCAACGAAGAGACCTTCTTTGACAGTGAATGGGTCTCGAACGAGACCCGGGTGGAGGATATTCACCTGGACAGGGATGTCTTTGCCGGCACGGCGTGGCTTTTTTCGCACGCGAGAATGCGGGACGCACTGGATTACCTGTTCATAGACGAGGCCGGCCAGGTCTCGACAGCGAACGTTGTCGCAATGGCGTCCTCTGCAAGAAACATCGTCCTCGTGGGAGATCAGATGCAGCTCGGCCAGCCGGTCAAGGGAGTGCATCCCGGCGAGGCCGGGCTTTCAGTCCTCGAGTTCCTGCTTGGGGAAGAGGCTACCATCGCGCCTGAACAGGGTATTTTCCTGAACAGGAGCTACCGGCTGGGACCCGGCATCTGCCGTTTTGTTTCCGATGCGTTCTACGATGGCAAGCTGATGCCTCACGAGAACACGTCACGGCGAACCCTGAACCTTCGCGGCTCGAACCTGCCCAATGAAGGCCTGGTCCTGGCCAGTGCAGACCACGAAGGCTGTTCGCAGAAAAGCATCGAGGAAGGCGAGCTGGTGCGAGCCATGTACGGTGAGCTGCTGGGCCAGTCCTTCAAGGACCAGGACGGCAGCGCACGGCCCATCAGCCGGGAAGACATCCTTGTGGTGACCCCCTACAACGTACAGGCCAACTACCTTCGTTCGCTGCTGCCCGAAGGTGCGAGGGTGGGTACGGTAGACAAATTCCAGGGACAGGAGGCGCCCGTCGTACTGATCTCCATGGTGACGTCAAGTGCCGAGGACCTGCCCCGAAACGTCGAGTTCCTTTACAGTAAAAACCGCCTGAACGTAGCCATCTCCCGTGCCCAGTGCCTGGCTGTAATCATCGTAAATTCAGGGCTGCTGGAGATTTCATGCAGAACAGTCGAGCAAATGAAGCTGGCCAACACTTTCTGCCTGCTGGAAGAGTATGCGATGCCTCTTGAATGACTCTATACTATGCACGCATGGGCTCGGGCTTGACCGGCCCTTGTTCAATGAAGAGCGGACTTACCAAGTATAAGAAGGCCTGTATACTCAACAGCGCAACAAAATAAGGATAAATCAGTAGATATGAATGCACTTCGAAGCTCCCTGGAACTGTTATTTAACCTGGGCGGGCCGGTCGTACTGGTCCTCCTGGTTTTCTCTGTAATTGGAACCGCAGTAATCCTGCTGAAAATCTGGCAGTTCATCGTGCTGCGCCCGGGATCGTCCAGAACTGCGGAGAAGGCCCTGCAGTTATGGCACAGGAATGAACGGGAAAAAGCCATCGATACGGTTCGGAACAGAAACCAGCCTGTGGCGAAAGTCCTGCACACGGCCTTTGTACAGCTGCAGGCAAGACTGGGGACATCCGTTGAAAATGCGCGGGAAGAAACCCTGCGTGTTGCCCGCGCGCAACTCGAAAAACTCAGGAGCTACCTGCGAATCCTGGAAGTCATCGCTGCCTTGAGCCCCCTGCTTGGACTGCTGGGAACCGTGCTTGGCATGATAAAAGTCTTCCGTGAACTGGAGCTGGCAGGCAGCAAGGTGGATCCTTCCATCCTGTCGGGCGGCATCTGGGAAGCCTTGCTGACTACGGCAATGGGCCTGTCCATAGCGATCCCGGCAGTGCTGATGGTGAACTATTTTGACCGCGTGATAGACCGGGTCAGGCACCGGATGGAAGACACGGCAACACAGGTGTTTACTAGCGACGAGCACGTACAGGAATCCGGTAAAGCGCACGCCAGTTCAGCCTCGATCGCCTGACGATGCAAATTGCAGAAGTCCGCAAGCAGCGCAGTCTCATCAGCCTGACTCCGCTTATCGACGTGGTGTTCATACTGCTGGTGTTCTTCATGCTGGTGACAGACTTCGCCAGGTTCTCCACTGTCTCCCTGAGTGTCGCGCAGGATGAAAGTGCAGTGGATATAAACCAGACGAGTTCGATCGTGCAGATCTCCAGTACGGGAGAACTGCGGTTCGATCACGAGGAAATCCGCTTTTCACAATTGACTGCGTATGTAAAGGAAAAGCTTTCTGCCAATAAAGATCACATTTTCTTCATCCAGCCTGATGACCAGACACATTTGCAGGAGACGGTATTCGTTCTGGACGAGATCGTACAGCTTGCACCCGAAAACATTTCGTTCCTCAGGGACCTTGCCAAGGACACGCCATGACGCTTACTGAATCTCGCAAGACACAGGAATTCGAGAGTGTATTGCCTCTGATCAACGTGATCTTCCTGTTACTCATTTTTCTCATCATAGGCGGAATCTTCACGAAGCCTGAACTGCTGGACGTGCACCCGCCTGAATCCATCAGTGACAGGCAGTCACCGGATGAGGCGATACAGATCCTCCTGGACAAGGAAGGCGAACTGTCCCATGACGGAAAGATCATTTCGATGTACAGGTTTCAACAACTCATGGAGCAGGCCTCCCTGAACGATCCGGACATGCCCATCCAGGTAAAAGCCGATCATAAGGTTGCCATGCAAAAAGTCTTCGAGGTCATGGAAATTATCAAGAATGCGGGTCACGATAATTTCCAGCTGTTTACATTGAAGATATAGCACCCGTTTATCAGAAATGGAAATTGGTACCCGGCACTGGTTTAGTGTTCTCAGCATAGCTGTCGTGATCCACCTGTATGCCGCCGTGAACGTGAATCTCACAGGCTTTACGGCAGAATCCAAGGATCCGTTTGACCGGTACACGGTCGATTTGACAACCCTCGCCCTGCCGCCCAAGCAGCTAAAGCTCGAACCCTTCAAGCCTGCGCCACCCAAGGAAATCCCTGTCCCTGAAGCAAAACCTGCACCCAAGCCAAAACCGCAGCCGAAGCCCGTTCCAAAACCCGTACAGCCCAAAATTGTTGCTCCAAAAATTGAGAAGCCCAAGGTGGTGCGACCGGAACTTGAAAAGCCCGTCCAGGCCACGCAGCCTGTGGAAACACGACCCAGCGAGGTACAGCAACCGGCGCCACCCGTGCAACAGCCGGCCCGCACGTCCACTGCCAAACCTTCCGCGAGCCACAGGCCTGCACCCAGGCCAGGGTCCCAGAACGGGAAGCCGAAGTATTACCAGCTGATACTCGAGAGGCTCGAACGTTTGAAAAAATACCCGTCGCGTGCACGACGCCGCGGTCAGCAGGGCACGGTAGTCCTGTCCTTCACCTTAAACAGGGACGGCAGCCTGAAACATTACAAGATCACCCAGAGTTCTGGCACCAAATCCCTGGATCTTGAAGTAAAAAAACTGATCATTCGCGCCACGCCTTTCCCGGCAATACCCAGGAACATAAGCTCTGATACGCTGGAAGTGTCCGTGCCGATCACGTTTTCACTTCAGTGAATCACGGAGCGCACCCTTCCGGCCCGTCACCGGTCGGTTCACGCCCGACGAGACTCAACGGGTATCAAAACTGGTATTCCAGGGTTGCGTAGTAAAATCCGCCGTTGAAACCGAAGGGCGCTGCGCGCCTGGAGTAAGTAAATACTCCATCGGATGAGACTACCGTATTGCCCTCTGCATCCACGATTGTGCCTGCCCGCGAACGACTGATCTTGTCCTTGTCCGGCTCATTATCGAAAAGGTTATCGGCACCCAGCTTGAGAGTCATGCCCGGACCCACCTCATAACTCATTTGCACATCTGTGATAAGTTCCGAATCATAAGACTGTTTCTTGAATTCTCCACCGACTTCTTCCGCGATCCTGTAGTTCCCGTACCGCTGCACGGAAGCTGAAGCGGAGAACTTGCCCAGCCTGTAAAGCGCCGTCAGGGCCGCCCGGTTCTTGGGTTGCCAGTCTTCAATAATCGACCGGTCCAGGTCAGTGAACAGTGATGCCGGCAGGCCTGCTGGCAGGTTGACCGAATCGATTTCAGTGTCCGTCCAGGATCCGAGAAGCTGCAGGGTCAGGTCACCCCGAATTTCGTAAGGTACATCCCAGGTGATGACGATGTCTGCTCCCTCGGTCACCGTGTCCACACCGTTCATGAAGAACTGCGCCCGGCTGACCCCTTCCCGCTTCAGCGATTCAATGATCAAGTCAGAAAGTTCGCTGGACTGGCCTGCAGCAGGCACTGTCAACTGCCCGCTGATGATGATCCGGTCATCGACTTCAATCCTGTACAGGTCCGCGGTAAGCGCCAGGGAAGGAGACGGCTGGAAGACAAAGCCTCCGCTGAAGTTGATGGATTCCTCTTCATCCAGTTCCGGGATGCCGATTGCCTTGGCAAGCGGTCCGTCGTTACGGAATGTTCCTACCTGGAATCCCTGGCCGCCCCGGAACTGTGTGCTGATATTGTTGAAGTAGATCTGCTGCATGGAGGGTGCGCGGAATCCTGAACTGACCGATGCACGGAAGGAAAGCGTTTCATTCAGGTCCAGCTTGGACGCAATCTTGCCGTTCAGGGTGTCGCCAAAGTCACTGTAATCCTCGTAGCGCAATCCCAGCCCCAGCTGAAGCCTGTCATTCACCTGGATATCGGTGTCGACATAAAAGGATTCTGCATGCCTGGTTTCGCTGACTTCGTTGCCCGGCTGGAATCCCGGGAAGACCTGTATGCCGCCATCCCCTCCACCTTCACCGTCATAATCCGCGTAGGAATACAGCTCTCCCGCATCGATTTCATAACGGTCACGCTTGTACTCGGCTCCCCATGCGATGTCGGCCCGCTTGTACGGAATTGTGAAATCAAGATTCACAGTAGTCAGGTCCAGGCCCAGTTCACCCGAGTCTGCACTCGTCTGGGTCGCTCCAGTGAATTCGGTGCCAGGAAATGCCGGGTAACTGCCACCCGGATTCAGCATCCTGTTCACCCAGGAAGCGTTTTGCGAGTTTCGTATATCGAACTCGAATGTGTTACCTCCATGCACGACGCTGAAATCGACCGTCAGTCCGTTTTCAAACTCGCGGCGGATCCCTGCGCCCATGGAATAATCCTGTACGGTCGTATCGATCAGCGGCAAGAATCCGTCAGGATAAATTGAACCAACCGGATTCCGGTTCCCCTGGTTTGCACGCCGGTAGAATCCACCGCTCAGGTTGGTGGAGCGTGAATAATTCGCGAATCCGTACAGCTCTCCCCAGTCATCCATGATGGGCTGAACGAGGTTCAGGGAACTGACAAAATGCTCCTGTTCGGCATCCCCGATTCTGAAGTTGCGACGTTCAAAATCACGCTCCTTGTTGCCCGGATCCTCTTTGATCGTCTGCACTCCCTCAACAAACGTGCAGTCCGTGTCGCCAGCGGCACATAGCACCGTGTCCGGATACTGAATCTGGGCAGACTTTCCGGCGCGGTTGGTCCGGTCACGCTCGTTGTATTCGAGGGCCAGGTGCACCACGCCATCATTGCCCAGGGCAAACCCCTTGTTGACACCAATCGAACGGCGTTCACCATCACCATGGAAAGTGGACCCGTACAACCCCCGCAGCATGCCCTCGTAATCCTCCTTGAGAACGATATTGATGACCCCCGCCACGGCGTCCGAACCGTACTGCGCCGAAGCTCCATCCCTCAACACCTCGACTCTTTCAATGGCATGTACCGGAATGGCATTCATGTCCGTGCCCGCCGTGCCCCGACCCACCGAAGTATTGACGTGAATCAACGCACTTCCATGCCGCCTCTTGCCGTTGACCAGCACCAGCACCTGGTCGGGACCCATGCCACGCAAGGTGGCGGGACGCACCGAATCCGTGCCGTCGCTGATTGTCGAGTTGGAAAAATTGAATGAAGGGATAAGGGCCTGGATGGCACGTCCCAGTTCACTCTGCCCGGTCCGAACCAGTTCTTCTCCACTCACCACATCGACAGGAACCGGCGAGTCCGCAACACTGCGCTCACCGAACCGGCTGCCTACCACAACGATTTCACCCAGTTCGACAGCCTCCTGGCCCGTGACGGTCAGGGACACCAGCATGAGCAGTAATGCCACGGTGCCCTGCACCCAGTGACCGGTTGTAAAACAGTTCTTTTCGATTTTCATGGTATCTTTCATTATAGTGTTCACCAAAATATTCAATAACGCGCGTCCGAGTCCTATTCGACTCGAAGACCTATCAACGCCGGGTTGGATCTGTCACACAGGTGAGTCTTAGCAGTGTGTTTTTGATTCTGCATCAATATGCTGGATTTTTTCCTTGAATTCAAATTTGTTTTCACTGCACTGGCCTGGGGTTCCCTGGCCTTGTTCGTTACCAGCATTGCCATCATGCCCTGGCTGATCACAAAAATTCCTGCAGACTACTTCTGCATGCAGCGGCGTACGCCCGCCAGGCCCAACAGCCGTCCCCTGCCTTCGCGGGTACTGGCCTACGTAAGGAATGTTTTCGGCTTTACCCTTGTCGTACTGGGGATTGTCATGCTGCTTTTGCCAGGACAGGGCATACTTACGATACTGGCGGGGCTGTTCCTGATGAATTTTCCGGGCAAATACGAGCTCGAGTGCAAGCTGGTCGCCATGCCCAAGGTGCTGAGCTCGCTGAACTGGATTCGGGAAAAAGCCAGAAAGCCACCCCTGATCACGAACCCATGACGGATCAGGGCCGCACCTTTCCGGCGCACTGCATTATCTGCTAAAGTCTCAATACGGCATGGGTGCGAGCTTTCTGCGCACGAGGTGGTTGAGTGTGTTTCGCACTGCCGGCTGCTGACGATGAGCGACACGATCTTCACTAAAATTATCAACAAGGAAATTCCTGCTGACATTGTCTTTGAAGACGATTCCTGCATCGCGTTTCGCGATGTCAACCCCCAGGCGCCTACCCACATTCTCGTCATTCCGAAAGTACAGATCGCCAGGCTTGCAGAAGCCGGTGAAGATGACCAGGCATTGCTGGGCCACCTGATGCTGAAAACCAGGGAAATTGCAAAAAACCTGGGCTTCGAAGATGCCTACAGGGTGGTCATCAACAACGGTGAGGGGGCCGGGCAAACCGTCTTCCACCTGCATATCCATTTGCTGGCGGGCAGGCCTTTCAGCTGGCCGCCGGGCTAGGCCTCACCTGGCCAGCAATTGCTTGCGCGCCTTCACCAGGTGCCTACCCATGCTCTCGTCAACGGCAGGATACTCCAGATTCAGGCTTTGCAGGGTGTCCCGGATAACCCCGGCCACACAGTAACGCATGAACGGCTTGTCATCTGCAGGAACCACGTACCAGGGCGCCCAGGGCCTGGAGGTTTTGTTTACCATTTCCTCGTAGGCAGCCATGTAATCCTGCCAGAATTCCCGTTCCTGCAGGTCTGAAAAAGACCATTTCCAGTGTTTGTCCTTTCTGTTGATCCTGCGTAAAAGCCGTTTTTTCTGCTCCATTTTCGACACGTTCAGCCAGAACTTCAGGATTACAGTGCCGTTCAGCGCCAGGTGCTTCTCCATATTGCAGATGGATTCAAACCGTTCCTGCCACAGTGCGTCCAGGTTGTCATGGGGCGGCAGATTCTGGTGGGCCAGCAATTCAGGGTGGACGCGAACGACCAGCACTTCCTCGTAGTAACTTCGATTGAAGATTCCGATATACCCTCTTTCCGGCAGGCACCTGTAGGTGCGCCACAGGTAGTCATGGGCCAGTTCACGACCCGATGGTTTCTTGAACGAGTAAACATCACAACCTGCCGGGTTGATCCCTGTCATGACAGCACGTACTGTCGAATCCTTGCCTGCCGCATCCATTGCCTGGAAAATTACAAGCACCGCATAACGACCCTGTGCATACAGGATGGGCTGCAGGACCTGCAGGTCTTTGGTAATTTTTTTCAGCCCCTTTCCATAGGGGGCTAAATCTTGCGTGTCCGAAGGAGGTTCAGTCGGAGCCGAGGCGACGGCAAACTTCCTCCCATCCTTTACAAGGTAGGGAGAATCAGGCGCTCGAAATAATTTCTTGTCAGGGACCAAGGCAGAAACCTCCTTACTTTTGCAACTCTACATCATTGCCCAGCAAAACTGCGAGCCACCTGGTTTTCGGGCTGCTCTCCAGGGCAAGCTTGGCCGTCATGGTCAGGGGTACCGACAAAAACATACCGACCGGCCCGAGCACCCACCCCCAGAAGACCAGCGACAGGAACACCACCAGTGTTGAAAGCCCGACGTGACGGCCCATTACCTTGGGTTCGATCAGGCTGCCGATCAGCACGTTGATGGCAACATACACTGCAGAGGTGACAATCGCCGCACCAGCCCCTAACTGGACGATTGCGAACAGGATGGCTGGAACCGCCGCAATGAATGAACCGATACTGGGAATGTAGTTAAACAGGAATGCGATAATCCCCCAGAGCATCGGGTAATCCACTCCGATGAAAGCCAGCGATACGGCGACCGCGATGCCGGTTACAAGGCTGGTAGCCGTCTTTATGGCAAGGTAACGGTTGACGTTGTTGGCAATCGCCACGAAGATTCCCAGTGACTTGTCCGCATTCGCCATGCCTGCACGCAGCTTCCTGGGCACAGAAGATGCCTCGAACAGTATGAAGACCACCGTCAGCAGGATCAGGAACACATTTCCAAACATTGAACCCAGCCCATTCAGCATGTCGGCGACCAGCTGCATGGCTGCACCAGGATTCAGGTGGCTGATCAGGACATCCGTGGTGACGCCGTCACTGTACCGGCTTATCCATGCACTCGACTGTGCAAGAAGATCGGACAGCCGCTGCTGGTAATACGGGAGATCTTCGGAAAATCCCCTGACCGAGGATCCGATAAGGATCGACAGCATGGTGAAGGCTGCAATGATGAAGCTGAGCACGATGAGCATGGCCAGCCATCTGGGCACCTTTCTGTTTTCCAGCCAGTGCAGTGCAGGAGCGCTGATAATTGCAATGAACACCGATAAAAGAAACGGCACCACAATGGCTTCCGCAGCCCGTACGCCTGCCACCACGACCACGAACGCCGCCAGGGTGATCAGGATAGGTAATCCTACCGGCTTTGCTGAAATTTCCATGACAGCCTGTAACCAGGAACCTCTGAGAGACTGAACGTCATGATCCCCGCCTTTTGATTCATAACAGGTTCTGAGCCGTACCCGGGCCTATCAGGTAACAGGAGTGTAACCTCCCTGAATTCCATTTTTGCTGAAGACAAGTTGCCATAGCTGAATATCCCTTGCCCGAAAGGCACCCGCACAACTCAAAAGGTAGTACTTCCACATCCTGTAAAAGCGTGTTCCATATTTCTCACTGATCTTTTCCCAGTTGGAATTGAAGTTGCGAAACCATGCCATGAGGGTCTTGTCATAGTGCGCACCAAAATTGTGGAAATCCTCCAGTATGAAACGCCTCTCCACAGCACGGCTGATGTCTTTCATCGAGGGAAGCAGCCCGTTAGGGAAAATGTACTTGTTGATCCAGGGATCCGGTGAATGGCGCGTCTTGGGGGCTCCGATCGTCTGTAACAGGAACATCCCCTCCTCCTTCAGGCAGCGCGATGCGACCTGCATGTATTTCACGTAATTCTTCGGCCCCACGTGCTCAAACATGCCCAATGAGATGATGTGGTCAAACTTTTCATCAAGCTGGCGATAGTCTTGAAGCCTGATTTCGACCGGCAACCCCGCGCAATTCTGCTGGGCAAGCTCGGCCTGCTCCCGGGAGATTGTGACGCCAACGGATTCTGCACCGTAGTTCTGGGCGGCAAATTTCAGGAAACTGCCCCATCCGCAGCCGATATCCAGGACGCGCTGTCCAGGCCTGATCCCGATCTTGCGGCATACGAGGTCAAGCTTGTCTTCCTGGGCCTGGTCCAGGTCCGTTGCATTTTTCCAGTAACCGCATGTATACGTCATACGCCCGTCCAGCATGAGTTCGAACAGGTCGTTTCCGATATCGTAATGTACCTGGCCAACCTGGAATGCACGGCTCAGGCTCTGGAGATTAAACAGCTTTGACTGCAGAACCAGCAAGATTATCCGGGGGTCCCTGACTTTGGAATCGAGTCTGGCCGAGAGAATCCTGTGGAAAAACTGGTCAAGTTCCTGCACATCCCACCACTCGTCCATGTACGACTCGCCCAGGCCCAGGGAACCCCTGGCGAACACACGCTGAAACAGGCGGCCATCATGGACCTGAATATCCCACGCCCTGTCGCCATTGATTTCAATACTTGCTTCTGCAAGCAAATGCCGTGCTTTTTCCTGGTACGACATCACACCTGCCTGTTACTTGTGCATTGGTTCACGATAAGGCATTTCAAGATATAGACTGCTGAAGTTTGCGATCTGTATGCCGAAGAAAGTGTACAGCCCAGTTTGGTTCACGGGTTATTGTTGCAGAGTATGTATACCATTTGCCCTGTCAGATCAACATGCTGAGATCTGGATAAGCCAGCGTGGGTATGTTACTTCTTTTTTATCACGTCCGCATGCAGATCATACAGACAAAACATGGCTGTCACAGCAATATGTCCGGCTAAAACCGGATCACCCGTCCTGCTTTGATGAAAAAAAGTTCACAAACCAGGTAAGTCGTATTGTGTGTGATTCATATATGCAGACTTCTGCGCGAACCTTGTTACGGCATTAATCCCCGCATCGCATCTGGAATTTATTGCTTGGTAATTGGAGTGTTTTTCCTTACAATGCCCTGATAAGTCTTGCTGCGACAGGGGCATCGAGTGCGAGTTCATCCCCCAAAAGGGAGCTACTGATTGTTGCGGCATACTACAAGTAACTGCAGATCGTGTTGATCAAATTTAAAACTTTTGGAGTCAAAAAATGCTTGCAAAGAAACTTCTTTATCCTGCAGCCTTCGCTTTGGCAGTAGGTTTTGCCACAGGATGCCAAGTAACACCACCAGTAGACCCCCCACCTGATCCCATTGCGGAATTGCGTGCCGTCGCTGAGGAGGCGCTGCGCACGGCCAACACCGCTGGCTATGATGCTGCAACGGCCAAGGATATGGCGTTTGCTGCGCAGTCGGCTGCAGATTCGGCCCAAGAAACTGCAGACATGGCCCAGGAAGCAGCACATTCTGCCCTGGCCTGTTGCGATGAAAACAGCCGACGCATGAATCGTATGTTCCATGACTCAATGAAATCAAAATAACGACTCAACCTCACGGAAAAGGGTTCGCAACGCGGGCCCTTTTCCGTATGCGTCTCAAGCCAGCTTCAAACAACCAATCCTCTACTGCCTTTCGCCCACGACTGAAGGCAGGCCAGACCTGTGCTCGGCAAGACGGGATACCAGGTCCCAGTCTACCGTGTAATCCTGGCTGCTCTGCGTTACATCGATGACCGCGCGTACAAACTGGGTCAGGTCGTTCAGGCCCACCAGCCCCCCGTCATCAGGATGCATTTCTGCGTACAACTTGCCCTCGTGCCAGGCAACTTTGTGAGGCTGGTTGACAATCGTCACCGGAGTGTTTAGCGGCACCCGGTTAAACAGGTCCTCTATATCATCAGGATGGAGTCGTATGCATCCATGCGTGACCTTCATCCCGATGCCCCTTGGTTCATTTGTACCGTGGATCACATAACCTGGAAGTGCCATGTACAACGCGTGCTTGCCTAACGGGTTGTCAGGACCCGGCGGTACCGACTCTTCCAGAATCCTTCCCAGCTGCGCCTGCTCATTGCGAATGGACTCGGGCGGATACCATGTCGGATCCTTCATTTTCCTGACAACCCGTGTCCGGGCCTGGGGGGTATCCCATCCCTGCCTGCCGATGCTGATCGGATAGGTGTAAACATGACCGTGAATACCGTCGGGGTTTTCAGGAAAGTAGTACAAGCGCATCTCGGCCAGATTCAGTACGATCCCTTCCCGGTTCCGGACCGGCAGAATGTATTGTGTCGGCAGGATGACCTGGGTGCCCTGACCGGGTAACCAGGGGTCCACGGCAGGATTTGCAAGTACCAGCTCCTGGAATCCAAGATCGAATTTCCGCGCCAGGTCCAGAAAGGTATCCTCATCCCGTGTGCTGACAATTGTGGGCTGTCCCACGATGGCCTCATTTCCGGTAATGAGCCGATAACGCTCGGCATGGCCAGGCGCTGCCAGGAAAAGGCAGAAGACCAGGAATAAGATAAAGATTCTTGCCGAACTCATAAGGGCTGCTCCTTGCACCAGAACCCAGCCGCAACCGGCTTGGGCAATCGAACCGTACCCGTACAGAAGCTACTACAAATCCTTGTCATCGTACAGCATGCTCGATGCCGCGCTCTGCCACATCCACAAGCATCCGGATTTCTTCAGGGGTGATCACATAAGGCGGCATGAAATATACCACATCGCCCAGAGGCCTGAGCAGCACGCCATGTTCCAGGCCATATCGCTGCACCCGAAGGCCTCTTCGCTCCTGCCAGGGAAACGGTTCATTTGTGGCCCTGTCCCTGACCAGCTCAACGGCTGTGATCATGCCACGCTGCCGGACATCGGCAACATTCGGATGACCGGCGAATCTTTCCGCCTGTTTTGCAAATTCAACGGTCAGGCTCTTGTTCGACTCGATAACGTTTTCTTCCCTGAAAATATCCAGCGTGGCAAGTGCTGCGGCACAGCCAAGTGCATTGCCCGTATAGCTGTGAGAGTGCAGGAAGGCTTTCATGCCCGTGTAATCAGCATAAAAGGCGTCGTACACCTGATCCGTAGTCAAGACCACAGACAGCGGCAGGTAACCTCCTGTCAGCGCCTTGGACAGGCACATGAAATCCGGCGCGATGCCGGCCTGCTCACACGCAAACATGGTCCCTGTCCGGCCAAATCCCACGGCAATTTCATCGGCAATCAGGTGTACGCCGTAAAGATCACAGGCTTTGCGCAGCATGCCTAGGTACCCTGGATCATACATGCGCATGCCTCCCGCACACTGCACCAGAGGTTCAACGATGACAGCACATACCTCTTCATGATGCTTTTGCAATATCTCGTCCATGTGCACAAACATGCGCCTGGCAAATTCCGGGGCGCTTTCTCCGGGTTCCCGGTTATAGCTGTCCGGACTGGGCGCCGTAATGGTATCGAGCAGAAGCGGCTCATAGACCTGCTTGAACAGGGGCACGTCACCTGCAGACAATGCCCCGATGGTTTCCCCATGATAGGAATTGCTGAGATTGACAAACCTGGTTTTCTTGCGCTTTCCCGAATTTTGCCAGTAATGGAAGCTCATCTTCATCGCAACTTCGATGGCCGAGGACCCATTGTCTGCAAAAAAGCATTTCTGCAGCGGTTCCGGTGCGATCTCGACTAGCCGTTCAGACAGGCGGATGACCGGCTCATGCGAACATCCCGCCAACAGTACGTGCCCAACCAGGTCAAGCTGCTGCCTGATGGCCTGATTGATTCTCTCGTTGCCGTGGCCAAACACGTTGACCCACCACGAACTGATGGCATCGAGGTAATGCCTGCCTTCGAAGTCTTCCAGCCACACGCCTTTTGCACTTTTTACCAGCAATACCGGGAAACGCTCGAGGTCCTTCATCTGCGTGCACGGATGCCAGACTGAAGCCAGGTCTCTTTGTCTTAAATCTGAAGAATGAAGATTCATCGCAACTTATTGGCTGATTTATTTCGTGCTACTCTAACGCATGCGGCATGATTGGACACATGAATTTCCTCATAGAACAGGGCTTGTCCACCTCAATCACGCCGGAGTGGCTCCCTGGCCGATAAGCGCAGCAAGGGCAGTAGCAGAATTTGCCAGCGACAATGTCCGGTACGGTACCGAACATGTAGCAAGGTGGAAACAGACAGAGGCTGAATTGCGCCAGGCCTGCCAGCAGCTGATCCAGGCAGAAAGTGCCGGCGATATCGCGCTGGTCAAGAACACATCCGAAGGTCTTTCCATCGTGGCCTACGGCATAGCCTGGCAGCCGCACGACAACGTCGTATTCGCCAGGCAGGAGTTCCCGTCCAACCGGGTACTGTGGCAATCACTCCAAGGCAGGTTCGGGACAGAAGCAAGATGCGTCGACCTGTACCAGTCCCGCAACCCGGAGGAAGCCCTGTTCAATGAAGTCGATCGCCACACAAGGCTGATCTCGGTCAGCGCGGTCCAGTATGACACAGGCCTGTGCATGGACCTCGAAACAATCAGTGATTTTTGCAAATCCCGGAACATCCTGCTTTGCGTAGACGCCATCCAGGCGCTTGGAGCCACACCCTTTGACCTGGTTTCCACGCCGGCCGACTTCGTCATGGCAGACAGCCACAAGTGGCTGCTGGGGCCGGAAGGAATCGGCCTGTTCTACTGCAACCCCGAAGTTCGTGATCAGCTGCATCTGAACCAGTTCGGGTGGCACATGCTGGAGGATTCGAGCAACTTCGAATTGCAGGAATGGAAACCCGCTTCCGACGCCAGGCGTTTTGAATGCGGGAGCCTGAATTACACGGGCATCCATGCAATGCATGCAAGCCTGAAACTGCTGCTGGACACCGGAATCAGCAATATTCATGATATGGTTTCATCAAATATATCTTATCTATATGATAAATCAAGGGAAAAAGGATTAAGAACAGTCAGCACCATGGACCGGGCACGGCGTTCGGGCATCCTGACCCTGCAGCGTCCGGGAATCGACAACTATGAACTGTTCAGGCATCTGCTGAGCTCAGGAGTACTGTGCGCCTACCGGTGCAAAGGCATCCGCTTCTCGCCCCATTTTTATACAAGCCAGGAGGATATCGACCACGCGCTCGAGTTAACCTGCGACTATGTATAATCAACTCTCCGAATAAACCGCCATCAGGCATGTAACGCATGATCAGGCCAGACGTCTACATTATCGATGGCTGCCGCACACCGTTTCTCAAGGCACAGGGAAGACCGGGGCCATTCAGCGCATCTGACCTTGCAGTGGGTTCTGCAATGCCCCTGCTATTGCGCCAGCCCTTCGATCCCCGCGACTTGGACGAAGTCATAGTGGGTGCGGTGGCCCCCGGGGTGGATGAGGCAAATATCGCACGTATCATTGCCCTGCGCCTGGGTTGTGGCTACCAGGTGCCCGCATGGAGCGTCCAGCGCAACTGTGCATCCGGTCTGCAGGCCATTGATTCCGCTTTGACCAACCTGGTGCTCGGCAGGTCAGAGCTGGTCCTCGCTGGCGGCACCGAAGCGATGAGCCATGCCCCGGTACTTCACAACCGCCAGATGGTGAACTGGCTGGCAAACCTGAATCGTGCAAAATCGGCATGGGGGAAAATCCGCACCCTGACAGAGTTCAGACCCGGCCATCTCGTTCCGGTCTTTTCTCTGCTAAAAGGCCTTTCAGACCCCATTGTCGGGCTGTCCATGGGACAAACAGCTGAAAACCTGGTGCATCGATTCGGTATTTCCCGCCTGGAAATGGACCGGTTTGCTGTGGCAAGTCACCAGCGGACATTGAATGCGCAAAACTGTGGATACCTTGAGGAAATAGAACCGATTTACGACCACGAAGGAAATTACTACAGCCAGGACGATGGAGTCAGAAGTGACTCTGACATCGAGAAGCTGGCCCGTCTGAAGCCCGTTTTTGACCGAAAATTTGGCAATGTCACGGCAGGAAACAGCGCCCAGATTACAGATGGCGCAGCCTGGGTGATTCTTGCAAGCGAATCCGCTGTCAACAGGCACCAGCTGTCACCAATGGGGCGAATTGTTGCCATCAACTGGGCTGCGCTGGACCCGGCAAAAATGGGACTGGGTCCGGTTCATGCCACCGCCCCGATGCTGATGAAAGAGGACCTGCGTGTCACGGATATAGATTACTGGGAAATCAATGAAGCTTTTGCCGCGCAGGTGCTGTCCTGCATCGCAGCATTCAGGGATGACGAGTATTGCAAGAGTGAGCTGGGCCTTGACGAGCCGTTGGGAGAAATTTCCCTCGAGCGCCTCAACGTGGACGGTGGTGCGATCAGCATGGGGCACCCGGTAGGCGCCAGTGGCACGCGAATCGCATATCACCTCCTCAAGATACTATCGCGCAATCAAGCCAGACTGGGAGTCGCGACGCTCTGCATCGGAGGGGGTCAGGGTGGCGCGATACTCGTCGAAAACCTGCAGCAAGGTTTGCATGATGCCTGACCAATACAGCCACTGGGACATGAATCGCGATCAAGGCAACCTGGTCTGGGTCAGGCTCGATGTTGCCCAAAGCAGCACGAATATCCTGTCCAGGAGCGTACTGAGTGAATTCAGGCTGATCCTGGATCAGCTTGCAATCGAGACGCCGGCGGGGGTAGCTGTGATCTCCGGGAAATCCAGAGGGTTCATAGCCGGGGCAGACATCAAGGAATTCACCAGAATCGCTGATGCGAAGCAGGCATTGGAAATGATCAGGGAAGGCCAAATGATCATGGACAAGCTTGACCAGCTGCCCTGCCCCACGGTAGCGGCCATTGACGGGTTCTGCGTAGGAGGCGGCCTGGAGCTTGCACTTGCCTGTGACTATCGAATCGCCACGGATAGTCCTGACACCCGGCTTGGCTTTCCTGAAGTAAAGCTCGGCATTCATCCTGGTTACGGTGGAACCGTGCGGGTACTGCGGCATGTCAATGCG
This sequence comes from Gammaproteobacteria bacterium, assembly GCA_965220875.1. Classification (GTDB taxonomy): domain Bacteria; phylum Pseudomonadota; class Gammaproteobacteria; order UBA4575; family UBA4575; genus WTFY01. The sequence continues at coordinate 1,634,591 of OZ244849.1, read as the reverse complement.
CTTGCCGCAATGGACCTGATGCTGACCGGACGTAACATAAATGCCAGGCGTGCTAAAAAAATCGGCCTGGTCGACCATGTGGTGCCGCGGCGGCAGCTGGAAAATGCAGCACGAATGCTGCTGCTGGACCGACCCTCCAAGCACCATGTATCAAGAATCAAGACACTGCTGAACTCAAGCCTGGCACGCCCGGTCATCGCGGCACGGATACGGAAACGTATTTCCAGCAAAACGCTGCCTGACCACTATCCTGCCCCATACGCAATCACCGATCTCTGGGCCAAGCACTATGGCAAGGAAGCAGGCATGCAGGTGCACGAAGCACGATCCGTTGCAAATCTCAGTGTTACGGGCACGTCTAAAAACCTGGTACGAACATTCATGCTGTCAAAAAAACTGAAAAGCCTGGCCAGCCGTGAATCTACGCGTGTAAGCCATGTTCACGTTATCGGTGCTGGCCTCATGGGAGGTGATATCGCGGCCTGGTGTGTACAGAAGGGTTTGATGGTTACCCTGCAGGATATTCGCGAGGAAAGTCTGGCAAAGGCCAGAATGCGCGCCTGGCGGTATCTCAAAAAAAGACTCGTAAACCGACTGTCGGTCAAAAACGCGATGGACCGTTTTATTCCCGATCTGCATGGCAATGGATTGTCCAAGGCCGATCTCGTCATAGAGGCCGTATTCGAAAACCGGGAAACCAAGCAAAACCTGTTTTCCTCAATCGAATCCAGCGCAAAAAGTGGAGCCTTGCTGGCTACGAACACGTCCAGCATTGAAATCGAAAAACTCTGCGATTCACTTTCACGGCCGGAACGACTTGTCGGCCTGCACTTCTTCAACCCGGTCACCAAAATGCCCCTGGTCGAAGTTATAAACGGAGCCAACACAGACCCGGACATCCTGCATCGAATGATCAGTTTTACCAGGCAAATCGACAAACTGCCCTTGCCGGTAAAGAGTTCACCGGGGTTCCTGGTAAACCGAATCCTGATGCCTTACATCATTGAAGCAGGCCTGATAAGGGAAACGGGTACTTCAGTGGCTGATATTGATCGGGCCGCTACAAGCTTCGGGATGCCGATGGGCCCACTGGAGCTCGCTGACACGGTTGGACTGGACATTGGTCTGCACGTAGCCGAAAGCCTGGATATCGCATACGGGTTCGGCGTACCGGAATTACTCCGAACAATGGTTGAGGCTGGAAAACTGGGCAGGAAGTCGGGACAAGGATTTTATACATGGAAGCAAGGGAAAAAAATCAAACACGGCCGACGTTCACCCTCCTGCAATATCGAAACCATACAGAATCGACTGATGTTCAGGCTCATCAACGAGGCTGTCGCCTGCCTTCGAGAGAATATTGTAGAGGACCGTGACCTGCTGGATGCCGGAGTCATATTCGGGACAGGATTTGCCCCGTTCAGAGGCGGTCCGATGCAATACATTAACTCAGAGAACCCCGCAACTTTGCTCGAAACACTGTCTGCACTTCAAAACCAGTTTGGAGACCGGTTTAAGCCAGATGCAGGCTGGCTTGAACTATGCTCTGAGTCAGTATCCGAGGGCTGATACGCCCGAACTGACTGCGTGACTACCGCCGACCCCTGTCTGGACGAGGACGTGCCTCGTTGACCCTCAAATTACGCCCCTGTACATTTGTCTCATTCAGCGCACTGATCGCGCTCTCACCCTGTGCCTTGTCTGGCATTTCAACAAACCCGAACCCCTTGGAACGGCCTGACTCCCTGTCTGTGATGATGTTGGCGCTCGACACTTCACCGTGTGCGGCAAACAATTCTCGTAACTCATCTTCTGAGATGTTGTAAGGCAAATTACCAATATAAATATTCATTCTGTCTCCTGAGCATGCATACCCTTCATTAAGATTTCTGTAATTCGGCACACGAGTTTATTGATGATGATCATATATTACTTGGCAAACAGCTCTGCTTTCACAGTTCGCAAAACTATCTAAATTGCAAAATCCTGGAGAACGAAATCTAGAAAGTCGTTAAAAAACGAATACGAATTGACTGACGATTTGATCTTACATCAAACCTGCTGAATAACATTCAAATCCATGCATCATGTACGCTGTGTACCTTCGACGGCCACTGGCAATAATCGAAAGCAGCCCAATGATGCACGAAATGCCGGGTAGTGTCCATATCTTTACAAAATATTCACATTCACCTGTCTCAACGCCTGCATTGCAGCGGCTGCCGAGCAGAGGCTAAGCACACCTGCCATGCACCCGAAGAGCGCACCGGGCAACACTGTGTGCCAGCTAGATATGAATGGCACGCCCGTCCAGTGCCAACGCAGCCTCGTGCATGCCTTCGGCCAGGCTTGGATGGGCGTGTACCGTGCGTGCAAGATCTTCCGCATACAGCTCAGACTCCATGGCAACGACGGCTTCGCTGATAAGCTCCGAAGCGTTGGGTCCAACGATATGGACACCCAGGATACGGTCCGTCCCGGCATCCCCGATAATCTTGAACAGCCCTTTGGCATCGCCCATCGCACGGGCACGGCCCAGCGCCATGAATGGAAACACGCCTGTCCTGTATTCGATACCGGACTCCTTGCACTGCCTTTCTGTTTTGCCTACCCAGGCAATTTCAGGCCAGGTGTAAATCACCCATGGAATTGTCTCATAATTGACATGAGCTGCCTGTCCGGCCAGCAGTTCGGCCAAAGCGACCCCCTCCTCTGAACCCTTGTGCGCCAGCATGGCGCCGCCTGTAACATCCCCTATTGCATGGATACCCTTCACGGAAGTCTCCCAGCGGGAATCAACTTCTATGAAGCCTCTCGGGTCTGTCTTGATCTCCAGGTTATCCAGATGCAGGCCTCCGGTATCGGGCCCGCGACCCACAGCGACCACAAGCTTGTCAACTTCCACAAGATGCTCGTCACCGTCCATTGCATATTCGACGTGCACTGTCCCGTCCTTGACCCGTGCACCCTGCACCCTGCAGTTCATGCGCAGGTCAAGCCCTTGCTGAGCCAGAATCTTGAACGCCTCACTGCTGACAGCCTGGTCGGCCGTCGGCAAAAAATCCGGAAGCGCTTCAAGAACAACCACCTTGGAACCGAGCCGGCTCCAGACGCTGCCCATTTCCAGCCCAATGGCTCCCGCACCTATTATCCCCAGCCTCTCCGGTACATCACGCAGTTCCAGTGCACCGGTAGAATCGATAATATGATCACCATCCACCTGCGCAACCGGGATCGTCACAGGAACGGACCCGCTGGCAATCACGATGAACTTGCCTTGCAGTTCGCGGGACGTACCGTCTGCATGGTCTACACGAATCCTGTTTGGATCCATGAATCCTGCAGTTCCGGCAAACACATCGACCCCGCTTTTCTTCAGGAGACTGGCTATCCCGCCTACCAGGGTCTGTACCACCCGGTTTTTGCGTTTTTGCATGGCCGGCACATCTGCTTCGAGGCCGGATATTTTCAAGCCATGCGTCTTGGCCTCATGACTGAGAAACTGGAAATGATGAGTGGAATCGAGCAATGCCTTGGAAGGAATGCAGCCCACATTCAGGCACGTGCCGCCCAGTACTGCCTTGCCCTTGGCATTTACCCGCTTGTCAATACAGGCTACCTTCAATCCCAGCTGCGCACAGCGAATGGCGCACACGTAGCCGGCGGGCCCTGCGCCCACGACAATCACTTCATACTGCTGCACGTACTGTTCTCACGTCATGCCTGGAGCAGGAGTCGTGCAGGATCTTCAATCGTCTCTTTGATTCGCACCAAGAATTGCACGGCATCCTTACCGTCAATGATCCTGTGATCGTAGCTCAACGCAAGGTACATCATGGGCGCAATGCGAATTTCGCCATCCTGCACGATTGGCCGGTCCATTATGGTGTGCATGCCCAGAATTGCACTTTGCGGAGGGTTGATGATGGGCGTGGACATCATGGACCCGAATATCCCTCCATTCGTGATGGTAAACGTCCCGCCGGAAAGCTCTTCGATACTGATCTTGCTACTGCGTGCCCTGGAAGCAAAATCGGCAATGCTGCGCTCGATTTCCGCAAACCGCAGCTGATCGGCGCCCCGAATCACGGGCACGACCAGCCCCCGTTCCGTGCTGACGGCCACACCGATGTCAAAGTTGTCGTGGTATACGATGTCTTCATCTTTGATGGAGGCGTTGACAATGGAAAACTCTTTCAGGGCTTCAATGCTTGCCTTGATAAAAAAAGACATGAACCCCAGCTTTACACCATGCTTTTTCTCAAATTCTTCTTTATATTTATTTCGCAACCCTTTGATATTATTCATATTGACTTCATTAAAGGTTGTCAGCATCGCACTTTGCTGCTGTGCCTGGACCAGGCGCCTTGCAATGGTCTTTCTCAGGCTGGTCATCGGGACTCTTCGATCCCTGCGGGTTTCGGTGACTTGCGTTTCTTCCGGCGATGGAACACGCGTGTCCGCCGCAGGTTCCGTTTCTTCCCTGTCATTCTCGATGCGTGCCTGAACATCCTGCTTGGTGATTCGCCCGCCCTTCCCGGTACCTTCTATGGACCGGACATCGACGCCGTGGTCTTCGGCAAGCTTTCTGACTGCCGGACTCGTTTTCGATGGTACGGGCTCTTCAGCGGGAGTCGGTGAATCGGGAACCACTTTGCTTCCAGCATCCGCAGGCTCAGGCTCGGGATTTTTCTGTGCAGCAGGCTTTTCTTTCTGTTCTTTTCCAGGGGCAGCAGTCTTCCTGCCTTTCTTGCTCGTATCAATGACAGCGATGACTTCATTGCTCTGCACCTGTTCACCGGTCTGCTTGGTGATCGAAGCAAGCTCGCCACGCTGAGGGGCAGTAACTTCCAGGATGACCTTGTCTGTCTCAATATCGACAAGCTGCTCTCCGTCCTCAATCCATTCACCCGGTTTTTTAAGCCACTCGCCGATCACAGCCTCCGTGATCGATTCAGCCAGTTCAGGCACCGTGATGTCCACTTTCATGCTATTGCCTCCAATGCCTACTCAATCGGCTCTCTCAAACAGCCCGTAATGTGGGCTTGTGCGATACATCCTCAGTTTCACCCAGTGCATCCTCAACTAACGCCAGCTGCTGCCTGCGGTGAACGTGTAAAGACCCGGCCGCGGGTGAAGCAGAATAAGGTCTTCCAGCATAGCGTAGCTGCTGGTTTTCTCTCAAACATGCAGTCAGATGACGTCTCGACTGCATGTAATACCATGCTCCCTGATTCCGGGGCTCCTCCTGCGTCCAGACAATGGCGCGGGCGTTGGCGTATTTCCGAAATATCTTTTCCATTTCATCGAGTGGAAACGGGTACAGCTGCTCGATACGGACAATAGCGGTCTTGGCAGCCTTCTGGGCGCGACGCGCGCGCAGCAATTCATAGTACAGCTTTCCGGCACAAAAGATTATTTTCGTGACATCCTTAACGTCCAGGTCATCGACGTCATCAATAACCGGCTGAAATCCGGCAGCGGTAAACTCCCGCAGTTGGGAGGCTGCGTCGACATCACGCAGTATGTTCTTCGGAGTCATCACAATCAGCGGCTTGCGGTAAGGCCGGATCATTTGCCTGCGCAGCAGATGAAAAACCTGTGCAGGCGTACTCGGCATACAAACCTGAAGGTTCTCTTCTGCGCATAACTGCAAATAGCGTTCAAGCCGTGCAGAAGAATGCTCCGGACCCTGCCCGTCATACCCGTGCGGAAGCAGCATGACCAGACTGCAGTACCGCTGCCACTTTGCCTCGGATGAACTCAGAAACTGGTCAACGTACACCTGCGCATTATTGGCAAAATCACCGAACTGGGCTTCCCAGATCACCAGGGTCTCGGGTTCGGCCGTGCTGTAGCCAACCTCATAACCCAGTACGGCCTCTTCTGAAAGCAGGGAATTGATGGGCAGGAACTTCGGCTGATGTTCCGCAATATGCTGCAGGGGGATGTAGACCTGCCCCGTCACCTGGTCGACAAAGCCCGCATGCCGGTGAAAGAAAGTGCCGCGCACCGAGTCTTGTCCTGAAAGGCGTACCCCGTAACCGTCCTCCAGGAGCGATGCATAGGCCAGGGTTTCTCCAAACCCCCAGTCCGCAGGTAACTCTCCCTCTGCCATCTGCAGTCTTGACCGGATAATCTTCTGCACGATTCTATGCAGGGCAAGACCTTCTGGTACGGCTGTAAATCTTTTGGCAAGGTCCCTGATCCGCTCTTCACTGATGCCCGTCTCGGAATTTTCCTGCCAGCTCGTACCAATATAAGGTTTGTAACTGATAGAGTGCTTCCGGTCTATGTCATCAGCAATCGGCCCGCACACCCGCTCGCCTTTCTGGAGCTTGTTCAGGTACTTCGTTTCCAAAGCCTTTACCCTGGAAGGGGAGATTGTGCCGTTTTGCACCAGCTCGTCCGCATAGGATTTGGTAACCCCCTTTTGATTCCGAATACTGCGGTACATGAGTGGCTGGGTCACAGAGGGCTCGTCTGCCTCGTTGTGTCCGTGCTGCCGGTAACAGACCATGTCGATCACCACGTCACTGTTGAATTCCATACGGAAGTCTATCGCGAGCTTGGCTGCAAAGACTGCAGCTTCCGGATCATCCCCGTTCACATGGAATATGGGCGCCTGAATCACTTTTGCAACGTCTGTGCAATACAGCGTGGACCTTGAATCAAGCGGGTCGCTGGTGGTGAACCCGATCTGGTTATTCACGACCACATGTACCGTACCCCCAGTGGTGTAGCCGCGTGTCTTGGACAAGTTCAGGGTTTCCATCACGACACCCTGTCCGGCTATTGAGGCATCGCCATGGACCAGCACGGGTATCACTTCGCAGCGCTTGTGATCATTTCGCCGTTCCTGCCGGGCACGCACCGATCCAGCCACCACGGGATTAATGGCTTCCAGATGCGATGGGTTGAATGCCAGCACCGTGTGCACGGGCCCGTCAGGAGTTGCCAGATTTGAAGAAAACCCCTTGTGGTACTTCACGTCTCCGGAACCGACGGCCGGGTCTAGCTTATCCTCGAATTCCTGAAACAGTTCCTCGGGACTTTTCCCGAGTATGTTCACGAGCACATTGATCCGGCCCCGGTGCGCCATGCCCAGTATCACTTCCTTGACATGGTGACGGCCAGACCGCTTGATTACTTCATCCAGGATTGGAATCAGGCTCAGTCCGCCTTCCAGCGAGAAACGTTTCTGGCCGACATACTTCTTGTGTAAATATACCTCCAGCGATTTTGCCGCAATCAAAATCTCAAGGATTCTTCTTTTCCGCTTGTCGGAAAGATCGGGAGAAAAGTAAAACTGTTCCAGCCGCTGTTGTATCCACTCTTTCTGCTCCAAGGAAGTAATGTGCTTAAACTCGGAGCCTATCGTGCCGCAATACGTTACGGACAGCATGCTGATGATTTCCCTGAGCGTGGCATGCTTGACCCCGGCAATCCCGCCTGTTTCGAATGCCGTGTCCATATCGGCACGCTTCAGGCCGTGGAACTCAGGGTTAAGCTCTCGAATTTCAGGACGAACCGTGGCATTCAAGGGGTCGATGTCCGCCTGCCTGTGACCGAGATACCGGTAGGCACTCACAAGCCTGATCACGCTCACCTGCTTCCTGTTCAGCCTGTCCCTTTGTTCGGTCATGCGCTCCACGGCATCGACCAGGCGCAATGCATCCACCTGTTCCTGATCGTCCAGTGCGGGTGATTCGCTAAAGGGCGGGAACCCGGTGTCGTGTGCAGTCCCAGGCTTGCCAGACGCATCGGATTGTGCGCGGGCGGGCTTGTGAACCTGTTGCCTGAGGGAGGAATCTGCCCCGGGTCCGGCCTGATTCTCAGCTTGAAGGGACTCGACGTACGATACGCTTTCGCTGTTGATCAGTGCTCCATCCGCTGACGATGTCTTGCCTTTTTTCATTTGCCCGGGTTCAGTCTGTATGCCTTTCGTACATTATATAAAAGAACCGTATTGAACATCATAAAATTCTAGGTTGCCTGAGTGCCTGTTTCCCGTTCCGCTCAGTGTGTCCCTGGAAAGCGGATACGTGTTCTCATGCCTGGCATACGGGTTTCCACCTCAGCGAATCTCGCATTTAAGTGACTGCTTGAAGTAAAGCAGCAGATCCTCAATTTGCAGGCGCCGGTTGAGCGTGGTTTCAGCAATGCGCCGATGCGCTGCAAGCCTGTCCATGCAATTCAGCAACGAGTGCAAGTCCGTCCTTTCCGATAGCCGGCTCAGCTCTTCAAGAAAATCTTCATTTTCAATGGTGTCGGAATTCTTGTCGAAATGGCAACGAATCAGATCAGCACACCAGGCCTGCAGCCAGGAATTTACTCTTTCGATACTTTCATTTTGAATTTTCGCTGAAGTTTCAGTTACAGATTTCTTGTCGTGTAACAGCCCGACCCAGTGCCGGAAAACTTCTGCACGTACCTTGTCCAGGCCACTGTCATGCATTTCCCAGGCCAGCAGCGGTTTTCCTCCAGCGGCGCCCAGCAGGCTCTTCCACGCGGGGCTATCCGCCATACTCTGCAGCCACGCAAGTGCCTGCCTGGCGTCAGGTACAGGACACTTCCAAGTCTGGCAGCGGCTCCTGACTGTCGCCGGCAGCCTGTCAGCACGGTCGCTGACAAGGAACAGCACGGAACCCGGGGGGGGTTCTTCCAGTGTCTTGAGCAGGGCGTTGGCTGCATTGATGTTCATTCTGTCAGCCTTGTTGATGCAGACAGACTTGTATGCTCCCTGACGGCAGCTCAGTGAAATAAACTGGCTGATTTTTCGAATTTCATCTACCTTGATTGGCTCAACCTTCCCGGAAATCTCTGCGGTTTCAACCAGGCGCACGTCAGGATGCGTGCCCGCCTTGATCAAGCGGCAGTTCTCACAAACCCCGCATGGCTGCTGATTTTCCCTGGGTGCCGAACAGTACATGCGCTGGATATAGCTCAGACAGAATTCCATCTTGCCGATCGCTGACGGACCCGTTACGAGTATGGCATGTGCCAGTCGCCCGTTCTCAAGATACTGAACAAGCCGTTGCCAGGTTTCTTCCTGCCAGGGATAGATCATGATGCCCCTTGTGATCCGCTTGGCTGAAACCTGGACTTGATGCACTGCCGGATTTCCGCTGCAACCTCTTCCACGCGCCGTTCTGCATCGATCACGCAAAAGCGCTGCGGAAAATTTTCCGCCCGCCTTGAGTAGACACGCTGCACCCGCTCGAAGAATTCCACAGACTCGCTTTCAAAGCGGTCCTTGTCACCACGCTGGCTTACACGCTGCATGGCAGTCTCCAGGTCAGACGTGAGCAACATCGTCAGGTCCGGCTCGAATCCGCCGTGAACCAGGGATTCCAGCTGGTAAATGAAAGTCTCAGGAATCCCGCGCCCGCCTCCCTGGTAGGCATAGCTTGCATCGGTAAACCGGTCGCTCAATACCCAGGTACCCAGCTTGAGTGCCGGATAGATGACTTCCTCAAGGTGCTGGGCACGGGCAGAAAACATCAACAGGAGTTCTGTGCGGTAACTGACAGGCACCACGGCGGCCTCAAGCAGCAAGTCACGAAGCCGTTCTCCCAGCCTGGTACCGCCCGGTTCACGGGTAACCACCGATTGGATGCCCAGCGAATGCAGGTGCTTCTGCAACAACTCGATCTGGGTAGTCTTGCCTGTACCTTCTACGCCCTCAAAGGTGATGAATTTCCCCCGCAATTCCTTTCCGGAATCAGGAGTCACGGTTCAGACCGCCTTTATCGCCCCCGCTGCCCCCTCCATAGCACTGCTTGCAGCCCCGGAGCTGGTACTTGATCACCGCAGCACGGTGTTCCTTGTAGGTGGAGGAAAAATGATGGGTGCCGTCTCGCTTGGACACAAAATAGATCATCGCACTGTTTGCCGGGTTCAATGCAGCAGCAATGGAAGCACGACCGGGCAAGGCAATCGGGGTGGGAGGGAGTCCCTTGCGGATGTATGTATTATAGGGCGTATCTGCTTTAAGGTCCCTGCGGCTTATGTTTCCATCAAATGACTCGCCCAGGCCGTAAATTACCGTAGGGTCAGCCTGCAAACGCATGCCGCGTTTCAAGCGGTTGGAAAATACCGCAGCAATCAGGTTGCGTTCCCGGTCTACACTGGTTTCCTTTTCAATGACGGAGGCCAGTACGAGAGCTTCCTTGGCCGTGACAACCGGAAGTCCCTCTTTCCTGTTCGTCCATTCTTCATCAAGCACCTTGTGCATGTACCTGTGCATGCGCTGGAAAAACTGCAGGTCAGTGGTCCCGCTTGAAAAGTGATAGGTGTCCGGATAAAACCATCCTTCAGGGTTGGGTTCACTCAATCCAAGTTTTTCTTGCAGCTCGACGGGTGAGTCCAGCGTCTGGGTTATCCTGTCATGGTTCTTGACTGCATCCCACAGTTGCCTGAAGGTTGAGCCTTCGATGATCGTGATGGAATACCGTATGGTATCTCCCTGAACCAGTTTTCCGAGAAGCTGCCGGGGAGTCAGGGTGGCAGGAAGCAAATATTCACCTGCCTTGATGTCGTGGGTGACTCCTTTCAGGCTGGCAAATATCCTCCAGGTCCACGCTTCATCGATCATGCCCTGTTCAATCAGCTCGCCTGTCACACCCTTAAAGCTCATTCCGGGAGCAATCTCCAGGTGCACGTCCCTCAACTCCCCGGAGAGTGGCCGGTCTGCATAATCTTTCAGGTACACCGTTAAGACGATGAGGACCATTAACACGATGCCCACGGATAAACTGATACGACGCATGGAACTTGTCACGAGTAGTTGAAGACAGACATCAGTCTTTCGGTAATGACGGACCGGGTAACTTGCATTGCATTGAACCGTTTCACAGGCCAGATGCCCGCGATGCTGTTACAAACAAACATCGCCTCGACTCGGACCATGTCATTCAGGCCGAAATTCCTGATTACAAGGGGAATGCCGTGGTGACTGCAGTAGTCTATCACCTGCCGGCGCAATATACCTGCAACGCCACAATTGGCAAGGTCAGGAGTGATCAATTGTCCATCCACTTCAAAGAATACATTGCTGGAAGTGGCTTCGATGACATTTCCCTGGGTGTCACAGACCAATCCCTCCTGGTACTCATGCTTCCATTCGTCTCGGGCAAGCACCTGCTCGAGACGATTCAGGTGCTTGATCTGGGCCAGTCTGGACTGCTGCGACAGGCGAAAGCGACACAGCGTGAGGTTGATGCCCGCATCAGTGTATTCACGCGGATGGTCCGGCCAGGGAAACTTCTGGATGATTCGGGTCGGTGACTGCTCGCCAAAGCCATACCCTCTTCCACCCACACCGCGCGTAACGATGATCTTGATCACACACTGTTCTTCAGCATCCACAAGCCCGTTGACTTCTGTGCGCAGGAGACTGCAGTCAGGGCATGCCAAACGAAGTACCTTGCACCCTTGTTGCAGGCGATGGATATGATCATCCCAGAATGCAGGGGTGCCGTTCCTGACCGCGATCGTTTCAAATAACCCGTCACCAAACAGCAGGCCCCGGTCCAGACTTGAAACAAGCTCATTGGCCTGCCCGTTGACCAGGATAGCAGGTGTCTGCATGTCAGGACACATTGTACCGGGTCATTCAATAGGCGGCGGTGTACGGCTTGCTGCTGGGAATATTGCCACCATCAGACTTTTTGAAACACAACGGTTGCATTCGTTCCTCCGAAGCCAAATGAATTAGAAATGGCTACGTTGATCGGCTGCACGCGCGCCTCGTTGGGTACATAGTCAAGATCGCATCCGGGGTCAGGGGTGTCATAATTGATGGTAGGCGGCAGGATTCCATGGTACACGGCGAGAACGGTAAAGAGGGCCTCAACACCGCCTGCTGCACCCAGCAGGTGGCCGGTCATTGATTTGGTCGAGCTGACTGCCAGTTGCTTCGAGTGATCGCCAAAGGTGCACTTGATCGCATCGGTTTCGGCCAGGTCACCTGCCGGCGTGGAAGTGCCATGGGCATTGACGTAATCTACGGAGGTAACCTCCAGTCTGGCATCGTTCAAGGCATTCAGCATGCACCTCGATGCGCCAATTCCACCCTTGGCAGGGGATGTCATGTGGTAAGCATCGCTATTCATGCCATACCCGACCAGCTCACAGTAAATTCTCGCAGACCGCGCCCTGGCAAGTTCATATTCCTCAAGCACCAGGACTCCCGCCCCGTCTCCCAGTACAAATCCGTCCCTGTCAAGATCGAACGGGCGGCTGGCCGCTTCCGGATCGTCATTGTGAGACGAGCACAACGCCCTTGCTGCGGCGAATCCACCAATTCCCAGTGGACACGTGGCCATTTCGGCCCCGCCGGCGACCATGATGTCGGCATCACCAAATGCAATCATCCTTGCCGCATCGCCGATATTGTGGGTGCCCGTCGAACATGCCGAGACAATGGACACGTTCGGTCCACGAAAACCGCGCATGATGGACAGGTTGCCCGAAACCATATTGATGATATTGCTGGGCACGAAGAATGGCGAGACCCTCTTGGGCCCGGATTTCAGGTAAGCTTCGTTGCTTTTCTCGATACCGGGCAAACCGCCTATGCCACTGCCAATCGCTACCCCTATGCGTTCGGCCTTCTCTTCAGTGACATCAAAGCCGGAATCCTCGATGGCCTGTACAGCAGCTCCGATTCCGTAATGTATGAAGGGGTCCATCTTGCGCTGATCTTTCTTCGACAGATAGTCATCAGCATTGAAATCCCTGGTTTGACCTGCGATCTGAACAGAAAACGCACTCGCATCAAAACAGTCAATCCTGGAAATTCCGCTCTTGCCTGCAGTGATGTTCGCCCATGCCCGATCGGTCGCGGACCCGACCGGAGATACAATTCCCAAACCTGTTACTACAACGCGTCGCCGGGATACCATATCTTCGCTATCTACAAGCAGAAACCGGAACGAGACGGCCTAGCATGCTTTCTTGCGCCCTGCACACGCTCTATTGATGTGAGTTTACGTAGTCTATCGCCTGCTTGACTGTAGTGATTTTCTCAGCCTCCTCATCGGGAATCTCGCATTCAAATTCCTCTTCCAAAGCCATTACCAGCTCAACAGTATCCAAAGAGTCTGCACCCAAATCATCCACGAATGATGCGTCATCCGAGACTTCGTCCTCGCTCACGCCCAGCTGCTCAACGATAATCTTCCGAACCCTTTCTTCAATGTTACTCATACGGTTGCTACCTCTTTAGATAAATTTGTACAGGCTGAATCAGGCTAAGTCGCATATTGTATTGAAAAGAATATGCCCGTGCCATTATTAACACGAACTGAAATGGCGATTTCGCTCTCACATGCGCTATGGGAAAATATATTTATATATATATTATATGGTTATGTGTTATTTCTGAATCAGGTTATTATATATTTTCATCATGCCATATACAGGCCGCCATTGACATGGACCGTTTCTCCCGTAATGTATCCTGCCTCGGCAGAAACCAGGAAGCTGACGACATGCGCAACTTCATCTGTGCTGCCGATACGGCCCAGGGGAATCTTCTCAACGAGCTTCGCCTGCTGGCTTTCGCCGAGTTTTGCAGTCATGTCCGTTTCGATAAACCCCGGTGCAACGGCATTCACCGTGATCCCTCTTGAAGCAACCTCCAGTGCAAGAGATTTCGTAAAGCCCACAACGCCCGCCTTCGCGGCAACATAATTGGCCTGACCCGCATTTCCGGAGAAAGCCGTGACCGAAGTAATGTTCACGACACGCCCACCCCGCATTTTGATCATGTCTCTCAGGCATGCACGTGTCAGCCTGTAGGCGGATGACAGGTTAGTGTCGATCACGGCATCCCATTCATGATCCTTCATCCGCAGCAGCAGATTGTCCTGGGTAATCGCCGCATTGTTAACCAGGACATAAGGGGCTGAATACCTGTCCCGGATTTCATCGAGCAGGTTGGCAACCGAGTCGGCTTGTGTGACATCAAGCACCAGTCCCTTGCCGCTGAGGTCAGCCTGGGCAAGCCCGGAATCAATCCTTCCCGCTCCTTCATTCGTCGTGGCGGTTCCAACCGCCACAAACCCCATGGATCCGAGTTTGTGCAAGATCGCCTTGCCGATTCCCCTGCTGGCACCAGTGACGAGTGCAACCCGGCGGTTCATGCGGGTTCCAGGGCATTCATTGCATTCAACTGCTGCAAAGTCTGGTCAAGGCTTTTGAGATCAGAGACGCAATAAGCCGGCACCGAACGGTCTATACGCCGGCTGAAGCCGGTCAGCACCCTGCCCGGACCCAGCTCGACCAGTGCACCGATACCTTGCGAGATCATGTGCTGGACTGTATCGACCCACCGTACCGGGCTGAACAGCTGCCTGTACAGGGCATCCTTGATATCGGCTTCACTGCGGTACGCCCTGACATCAGCATTCTGGATGACGGCAAACCGTGGGGCGCGCATTGCGACGTCCTGCAGGTATTCCCGCAGCCGCACGGCAGCCGGTTTCATCAAGGTACTGTGTGACGGCACACTCAGGGGCAACGGGACACATCGCTTGGCACCCGCATCCTTGGCCGCCTCGACCGCCCTGGATACCGCGACTCGGTCACCTGCTATCACGGTCTGACCGGGGGCATTGAAATTTACAGGTTCTACCCGTTCGTGCTCCTGCGTACACTGCATGCAAATCCGGGCCAGCAAGTCCACTTCCAGGCCGAGAACCGCAGCCATCGCCCCCTCGCCTTCGGGTACAGCCTCCTGCATCACACGTCCGCGGTACCTGGCCAGTGCAACGGCGGCTTCAAACTCCAGGGCCTCTGCACAGGACAGCGCGGTATACTCGCCGAAGCTGTGCCCTGCTGCGAGCAGCGGGGAGCCTGGAAACTGAGCCTGGAAGATTCTGTGTACGGCCACACAGGCGCAAAGCATGACGGGCTGTGTGTTTTCCGTGCGGTTGAGGTCTGCTTCAGGGCCCGAAGTAACCAGTTTCCACAGGTCCTGCTGAAGGATGTCCGAGCCCAGCTCGAAGAGCTGTCTTACCTCAGGATATTGCCTGTCCAGATCCCCCATCATGCCGACCGACTGCGAGCCCTGACCAGGAAATATGTATGCGAATTCCATAGCACTGTTTAGGAAGGAGCCTGTTCCGCATTGTACTAAAATACGTGCAGCCCTTGTTTTATTTTTTCGTTGCACGATAATGAGCACCACCTACGAACTTCCCAAGGAGCAGCATGGCAAAAGAAGATCATATTGAAATGGAAGGCACTGTGATTGAAACCCTGCCAAATACAATGTTTCGGGTCGAACTGGAAAATGGCCATATAGTGACAGCGCACATTTCAGGCCGAATGCGAAAACACTATATCAAGATCCTGACGGGCGACAGGGTTACTGTAGAAATGACTCCATATGATCTTAGCAAGGGAAGAATCACATACAGGGGAAAATAATCCGGCCAATACTACAAGATCAATTCATCACCCTGTCCAGGTATTCGATTTCCAGCCCCTCTTCGCAAGCGCGCACGACCACTTTCCCACCGTTTTCCAGACATCCAAACAGTATTTCCTCGGCAAGAGGCTTCTTGACATGCTCCTGTATGATGCGCTCCATGGGACGCGCTCCCATCTTGACGTCGTGTCCCATGCTCGCAATCCACTCCTTTGCAGCCGGTTCAACACGAATCTCAATCTTCTTGGCTTCCAGCTGGGCTTCCAGCTGGGCAATGAACTTGTCCACAATGTGCATCACCGTTTCCCTGTCCAGTGCCTTGAACTGGATGATTGCATCCAGACGGTTCCTGAATTCCGGTGTAAAGGTGCGCTTGATAATTTCCATGCCATCAGCCTGATGGTTCTGGATCGTGAAACCCATGCTCGCCCGGCTCATCTCTACGGCACCGGCATTGGTCGTCATGATCAGAGCGACGTTGCGGAAATCCACCTTCCTGCCGTTTGTATCCGTCAGTAAACCATGGTCCATCACCTGCAGCAGCAGATTGAATACGTCCATGTGCGCCTTTTCTATCTCGTCCAGGAGCAATACGCAGTGGGGAGACTTCAGCACGGCATCAGTCAAGAGGCCACCCTGGTCAAAACCCACATAGCCAGGCGGGGCTCCAATCAGGCGTGAAACAGTATGGCGTTCCATGTACTCGGACATGTCAAACCGCAACAGTTCAACCCCCAGGATCATTGACAGCTGCCTTGCAACCTCAGTTTTCCCTACACCCGTCGGCCCCGTGAAAAGAAAGCAGCCGATGGGCTTGTTCTCATTGCCGATTCCAGAGCGTGACATTTTGATTGCAGTGGACAGTGAATCTATTGCGGCATCCTGCCCGAATATAACGAGCTTCAGGTTGCGTCCCAAATTCTTGAGCACTTCTGTATCACTCGATGTTACATGCTTGGAAGGTATACGAGCTATTTTGGAAACAATATCCTCTATCTGCCTGATAGTTATTGTTTTTTTACGATCAGACTTTGACTTTAGATTCATGTTGGCACCGGCCTCGTCAATCACATCGATGGCCTTATCAGGCAAATGTCGATCATTGATGTATTTGGACGCCAGTTCCGCAGCCGCACGCAATGCCTTCTCCGCATAGCGGACCCCGTGGTGTTTCTCAAAGTGGCTTCGCAGGCCCTTCAGGATCCGGTAGGTTTCCTCGACGCTGGGTTCCTCGATATCAATGGTCTGGAACCGCCTCGCCAGCGCACGGTCCTTTTCAAACACACCCCGGAATTCCTGGTATGTCGTCGAACCGATACATTTCAGTTCGCCGGAACCCAGCATGGGTTTTATGAGGTTTGAAGCATCCATGACCCCCCCGGATGCGGAGCCGGCACCGATCACGGTATGGATCTCATCAATGAAAAGGATAGCGTGCTGTTCTTCCTTCAGTTGCTGCAAAACACCTTTCAGGCGCTTTTCAAAATCACCACGGTATTTCGTGCCTGCAACCAGGCCTCCCAGGTCCAGCACATATATCGTATAGCCCTTGAGGATATCGGGAACCTCCTGATCCACGATTTTTTTTGCCAGACCTTCGACAATCGCGGTCTTTCCCACACCCGCTTCACCGACCATGAGGGGATTGTTTTTCCTGCGCCGGCACAAAATCTGGATAGTGCGCTCGATTTCGTTTTTCCGGCCAATCAACGGATCAATTTTCCCTTCTTCCGCAAGCTTGTTCAGATTGACGGCATAGCAGTCAAGCGGTCTCGGGCCTTGCCCATCCCTCCGCTGCCCGGACTCGCCCTCTATCTGGGCATCACCATCGGATTCGGATACAACCTTGGAGATACCATGGGCGATATAATTCACCACATCCAGACGCGCCACGTCATGCTGGCCAAGAAGGTATACGGCATGCGATTCCTGTTCACTGAATATGGCAACGAGCACATTCGCGCCGGTGACCTCGGCTTCCTTTCTCCCGGATGACTGCACGTGGAATACTGCACGCTGCAGCACGCGCTGAAACCCCAGGGTGGGCTGTGTATCACGGTCATCCCCTTCAGGCAGCAATGGCGTGTTGCTATGAATGAACTCGGTGAGTTCACGAGCAAGCCTTGGCAGGTCCGTCCCGCATGCGCGCAGCACATCTGCCGCGGTCGGATTCTGCGTCAGGGCAAGCAGCAGGTGCTCCACCGTCATGAATTCATGACGCCTTTCGCGTGCTTCCTTGAAAGCAAGGTTCAGTGTGAATTCAAGTTCTTTGTTCAGCATCGCGCGTTACGTCTCTTCCATGGAACACAGCAAGGGATGATGGTTCATGCGTGAATATTCGTTTACTTGTGCAACCTTGGTCTCCGCGACCTCACGTGTATATACACCGCATACTCCCTTGCCCCGAGTATGAACGTGAAGCATGATGCGTGTTGCTTTTTCCCGGCTCATCTTGAAGAAATTCTCCAGAATATGGACGACAAACTCCATAGGGGTGTAATCATCGTTCAATAATACCACTTTGTACATCGGCGGCGTGCGAGTCTTCGCATCCTTTACAGCCACCTTCTCATCGTGAAGAATTTGATCTTGCTCAGCCATACTTAAGAATCAAGATTTTCTACCGTAAATAGTATAACCGGTGTCTCCGCAAAGCGGATAGTAGCCTGGATGATGAACCTGCCTGCCCAAACCGGGGCAATTGCACTTTGCCTGCACTGCGGGGAGTCATCGAGCCTGAATGCACGAGTGCGTACGGGTGTCCATGGAAATATCGCTTGACGCCGAATCCGGTCACGGCAAGGATCCTTACAGGCTACACAAAAACACTTTTTATTATATAGTTACGCAAGCACATGATGAGCCTATCGAGTACATTGTATCCATGAACTGGCAGCCCCATGTTACCGTTGCTGCCGTCATCGAGCGCGAACACAAATTTCTCCTGGTTCAGGAGCGGGTGGATGAACATACGGTGTTCAACCAGCCTGCCGGACATTGGGAACAGGGCGAGACACTGATCGAGGCGGTCCGGCGGGAAACCCTGGAAGAGACCGGCTGGGAATTTTATCCGGATGCCCTGGTAGGGGTTTATTGCTGGAAACACCCGCACAAGGATGAAACCTACTTGAGATTTACACTGTGCGGACAGTGCAGTGAGGAACGTATCAGTGATGAGCTTGATGCCGGAATCCTGCAGGCGTGCTGGTGCAGTGCTGACTCGATCTTGTCACTGCCGGAACACAAGCTCAGGAGCACCATGGTCACTCACAGCCTGCAAGACTACCTCGATGGCAAACGTTATGGACTGGACCTGATTCGAACGATTCACCAGCACTGGTAATCCCGGGTTCACGGGAGGGCAATGAACTTGACCAAGGTGATCGTCGGCATGTCGGGGGGAGTGGACTCATCCGTTGCGGCGTGGCTGCTGAACAGGCAGGGCTTTCAAGTCGAGGGCCTGTTCATGAAAAACTGGGAAGAGGACGATGAGGATGAATACTGTGCGGCCGCGGCAGACCTCGCGGATGCGCAGCAGGTGTGCAACGTGCTCGACATCCCCTTGCACACTGTCAATTTCTCAAGCGAATACTGGGATCGAGTCTTCCGTTACCTGCTGAGGGAATACCGGGCGGGACGCACGCCAAACCCGGACGTGATCTGCAACCGCGAAATAAAATTCAGGGCCTTTCTGGACTATGCGCTGAACCTCGACACGGACTATATTGCAACCGGGCATTATGTCCGGTGTGAAACCGGCTCAAGACCTTTCAGCCTGAAAAAAGCGAGTGACCTTGACAAGGACCAGAGTTACTTCCTGCACACGCTGCACCAGGAGCAGCTTGAAAAATCACTGTTCCCCCTTGGAGAGATGAAAAAGCCGGAAGTTCGAAACATTGCCAGACAACAGGGTCTCAGGGTACACGACAAGAAAGACAGTACCGGGATATGTTTTATCGGTGAAAGGAAATTCAGGGATTTTCTGAAAACATACATCCCGCCCAGGCCAGGTCCGATACTGACCAGTGATGGAGACCTCGTGGGGAAGCATGAAGGCGTGGTGTTTTACACCATTGGCCAGCGGCAGGGACTTGGGATCGGGGGGCTGGCGGACCAGCCTGAAGGGCCCTGGTATGTGGCTGACAAGGACCTGCGTGCCAATAGCCTGATCGTGGCACAGGGCAAGCAGCATGAAGCGTTGTTTCATTCGACTATCCTGACAAGAAGCATCCATTGGATTGCGGGCTCGCCTCCCGGCAACATGGAAAACCTGAAAGCCAAAATCCGCTACAGGCAGCCTGACCAGGACTGCACAGTTGGCCCTTACGACGGGACTTACCATGAAATTGCCTTCGCAAACCCCCAGTGGGCCGTAGCGCCTGGACAGAGCGTGGTATTCTACAGGCAGGATGCGTGCCTTGGAGGAGGCATAATCGAGGCGCGCAAACACTGAATCCCGGGATACCGGCCATTCCCTATGTTTAACGTGACGACAGATCAGACGATTGCCCTTGCCGGCCTGTATCAGGCACTGGCTCTCGTGCAACAGCTCGCCTGGCAGGGCAGTTCCAATGACCCCTGCCTGGCACCCTCTCTTGCAAGCGTCCTGAAAATTGATACGGAAAAATTCATGGACACCTACGAATTGCCTCACAATATCCAGCTTGGCCTGCAAACGCTCAGGGAAACCATGGAAAACCGCAAAGACCCTCGCTCGATCGAGCGTAACCGCCATGCGATCAGCCTCATATACCTGGAAAGCAGGCTGCAAGCCGATGCGCAGACTGTTACTGCCCTGCGCAATGATATCGAGCATGTTGCAGCCCTGCATGCCAGCAGGGATGAATCCTTGACCGCCCTGGCACATGACCTTGCCAGATTGTATCAAACCCACATCAGCCCCCTGGGACCTAAAATCATCATTGAAGGTGACCCCGGGTACCTGAAGCTGGAAAATTGTGCGGACATGATCCGGGCCTTGCTGCTGGCAGGCATTCGTGCTGTTGTCCTCTGGAGACAAGCCAGGGGGAAACGCCTGGCTTTGCTGTTTGGACGTTCCTCGATCCTCAGCAACATTGCTATCCTGAAACAGGGTGGCTAGTGTCCGGTTATCACTTGAAGGTAGTTCCCTGCAGCACTCGATTGCCAGATAATTGTCGCCCCTGAAACCTTCGCCCATCCATTCCGATTGCATAAGGAGCCCGCATGAACAATAGTTTTGATACCCGGTCCAGCTTGAACGTGCATGGGAAAAGCTATGAAGTTTTCGATGTCAGCAGGCTGGCGGGGTCCGAGCGCCTGCCCTATTCATTCAAGATTCTGCTGGAAAACCTTCTTCGCCACGAAGACGGCATCACGGTAACGGCGAAAGACATCGAGGCCGTTTTGCACTGGAAGGCCGGCTCCGAGCCTGCTAATGAAATTGCATTCCGGCCTGCCCGCGTACTGATGCAGGATTTTACCGGGGTGCCCGCAGTGGTGGACCTCGCCGCAATGCGCGATGCCATGCAACGGCTCGGTGGAGAGCCTGGCAAAATCAACCCCTTGCAGCCTGCAGAACTGGTGATTGACCACTCTGTCCAGGTCGATCACTTCGGTTCAGACCAGGCGTTCAGCCTGAATGCCGCGCTGGAATTCGCACGCAACAGGGAACGTTACAACTTCCTGAAATGGGGTCAAAACGCATTTTCAAACTTCAAGGTCATTCCGCCTGACAGGGGCATTGTGCACCAGGTGAACCTTGAATACCTTGCACGTGTCATTTTCTCCAAGCGGGTGGAAGGCAAGTTGCAGGCATACCCGGACACAGTGGTAGGCACAGACTCGCACACCACCATGATCAATGGCGTCGGCGTGCTTGGATGGGGGGTGGGAGGCATAGAGGCAGAAGCCTCCATGCTTGACCAGCCAATCTCCATGCTGCTTCCCAAGGTGGTCGGCTTCAGGCTGGATGGACGTCTCCCCGAGGGCTCTACCGCGACGGACCTCGTTCTGGTAGTGGTGGAGATGCTGCGCAAACATGGAGTGGTCGGAAAGTTCGTAGAGTTTTATGGAGACGGACTGGACGAATTGCCTTTGGCAGATCGGGCGACCATTGCCAATATGGCACCTGAATACGGCGCCACATGCGGGATATTCCCTATCGACAGGGAGACGATCCGCTATTTGACGATGACCGGGCGTGACAGCGAACAGGTTGCGCTGGTCGAAACCTACGCACAGTCCACCGGAATGTGGCGTGGATCTTCATCTGAAGCGGCCGAGTATAGCGAACATATCCATCTGGACCTGAACGAGGTGCTGCCCAGCCTTGCCGGGCCCAGGCGCCCGCAGGACCGCATTGCGCTCAAAGACGCCAAATCCGCATTCCTGCGAGACCGCCAGGCCATGGAAGAAGAACGCAATACAGCGAGCCAAGGCAGTACAGAAATTGAAATTGATGGAAGGAAATGCACGCTGGCAGATGGTTCGGTAGTGATTGCTGCCATCACTTCCTGCACCAACACCTCCAACCCCGGCGTGATGCTCGGTGCAGGGCTGGTAGCCAGGAAAGCCGTGCAGCGGGGCCTGGAAGTAAAGCCCTGGGTCAAGACATCACTTGCGCCAGGTTCACGAGTTGTCACCGAATACCTGGAGAATGCAGGAGTAATGAAGGATCTCGAAAAACTCGGGTTCCATAATGTCGGTTATGGCTGCACAACCTGTATCGGCAACTCCGGGCCTCTTCCCGATCCGGTAGCCAGCGCAATCCAGGACTGCAACCTGTTCACCGCATCGGTGCTGTCCGGAAATCGAAATTTTGAAGGCCGCGTGCATGCCCTGGTTCGTATGAACTATCTGGCTTCTCCGCCACTGGTCGTCGTCTACGCCATTGCAGGGCGCATGGATGTCGATTTATACAATGAGCCCCTTACGACAGATCCGGAGGGCAATCCGGTCTTTCTCAAAGAGATCTGGCCCAGCCAGCAGGAAATTGCTCATGCAGTCAGGGATTTCCTCTCGGCAGAACAATACCTTCGTGTCTACGACGACATCTACAGCGGCGAAAATGACTGGAATTCGCTGGCGGCCGATCACAGCCAGTTCTTTTCCTGGCAGGATTCATCCTACATTGCCAGTCCCCCATATTTTGAAGGCATGGGCAAGATGGTTGAAGAGATCGCAGACATCCAGAACGCACGTATACTGGCGCACCTGGGGGACTCCGTCACCACGGACCATATATCGCCCGCAGGCGCAATTGCCCCGGACAGTCCGGCGGGACTGTACCTGCAGAGCCAGGGAGTGACCCCTGCTGATTTCAATTCCTACGGATCCCGGCGGGGTAATCACCACGTCATGATGCGGGGCACATTTGCAAACATACGTTTGCGAAACAAGCTTGTCCCCGGCTCAGAGGGAGGTGTCACCTTGCATATACCTTCCGGAGAACAGGCCTCGATCTATGAGGCCGCCATGCGCTACAGGCAAGAAGGTACCCCGGTCATTATCCTGGCTGGCAAGGAATACGGGTGCGGGTCGTCCAGGGACTGGGCTGCCAAGGGACCAAACCTGCTGGGCGTAAGGGCGGTGATTGCCGAAAGCTACGAAAGAATCCACAGGTCAAACCTGGTGGGCATGGGTGTGCTGCCCTTACAGTATGAACCTGGTGAAAATGCAGAGAGCCTCGGGCTGACCGGCATGGAGCGATACAGCATAAGCGGCCTGCAGAACGGTTCAGCCAGGCAGGTCACTGTCACCGTGTCCTGTGACGACGGTGCGGACAGGACTTTCCAGACGATCGTGCGTATCGATACCCCGCAAGAGGTCGAGTACTACCGCAATGGAGGCATACTGCACTACGTGCTGCGCCAGTTGGCGGCTTGAATTCACGACCGGTGCCCGACAGAACTCAGTCCTGCAGCCCGCCATGAACCAGCCTGGAAGGATCCAGGAGTCTCCTCAGCTGCTCGTCGTCAAGGTCCGTCATTTCCCTGGCCACCTCCAGGATCGGCCTGCCTGATGCATAGGCAGCCTTGGCAATTTCCGCACCCTTTTCGTAACCCACGATACGGTTCATGGCCGTGACAAGCATCGGGTTTTTGGACAAGGCATCCTGCAGCACGTCTTCATTTACAGTGAAACCTGCAATTGCCTTGTCTGCCAGCGCCCGGGAGGCATTTGCAAGCAGTTCGATGCTCTGCAACAGGTTGTAGGCAATCACGGGCAGCATGACATTCAGCTGAAAATTTCCTGCCTGTCCTGCAATCGTTATGGTTGTATCATTGCCCATGACCTGGGCACACACCATGGTGACTGACTCCGGTATTACCGGGTTTACCTTGCCTGGCATGATACTGCTGCCGGGCTGCAGGGAAGGCAGCGAAATTTCTCCCAGTCCTGCCAGGGGTCCCGAGTTCATCCACCTCAGGTCATTGGAAATTTTCATCAGGCTGACCGCCAGGGTTTTCAGCTGGCCGCTCATTTCGACCGCGCTGTCCTGGCTGCTCAATCCCTCAAACTTGTTCAGTTTGGATTGAAATGGAAATTCCGTCAGTCCTTCAAGCCGCCGGGCAACCATGACTCCAAACTCCGAATCCGCATTGATTCCGCTGCCCACGGCCGTCCCTCCCTGCGCCAGCTGGGACATGCGGCCCAGCGCATGATCCAGGCGTTCCTCGCAATAGGCAATCTGTTGTGCCCAGGCCCCAAGCTCCTGCCCCAGGGTCACGGGCATGGCATCCATCAAATGCGTGCGACCGGTCTTCACATGCTTCCCATGCAGCACGGCCTTGTCTTGCAGCACCTCGACCAGGTGTGCAAGGGCAGGCTTGAGGACCCTGTCTGCCTGCAGGCATGCGCTTACATGAATGGCAGTAGGAATCACGTCATTTGAGCTCTGGCTCATGTTGACGTGATCGTTCGGGTGTACCTCGGACTCCATCAGCGAACTGGCAAGATGGGCAATGACTTCATTTGCATTCATGTTCGTGCTGGTACCGGATCCTGTCTGAAAAACATCAACAGGAAAATGCGAATCATATTCACCGGCCGCGACGGACATGCATGCCTGTACGATGGCGGACTCGGTATCCCTTGCCAGCAGGCCAAGCTCTGCATTTACCTGGGCACAGGCAGCCTTGATCAGGCCAAGTGCCTGGATGAAAGGCCTGGGAAGAGTCAGGCCGCTAATGGGAAAATTGTCAATGGCCCTTTGTGTCTGCGCACCATACAAGGCGTCTGCCGGCACATTCAGTTCGCCCATACTGTCTTTTTCGGTACGGAATTTTGAATCTTTCACTGGCATATCCAGACCCGGGTCAAGAATGGTCGTTTGTTTTCAGCCCTGCTGCTTGGGCACTGTAGTATAATGAACGATCGTACGGATTATAAGTTGATTTGCGATAAATAATGAGTTCAGCCAGTCCGCTCACCGCAATTTCTCCCATCGACGGTCGATACTCCAGCAAGACTCAGGCGCTGCAGCATATCGCCAGTGAATTCGGCCTCGTCTACTACCGGCTTCTGGTTGAAATAGGATGGCTCAAATCCCTGATGGAAAACCCTTCAATTCCTGAAGCCGGGCCGCTATCCGATTCTGCACGCGAATACCTGGAGGAAATCGTTTCAGGCTTCACGGTCGATGAAGCACAGAAGATCAAGGATATCGAGACCAGGATCAACCACGACGTGAAGGCGGTCGAATACTATCTGAAAGAGAAGCTTGCCTTGCACGGGGAGTTGAGAGGCATGGCCGAATTTGTGCACTTCGCGTGTACCTCCGAGGATATTAACAGCATGGCCTACTCACTGATGCTCACGGACCTGCGTACCAAAGTGCTGGTGCCGAGTATCGAGCAGCTCATTTCATGCCTGCAGGGCCATGCTCATGAATGGGCAGACATGGCCATGCTGTCGCGCACGCATGGACAACCGGCATCACCGACCACCCTGGGCAAGGAATTTGCCAATGTAACGGTTCGAGTCCGGAGCCAGCTTGAAGGCTTTCAGGCCACCCGGCTGTATGGAAAGATGAATGGTGCATCCGGTAACTACAATGCACACCGCATCGCCTATCCGGATGTCGACTGGGAAGCGCTTGCGAGGAGGCTGGCTGAAGAATCCGGGCTGGGCTGGAATCGCCACACGGCGCAGGCAGAACCCCATGACTGCATAGCAGAGTTTTGCGATGCGCTGCGCAGGATCAACATCATTCTGATTGATTTCTGCAGGGATATATGGGCCTACATTTCAATCGGCTATTTCAAGCAGAAACTTGTCAAGTCGGAAGTTGGCTCGTCGGCCATGCCGCATAAGGTCAACCCGATAGATTTTGAAAATGCCGAGGGCAACTTTGGCATGGCCAACGCATTGCTGGACCACTTTTCATCAAAGCTGCCCATCTCCCGCTGGCAGAGGGACTTAAGCGATTCGACGGTCTTGCGCAACCTGGGTGTCGCGGCAGCACACTGCGAGATAGGCTATCGTTCGCTGATAAGGGGCATGACGAGGCTCGAAGTGGACAGTGATCAAATGCTTCAGGACCTGGACCGCAACCTGCAGATACTTGCCGAGCCCATTCAGACCGTGATGAGGAAATACAAGATCGAAGGCGCATACGAGAAGCTGAAGGAATTTTCGCGCGGCGAGATACTGGACCGTGACAAGCTTGACAGCTTTATCCGCTCACTGGACCTGCCAGATCACGAAAAGGACAAGCTGCTGGTGCTGACGCCGTCCAGCTATACCGGTCTGGCTGCAACGCTTGCAAGAAACGCCTGACCTGCCCTACCCGTCTTTCTGCAGCAGGATGTCCTCCAGGCGCTTGACCATCGCGTCCTGCGTAATGGTAGGTAATTCAAAAGCCCATCTCGATACTTTCGGCTCCAGGGCTTCCACGAGTTTCCCGGCCTGTGCAGCAGGCACCTGCCGGTTTCCTTCGGCACCTTCCGGTTCGATTTCGAGATTCAGCCGGACGTAGCGGTTTTTGCCTATCGAGAAAGTTCCGGCCTCCACACGCAACCCGTCATAGGTTCTGAATGTCGCGACCGTGGAAGGCAGAATTTCCTCCTGTACGGATTGAAGCGAGACGACATTCCTGAGCTGCAATGACGAAAGCGCATTGGCCACCTGGTACAGTTCGGATTCGGATACCTGCATGTCATCAGAGACCGGGTGGTCCAAGGCAAACTCGTAGTTTTCCCTGCTTACGTTTACTATGACAAGTTCATCGCCATCCACGTGCCTTATCCTGATGCTTTCAATGTCCTCGGGCGGAATGTCCAGGATGTCCTTTCGTAACCACCAGGCAGCATCCCTGTCCAGATGCAGCCTCCTGTCAATCAACCAGCTCTGTGCATCACCCGCCTTTCTGATGAACTGGGTGTCCTGCAGGTTGCCCTTCTTCCCGGCAATAACCCGTACCGTTTCAGGAAGTCCCGCAATCGTAAACTGCACACCCTGTGCATCGGCACTGGAGATATCCTCAACTCCGATCCTGGAATAATTTTCCTGGTTGGCTGTCTTCTTCTCGATCAGCCTGGCCTGGGCCATTTCGCTGAATATTTCCCGTACCGCTGAGATGTCCGCTTCATAGTCATGCCGGTTCGAGACCACCCAGCCGTTCTCGGACTTTCGCACCTCAGCCAGAAGCTGGTTACCTGCCCTGTGCAGAGTGAGCTTCGTAACCAGGCCAAGGTTCTGTGCCAGGTCTGGGATCAGCTGCGTATCTTCTACTGTGACCCCTTTTTCAGATTCAAGAGCGGTGAAGTAGTACGCAATGCCACCCGCAATAACGATGAGAGCCAGAATGATCAGTGACTTCAGACTCATAAGCCTAATGCACGTCTCCTTCTTCTGCTGCGTACGATGGATAACGCCAGGGCCAGGATGGAAATGACAAGGGGCACCAGCCCGATATTGATAAACTTCAAGGTTGTCCCGAGCCGTTCGATATCCAGGTTCAGGTTATGGCGAACTTTGCGCAGCTCTTTGCGAATGCTGAGTTTTTCCTGCTGGAACTTCTGGATTTCCGCTTCCTGTTCAGGCGAAAGCACCAGGGCGTTGATGTCGTCGCGCTGATTCTGCAGGGCAACCAGCTTTTCCTCGGTTTCCCTGAGTCTCGCCTGCAGGGATTCCTCCGTGGCGCGAAACTTCTGGTCCGCTTCAAGCCGCAGCTCATTGACTTTCTCAAAGGGGCGTGAAGAGGTCTCGCGACCACGGATACTGATCAGGTCCGAACTCCCGGTAAAGTTGTCCAGCATATTGGCAAACAGCGCACCGTTGTCCGACCAGGCATTCAGGATTTTCTGACCAAAAAACTCTTGAACCTGTACCCACATGCGGTCACTGAGGGTGTCCGTGTCGGCGACGACCAGGAGGTTGGTATCCCCATTGGTCCTGGCAACATGCTCTCCGGTACCCGCCGGATTGCCAGGTTCTGCATCAGGTTGCCCATCCGGAAAGGCTGAACTCAAAACTCCCTGGATGCGGCCCATCAGGGTATAGGATGAGCCCGTTGGCTCAAATCCGGATGACAACTGGTCCAGTTCAGGCAGGAAACGGAATCGTGTCGCCTTGACCAAATCCGAATCCGTGCTGGAACTTACGATCGGCAACAGCCTGATCGCGGCATCTTCCCTGACTCCGATATGACCCGCCACGCCCAGGCTCACCAGTTCCAGTTCGGAAGTGACAACGTCCTTGCTGTTCAGGCCCTCTTTACTCACGGCCAGCAGCCCGTAATGGCGTGCCTGCCCCTGGTCACCGGTACTCACTGTGAGGGCATACTTTCGATCCAGTACGACATCAGCCGGATCAAACTCAATGCCCCAGGCATCAAACAGTTTGGGCACGCTCGAGCTTCGACCCCCCTGCGCTTCCAATGGAGAGCCTTCCTGGCGTACCGGGGTATCGACTTCGGAATGAGGGTCTACGAAAAATATTGCCTTGCCGCCCCGCATCACGAACTGGTCAATCGAATACAGTGCCGAATCACTGAGATTCTTGGGATGGATCACCATCAACAGGTCAATTTCATCACTGATCTTGTCCGCGGCCACATCAAGCTGCTTGAGCATGAACGACTGTCGCAACTGGGTGATAATCGCCCACTCTGTTGTCATTTGAGCGGATTCCATATCAAACCCACCGAACACCGGTAACAGGGTATGCACCCCTACCACCGGTTTATCAGGGTTCGACAGGTTAAAAATCATCCGCGAGACGTCATATTCCAGAAACTGCTCACGTTGCGGCTGGAAAAAACCGATGGTCTCGGTTTCCCCCACTGCATTACTGGCTGCCAGTCCAAAATATATTTTCTCGCCTGAACTGCCGATCGGCACCCCTTGCAGGCCCAATGCTGAAGCCCTGTCCTCTTCTTCAGAATATGGCAAGGGATCGACGACATTGAGTACTACCTTGCCTTCTGAAAGGGTTGTGTATTCCTGGAGCAGTTCCCTTACCCGCATCGCATAGGTCCGCAGCTGCGGAACATCTTCACTGGCCTTGTCGGAATAAAACAGGTACAGGGTGATCGGTTCAGCAATGCTGCCCAGGATATTGCGCGTGCCCTCCGTCAAGGTGTACAGCTTGTTTTCCGTCAGGTCCGCCCGCATGGATGTCAGCAGGAGATTGCTCAGCATGTTCACCACGAGAAACAAGGCTGCCACCCCGAGCAGACCAGCTGATGTGATTGTCTTCTTGCTGCTTTCCGCCACGAGTATCAATCCGCTTTCTTCATGTCTACTACCAGTGCGTTGGCATAAAGCCAGCAAGCGATCAGCGAGACAAAATACACCAAGTCCCGTACATCGATGACACCTCTGGCGATCGAGCTGTAGTGAGTAAGAAAACTCAGCAAGGCCAGCGAATCCACTATGTTCTGCGGAATCCATATCTTGAAGAAATTAAGCACCAGGGGGGAGCCAGCCAGCAAAAACAAGAAGCAGATGACCACAGTGATAATGAATGCAATAACCTGGTTACGCGTCGTGGCCGAAATGCAGGCCCCGATGGACAGGAATCCTCCAGCCATCAAGAAGCTTCCCAGGTAGGCTGTAAAAATCACGCCATTGTCAGGCTCTCCCAGATAATTCACCGTAAGCCACAGGGGAAAAGTCAAGGCCAGCGCGATCCCGATAAACATCCACGCAGCAAGATATTTCCCAACGACGGCCTGACCGACTGAAATGGGCAGGGTGATCAGCAGTTCAATGCTTCCTGTTTTTCGTTCTTCTGCCCAGAGACGCATGGCGATGGCTGGCACCAGGAACAGGTACAGCCACGGATGAAACTGGAAAAATGGATTCAGGTCTGCCTGACCGCGTTCATACAGGTGGCCCAGGTAAAACGTCAGGGCACCGCTCATGATCAGGAAAATCACTATGAACACATAGGCAACCGGCGTCGCAAAGTAACTGCCCAGTTCACGCCTGAAAATCGTAATTACGCCATTCATGACAGCTTTGCTTGCGTAATTTCGCGGAATACGTCATCTAGCCTGTTCGAGGAAGATCTGCTGCGCAGTCCTTCAGGCGTGTCATCTGCCACAATCCTTCCTTCATCAATGATGATGGCCCGGCTGCAGATGGCATCCACTTCGCCGAGGATGTGAGTAGAAATCACAATGACTTTTTCAGATGCGATACTTTCGATGAACTTCCGGACTTCGTGCTTCTGGTTGGGGTCCAGCCCGTCCGTGGGTTCGTCCAGGACCAGCACATCAGGATCATGCAGGATTGCCTGCGCCAGCCCGACCCGTTTCTTGAATCCCTTGGACAAGGTCTCGATGGATTGGCCGAGCACCTTTTCCAGGTGCAACCGGTCTATCACCTCATCCTTGCGCATCGTTTTCTGGGACCCTCCCAGTCCGCGCGCCCTGGCAATGAAGTCCAGATACTGCAACGGCGTCATTTCACCATAGCTGGACCCCCCTTCAGGCAGGTAGCCAATCTTCTTTTTTACCTCAATGGGCTGCTTTGCAACATCAAAACCACAAACCTGGATCACACCTGATGTCGGAGCCAGAAATCCGGCAATCATCTTCATGGTGGTGGACTTTCCGGCGCCATTCGGACCTAGAAAGCCGAGTACTTCGCCAGAACCGACCGAGAAAGAAATATCGTCGACGACGACTGAGTGACCAAATTTTTTGCTTAGGCGTTCTATATTTATCATGTCGATGATGCACTATGGCAAATTGCATTATTGTGCGTTCGCAATCGGCGCAGAATGTTACTAGAGATCAGTGAAGATTCAAACACCCCTGCATCGGGTGCCCATGGTCCATTACATTATTTCCAGCAAGGCTTCATAATCTTCCCGTGTGTCCACCCCTATCCCAGGCAAGGCCTGGCATAACTCGACATGTATCAAGACACCGCGTTCCAGTGCGCGCATCTGTTCCAGGGACTCCTGCTGCTCAAGCATGGACCGAGGCCACTGCGTGAACCTGCACAGGAATCCTGCGCGATAGGCATAGATGCCGAGATGCCGGTACACAGTATGACTGGCCAGCTGGCCAAAAGTTCTCACATCCCGGCTGAAACCAAGTGCGACATGGTTCTCATCATGTATCACTTTCACCACGTTCCTGTCCTGAATCTCGTCCTCATCTTTCAATGCCGTACACAAGGTAGACATGCTTACATCGGTACGGTTGTACAGGTTCGATGCAACCTGACGGACGTTCGCTCCCGGCATCATGGGCTCATCCCCCTGCAGGTTGACGATGATCGTGTCACCCTCCCAGGCATATCTTTGTACAACTTCCGCAATCCGGTCCGTGCCCGACACATGCCGGTCTGAGGTAAGGCAGACTTCTGCGTGAAAAGCTTCGGCCGCATCGGCGATCCGCATGTCATCCGTTGCAATGATCACCTGCCCGGCACCACTGCCACACGCCTGGTTGTAAACATATTCAATAATCGGCCTGCCCCGGACTTCCAGCAACACCTTTCCAGGCAGCCGTGCGGATGCGTAATGGGCAGGAATAACTACTTTGAATTCCATGAACCTGTGCGTCGCATGCGGGATTCAGCTGACAGCGGTCACTTGGATTTGTATTTGTCGTACTCCTCGTCAGTGATGGTTCTTGCTTCATGCTCCAACATCACTGGAATGCCATCGCGTATCGGATAGGCGAGGTGTGCGGACGTGGATATGAGCTCCTGTCGCTCCCTGTCGTACTTCAGTGGCCCCTTGGTTACCGGGCATACTAGAATTTCAAGCAATTGTCTGTCCACGCGGGATTCCTTCGATCAAATTTGAGATTCGCTGTTCCAGTCTCGGATTCGGCAACACTATTATGGGTAGATACCAGATATCCCTGTCAACAAACAGTTTGCACTTCAGTGCATCTTTCTCGGTCATGAGAATCGGCTCATCGTCCCCAAATTCCAGGTCGGCCTCCGTATAAGAGTGATGGTCGGGAAAAACATGCCTTAAAAACCTGATGCCGGCACTCTCCAGCATCCTGAAAAACCGCGCTGGATTTCCAAGCCCTGCCACGGCATGTACGCAACGGCCTTTGAAATGCTGCAATGGCCTGCGTATCGTGTCCGAGCAAAGCGAAACTGCATCTTCCGCCACAACTTCGAAACTGTACTCGTAACCATCGCAGCAACCGTTGCTGACCACCAGGTCACAACTGCGGGCACGTGAAACCGGCTCTCTCAACGGCCCTGCCGGCAAACACCTGCCATTGCCAAACCGCCTGTCCCCGTCCACAACCAGAATTTCCACATTACGTGGCAATTTGTAATGCTGCAAGCCATCATCGGACAGTATCACGTCAGGCTTGTACTTTCTCGAAATCAGACCCACTGCCTGCATGCGGTCTGCGGCGGCGACTACCGGGCATGAAACCTTCTGTACCAGCAACAGGGCTTCGTCCCCGACCTCTTCCGGCAGACTGTCGGGCTGGACATCAACGATTTTTCCGGCCTTGCGCTTCCGGTAACCGCGGCTCACCACGCCCACACTCAACCCGTGGTCCCTGCATCGTTTTGCCAGCCAGATCACAAAGGGTGTCTTGCCTGTACCCCCGACCGTGAGATTGCCCACGACCAGTATGAATACCGAAGGTGGAATTCGTCTGTGATGATAGACACGGTAGTAGAGCCTCCTGGCCCCTGCAGCAGCACGGAACAGCCAGGACAAAGGCAGCAGCAGCACGGAAATGATATTTCTCGAATACCAGATTTTTTCAGGGTCGAATCTCACACCGGATAAACCGAGCTCTTTGCTACGGCACGCCTTCCGTCATGCTTGCCGAACGGGTTTGCATCTTGTAGAGGTCTGCATAAATCTGATTGCGCTCAAGCAGTTCGTGATGCCGTCCTGTCTCTACAATTTTCCCTTTATCCATCACGATCACCCTGTCCGCGTTTTCAATGGTTGACAGACGGTGGGCAATAATCAGTGTTGTCCTGTTTTCTTGCAACACGTCCAGTGCAAGCTGTATGAATTTCTCAGACTCGGTATCAAGGGAGGATGTGGCCTCGTCCAGCACCAGGACAGGTGCATCCTTCAGGAATGCCCTGGCTATGGCTATGCGCTGCCGTTGCCCGCCCGACAACAGCACTCCGTTTTCACCTGCCAGGGAATCCAGCCCGTCAGGCAGCTTGTCTGTGAATTCCAGGACACGCGCCAGTTTTGCTGCCTCGATAACCCTGGGATCATTTGATGCATACCCTTTCGCATACGCAATATTGTTTGCGATCGTATCATTGAACAGAACCACTTCCTGGCTGACCAGTGCGATTTGTTCACGCAAGGAATCTAGGTCAAGCTCCGAGATATCCATCCCGTCCAGCAATATCTCTCCCTTGTCCAGTTCATAAAATCTTGGGAGCACGTTTACGATTGTACTCTTGCCACTGCCAGACCTGCCTACAAATGCCACCATCTCGCCCGGCTGTATGTCCAGGCTGACACATTCCAGTGCCCTGTCCTTTCTTGAGGCATATCTGAAACACACCTCCTTATATTCAATCTTGCCCCGGCATCTTCCTATTTTTTTACCGGGCAGTGCATGCTCCTTTTCCGCGTCGATGAGTTCGAAAACACTTTCCCCTGCAGCAATTCCTGTCTGCAGTATCTCGTTGACCAGCGTCAGCTTTCGGGCTGGTGTCAGAATCCACATCATTGCAATGATGAAGGCCATGAACTCGCCTGCCGACTCCTCGGATGCGATGGCGGGCCTCGCAGCGATGGCCAAGACCGCTACCAGAACAAACCCCACCAGCATCTGGATCACGGGTGTGCTGGCAGCTTTTGTCATGACCTTTCTCAGGTAATTCCGGATATACCGGGCATTGGCATGTTCGAACTTGTGGATTTCATACTCCTGACCACCGAAAATCTTCACGATCCGGTGTCCGACTACACTTTCCTCCACAATGTGGGTGATTTTCCCGACAGACTGCTGCATGCGAGTACTGAACTTCCTGAACAACTTGCTCGTATACCCTACAACCAGCGCAATCAGAGGCGCTACAACCAGGAACAGAAGGGTAAGTTTCCAGTTGTTGATGATCATCACTACCAGCAGAAATACGATTTTTGAACTGTCCTCCACCAGGCTGCGCAGGCTTTTGGAAGCTGCTCCGATCACCAGCTCGACATCATAGGAAAACTTCGACAGCAGATTGCCGGTGACCTGATGGTCAAAGTATTTCGCGGGCAGGTATTGAAGGCGACCGAACATGCTCTGGCGTAATGCCTTGATGACGTATGCACCGACGTAGCCGATGTAGTAAGTGCCTATGAAGTTTGCAATACCCCGGAATATGATCACCAGTAACAAGGCCGCTGGAATCCACTTGATGTCATCGAAACTTTTATCTACGAATGCACCATCCACAAAGGGTCCGAGCAGGTAAACTGCCAGCGCGTCCAGTCCCGAAAATGTCAGCAGTGCTATCGAGGCCAGCAGCAGATACTGCCACTTCGCAAACGTGTAGCTCAGCAACCTGCGGTATGTATGCCAGCTACTTTGTCCAGGAGCTTTGTTGGCCATGCTCAAGTGAGAGTATCAGGAAGTAAGCAACCGCGTCAGGATAAGGACAGTTTTCCGTCTTCCAGCTGATAGGATATTTCCATCGATTCAGCTACTGCCGGATCATGTGTCACGACGACGAATGCAGTATTGAGCTCGGTGCTCATTTGTAACAACAGCTCTTGTACCTGCTCTACATTGCTGCGATCAAGATTGCCGGTGGGTTCGTCTGCAAGAATTATCTGTGGCTTGGTAACCAGCGCCCGGGCAATCGCTACGCGCTGCCTTTCACCTCCGGACAATTCCGCGGGCTTGTGCCGCATGCGCTTGGAAAGCCCGACCTTGGACAAAAACTCCTTAGCCTGCTCAGATGCACGCGCACTGGACTCACGCCGCAGCAACAGGGGCATTGCAACATTTTCCAGTGCAGAAAATTCCGGCAGCAAGTGGTGAAACTGGTAAATGAAACCAAGGGCTTCATTGCGCAACCGCCCGCGCTGCGCATCGGACAGCCTTGACATTTCCTGGCCGCAAACCTCCACTGTGCCCGAATCCGGCATGTCCAGCCCTCCCAACAGATGCATCAGGGTACTCTTGCCGCTGCCTGATACGCCGACAATAGCCTGCCTGCTTCCCGCCTCGACACTCAGGTCCACACCCCTGAGAACCTCCACTCTCAAAGGCCCGCTGGCGAAAGTCCTGACGAGCGATTTACACTGTAATACCCGGTTCATCAAGGCCTACTCGTAACGCAATGCTTCAGCGGGCTGCGTGCGGGACGCCTTCCATGCAGGATAGACCGTGGCAAGAACGCTCATGACAAACGCGATGGCACATACCAGCACCACATCTGAAGCATTGATGTGGGATGGAAGATCGTCAATGGGATAAAACCCGTCCGTCAGGAACTTCATATTGAAGATGGACTCGATCCAGCCAACGATGTCCTCCAGGTTAGAGGCAAGCAGAATTCCAAATACAGCCCCCAATGCAGTTCCAACCAGGCCAATCACGGTACCTTGGATCACGAAAATGCCCATGATGCTTTTTGGCGATGCGCCGAGTGTGCGCAATATTGCGATGTCGCTTTGCTTTTCAGTCACCACCATGACCAGAGCAGACACAATATTAAAGGCAGCAATCAGGACCAGTAACGACAGAATTATTGCCATCATGATTTTTTCTATTTTCAGGGCGCGGAAGAAATTCTGATTATATTGTGACCAGTCGGTAACCCAGTATTCCTTTCCCAGGTAAGTACGAAGTTCACGGGTCAGGGAAGGCGCATCAAACAGGTCTTCAAATTTCAGGCGCAGTCCGGATACCGAGTCTCCCAGCTGGAACAGCCTTTTAGCGTCTTCGATGTGGATCGCCGCAGTGTTTTGGTCATATTGAGGAATCCCTACAGAATAGATGCCTACTACCGTGAAACGCCTGAGCCTGGGAAGAATGCCCGCTGGTGTCACGGTCGCCTCTGGAGTGATAACGGAAATCTTTTCACCTGTGCGAACACCCAGGCGGTCTGCCAGGTCATCACCAAGCAAAATTCCGAATTCCCCCGGCCGAAGCACGTTCAGATTGGCATCCAGCATGTACTCCCCTAGGCGCGAGACCCTTCCTTCTATTTCCGGATCAATTCCGCTTAACAGGACACCGTTCACCTTCTTTCCTTTCACGGCCATGCTCTGGCCCTGGACAAAGGGTGCAGAACCCTTGACCTCCGAGAAATCCTTCAGCCTTTTTTGCAAGCCTTGCCAGTCCCGGAGAATTCCATCCCGTTCATAGGCCGAAGCATGGGATGTCATGCCCAGAATCCTATGCTTGACCTCATGCTGAAAGCCGTTCATGACGGACAGGACGGTGATTAGTACAACAATGCTGAGCGCTATTCCCACCAAAGAAATCAAGGATATGAATGAAATAAAGTGGTTGCGTCGTTTTGCACGCAAATAGCGGGAACCAATGAACAGTTCAAATGGTTTTAACATCAATCAGATTTGGTTTAACTAGAAGGAAGGTTCTATATCATCCGGCAACTTCGCACAGGGTCCGTTCTGGCCTGTACTGGCCCGAGTTCAGCATCACAGTCAAGCATCCCTTGCAGCCATGACAGGGACAGTATCACTTGGGTCGTGCATGCAACTCACATGCATGCTCGCAACTTGGCCAACGGCAAATAGATCATACTTCATCATGAACCACAAACCAATTCTGATGTGGTATTCAAAAGGCTTGAAGCCTTACTGGTGGGCGGTTCCATTCGCTTGCCTGGGCGGTATCCGGATTTTGCCGTGCAATTCAGCGGTCGTGCAGAAGGCAGGTTCACCGTCCAGCTGCCAAGCCGGCATGAGATAAATCCCTAAACACTTTTCCGAAAAATAACCATTGATGAACGTGTAAAACCATGCCGCTCGTAGAACCTGTGTGCTTCGGCATTGTCATGGTCCGTAAGCAGGGTAATACGCCTGCAGCCTTTCTGCACGGCCGTCTTGAGACAGTAATCTATGAGCCTGGATCCGATACCCGAGCGGCGGGCTTGCGGCAGAACAACCATGTCTTCAAGTATTGCAGCCGGACTGCCCAGCGCAGTCGAGACGGTAAACAAAAGATTTGCCATGCCTACGATGTCATTTCCCTCACGGGCTACAATGACACGGCCTGTCTCCGGGCTGGAAATAATCTTTTTCAAACCCTCGCTTTGGACTTCAGGATCGGGTTTGAATTCCGCTTCCTGGGAAAACAGCTCTTCAAGAAGGATACATAATTGAGGAATGTCTTCCATCGTGGCGGTGTCTATATGCATGGAACTACCAGGATTCAGCAGAATTTAAACCACACGGAGTACTTCACCCGGAATTGAATTGGAGAATTCGCATCCCGCATCCGCATGGTCGAACGCCCGCTTCTGCAAACGCACAATGAAAGGCAATGGAAGAATGGCAGCGCTGGCAATATTTTGCGATTCAGAATTGTGTACTCAGGCAGTATAGCAGGCTCCCTCTGCCACATGTCCATGCCAGACCAATACAGAGGGTGAACCCGGTGTGACGGGTATTGACCTCGATCGCCAATTCCGTTTGTACAGTGTGTGCAAGAATGCGAACTCCATCCCTGATACGGAGCCTGTCCGGTGATTTTGATTCCAATTCCCTAATCCCTTTGTGCATGATAATCTGCCGATGTCCACCGTTCTTAACGCCCGTAACTTGAAAGCATTTTTACCTGCATATCGTGACATCCTCCGCGGCCGAAGGACCTTGTCATGTTTTGTCCGGGACCTTTGAATCCGGCCGCTTGCAATCATTCAGCTGACCCTTCGCAACGAAAAGATTTGCATTAAAATACCTGCTCTACTACGGCAGGGTAACCGGGATCAACAACTGGAGAGTAAGCATGGCAAAAGATTTGGCTCAAATCGCAAAAACCAAGGGGATCAAGTACTTTCTCATAAGTTTTGTAGATTTATTCGGAGTGCTTCGTGCAAAGCTGGTTCCTGCCGATGCAATAAAAGGCATGCAAAAAGATGGCGCCGGGTTTGCAGGATTCGCGGCATGGCTCGACATGACCCCTGCAGATTCAGACATGTTTGGAGTCCCGGATCCGGGCAGCCTGATTCAATTGCCCTGGAATCCTGAAGTTGGCTGGCTGGCATCGGATCTGTGGATGGACGGTAAAGAAGTTGAAGCCTCTCCAAGAGTTGCCCTCAAAAGACAAATCGCCAAAGCCCACAAGAAAGGTTATCGGGTCAAAACGGGTGTCGAATGCGAATACTTTTTAATCAACCAGGATGGAAATTCCATATCGGACCCGCTGGACACCCAAACCAAGCCTTGCTACGACCAGCAGGCACTGATGCGCCGTTACCCGGTAGTAAAGGAAATTTGTGACTGCATGCTGAAACTTGGCTGGGGTCCGTACCAGAATGATCACGAAGATGCCAACGGCCAGTTTGAAATGAACTGGGATTACAATGACGTATTGATCACTGCTGACCGTCATGTGTTTTTTAAATTTATGACAAAAACCATTGCCGGGGATCATGGCATGCGGGCAACCTTCATGCCCAAGCCATTTCCAAACCTGACGGGAAATGGGTGCCATACACACCTATCTGTTTGGAACAAAAGCGGAGAAAAAAACCTGTTTCTAAACAAGTCCGATCACCTTGGCCTGTCAAAACTGGCTTACCATTTTCTTGGAGGCATCATGGAACATGCCGTTTCAATGTGTGCCATACTCAACCCGACAGTGAACAGTTACAAAAGAATCGATGCAGTGCGAACTGCTTCAGGCGCCACCTGGTCGCCCAATGCAGTGACCTATTCAGGCAACAACCGCACCCATATGATCCGGGTTCCCGAGGATGGACGGTTCGAACTGAGACTGATGGATGGTGCGACTAACCCTTACCTTGCACAAGCTGCAGTGATCGCGGCCGGGCTGGATGGAATCCAGAACAAG
The DNA here is from genome assembly GCA_965220875.1 of Gammaproteobacteria bacterium. GTDB lineage: Bacteria > Pseudomonadota > Gammaproteobacteria > UBA4575 > UBA4575 > WTFY01. The sequence goes on along the minus strand of OZ244849.1, from coordinate 1,595,709 downwards.
CTGGACCCCGGAAAACCCAGCTTTATCAACATGTATGAAGAGGGCGACAAGTTGAAAAATGTGAAAAAGCTTCCGTCTACCCTGCTGGACGCACTGCGATTACTTGAGAAGAATAGAGCATTAAGAAGCGAACTCGGTGCAGAAGTCGTGGATTCGTATATTAAATTGAAAATGATGGAGTGGCGTGATTACACAAGCCATCTCAGCCAGTGGGAAATGCAGACCACGATGGATTGCTGACCTGCCTCCTGCCCTGTCTCAATACATCCGGATGGCAGTACACAGCGTGTCCGTTGCCCGAACAGATGAATGCACACGGACACACATTGCGACTGATCAAAGAGTAGATACGATTCTCACATGATTCATATCACAGAGATCCTTGGCCATGTGCATGACTCGAATTTGTCGGGCAGGCTTCATGACCTGTCTCATCGAAATGAAGTTGAATACATAATACTTGACCGCTCAAACCTGCTGCGGCGGCGTTTCAGAGCCAAAACAGACCAGGGTACGGACTGTGCGGTTTCTATTTCACGGCTGGCCAAGTTGACTAACGGTGCAGTATTACTGCTGGAAAGTAATCGTGCGGTTGTAGTGAAAATGTCCGAGGAGCAATGGCTGCGGCTCAAGCCCAGAGACATTTCATGCGCGATCGAAATAGGTTATTTTGCAGGAAACATGCACTGGCGAGTCAAGTTTGAAAAGGAGTGTCTCAGCATAGCGGTTGAAAGCCCGGAGGAAATATACCTTGAGAGGCTGAAAGATTTTTTCACAACAGGAAAGATCAAGCGTATCGATCATGATGAATGATGACCAGGTTTTCACCCTGTTACAGCACGGGGACAGCATTTTTCCTTCCGGTTCTGTTTCCTTTTCCTGGGGACTGGAAATGCTCAAGAATGACAACCTGGTTACTTCATCAGGCGGAGTGGAAGACTTTATCGAGAGTCAGCTTCACGACAAATGGGGATCGTTTGAACGTGTGGTGCTGGCCCATTGCTACGAGCATGCGAAAGACCTGCAAGCAGTCATCCCTGCAGACAACCTTGTAGAATGCATGACTTTGCCAAGCGAACTGAGAGAAGGGTCCAAAAGATTAGGCTCGGCTTTGCTGTCTACCTATGTCAAGCTGGACAACCCTGTCGCCAAGCAATACCAGGCATTCATTCATGATAACAAGGCACACGGACACCTGGTTGTCAGCCAGGGACTGCTTTGGCACTCCATAGGATTACCCAAAAATCCAGTGCTGACGCTGTCTGCTTACAATTTTTGTACTTCTGCGCTCAGCGCAGCCTTGCGTCTAGGGCTTATAAGCCATATTGATTTCCAGATGACCCTGACCAGATTGGGCAAATCAATTTCCAGAATCCTGACTTGGCCTATGCCTGAGATTGAAGAGATCCATGGATTCACGCCTGTTTCAGACATCGCTTCAATGAGACACGAGAAATCAGAAACAAGACTATTTATAAACTAGCTCATGATTCAAATCTCTGGAGAACTCCCATGCTGCTGACACCCACTGAACTGGAACGTTTAACCATCTATACCGCTGCTGAATTGGCCAGGAAGAGGAGGAAGAAAGGGCTCTTGTTAAATTACCCTGAAGCCACCGCCATAATTGCCGACGAAATCTTGGAAGGAGCACGGGAGGGCCGAAGTGTAGCAGAGCTGATCAGCTTCGGATCGACACTGCTCAGCACGGATGATGTCATGCCTGGCGTCAGCGAGATGATGAGCATGCTGCAGGTGGAAGCAACGTTTCCCGATGGCACCAAGCTCGTCACAGTACATGAACCCATTCGTCCAGGGAAAACGAAGATCAAAGAGAGCGCTTATCCTGGAGAAATCATCCCTGGTGATGGTAATGTGAAGATAAATGCCAAAAAACGGGCAGTTAAGCTGAAGGTGCTGAACACCGGAGACCGGCCTGTGCAGGTCGGCAGTCACTTCCACTTTTTTGAAGTGAATTCCGAATTAGAATTCAACCGGAAAGAAACATTCGGAAGACACCTTGATGTCCCAGCCGGAACCGCAGTGCGGTTTGAACCTGGCGAAAGCAAGGAAGTACGACTGGTCAAATTTGGAGGAACCGGTGAGGTATACGGCTTGAATCATTTAACCGATGGTTCAACATCCAGTGATATCAATAAGAAGGAAGCACTGCAAAAAGCGAAAGTTCGCGGATTCAAAGGGGCGTAACAATGATTGAAATTTCAAGAAAAGAGTATTCGTTGATGTATGGCCCGACCAAGGGAGATGCTGTCCGGCTTGGAGACACTTCACTTTTGGCAGAGGTTGAACACGATTATGCCGTGCCTGGCGACGAGTGCTTGCATGGCGGAGGCAAGACACTGCGTGATGGACTGGGTCTGACACCCGGCTACGACAGTGCTGCAGGTTCTCTGGACATGCTGATCTGTAATGCGCTGGTCATAGACCCGGTCCTGGGAATTGTCAAAGCAGATATTGGAATCAAGGCAGGCCGGGTTGCAGGAATAGGAAAAGCAGGCAACCCGGCCACCATGGATAAGGTTGACTCAAACCTTATCTGTGGTGCAGCGACAACTGTGCGGGATGCAGAGGGATTGATTGCAACACCCGGTGGAATAGATGTTCACGTGCATTTCGACAGTGCGCAGCTGTGTGAACATGCTGTCAGCTCCGGCATCACTACCATGATTGGAGGCTCTCTGGGCCCTATCACTGTAGGAATAGATTGTGGGGGTGCCTGGAACGTAGGCAAGATGCTGCAGGCCTCAGAGCATTGGCCCATCAATTTTGGTTTCCTGGGGCGCGGCAACTCGTCCAAGCCAAGATCTCTGATAGACCAGCTCCGGGGGGGATGTTTGGGACTGAAGATTCATGAAGACTGGGGCGCAATGCCTGCAGTAATCGATACCTGCCTGTCTGTTGCAGATGAGCTTGACTTCCAGGTCCAATTGCACACAGACACCTTGAACGAGAGTGGCTTTCTGGAAAATACACTGGCTGCGATCAACGGTCGTACCATCCACATGTATCACACCGAGGGGGCGGGAGGTGGACACGCGCCCGACATAATACGGGTTGCCGGCGAATACAATTGCCTGCCCTCCTCCACCAACCCGACAAATCCATATACCGTGAATACATTCGATGAGCATCTTGACATGACCATGGTATGCCATCATTTGAACCCTGCAATACCGGAAGACGTTGCTTTTGCTGAAAGCCGAATCCGCGCTCAAACCATCGCTGCAGAAGACGTACTGCATGACCTCGGGGCGATCTCCATGCTGGGTTCAGACAGCCAGGGCATGGGCAGAATCAACGAAGTCATCTGCCGAACCTGGCAGCTTGCCAGCAAGATGAAGGATCAATTTGGAAGGCTTTCCGAAGAATCCACAAAACGCGGCGACAATGAAAGGATCAAGCGCTATATCGCAAAATATACAATCAATGCTGCGCGCACATTCGGCATTGACCCATACATCGGCTCACTAGAAAAAGGAAAACTGGCCGATGTCGTGCTGTGGAAGCCCGCATTTTTTGGAATCAAACCCGAACTGATAGTCAAGGGCGGCTTTATCATCTGGTCAGCAATGGGTGATAGTGCTGCATCGTTGATGACCTGTGAACCCATGATCCTGAGACCGCAATGGGGGGCATTCGGTAATGCCAAGCAGCACTTGAGTGCAAACTTCGTCAATCAATCTGCAATTGAAGATAAAGTCGGAGAAAAGCTGCAGCTTCAAAAAATGAACCTGGCGGCACAGGGCACCCGCAAACTCAATAAAAACCACATGCTGCACAACAGTGCATGTCCAAAAATTACGGTCAACCCTGAAACATTCGAAGTCTTCGTGAATGGCAAGCTTGCCACTTGCGATCCGGCCAAGAACCTTCCCCTGACACAACGCTACATGCTGCGATGATCCAGCAGAATTCCCGTAATGGCCCTGCACGAGTGGGTATCGGTGGCCCGGTTGGGTCGGGCAAGACAGCCCTGATTGAGCAACTGATCCCGCGGTTTATCAAGCGGGGAAATGAAATTGCAGTGATTACGAATGACCTGGTCACCCGAGAAGATGCAAAGCGCCTGCAAAGATCCGGATTGCTTGCCCCAGAACGAATCGTCGCAGTGGAAGCAGGCGCATGTCCGCATACAGTTATCCGTGAAGATCCTACCTTGAACTCGCAGGCTGCAGAAAACCTGGACAGGGAGTTCGAACACCTGGATGTTATCCTGATAGAAAGCGGCGGAGACAACCTGGCATCCACTTTTTCCCTGGACCTCGTAGATTACTGGATGTTTGTGATAGACACTTCAGAAGGGGACGACATTCCTCGCAAAAGAGGACCCGGTATCGTCCAATCAGATTTGCTTGTCATCAATAAAGTCGACTTGGCGCCGTTTGTAGGAGCAGACGTGGACCTGATGGTGAAAGAGGGACTTGAAGTGAGGGATGGAAAACACCTTGTGCTGACAAATTGTAAAACGGGTGAAGGCATAGAAGAGGTTGCAAACCATATCATCAACAACGTTCTATTCGACTAGAACACCAGCCTGAATGGGTAACTTGCAACTTGAGTTTTCCACCAGTCCGGGTGGAAAGACATACTTGAAGAATCAGTATGCAGCCTATCCTTTCCATATTTGCAAGGCTCAGTATTTTGAAAATGACCCGCCCGGAATGGCAAACATATATATCCAGTCCGCTTCAGGAGGCATATATGAAGATGAAGCCCTCTCTACAAATGTTATCGCCCATTCGAGTTCATACAGCCAGGTCACTACCCAGGCTTCAACCATAGTACACGGAATGCCTCATGGCATGGCGCACCATTCAGTCGACATCAATGTCACGAGCCATTCCTATACAGAGTACATATCTGACCCATTGATTCTGTTTCCGGAATCTAAACTGTGTTCAAGAATCAATGTATTCATAGACGATACCAGTACCGCAGTAGTCGCCGATTCTTTCCTGCTGCATTTTCTGAGTGGCGATGGACGCGTGTTCGAACTGCTAAACAGCTCCTTGCAGATTAATACTGAAGATGCCGAGCTGCTTACAAAAGATGTTTACCGGGTAAATTCAAAAAACTTTTTGGGCAATAACCGTTCCTATATTGGAATGGGTACCATTTATGTGATCAACCGTGCTGACAAACATCAGCACTTGCTGGAGTCGCTGCAATCCGGCATGCAGGTGAATAAAGATGTTTACGGTGGCGTATCCTATCTGCCTAATCATTGCGGATTACTGGTGAAATTCCTGGTAAAAGATGGTGATGTGCTGAAAAAAACCATTCAGGATTCATGGATTGCAATCAGGCAGTATCTTGTCGGAGTCAAGCCAAATATCCGGAGAAAGTAATCCGGGCAAGACAGGCCGTGCAGGTACAAGAGGTGACGATTCATGCGCTTGCCTCTTGAATCCCTCAATACACTGGCAAGAGATTTGATTCGAAATGCTTATCTCTTAACACTTAAAGATGAAGTAAAATCTTCTGTTCAGGGATGGCGCGCCCGGAGAGACTCGAACTCCCGACCACCTGGTTCGAAGCCAGGTACTCTATCCAGCTGAGCTACGGGCGCACGGCGAGCTTTGTAATTGAACTATCTTGAACCAACACTCTATCCAACAATGAATGTTGAGAGCGCACACTATCCTAAACTGTTGGCCTTCCTGCAGCTATTTTACCCTACCCTGTACGAAAAACTCAGTTTTTATTCGGAAAAGCCTGACATAGTCGGTGCCAATCTCATCAGTTCTAACAACATCCATTCCTATCGTGCCATTGTATTCAGTGAAGGAATGATGAAAGAGGGTGAATCATTTGAGATCTATGCAGGGAATGCCGCGTTGTCAGTATACTCCTGGGACTGGCGCTGGGTATTCGCTGTGAAAATTTATTTCCAAGAGAAGATGATATTCCCGATCAGATTCCAGCAGAAAGTGATTGCATTGCCAACAGAAAAATATCCTCTCAGCAAAATCTTTTTTAAAATTATCCAGCGTGAATTTGAAGACGTGCTTGAAAAAATTCTTGAATTGTCTATCGAGGAAGACACGTCCATTCGTGAAAGCTACTCAAGATACCTAATTTCCGTAAAACTTTGAGGTCACAGTCTCGGTCGAGAGTTCATTTTTTGAGTTCTGTGAAGTAACCAAAACTGCAATGGTCAAGCGGGTGCCACAAGGGCTGGAGTGTGAGTGTCACAACTGGCAGCAGTCATTGAGTACAGCAAGATTTACCGGAACTCCCTGACCTTTGCTTTCAGATAGTAAATCAGCCTGAATCCAAGCAACCCTGCAAGAATACACGCATAGATTGCAGGTTCGCGGGTATCAATCTTGACCATCCACCAAAAATGTAGCACAGCAAGCATGGCGGCCAGATAGACCAGGCGATGAAGTACGACCCAGCGATGCTGTAGGATCTCCACCAATTTATTCGTCGATGTGGCTGCCAGCGGCAGTAATAAAACAAATGCTGCAAATCCTGCTGTAATAAAAGGCCTCTTCGTTACATCGCTAAAAATCTCTGACAGGTCAAAAAACTTATCCAGCGAAAGATACAAGGACAGATGTACCGACACATAAAAAAATGCGAACAAGCCTAGCATCCTTCTGTATCGGCCAAGCCAATACCAGCCAGTTAACCGTCTAATCGGAGAGACTGCAAGGGTAACCAGCAAAATTCTCAAAGCCCAGTCTCCTGTCCTCCTTGTAAGGGCCTCAATAGGGTTTGCACCCAGTGAATCTGTGAAAAACCAAAAGAGATAACATGCTAAAGGGATCAGACAGACTGTAAATACGGTAGGCTTGCCTAATTCCATTTATTTCAGACAAGAATCGGTTGAATCTTCGTTCAGGACGGCGTCGCTGGGATTTGCCAGATCAGTAATACTTAGCGAGATCCATACTTTCGTATAAACTTGCCACCTGATCCGCATAACCATTGAACATCAGTGTATTTCTTTTAAAAACCTCCCCTATCCTGCGTTCTTTTTTCTGGCTCCATCTAGGATGATCCACTTCAGGATTCACGTTGGAATAAAAACCGTATTCTCTTGGTCCAGCAAGATTCCAGCTGGTGGCAGGCTGTTTCTCCGTAAACCGTATTCGTACAATGGACTTTATGCTTTTAAAGCCATATTTCCACGGAACTACCAGCCTTAACGGTGCACCATTTTGGTTGGGCAGTTCCTTCCCGTACAGGCCAACGGCAAGAATGCACAGTGGATGCATGGCTTCATCTATCCTCAATCCCTCTCGGTAAGGCCACTCCAGGACAGGGCGCCTTTGACCAGGTAAATTATCCGGGTCATATATTGTAAAAAACTGCACATACTTCGCTTTTGAGGTTGGATGAAAGCGTTTCAACACCCCTCCCAGCTCAACACCAACCCACGGAATGACCATGGACCAGGCCTCAACACAACGGAGGCGATAAATGCGCTCTTCATGTTCCGAAGGCAAGATCAAATCTTCCAGTCCGTACTCCCCTGGCTTTTCACACTCCCCTTCTACTTTGACAGCCCAGGGCGTAACTTTTAAGAGATGCGCATTACGTTTCGGGTCACCTTTTTTCAGACCCAATTCGTAGAAATTATTGTATCGGGTTATATCGTCGAACGAGGTTAACTCCTCATCAGTAGAATACTTGCTTTTCTTGGGGCTATTAAATTCCAGCTTCGCATCACCTGCTGCCGGATATAAGGACATGAAGGGTACGGCTGCGATGGCAGCACCTGAAACAGATGCTTGCATAAATCGCCTTCGGTTCAGGTATAGCGATTCATCAGTGACATGATGTTCATTGACATCGCTCTTCTTGACAACTTTAATTAACATCTAATGGAAACGAATTGTTCAGGTAACCTGGACTTGGGGCCTCGAAATTAAATCTAACATTAATTTTCCTTATTTTCATTGACAATCAAGCGCTTTGATTAGCCAATCCGGCAATTAGCTAGGCCAGAATAACCATGACTGCAACAAACAACCCAAATGGTGACTCCGCAACTTTCAGACCCATGGATTTAAAAAAAGTTTTGCCCGTTCAGGCAAGATATTGATTTAATCTCTCACCACCTTGATTCTTGATTAATGCCTGAAAGTAACTGCATTCAAAATGTGCTGGAATTGCTGATTCGAGGCATCGGTTACAATACATGCAAATTCGTTCACATAACCAGAGAAACCTTAATTTCAAACTGGTTCCAAACATGCTAGCCTAGATTGCGATGAAGCGAGTAAGATCACCTCTTTCTGCATTTCTGCTTGCAGCTTTCCTAGGTCCGGTTGGATTCATGTACACCAATTTGATTGGCGGTTTAGCCTTAATCATTCTGTCTGTAGTTACACTGTGGACGATTGCTGTCCCGCTGGCAGTATGGTTACTTTGCGCTGCTTCCGCTCCCTTTATTGTAGCTTCATTTAACAAAAAAACTGTGCCTCTACAAAAAGGACCCGACAGAAAGTTCAATCAACCACTCCCCTAGATTTTCAAGGGTCCTGTAACATTTCCGTTTATTTCACTCATTCCCCTTTATTGATCCCCGCAAAATAACCACTATCAGTCCCATCATTCTTTACCTGAATAGGCCTGTCAGGGTGCCTGATGCCTCAATCGCCACTGCCGAATGAGCCCTATTACACTGATCCCCGCCCAGAAGCCCTCTACAATGATTCCTGAGAGATTGTAGTTGTACATCAGCGAGATGACGACAAAGAACGCTCCAAGTGCATTCAGGATTGAATAAGTGTAGCTCGCACTGTCCATGCGCTCGAGCTGAAGCAGGATATAGGTCCCGATGATGAAGGACACACCGAGATTGCCCAAAATGTCATGCCACTCGTAGCTCATGCTTGCCTGCCCTTCGCCTGCAATTGTCTGGCAATACCGATCAGGCTTGCAGCCACCCAAAAGACTTCGATAACAAAGACCGACAGATTGAAGTCATACATCAGCGAGATGATGATAAGGAATGCACCCAGCGCGTTCAGGATCGAATAGGTGAAGCTCGTGCTTTTCATCCGACCCAGCTGAAGGAGAAGATAGGTCCCGATGATGAAAAATACACCGAGATTGCCTAGGAAATCATGCCATTGGTAATCCATAGTGCCTTCGATTGTCGCCTTTTTTCAGGCCGAGCTCGTAGAAGTTGTTGTAGCTGGTAATGTCCTCAAACGAGGTGAGTTCTTCAGCAGTTGAGAATGCGCTTTTTTCGACATCCCTGATGCTAATGGCGGCACGTGCAGGTTGTGGCCACAGCGACGATGCCGGGAGCATGGAAGTGCCTGCCAGGGCGGCGGTGCCCTGCATGAACTTTCGCCGCGCAATGTAAAGCGATTCATCAGTGACCTGGGATTCGCGGACATCGCAAGCCCGGGTGGTTTTCAGCAACATACTCGGCAGATCCTTTCAGGGTTTCCGTTCAACGGTGTACGAGAGATGCCATTCACGCACCCCTTGCTTCTACAGGGGATGCAAGTCGATTGCAAGGAGGCCGGTTTCGCAGTGCAAAAACCACCGATCTCCTGTTATCCAGCCTCAATGATCAGACACCCACGCTGTTTTTGTTCCCGCCAGAGGACAGCGTGAGGACTTGATAGCCGCCAATTTTCAGACCCAAACGGCAGCGGGGACGTTACACCAGAAGGTGAGCCGTCCAGATAGAGCTGAAATCGAATGGAAACGATAACCCATTACAAATTACAGCGCCAGATTGATCCCCACATAGCCCTGGACCGGCATGGCCGGGAAGTAGCGGTAGGTGTCGAAGGCATAGTCGGCGCGGTCGGCGTAGCGCTCGTCGAACAGATTGATGACCCGGGCAAACAGGTCGATATGCCCGGTCAGTCTGTAGCCGCCACGCCAGTTCAACACGACGTGGCCTTCGTACTTGGCAGTGTTGGCGGCGTTGATGTAGTGCTTGCCCACCTGGCTCAGTTCGAACTCGGAATACCAGCGCTCACCAGGTTGATAGCGCCAGCGGGCATGGGTGAGCCAGCGGGGTGCCGAATCCATCATGTTGCCTTCTTCGATCCGCTCGCCGCGCCCGGCATCACGGGTAAAATCGTACTTATGGACTGCATATCCGATGGCAAGATTCAAGGCATGGTCTCCCAGATGCCAATCGCCTGAAAACTCAAGTCCGGTGGACCTGGTCTTGCCGTCGCTGATGTTGAAGCCACTGGCATCACGGAAAATGAAGTCGCGGGTCCACTGGCCGAATGCCGACAGGGACCAGGCACCGCTGCGAAAGCCAGCCTCCACCGACAGCAGGCGTTCGCTGTCCAGGTCCGCCACGGTTTGTCCCTGCTGCAGGCGGTAGAGCTCGGTGGCTTGCGGCGGTCGAAATCCGCTGCTTAGCATCACGTAACCAGAGCGGCGGGCACCGAAATCGCGCTCGATGCCTAAGCGGCCGGCCACTTCGGTGAACCGATCTTCCCGGGAGGCGGGACGGGTATACAGGCAGCCGCCGAAGTCGCAGGCCGAGCCATCGTCGCGGCTGTTACCCGTCAGGTGGCGGTTTTCATAATCGTAGCGCAGGTGCTCAAGGCGCAGGCTGTGCAACAGGCGCAGCTTCCCGCTCAAGGCTCTGCTCAGATCGTAGAAGCCGGCAGCCATGAACGAATCAACGTCGTAGTCGTAGTGACGCCCGGCGGGGCGAGTGGCCACCAGGAAGGCCGACCCGGTCGTCGGTCGCTCCTGAATCTCGAGCAGGCTGCCCTGCATGGCCTCGATTTGCGCGCCGAATTGCCCGGCCCAGGCCCCGGCTTCAAACCCCTGGCGGGCTAGCATGCCTCCGCTGATCTGCTCATTGGTCTCGGTCGGCTGTCCAGGCAGGAAGTGCTGCAGAAACTCCATGTGCGAGCGGCGCAGGTAAGCGGAAATTCGGGTTTGCTCGCGCTGCCAGTGGCTTGCCACGCGCAGGGACCAGGCGTCTCGATAGGCCTCCGGGTTGGAGTTGGAACGTCGCAGTTCACGGTCCTTGTAGGCTTCAAAACCCTGCACGTAGCTTCCGGTTTCCTGATTGAGGTTGGAGGCGCTCAGGGTGTTGCGCACCTGCCAAGTGCCAAGGTCTGTTGCATGGACCAGGGAGAACTTCTGCTGATCATACCCCGTGGCGTCTCGATAGCCGTCGGTCTGGCTCCCGTGGGCACTCAGGCCAACGTAGTGCCCGCTGGTGTATCCGCCTGATGTGGCCCGAACCTGGTGGTAACCGTAGGAGCCGCTCTCCGGGCTCAGGCTGGCACCTTCAGGATTGGCCGTGAGCACATTGATCGCTCCGTGCATTGCATTCCCTCCCAGCACGGCACTTGATGGTCCACGCCAGACCTCGATGCTGCCTGCCTGCTCACCATTGACCTCGAAGAGGTTGTTGATGTTGCAAAACCCCGCTGGGCGAATGGGCAGGCCGTCCTCAAGATAGAGAAATTTTCCACAGGCCCCAGGTCCGGTAAAGACCGCCGAGCGGATGGCAGTCAGATGCTCCTGGCCGGACCCCCGGGTCACCCAGACGCTGGGCACCCGGCTCAGGGCTTCGTGAATATGGTTGTACCGAATCTCCGCCAACACATCACCATCGATACGGCTGGCACTGCCTGCGCTACCGAGGCGCTCGCTGATGGTTCCTGTGACAACGATCTCCCCAATGGGTTTTGCGGCAAACAGAGTCGCCGGGATGACCGCCAGCAGCAATAATCCCGCCAACCATCGCAGTTCACTTCCAAGGCAATGGCTTGTCGCTAAAAAATGAAACCCCAGAATCAATTGGGCAATCCGCCTTCTTATAGGACAGTCGTCCACTCGCGGTCATGACAGGTCATTTAAATGGCGCGCCCGGAGAGATTCGAACTCCCGACCGCCTGGTTCGTAGCCAGGTACTCTATCCAACTGAGCTACGGGCGCAGAAACAGGGATTATAGCTAAATTTTTACTCCGAACTACATACATCCACAGGTATTCGATATACTTTTAATTGCAAATCGTGGAGAGGTGCCAGAGTGGTCGAATGGGGCTCCCTGCTAAGGAGTTGTCTGAGTAATCCTTGGACCGTGGGTTCGAATCCCACTCTCTCCGCCAGTTTTTTGATAACTGTAGCCATTGCTGGTGGTTTGCCTTTCTGTTGCTCTCTAAAGTCATCTGCGGGCATTGGCGAATTAGCAGCATACAAATTTGCTTCTTGTTCCAGAATTCGCAAATTTATAAGGCTAGCATGTCAGTATCGTTAAAGCGCATCAGCCTGATTCGTCAGGGATGGGATTGAGCGGCTCGCTCCCGTCCCGGGTTATGAAATCGCGGAACGGAACCTCCATCCGCGCCCTGGACAAGCTGAATTTCACCGCGACTGCTCCTGACCTGAGCATCCGTTGTAACGGTTCCTGATTGTTCTCGACGGTTTACTGCCTTGAAACTGGACCTTCCCGTGGGGCAGATTACTGATCGATTACGGCACTGGCCTCCAGGGGAGTCTCCCTCCCCCCTGGCGGCTTGTGCGTTGCGGGTCAGACAATAATGTTGTCGGTGATATGACTTGCGAACTCCGCCGTATTCACGTCGGAAGACAAAACTTTCACTTCCTTCATTTCGTCGATCGAGTCCGCAGTCTGCCTGACCAGTTCCTCTCCAAGCGGATGGCGTCGTAGAGGCAGGGCGGCGAGCACGGCGGTGAGATCATCTACCGTATACCCGGGCTTGTACTTGCTGATGTAGTGCTCTGAGACTTCCCTCGGCATCGCGGCAGCATAATCGTAAGCGTCGAGGACGCCTGTGGTTGCCCTCTGTACCACACCGCGATTCTTGCGGAGGAACTCGCCGTTGACGCCAAGCACACAGCAGGTACGGCCGTGATAATGGCCGCTATGCGTATTGGCGATTTCCCGCATGTTGAACGAACTCTTGTTGATATAGGCCAACGCATCCAAGGTGGCGAGTGCGTCGACCTTGCCGGTATTAACGGCTTCGCCGAGTTCGCCGTACGGGATCTCGACCCAGTTAACGTCCTTGTGCGGATCGAGCCCGGCCTTGGCCACCGTCACGAGGAATGCCACATGCGCCACGTCGCCGAGCCCGCCGACCGCGATCGACTTGCCCTTCAGGTCTTGCACCGACGCGATCTTCGACGAGTTCGAGACGAGAATGCGCTGGCAACCGTCATGTGTGCCGGCGATGATCTTCACGGACGAATTCTGGTCGTATATCGGCTTCAGCCAGTCGATCAAAAGATGGGAACCCATGTCGGTTTCCCCGGCATCTATCGCCTTGATCTGGTCAGCACCGGCAAGGCCGTGATAGGTTAGCTCGAGATCAATACCCTGTTTCTTGAACATGCCTTTATCAATCGCGAACGCGAAAGGCGCATGGCAGGACGCGGGTTCTGCCCAGGCCAGACGGACCTTGGTGAGCCCGCTGCCGGCGTAGGCGGCCCGGGAACCGAATGCAAGTCCGCCAGCGGCGACGACTGTGCCCGCAGCCAGACCTTTCAGCACGTTGCGACGCGACATACCAGTATTTTCTTTATTTATCATAGCTAGATACTCCTATTCAGGTCTAATTCTCCAGCTACACCATATTGGACGTTCCTGACTCGACAAATGCACCTGTTCGGGATGCGTTCATTCGACTGCTGTGCTCACTCCTTGGAAAAAAGTGCCAACACTTCCATCGTCCCCATTCTCGCTGAAGGTCCAAAACCCGCTTTGAGCGCGGATATAGCAATGAATGTTTATTTCAAGTAAGGCGCAGCCATTGACTTAACTTTATGAATATTATTGCACTATTGATATACACCTGTATATACGTATAGATACGTTTTATACAGGTGTTTTTACGCATATATAAGCGTAATAGGGATTCGTTGAACTTTGGTGCTGTCGGGCGATTTCAGTCGCGTTATCGCTCAAATCCCGGACATGTAGCTGGCAGCGGGACAGGCTGTGACCACTCTCCGACAGCAGGTCCAGAATTTGCAGCCTGAGCGTCGTCAGCTGTACGCCGAGCAGCGCCGCACGGGACATTGCAAGGCAACCCGTTCGGCTGGCCCATGCTTCCCGCGGCAGCTGGAGTCGGTGCAGGGCCGAGGCTGGGTCGACGGGCGCGTCATCGGCCTGTTCTCTTATTGTGTTTCGTGAATAAGATGTTATAACATAGCATTACTTGGTCACAAGTGCTGGGTCCCGTGGAAAGCGGCATGGCCGCAGGAATTCAACGCAGCTTTGAGCGGGGCTTTCCGGGCGAGCGGCTGGAGGCCTACGCCGAGGCGGTCAAAGCCCTTGCCAAGGCGAACACCGTCTTGAGCAAGTTTCACACGGAGCGCCGACAGGCAGTCGAATCCCGGGGCATCGCCGACGGTCAAGGACTCACTCAACACGCAGGAGGCAGGATGAGCGGAACGAGAGGCCATCCGGCCCAGCTTTGGTCTCGCCGTGTCCCAGGGAGAAAAGAAAACATGTTGATCAATACATCGCCACGTCGCCCGAATCTCGAACGGGTTCGACAAATCAAAGAGGCATTGCGCGCAACGCTGAGCCTTCCCGATGGCACGACCGTCAAGGTCACCGAGCTGGCATGCCTCGAAGAGGGCTGTGCGCCTATCGAGACTGTGGTCGCGCTGCTTCAGCCTGATGCCCCAGTGCTGCAATACAAACTTCACAAACCCACGGACGCGATTGACGCCGAAGACCTAGTCCAGATTTGCATGGCGTGGGGGTTCGACGTCAAAACTCCAATTTACGAGCTTTGCTCAAGGAGGACTGAATGAACGCACCGGCTAAAGTACCTGTTTCCATTCTCACGGGCTTCCTCGGCTCTGGCAAGACGACCCTGCTCAACCGGATCTTGAGTGAGGAGCATGGTAAGCGCATCGCCGTGATCGAGAACGAGTACGGGGAGGTCGGCATCGATCAGGCGCTCGTCATCGACGCTGACGAAGAGATCTTCGAGATGTCGAACGGCTGCATCTGCTGCACGGTCCGCGGAGACCTGATTCGGGTGCTCGGCAATCTCATGAAGCGCCGCGACAAGTTCGACTATGTGCTGGTGGAAACCACAGGGCTCGCCGACCCCGGCCCGGTCGCTCAGACCTTCTTCATGGACGACGAGATCCGCGCGGAGTTCTCGCTTGACGGAATCGTCACGCTCGTCGATGCAGCCCACATAGAACAGCAGCTCGGGCGAAGTGACGAAAGCACCGAGCAAATTGCGTTCGCAGACGTCCTCGTGCTCAACAAGACGGACCTCGTCGACGGCGAAGCGCTCGACACGCTCGAAGCTCGGCTTCGAGACATGAACCGAATGGCGCGAGTCGTGCGCTGCGAACGGGCGAACGTCTCCGTCGACACGGTACTCAACCTCGGTGCCTTCGACCTGGACCAGGTGCTCAAGCGTCGCCCCACCTTCCTCGAGCCCGAATATCCGTTCGAATGGACTGGAGTCTATTCGCTTGAAATCGGCCACTACGAACTCAGCCTTGCCGATGGGCCTGACCCGGCGATGTCGCTTGTCGTCGTGTCCGACCAGGGCACGGATGACGCTACTCTACGCGAGGGTGCGGAGTGGTGTGTGCGGCGGTACGCTGAACCTGCGGAACCCATTCATCCGGGGAAAGTGATTCCTGTCGGAAAGCATGTGAACCTCCTGCTCGATTCCCCCGGGCGCAAATCGTTCTTCTTGGAGGTCGATACACGGGTGCGGCTTGGCCTCTACGCCCAGCACACCGCGGAAGAGTTCGATCTCCGACTGACAAACGCGCAAGGAGCGGCAATCAGGCAGGAGGTCGAGCGCACCTGGGTCGCACAACACGAGCATGACGACGAGGTGGGCTCGATCGCCATCGAGAGGGACGGCGACGTCGATCAAGAAAGGCTCAACGCCTGGCTTGGCGAGCTGCTCCGTGAGCGCGGGGTGGACATCTTCCGAATGAAGGGCTTCATCAGCCTCGCGGGTGAGTCGCACCGCTTCGTCTTCCAGGGGGTTCACATGCTCTTTGACGGCCAACCGGATCGTCCATGGGGAGACTCGCCGCGGCGCAATCAGCTCATCTTCATCGGTCGCAACCTCGATGAGGAGAGCATGCGGCACGGGTTCGAGGCATGTCTGATGTGAGTACCGACAAACCGCAGGGGGTGCTCCGCCGGGGCTGGTCTGCGGCGGTCGGCGACTACGCCATCGCCGGGGGTTGGACACGAGGCGGTGATGCGCTGATTGTTGGCGATACCGCGGGTGCTGTCTACGCGTTCGACGGCAAGTCCGGGGCAAGCGCCTGGGCACGACAGGAGGCTCATGATGGCGGCGTGCTCGCGATGGCGATCCATCCAAGCGGTACCATGTTTGCTACCGCTGGCCAGGACGGACGAGTCCTTATCTGGGATATCGCCGAAGGTCAGCAACGACAGGCTATCGATGTCGACAGCGGTTGGGTAGAGAACGTGGCGTGGTCGCCGGACGGCCAACGGCTGGCGGCCTCCTGCTCCCGGCAGGTTCGCACGTATGGTGCACACGGCCAAGAAGTCTGGCGGTCTGATGATCATCCCAGCACCGTCAGCGCGATCGCCTGGTCCGGTGCAGGGGAGCTTGCGACCGCCTGTTACGGTCGAGTGACGTTCTTCGACGCGTCCACTGGGGAGCTTCGCCAGAAGCTGGAGTGGAAGGGCTCCTTGGTGTCGATGGTACTGAGCCCGGACGGGGATATCGTGGCCTGTGGCAGCCAAGACAACTCGGTGCACTTCTGGCGTCGCTCCACGGAGCAGGACTCCATGATGTCCGGTTATCCTGGTAAACCGTCGGCCTTGGCCTTCGATGCCACTGGCACCCTCTTGGCCACCGGCGGAGGCAACGTGGTGACGGTCTGGAGCTTCCAGGGAGGTGGTCCTGAAGGAACGCTACCCGGCGTTTTAGAGCTTCATGTTCAACCCGTCACGAAACTCGCCTTCGCTCACCGCGCGATGCGCTTGGCCTCGGGAGGCCGCGACGGTGCCGTGGTTGTGTGGTCGCTTCAGGGAGACGGAGAAGGCGGTCCGATCGGGGCCGCGTTTGTGGCGGGCGTAGTGGCAGAATTGTACTGGCGGCCAGACGGGCGCGCACTTGCCGCGCTCGATGCCCGGGGCGGCGTGACAGTTTGGAGGATAGGATGATGAACAAACGCCTGAATTGCCTGCGTGCGGGGGTGGGCACCTCTTCCGGCTCGCTACTTGCAGTCTCGGGTGCCGGCGCCGGGTCAGGATCGGTTCTTGAAGCACCAGATCTCGTTGCCGGTCTCGATGATCTCGCAATGGTGGGTAAGCGGGTCGAGGAGCGCCATGGTCATCTTTGGGTGGCCGAAGTCTGCTTGCTGCCCAAGTGACAGCACGGCAACCGAAAGAAGATTCTTTAAATACAACCATCGAGTTGACTGGTTATGGTTCCCCTGCTAATTGTTTTGATCCCTGCCTTTGACATGGGTACCCATGTACATCCCGATTTCCGCAGTTAATCCTGGAGTTTTAGACTCTAGGTATCCTTTGTACTGAACAGACCCTGGTAGTCATGTTAATTCCTAAAAAAAACCTGAATTTGGACGTCAAGCTCTAGAGGTTTTATCTGGCCCTCCCCCTAGGGATTAAGGACCGCTAATTTACAATCAATACGACAATCCCCATGGCAACCAATCCTAATAAAAATATAATTAGGGACATTTCATCCCAAATTTCATTTCTTTTTTCCATTTTTTTAATTGCAAGCTGAATTTCCTCTGGGCTTCTAGAACGGGACTGTGAGTGACTTCGATTTTGAAAGGACCTTGATTGATCAATATCTTTTCGCATCTGTTTTTTGTGCTTCCTAAAGTAAAGAAAGCACATAGCTGCAGAAACTGCTGCTCCTGCAATAAGCCACGCAGCCTGCTCTACAACCCATGTAAAAAAAACATTCATCTACCTGCTGGAAATGATTACTTCTGGAACATGAGAAATGCCAGAATCAATTGACATTGTATTAATTTGAATTTCATCTCCTTAGCTCCTTCTCATTCCATTGTCAAAGCAGATGATACTAGCAGTTACTAAAGCTTCTGGTAAGGTGCACATTTTCCTGCCAAAACACAAAGCGATGATTTATGGATACTTGCGATACCGACATGTCTTTTAGTGTGCGTATGGCGAGTAGTGACAGCAATTTTTGCAGCAGGAAAAGTTACGAATCGGAAAAATATAAAAGAAAACCAAGAACTGGAGTAAGAGCGGACAATCGGATTCGAACCGACACTCTTTAAGGTGGGCGCCTAAACGTTTTACCGTTAAACTATGCCCGCTTTGCTCCTTATGTCTGTCGTACACAGCTTTCTCCTTCATTGTTGTTTCTCGGTGTTTTCCTGTAATGCTGGTATTCCATGCTACATAGGGGACACCAATAGAAATTAAGTGATTGGTAATTTTTACGTATAGCCCCCCAAAGGCTCTATAGCGTAGAGTAGCGTGCAGTGTTGGCTCGCAGGGGGTTCCCACGTTGCGTGTGTTCGCCTTGAAACACCTGCCGTGACGTCATCCGGGCCCGTCGTCGGTCTTGCCGTGTCGCCGGGACAAGAGAGAACCCGTCGCTCACCACAGCCGGACCGGGATGGCTTCAGTGGCAGCGCCATGGAGCGGCTTCCTGAGCAGTAACAGCAGAATTTCAACAATTAGGAAAACAGCATGAAAACGATTTACGGTACATGTCGCGACAAGTTGTCCGTCGTGCCGGTCGCCTTACTGATGGCAGCACTGATGAACCCGATGTCCGCTTGGGCGGAATCACCGGCAACCGACAGTCCATTCATCACCCTCGACGAAATCGTCGTCACCGGAGTTGGCCTCCCTGAGCCGCTCAGCAAGATTGCCAGCACAGTTCAGGTGATCGACGCAGAGCAAGTGCGTGAATCACGCGATCACTCGGTTACTGATCTGCTGCGTGAACGCGCCGTCGCTTTTTTCAGTGAGTGGACCCCGGGCCAAACTTCGATCACCATGCGGGGCGCACGCAGCGACGGCCAGGGCCGCGATTTCCGGGGCCAAGTGCTGGTGCTGCTGAACGGTCGCCGGGCCGGCACGGCGAACCTGTCCAAGCTCTCGCCGGACCAGCTTGAGCGTATCGAGATTATTCGCGGTCCCGCCTCGGTTGCATTCGGTAACCAGGCGATGGGCGGTGTCATCAACCTGATCACACGCGACAGCCAGAGCGTCGCAGGCGGCACGGCCTTGATCGAAGGCGGCACCTACGGCTTTGGCCGGTTGACAGGAGAGTATGGCGGCGACATTTCCGACCATCTCGCTGGCTACATCGGGGCCAGCGGCATGACCACCGACGACTACGACGGCGGCTCGGGTAGCTCGAAACAGGTCAATACCGAGTCGAAACGGCGCGGCGCACTTGCCTCCCTTAGCTGGAACCCCGGGCCGGGCCACCAGTGGAATCTCACCTTACGCACTGACGGTGTGTATGACGTCGGGTTTCGCGGCTCCTCCTGGGACTACGACAACGAAGGCGACCGCTGGAACAACTCTGTCGACCTGACCTACGCCGGTGTACTGGACGACTTAGGCATCGACATGAACGCCCACTTTTACGCCTTCCGTGACGTCGACTCCTTCCACTGGGGCTCCGAAGCCTCAGGGTTCGATGAGGATAACAATCGCCGGAAACTCACGGCATACGGGGTGCGGTTGACTCCGAAATTCAAGCTGAGCGAAACCACGGACCTGCTTCTGGGTTTCGATGGTGAGACATCCAAGTTGCGCAGCACGCGCCACCGAGTCTACTTAGACAGCGGACGCGGACCGACCCCACAGACGAGCCCGTACGACAACAACGAGGACAACGAGTTGACTGCAGGCTATGCCGAGCTCACCCAGTCCCTCTTCGATGGCCAGCTCACCGCACGGGCAGGCTTGCGATATACGCGCAACGAGATCAGCCTACAGAACACGCCGAACGTCACCCTGGCGGGTGATACTGACCGCACCTTTGATGATACGACCTACGGCGTCGGCCTTGCCTACACGGTGCGGCCCGGCGTCAAGCTCCGGGCAAGCTATGCCACGGGCTTCCGTTCGCCAACGGGCCGAGAGTTGGCGGGCGAGTACTCACCGGTGCTGACGCCAGATAGAATTTTCCGAGGTAACAGCAGCCTCAATGCTGAGGAGAGCGAGCAATTCGAAATCGGCCTCACCTATGCGCCCGGCAACCTCTTCTTCGACGCCGCCATCTTCGATCAGAAGATCAAGGATCGGATCAACACCATGGTGATTGATGCCCGCGGCCCTGGCCGTAATGACGACATTTTGGAGTTCGTCAACGCTGACGGTGATGCGCGAGTCAAGGGCATCGAGGTTCAGGCCGAATTCGACGCCGCTCCCTGGCTTGGCCTGGAGGACCAACGTCTCACTCTCGGCGTTGACAGTACTTGGAACTTCAAGATGCGGGCCGACGGCATTGACCGCCGGGACAGCGGCACCCATGCTGACAAGGTGCAGCGCTTGAACGAATACCAAGCTGCCTTGCGGCTCGGCTATGAGTGGCGCGATCGTTGGGGCGCCAGTCTGATCGGCTTGCTGTACGGGCCGATGTACTACGACACTGAAGAACATCTGTCAGTGGAAAGCAGGTACGGGGGCGTGCTGGCGACCAACTACGTGCACCGCAAGGATGACTACTGGGTCTTCAATCTGCGTGGCCACTACGATGTGGCGGACTGGGTCACCGTGTTCGGGGGGGTCGACAATTTGTTCGACAAGAACGAGCATCCGATCTTCATCGCAATCGACGAGCAACCCTACATCTCCCAACCTACTAGGTCCAACGGTGGCCGAGGCAATTCGATGCGCGGCCGCCACTTCTCCGTCGGCATGAGGGTCAGTTTCTGATGTCCTGATGAATCTCACTCGACGCCGCTTCCTGCTGACCACGGCTGGGACCCTCGCAGCAACCGTCACGTCGCCTTGCGCGGTGGCGACGGAGTCGCATGACGGCTGGCCACGCGAGGTTACCGATGCGCTGGGCCGACACGTCTGGATCCCCCGCCGGCCGGTCCGCATCGTGCCGGTGTTCTCCAGCAACACCGAGATCGTCGCTGCACTTGGCGGCGCAGAGCGTATCGTCGCGATCGATGGCCTGACAAGCTATCCGCCGGAGATCCTCGACCGGCCGCGCATCGGCAACCGCATCGGCTTCAGCCCGGACATCATTGCTCGGCTCGGCACCGACCTCGTCATCCTGACACCTTCGCGGCACGCGGCCGCGCAGTTGTTGCGACCGATGCACCTGGCCGGTGTTCCGGTGCTCGTCCTCGATCATCCGACGCTGGCGAGAATCCTGGCCAATATCGCTCTGGTTGGGCGAGCGATCGGCAGCGAGCTGGAGGCGCAGGCGCTGACCCAAACGATCGAAGACGAACTCTCGGCACTGGCCGAGCGTTTCGCGTCGCGGCCGCCCAAGCGGGTCTACTTCGAGACCGGCGCTGCCGGCCGTGCCGGCTTCCACTCGGTCCGGCCCGGCACCTACACCGACAACATCCTTCGCCACGCCGGCGGACTCAACGTCTTCGGCAACCGCACGAGTCTCTCGCAGGTGAGCGGTGAAACCGTGTTCCGAGCAGATCCCGACCACATCCTCGTCGCCGGTAGTGAGGCGGATGTCGCCGCCCTTCTTGAGCGCCCCCACTGGAACAGCATCCCGGCGGTCGCCGCTGGGCGGGTCGATGCAATCCCACGCGGCCAGGTCCTGATCCCGGGACCCCGCGTCGTCGAGGGCGTGCACAGCGTCGCCCGCGCGCTACACCCCGATCTCGTTGCGACCCTCCGAACTTGACGCGCACCCTGGACATCCCGACCGGCTGGCTGGCAGTTCTCATTGCCGCGGTGCTCCTGTCCATTGGGTTTGCCATGATGCTCGGGCCGGAATTGCTCGGCCCCGGCCGGTTGCTGGACCTGCTCCGGCCGGCGGCGAGGGCGAGCGATCATCCTCTGGACCGCCTGCTGTTCGACTGGCGGCTGCCGCGTGTGCTGACCGCCTTTGTGGTTGGCGGGTTGCTCGGCGCAGCCGGGGCGATCTTCCAGGGCATTTTCCGCAACCCGCTCGCCGATCCCTTCCTGATCGGCACCGCGCCGGGCGCGGCGCTCGGCGCCACCCTCGCGCTGCTGGTCCCGGGGCTTTCGCTCTTCCAGACGGTCTCCCCGCTCCTGCTGCTGCCGGTCCTGTCGTTTCTGGGCGCCTTCGGCGCAACGCTTGTCGTCCTCCTGCTTGCTCGCCTCGCTCAGGTGAAAGACACTGCCGGGCTGCTCTTGGCTGGCGTCGCAATGGCAGCATTCCTCGGTGCCTTGCGCAGCTATCTGATGCTGGCGCTCGCCGACGAGACGATCAGCCTCCAGGTCGTGCTGTCGTGGACGCTAGGTGGCATCCAGACTCCCTTCTGGCACGAGTTGGGCTACATCGCTCTAGCGAGCCTGCTCTTGCTGGTGTTCGCGCGTCGACTTACCCACGGCCTCGATGTCCTTGGCCTCGGTGATGACGTGGCGCGCAACATGGGCCTGCCTGTCGAGCGCTTCGTCGTGATAGCGACCTTACTCGCCTCCGCCCTCGTCGCGCTTGCAGT
Organism: Gammaproteobacteria bacterium; assembly: GCA_965220875.1. Lineage (GTDB taxonomy): Bacteria > Pseudomonadota > Gammaproteobacteria > UBA4575 > UBA4575 > WTFY01. The sequence goes on along the minus strand of OZ244849.1, from coordinate 1,573,100 downwards.
CACCTGGGGCGGCACGATCGGCTTCGTCGGTTTGATCGTGCCGCACTTGGTGCGCTGGACGCTCGGACCGCGCCATGCACCGCTGATTCTGGCCTCGGCCTTGGTGGGAGGCATTCTCCTGACCCTGCTCGATGGTCTGGCGCGCAGTCTCCTTCCACCAGCGGAAATTCCGCTCGGTTTGTTGACCGCCCTGATCGGCGCACCCTTTTTCATGTTCATTCTGGCAAGGCGCAGCCGTCAATGACTCACGCGGCCGCCAAACCCAGCCCGCTTGCGCACCTGTCAGACCTGCGTCTCACCAAAGCCCGTCGCCCGGTGCTGGACGGCGTCGCACTCGAGATATTCGCCGGGGAACTGCTCGCCCTGGTCGGCCCGAATGGGGCTGGCAAGAGCAGTGCCCTTAAATGCCTCGGTGGCATCGAAACGGCGTGGAGCGGAAGGATCGAATTCGAAGGGCGCCCCCTGACAGGCTTTTCAGCGGATGAAAGGGCACGCCGAATCGCCTATCTCCCGCAGTTCTTCGCACCGCACTGGGAACTGAGCGTTACCGACCTCCTGGACATCGGTCGGCAACGCGGCCTGACGGCATTCGGACGGCGCGCGATCCGAGCACCCGTACCCGCGGCCGTCGATGCGGCGGACAAGTCGAGCAGTCTGCTTCAAGATCTCGAGTTAATCGAGCTGCTGGATCGTCAATTCGCCTCACTGTCGGGCGGGGAACGCGCCCGTACACTGCTGGCGCAGGCACTCATTACAAGGCCGAGCCTGTTGCTCGCCGACGAGCCGATCGCCAGTCTGGACCCAGCCCATCAGTTCCGAACCATGCAGTACCTGCGCCAATCTCTGACCGAAGTCGCGTCGCTGGTCGTGCTGCACGATCTCAACCTCGCGCTGCGCTTCGCCGACCGCATTGCGGTCATGGCTGAAGGCCGGATCGTCATGTGCGGAACCAACGAGGACGTATTGACCTCCGGAATCCTCACTGAGGTCTTCGGCGTTCGCTTCGAGACGTACCCGACGTCTTGGGGGCGGGCGTTGCTGCCTACCCAGGAGGAACTCGGTTGATGAGAAACCGCCTGCCTGCCGTCAGGAAGACGAGGAAAAGGGAGATGAGGGAGCCGGCCATCGAGATGACACCGTCGACATTCTGGAGAATGGCCTTCGCCCAGAAAGCCGAACACGACATGCGTTGGCGCGATGACATGGCAGAGGAATCCTTCTGGCGCCACTATGCGCCAAACTACGACGAGCGGTGCCCACTGGCGCAGCGCGCCGATGCACTGATCACTGACCTCTTACCACTGCTGCAGCCCTGCGACCGCGTACTTGAGATCGGGTCCGGATCCGGTTCGTTCACCCGGCAGATCGCTGCCCATGTCGGCGAGATCTCTGCCGTCGAGCCCTCGATGGCCATGCGGATGGAGTTTCTGCGCCGCTGGGAGGAGGCACGATCTGGAGCACCGCCCCGGCTCTGGCCATGCAGTTGGGAAGAAGCGCCAGAATTGGAGGCCGACGTCGTTTTCGGATGCAACGCTTTCTATCGCATGGAAGATATTGCGACTGCGTTGTTGAAGATGCACCGCTGCGCTGCCCGGTGCGTCGTCCTGGTCCAGAGCGTCGGTGCCCCTTATGCGCCGCCACTGCACGTCCAGCTCAACGGGCGCCTCCTAGAGCGCGAGCGTGCACATACTCTCACCGATGTCCTGCAGGAACTGGAGATTCACCACCGCCTGCGCGTCTATTCGGTGGAGCGTGCGCCAGGCACTTGGAGCGATGTCGCCCTGATCGATTGGCGAACCGACCATTGACCTGTGCCCGGGCAATTTGGGACGCGCTAATGATCGCGCTGTTGAGCTGCGACTTTGCATTCTGCAAGACCGTGGTCGTGATCGGATTTCGACGCATCAGACGGCCCGCACATTGCGCGGCGAACCCTGTCGGAATTGGTTTTTTGTGAGCCCGTAGCGCAGGCCAGCATGCGCAAGAATATGCCGATGGAGAAGTGCGCGACACTGAATGGATGTGGGCACTGAACGAAACCCAGACAAGAAACTCGAGTATCGTTTGCCCCTTATTTAGGGTCATGCCTCCTAAGCTTGACCCAGGCTTGAATGGAAACCATCAGCAGGTTTTGTACGACATTGCCCTGCCCGCTGGCACTCGCAGGGAGCCGAACCTCGATGCTTCCGGTTCGCTCACGGGCTAGTTGAACAGGCTGAAGTAATACCTCGCATTGATGTTGAATCTCTTCTTCCACCTGTCATTCCCGTTGGCTCCGAAGTCGCCGACGCCGTCATAGAGGTTACCATAGCTGTCGCCCTTGTCACCGACGTAAAAATTGCCGTCAGAGATCCCAAGATCGGTATAGATATACAGGTTGCCCCAGTACCACAGGGCACCTAAAGTCCACAGGGTGCTGTCATTGAAATCGCTTCTGTCTTTCAGGATGGCACTCCACTCAAGGTAGGGAGTCACGCTTTCAAGCCAGGATATGCCTGATGTGTCGATGCCGTGGTAGCGGAGGGATACGGCGGGCACCCACCCTTCGGAGGCTACAGGCCAGGCAAAGTTAAAGGCCCCCATGGGAATCAAATCGCCGGTTCCCCACGGGGTATCGTCGGTAATGTCGTACTTGTAGTAGGAGACCTGTGAAAAAAGCGTGAAATCTCCAAACGAATTCTCGGCATGGGCGGAGGCCGCGAAATGGTCGGCACCACTGTCGTCCACGTTTTTCCCCTTCAGCCAGCCGTATTGAAAGGATGCCCCCAGCTTTCCAAAGCTTTCGGTCGCGTAGATCATCCGCAGGTTCAATTGGCCGTCTTCCTCAAAACCGCTCTCACCGGCGCCGAATGTGACGTTACCCATTGAATCGACCTGTTCATCCCACGTCACCGGGTCATAGCTGTAGCGTGAGCTATCACGACTCGACCCGTCCCACTCCCCTTCGTCCTCAATATAGTAGGCAAGATCGACGGTCAGGTCTCCAAAGGACTTGGTCCATCGGATACCCAGGTCCATGTCGTCGGAAAGCCCTACGTAATAATGCTGGTCAAAGAACCAGCTGGTGGACACTCCCCACGGTCCCGGACCGAAGGGAACGCGAACGATGCCTGCCTTGAGCGTACCGTAACGCTCCATCTCATAGCCCAGCCACGCAGTGTGCATCATGCTGTAGTTGTCATACCACCGGTACTCGATTCTGCCGATGAGGTTGCCGGACTCGATATCGGCATTCAGGCGGAAGATATCAAGATCCACGTCTCCCAAGTCTTCGTTGCGGCGTGCAAAGGAACCGTCATGTTCATAGTCGCCGTATGCGTAGTGTATGCCCAGGGCACCGCCGATCCTGACCGGGCGTTGTTCTGGTTCAGCCGGCTCCTCGAGCACAACCGGTTGTGCACCGCCTTCTTTCTGGGATTCCACCTCGGCAAGCTTTTCCCGGGCCTTCGCCAACTCCTGCTCCAGGTGCTCAATATGCTGGCGCAGGGCCTCATTCTCATCAGAGGCGGTTTCCTCAGCCGCCACGGGCAGAAAAAAGAGCAGCAAAAAAATGACCCAGAAAACCTGTCTGCATGCTTGTAGTTTCATCTCAGCTATCCTCAAATGTGGGCAGGCCACCCAACTTGGCCCATCTTCGATCTTGTTAACCATAGCAGCGTTCGAACTGCCGCACGAATCCTGGCACCCCTCAGCGATTGAGCCACGCGCTAAACCGCTCGTGCACTTCCTCCGCGTTGTCGCTCCACCACTCCCAGTCGTTGTGCAACGCTCGCTTCAAATTCTCCGGCGCACTCGGCATGTGCGGACGCATCTCCACCCCCGTCTCCGCATGCGTGGTAAACAGGTTCACCCCCGAACGACGCGTCGGACTGTACGCAATGTAACGACCAATCGCCGCCATCGACTCCACCCGCGAAGCATACTGCAGGAATTCCATCGCCAGTTCCAAACGAGGTGTACCGGCGACAACCGCGATCTGACTGTAATCGAGCACCTGACCGTCCCAGACGATCACCAGCGGCTGGTTCTCGATCACCTGGGCGTTGAAGATCCTGCCGTTGTAGGCCGTGCTCATCACCACCTCCTGGTCGGCCAGCATCTGCGGCGGCTGGGCACCGGCCTCCCACCACACAATATGCTCCTTGATCGTGTCCAGCTTGCGGAAGGCACGGTCCAGGCCTTCAGGCGTATCGAGCACCTCGTACACCTCGCCCGGAGGAACCCCGTCCGCCATGAGCGCAAACTCCAGGTTCACCCCGGGAGTGCGGCGCATGCCGCGCCGTCCCGGAAACTTCCCGAGATCGAAATAGTCCTCGATGGTGGACGGCTTCTCACCGGGGAAACTCTTGGTGTTGTAGGCATAGATCGTCGAGTAGAAGATTCCGTTGCCTCCACAATCCGAATACGTCCCCTCGTAGTAATCTTCTCGCGCCGGGGTGCCGTCGGGTGCTGGGGGCAACTGGTCTATATCGACAAGCTCGAGCAGGTTTTCGTCACATCCGCGTGCGAGGTCCGCGAACTCGAGGTCCACGATGTCCCAGTGCACGTTGCCCGTCTCGACCTGCGCCCTCACCTGGGCCAGGCCCCCGTTGTAACTCTCCAGGCGCACCTCGACACCCGTCTCGGCCGTGAAGGGCTCAAGGATCGCCTTCTCCCAGGCCCTGGCATAAGAACCGCCCCAGGAAACCACCGTGATCGATTCGGCGCCCGTCGTGACCCCGGGCAGACCGGTCAGACACGCCAGCACGGCACCGGCCGCCCAGCCAACCACCCCGTACCGGGGACTTCTTCGCTTCGTTTGATTCGTCTTCATGGCATTCCCCCCATTGTCCGGCTGCAGATCTGACCGCAACGCCCACAGGTCATAAGCGTGTCGCCGCCGGTGCCTGACCATCCCGTGGCTATTCATCGTCAGGCAGGACACGACAACCCCACATTCCATCCGATGCGACCCGGTCGCTCCTCAATACGGCCCTGTTCCCCACGATGTTCGGCAGCTTGATGATAACGCTCGGATGATCACAAATCCAGACTGCGTGTGCAGCTGACTACCGGCAAACAGACTTGTCATTCATATTTCATATGCACTCAATCATGTGCACGATACAGATGTATCAATATTGTTATAAATTCTTCTAGGATATGACTATATAAAACCATATTTTTAAAAGATACTTGATAAATTGGATATGTATAAATATCATTTTTTGCATGAAGCGGCGCAATCCTTTCCAACTTCCCACGATGAACGCCTTGTTTACTTTTGAAAGTGCTGCCAGACTCGGCAGACTATCTCTGGCAGCCAAGGAATTACGTACCTCACAACCCGCTGTCAGCCGCGACATTGCAAAGCTTGAGAAAATGCTTTCAACACGCCTCTTTGAACGGTCACGCAATGGGGTGAACTTGACTGATGCCGGTCGCCGCTTTCATGACGCAGTGGTCAATGGGATCAGTATCATCCATGCGGCTACTTCAGAGATTGCTAGCCAACCTGATTACGAACAAGTAGTAATTGCCTGTTCGCACGAGGCATCACATTGCTATTTGATGCCTCAATTCGAAGCACTCCAGGAAGCACTTGGCGAGCATGTCAGGATACGCATTCTTACGTATCACTATCATATTAAGGACTTACCGTCTGAACCGGCTGTCGACGTAATGCTCTGCTGGGAGGCAGCCCCCCCGGACCAAGAGCATTCACTGGTCCACAAAGAAGCAGTCAGGCCGCTATGCTCGCCTGATTATGCTGTGAGACATGCGGATATCCTAAGCGGACCTGTCAATAACTGGAGCAGCCTGACGTTCCTTGACCATATACGACCCAATGAAGGCTGGGCAACCTGGAAGGACTGGTTCAAGGTTGCAGGCTATCCACAGCATGCCCCTCAATTTGTTGGGTTTGATAGCTACGTGTATATGCTGGAAGCAGCCGCTGCTGGGCGCGGCCTTGTCTTGGGTTGGAGGCATTTCATCGAACGGTACCTGCAAATCGGTGTGCTGGTTGAACTTTCAGACGGCTTTGTTGAGTTTGACAATCACTACTGTGCTGTGCTCACCGAGCGCGGGAAAAAGAACCCTATGGCTCACAAATGCCTGAAATTCCTTGACAACTCAACCAAGATTTTGATGAAAACCACTTATTCCTAAATTCAAGTCCTAAGCAAAAATGCACATTCAAAAGTGCCGGGCTGGAACTTCCGATTTACTTGCAGGCTTACAGCAACTGTACGAGGAAACAAACTTGATACTTCTTAGTCCTCTTCTGGCATAACCACAAATTCAGGATATGCCTCGATGCCAAGTTCTGCGACATCCTGTCCCAATTTTTCACCCTCAGGTGAAATTCGAGCACCAAGAGTCTTGTCAATAATGAACCAAGCTATCCCTGAGAGCCCAAATACGAAAGCTCCAATCGACAGAATCCCGATGATCTGCACCAAGAGATTTCCTCCTGCTGCAATACATACTGCCAGCGTACCCCAGATACCAGCAAACAAGTGTGCTGGAACCGCACCTACGACATCGTCAATTTTCAATTGTTCCAGGAGCTTCAGCCCGACCACGCAGATTGCACCACCTATCGCGCCGATGATTACTGCCCAATAGTGTTCTACGATATCTGGTCCGGCAGTAATTGCCACCAAGCCTCCTATCGCTCCATTCAAACCGGCAAGCAGGTCGATGCGACCTAAAACAGGTCTGGACAAAGTGATAGCCGCCATGACACCCGCCGCCGCCGCAAGATTTGTATTGGAGAGAATGACACTAATTGCTACTGCATCGACGGCTCCCCCCAATGCGAGCTGTGAGCCGCCATTAAAGCCAAACCATCCCAGCCAAAGTATAAATACACCCAATGTCACGGCGGGTACATTGGAAGGCGGTGTGACCTTGACACTTCCGTCACTGCGAAATTTCCCGCTTCTTGCACCGACGATAAGGGCTCCTGCAAGTGCCGCCCACCCTCCTGTAGAGTGCACAATTGTTGAGCCGGCAAAATCCTGAAAGCCCATATCCGAAAGCCATCCGCCACCCCATGTCCAAGATCCGATTACGGGGTAGATAAAAGCCGTCAGCACGAGAATGAAAATGAAAAACGACCAAAGCTTTACACGCTCTGCCAGTGCGCCAGAGACAATTGAGGCAGTTGTCGCGACGAACACCATCTGGAAAAACCAGTCTGACATGACTGAATAGCCATTTTCTACAACAGCTGAGGTTGCAGCCTCCTGTCCATCGAGCAGCGCTATTTCATCACTGGAAACGCCATACAGGAACTGGAATGAGCCAAACCAGTCACCAGCGTCCACGCCGACGTACATGATGTTGTAGCCGACAAAGTAAAATGCCAGTCCGGCAATGGAGTAGAGTCCTATGTTCTTCAGGCAGATTACTGATGCGTTCTTCGTGCGCACTGAGCCTGATTCGAGCATGGTAAATCCCGCACACATCCACATTACGAGCGCACCCCAGACGAGAAATGAAAAGGTGTTCAGGACAAACTGGGTTTCGCTGTCTAGTGCCGCACGCGCTGCGGGCAAGAAAAGCACTATGAGAAATATGGCTGCAAGCGCACTGTAACCTGCTTTGCGGGGTATGAAACCTACTCGGCCAGGCTGGTTCCCCATGCATGGCAGGTCTTCTGGCCCGCAATTCTTCTCTCGCACCCTGTTCGCAAATATTTGTCGGTAGGTTTGCCTGGCTGCCTTGATGTGAACCCGCATGATTTGGACTCCTCGATTATGTAGTTCTATGGACGTCCTGTGTACAGCTGTACTCAGAGAACATGTAGTATTGAAGACACGTGGAATCAGTTCCGTTGCAGCCCTACCGGAAACCAGTACAAAACTACATCTGCTGCCTGATCCCAAATAAATTTTAACAAAGCCCTCTTCCGGACAAAGCGTTACTCACAGGTGCCAGCCCAACTGTTTGGCCAGGCTGGACAAAATTAATTCAACAGAGGACCGGCTACTGACCGGAAGTCCCCTCCTCATGTGTCTTTTCCTGCCGGATTCGCTCAAAAATCTCTTCACGATGTACCGCAACATCCCTCGGCGCATTCACCCCAATTCGAACCTGGTTCCCCTTTACGCCTAGAACAGTAACTGTGACATCATCTCCAATCATGAGTGTTTCACCAACTCTCCTAGTCAAAATCAGCATCTCCGTGTCTCCTCAATAGTCCGTTTTATACTTCTCTGACCCGCAGCATTGTTATCAAGTTGCCATCCAAACATGCCTGCGGGTGTGTATCACTTCGGTTTACTTCCTTACCGAAACTGTTGTTTATTATGCACTATCCGCTATTTTTTTCTTCATTTTCCTGGCCCAGTTCAAACGCCTCATGCAATACGCGTACGCCCAGCTCCAGGTATTTCTCCTCAATTACTACAGAAATTTTTATTTCAGACGTCGAAATCATCCTAATATTGATCTTTTCTTGGGCCAACGCCGTGAACATTCTACTAGCAATTCCCGCATGTGACCTCATCCCTACGCCCACCAGTGAAAGTTTCACGATATGCGGGTCGCCCCCTACCTGGCCACCTCCTATATTTTTTAATGTATTTTCAAGTATTAACAAGCCTTTATTATAGTCATTTCTATGAACTGTAAATGTGAAATCCGTTGTTCCATCAGAGCCTACATTCTGAACGATCATGTCTACTTCAATATTTTCTCCAGCGATCGGGCCCAGTATGTGAGCAGCCACTCCAGGCCGATCAGGAACACCTTTCACAGTTAACTGGGCTTCATCCCGATTAAAAGCAATTCCAGATACAAGCGGTTCTTCCACAACGTCTTCCTCAAAAGTAATTAAAGTGCCAGGTCCTTCCTCAAACGTGGAGAGAACCCTGATAGGAACATCGTACTTGCCTGCAAACTCAACAGCCCGGATTTGCAACACTTTTGAGCCAAGGCTTGCCATTTCAAGCATCTCTTCAAATGTTATGCGTTCCAAGCGCCTTGCATTCGGCTCTACACGCGGGTCAGTAGTATAAACGCCGTCTACGTCAGTGTAGATCTGGCACTCATCAGCTTCGACCGCCGCAGCCAGTGCAACAGCAGTAGTATCTGAGCCGCCTCTACCCAGGGTAGTAATGTTGCCTTCCTCATCAACTCCCTGAAACCCCGCAACCACGACCACATGTCCTTCATCAAGAGATTTTTTCAAACGTTCGCCGTCGATGCTCTTGATGCGTGCCTTGTTGAATTTGTTGTCCGTTAGAATGCCGAGTTGTCTGCCCGTAGACGAAACTGCGGCACAGCCACGCTTTTGCAGGGCCATTGCGAGCAACGCGATCGTGACCTGCTCGCCGGTTGAAAGCAATACGTCCAGCTCACGCCCCCGAGCTGCATCTCCCTGGATTTCATTTGCCAGGCCCACCAGCCGATTTGTTTCACCGCTCATGGCAGAGACTACTACGACTACCTGATGGCCCTGCTCTTTTGTAGCAATCACTTTCCCGGCGACACGTTCAATAAGTTCTATTGACCCGACCGAAGTGCCACCAAACTTTTGTACGATCAATGACATGGTAGTATGGTTCCCGAGGTGAATATTTCATGTAATATCGAGATCATGATGGCACATCACTGAATATGCAGATAAAATTGAAATAATTTCCCGCTCACCACTGATTGATGCAATTCCATGCTCACTACCGGAGATTGGCTCGTACCCAGTCCGGGACTGATTGCATGGCTTCATGCAGTGCATCCGGGTTATTGCCTCCAGCCTGAGCCATATCATCCCGACCCCCTCCTTTTCCACCTACCTGCACCGCGACGGAATTAACCAGAGCGTTTGCCTTTATGTTACCGGTCAGGTCAGTCGTTACCCCCGCTACCAGGCTTACTTTGGATTCTTTGGACGTTCCAAGCACAACCACAGAACTGCCAAGCCTGTCTTTCAGCAAGTCTACCATCTCGCGCAAGGACTTCATGTCTGCACCTTCGATGACGCTGGCCAGGACTTTGACCCCTTCCAGTTCCACGGCCCGATCAAGCAAATCACTCCCGGCCTGAGAAGTGACTTTGTTCTTAAGCTTGTCAAGATCTTTCTCGAGTTCCCGATTCTGTGCCAGGATCTGTTCTATTTTCTCTACAACTTTCTTCCTGGATACTTTGAGCAAACTTGCTATATCTGCTATTTCCTTTTCGTTTTCTTGTACCCGTTCGATTGCCGAATCGCCCGTAACCGCCTCAATGCGGCGAATACCGGATGCAATACCTGACTCAGATATGATTTTGAAAATACCGATATCGCCCGACCGGCTGACATGAGTGCCTCCACACAACTCCGTGGAAAATTCCCCGATAGAAAGCACGCGAACGTCACTTTCATATTTTTCCCCGAACAAAGCCAATGCACCCTCTTTCAACGCCTGATCCTTTTCCATGATCTTTGCAGTAGCTTCTGAGTTCAGCCTGACCTGGAAATTCACAATGTTTTCTATTTGGGAAAGCTCTTCCTTGCTAACGGGTGAATTATGCGAAAAATCGAAACGTAACCGGTCAGGTGCAACCAAAGATCCCTTTTGCTGCACATGCTGGCCGAGCACGGCCCGCAGGGCTGCATGCAACAAATGTGTTGAAGAATGATTGAGCGTGATTGCCTGTCTACGACCGGAATCTACCTGCGCCTGTACACAGTCAGCCAACCTCAAACAGCCTGATTCCAGGCTTCCGAAATGTACATGAACCTGGCCCTGTTTTTGGGTATCAGAAACCCTAAACACCGCCTTGTCACTCTTCAAGACACCCTGGTCACCGACCTGGCCTCCAGACTCCGCATAAAATGGTGTTTTGTCCAGAATGACACCTCCCGTATCACCCTTTGACATGACCTCTGCAGATTTCTCGCCTACAAAAATTTCCTGCACGACAGCCTGGTGTTGCATGCTGTCATAACCTGTGAATTGTGTGGAAGCAGTGCTTGCACTCAGCACTGTGTCGTATTCCGTATCAAACCGACTCGCTTGCCGACCTCTTTCCTGCTGTTCCTTCATGCATATGTCAAATCCTGCTAAATCGACTTTTAGATCATGTTCACGCGCAACATCTGCTGTTAAATCGCAGGGAAACCCGTATGTGTCGTAGAGCTTGAAAGCCGTTTTACCCGAAATGGTGTCTCCAGACAGTTTTTCAATATCCTCCTGCAGGATTCGCATACCCTGAACAAGCGTGTCGGAAAACCTTTGTTCTTCACTCTCGAGTACCCTTTTCACGGTATGGCTGGCATCCACCAATTCTGGGTAAGTGGACCCCATGCACTCGATGAGTGGTTGAACCAAGCTGTAAAAAAAGGGTCCTTCAATACCCAGCTTGTATCCATGGCGTGCGGCGCGGCGAATGATTCGACGCAGCACATACCCCCGGCCTTCGTTTGTTGGCATGACTCCATCAGAGATCAGGAACGAGCATGCGCGAATGTGATCGGAAATGACACGGAGTGATGGCGAAGTTTCATCTTTAACTTTTGCAATATCAGCCGCGGCAGAGATGATGCCGGCAAACAGATCAGTATCGTAGTTGTTCGTTACACCCTGCAATACAGCCGTCAAACGCTCAAGCCCCATCCCCGTGTCGACAGATGGTTTTGGAAGATTTGTCAGCAGACCCTGCTTGTCGCGTTCATACTGCATGAAAACCAGATTCCAGATTTCCGTATAGCGGTCGCCTTCCTGACCCGATGTACCTGGCGGGCCACCGGGTACAGACTCACCGTAATCGTAAAATACTTCTGTACATGGACCACAGGGCCCTGTATCTCCCATTGACCAGAAATTGTCTTCCGAATCTATGGACCTGAACCTTTCGGCATGCACACCAATATCCTTCAGCCAGATGTCTGCCGCCTCTTGGTCTTCGCTGTATACCGTCACCCAGAGGCGGTCCTCAGGAAGCTGGACGACCCTGGTCAGGTACTCCCACGCATAATGAATCGCTTCCTGTTTGAAGTAATCTCCAAAGCTGAAGTTTCCCAGCATTTCAAAAAATGTATGATGTCTCGCCGTATAACCCACATTTTCAAGATCATTGTGTTTACCGCCCGCCCTGAGGCAACGTTGACTGGTGGCAGCACGTGAGTAGCCTGGCGAATGCCTGCCAAGAAAAACTTCTTTGAACTGCACCATGCCAGAGTTTGTAAACAGCAATGTGTGGTCACTCAATGGCACAAGAGGAGACGAAGGTACGATTTCATGTTCGTACTGCGCAAAGAATTTTAAAAATGAACTGCGGATATCCGCGCTGCGTTCCATGACGACCCTGCCCTGCTAACCTGCCTCTCGGCCCTCTGGTCCAGACGACGATTCCGTTTCCGGGGTTTGTGCAAGCGTGCTATGGATTATATCACTGGTAAATCCCCTGGCCTGCAGGAAACGTGTTCGTCTGGCTTGTTCCTTTCGCGTCATAACCGGCATATGTGAATTAAATTTTTTCCTGTATTCCCTGCAGGCAATCTCAAGCCAGGCCTGATCTTCATGATCAACGTAGGTTTCGATCAATCTCCCCGAAACGCCCCGGCCCTTTAACTCGAATGTGATGCGTAACGGCCCGAATCCACGCTGGGCACGGGAGTAAACGTAACTCTCGGCAAACCTTGCATCACTTTGCAGGCCCTCCTGCTCCAGGCAGTCTAGCAATGTCTCGATTTCATCCTGCGGAAATCGCTTGGCCTTCAGTTTCCTGAAAAGCTCCAGACGAGAATGTTCTCGCCTGGTAAGCAGACCCATTGCAGCATCTCGAATTGAATGCTCAGGCTTCAGTGGTTTCTGTCTCGCTTAAGTCTTCAGGCTGCAGTTCAGCGTTGATTACATGTGGCATCAGCTTCTCACGCAACCCGGTTTCGATCTCGTCGGCAACCACCGGGTGTTCTTTCAGCCAGGCGCGTGAATTTTCCTTGCCCTGCCCGATGCGTTCTCCGTTATAGCTGTACCATGCCCCCGACTTGTCAATGATGCCGTGATCAACGCCCATGTCTATGAGTTCTCCCATCCTCGATATACCTTCGCCGTACAGTATCTCGAAGTCGGCCTTTTTGAATGGAGGAGCCAGCTTGTTTTTTACTACTTTTACCCGGGTCTCGTTACCCAGAATCTCATCCCGCAATTTAATGGCCCCGACACGCCGGATATCCAGCCGAACCGATGCGTAAAATTTCAGCGCATTGCCACCCGTTGTAGTTTCAGGATTCCCGAACATGACGCCAAGTTTCATCCGGATTTGGTTGATGAATATCACCATGGTATTGGAGCGTTTGATATTCGCAGTCAGCTTTCGCAGGGCCTGGGACATCAACCGGGCCTGCAGCCCCATATGCGAGTCTCCCATATCACCCTCAATTTCTGCACGGGGAGTCAAGGCTGCCACTGAATCCACGACCACAATACTCACGGCTCCAGACCGCACCAGCATATCCGTTATTTCCAGGGCCTGTTCGCCCGTGTCAGGCTGTGATATCAGCAAATTTTCCACATCTACACCGATTTTCTCTGCATACACCGGATCCAAGGCATGCTCGGCATCAACAAATGCCGCGGTACCGCCCTGCTTCTGACACTCTGCGATCACCTGCAGGGTCAGCGTTGTCTTGCCTGAAGACTCAGGCCCGTAGACTTCGGTAACCCGCCCTTTAGGAAGCCCTCCGATTCCAAGTGCGACATCCAAAGCCAGTGAGCCCGTCGATATCACTTCTATATCACGCGCAGCGGAAGAATCACCAAGACGCATCACTGCACCCTTACCAAATTGTCTCTCGATCTGACCCAGTGCCGCTTCCAGCGCTTTTTTCCTGTTTTCTTCCACGCTTCACCCCTGATGAAAAATAATTTGACTCGTGTTCATGTCCAGACTAAGGAAACCTATTATATCGATATGCATACCTATCCGAAACAAACTGCCTGGACACACTTGTGGCAGTACATGACATTATCCACTTTCTTCTTCCAATTGACTGACCAGCAAGCGCAAGGCCGCACTGGCGCTCTGTTCGCGAATCGATGTCCGGTCTCCGTGAAACACATGATGCTTCGTGCAAGGCGAGTAGCCCTTTCTTGCACTGGAAATGTATACCGTCCCTGTTGGCTTGGACTCAGTTCCCCCGGAAGGTCCTGCAATGCCAGTGATCGAGACTGCGAGATTCGCAAGGCTGTGGTCTAGCGCTCCAAGTGCCATCTGTTCTGCAACCTGAACACTTACTGCACCGAATTCATCCAAAGCTTGCGGTGCTACACCCAGAATACTGATTTTTGAATCGTTACTGTATGTGATAAATCCACGTTCATACCAGGTGCTGCTCCCGGGCAATGCGGTCATCCAATGTGACAGCATGCCTCCGGTACAGGACTCAGCCGTAACCAGCTTCAAGCCGTTTCCTGTCATCTTCTGCGCGAGCAGCTGTATCAGTTCGTGAACCTGCGGTGTTTGCGAATCGAACATGCCGTAACTTTTATGCTGTCTAAAAATTTTATCTTGGTTAGACTCTATTCATGGTCGCACGAACCCAGATTAAACACACCCCTATGATGCAGCAATATCTGCATCTCAAGGCTGACTACCCGGATATGCTCCTGTTTTACCGTATGGGGGATTTTTTCGAACTTTTCTTTGAAGATGCCAGACGTGCAGCCAGGTTGCTGGACCTGACACTGACTTCTCGCAACAAGAATGCAGCAGATGAGATTCCCATGGCAGGTGTACCCGTACACTCTATCGAAAAGCACCTGAGAAAGCTGCTGCGCCAGGGTGAATCTGTTGTGATCTGTGACCAGGTAGGTGATCCTGCAAGCAGCAAAGGCCTGGTAGAACGGAAAGTTACCCGGATCGTCACGCCTGGGACAGTCACCGAGCACGAGTTACTTGACTACGGTCGTGACAATTTCCTGCTGGCAATCTGCCAAGCCAACCAGTCTGCAGGACTTGCCTACATAGACTTGAGCTCAGGTCGTTTCATACTGCAGACATGTGAGGGGCTTCAAGAACTTTCAAGTGAAGTAGATCGTATCCAGCCCGCCGAAATTCTGTTGCCTGAAAATGCCGCAATAAATTTCAAAAATGGATCGGTAGTCAAGCGATTGCCAACCTGGCACTTTGAACTCGACAGTGCCATCACAGCCTTGTGCAAACAATTTTCCACACGAGACCTGAGCGGTTACGGAAGCATGGAACACCCCCTGGCAATCTCGGCAGCCGGTGCTGTACTCCAGTATCTCAAGGATACGCAACAGACGGCACTGCCTCACATCAATGGGCTGCAATTGAAAAGAAACGAGGAATTCCTGCTGATTGACGGCATTTCAAGAAACAACCTTGAAATAGAGCAATCCACAAGAGGGCAAAAATCCCAAAGCCTCATAGGTGTGCTTGACAATACAGCATCCGCCATGGGGGCGCGCCAATTGCGTGCATGGCTCAGCCAGCCAACCAGAATACGGTCCATACTGCTCAAAAGGCATGCTGCAATCGGGCAACTCATTCAATTTGATGAATTCGAAAACTTGCACAACCTGCTGGCCAGGATCAGCGATATTGAGCGAATTCGCAGCCGTATCGCTTTACGAACCGCTCAGCCAAGGGACCTGGATGCGTTGCGCAAAACAGTAGGCATGGCCCCTTCGATCCTCCAGGCGCTCAAAGACTATACGGAAGACTTGCTGACAGAATGCTCCGACCTGCTGAGCCAGCATCAACACCTGGGCTCTACTCTTGCCCAGGCGTTGGTAGATGAGCCCCCGGCTGCCCTCCACGATGGCGGGGTAATCAGGCCAGGATTTGATGAAGAACTGGACAGGCTGCGCCAGATGAGTGAAAACGCCAACCTGTTTCTGGTCGACCTGGAGCAAAAGGAAAAAGACGCAACCCGGATATCCTCGCTGAAGGTAGCCTATAACCGTGTCCACGGATATTACATAGAAATATCCCGCAGCCAGATAAACCAGGTCCCCGAACATTACATCCGCAGGCAGACCCTGAAAAATGCAGAGCGGTACACCACACCGGAACTAAAACAGTTTGAGGATGAAGTGCTGAGCGCCAAGGAAAGGGCACTACGATACGAAAAACATCTGTACGACAAACTGATTGACAGGCTGTCCCGGGAACTCGATACGATCCAGAACTGTGCCCAAGGACTCGCACAGCTGGATGCACTGGTCTCGCTTGCTGAGCGTGCCGTTACGCTGAATTACGTGCAGCCCAAGTTTACAGGTGAAAACTGCATAAAAATCACCCGTGGTCGACATCCAGTCCTGGAGCAGGTCCAGGATGAACCATTTACTGCAAATGACACTTTCCTGGACCCCCAACACAAGCTGCTTCTCATCACTGGTCCAAACATGGGAGGGAAATCCACATACATGAGACAAGTGGCATTGATCACATGGCTTGCTTATACCGGCAGCTATGTGCCTGCAGATTCCGCTTTAGTTGGCCCGGTTGATGCTATCTACACGCGTATAGGTGCATCGGATGATTTAAGTTCCGGAAACTCAACGTTTATGGTTGAAATGACCGAGGCAGCCAAAATTCTAAACAATGCTACCTGTAACAGCCTGGTGATCATGGATGAAATCGGCCGTGGTACGAGCACCTACGACGGACTTGCCCTGGCTTGGTCGTGTGCAGAACATCTGAGCACGGTAAATGACTCCTACACCTTGTTTGCTACGCATTACTTTGAACTCACACAACTGCCGAAGCATTACGACAACATTCAAAATATTCACATTGATGCCATTGAGCACGACGAAAACATAGTTTTCCTGCATGCAGTGAAAGAAGGTCCTGCAAACCAGAGTTATGGCGTGCAGGTTGCCAAGCTTGCAGGCATACCCAAATCCGTCATCGCCAATGCCAGGCTGAAACTCAGACAGCTCGAGCTGTCTGGCTGCCAGAAAGACGAGCCCGATAATGAGATGCAGCCGGGGCTCCCACTGCAAGAGAGCTCTGGACACCCGTTATTTGAATATCTGGCAGCTGTAGACCCTGACGATCTCAGTCCCAAGGATGCACTTGAAATATTGTACAAGCTTAAAGAACTTGTTAAACAATAGCCGTCAGACCATGTGCAGCCAAATCGTAGTATAGTCTTGAACGGAAATTTGCCAGTTCACTACTTGACCATCCTCACCCTGAAATCCTGACATCTATCTTGCCCGCTCACTTTCTTCATGACATTCGTTGTAACGGAATCCTGTATAAACTGTAAATACACGGAATGTGTTGAAGTGTGCCCTGTGGATTGCTTTCACGAGGGGCCCAACATACTGGTCATAGATCCTGAAGAATGCATTGACTGTGCGATGTGTGAAACCGAATGCCCCGTGAATGCCATCGTCAGTGAAGATAACCTGCCTGGGCCGCAACTTGAGTTTTTAACGCTCAATGAGCAGCTTGCCAGGAAGTGGCCAGTGATAACCTGCATGAAACCAGCCTGCAAGGATGCTGAAAAATGGAAATCAATCGAGAGCAAGCGTCATTTGCTGGAAGAATAACCTTTAATCACCGGCACTGGCAGGATCAAGCGGGCTTTTCAGCAATAATACATGCCCGCAACGGTGCAGCATGCCCTTCGATGGTCTGGTGATGATTGCTTGGATTCAGTGCATCAGCAAGCGAATACCCCGTCATCCACTCTGTCTGCCGCTGCTCCTGAACCGTGGTCATGGTCTTGTCGACCAGCCTTGTCCTGATGAAACCGGCTGCTTTCAGCCAGGCACTCACCAGCTTGAAACTCGGCACCATCCATACGTTTCGCATATTTGCATAGCGTCCATCGGGAATGAGCGCATCCGTGGTATGGCTCTCAATTATCAGTGTTTCCAGCAGAAACTGTCCTCCCGCCCGCAACAGACTGTACACCAGGTCAAGATGTCTTCCCGGGTGTCGTTGATGATACAAGACACCCATGGAGAAAGCTGTGTCGAATCCTGAAAGCAGGCCTGTAAACTCCTCGAGCCTGAATGGAAGAACGAATGCGAGATGAGGCTCAGGCAAGTATTTCTGCAGGGCTGAAAACTGAAATGCATACCTCCAGACCGGGTCAATCCCCAACACAAAAGCCGCACCGGCACCTTGCATGCGTAAAGTGTAGTAACCGTTGCTGCACCCGATATCCAGTACGGATTTCCCATGCAGACTCTCCAGGCAAGGCATGATGCGTGACCACTTCAAGTCACTCCTCCATTCAGCATCGATCAGAATCCCAAACACATCAAAAGGCCCTTTCCGCCAAGGACTCAAAGACATCAGGCCCCGTTTGAGCACCTCGCCTTGCTGGATTGTGCAGTCTGTATTCCTGCCGATGACCGGTGCAGCCTGGTCCAGATCTACAAACGACGGAGAAATATCTGGTAATGACTCCGTCAGTTGTTTCCACTCTGAATAACTGCCATGGCCGGGATTTCTATATCTGGAACTCAACTTGCTCATGAGCTCGGTCTCGGAGGCCTTAAGCTTTGTACAACGCAGTGATTCAGCAAGACGCGAATGAAGAGGACTCATTTGATTGCCATATAGGAGATGAAATTCAGGTACTTCATCAACACATAGATCCTGGAAAAGCCGGCTCGCCGCAAACGTTCAAGATGATGCGCATCAGTATCCCGGACCATGACATTCTCCAAAGCTTCTCTCTTCTGGCTGATCTCAAGATCGCTGTACCCTTGGGCAAGCTTGTAGCGATCATGCAGATCCTGCATGAATGACTCTTCATCAGCCTGCTCGTGCATGATCTTTTCCGATAAAAGCATTGCGGAGCCTTGGGTCATTCCTGAATATGCCTTCATGAGGAGTGCATCACGCTTGCCCGGATCAATAAACTGCAACGTGTAATTCAGTATGACAAGGGATGCATTCTCAATACTGATTTCGCTGACATCACGGCATACAGGGTTGATCCTGAAGTCTCGATTCAGGCTCTCCAGTTTGCCTGCTAGCCGCTGGATCATCACAGGTGAATTATCCACTGCGAATATCTTGACTCTTTCGGGATACAAAGCCTCGGCAATTTTAATGGATGCCGTTCCGAGCGAACAGCCAAGATCGTATACGTGGGTGCCCTCGGAAACAAACCTCCGCGCGATGATCTGCAGGAGCGTGCCCAGGACTTCATAGCCAGGCACCGACCTGCGGATCATGTCCGGAAATACGTCTGCAACCTCTTCATTGAACTCGAAGCCATGCACTTCAACCAGCTTGTCCGCGTAGATCCGATCTTTCTTGGGAGGAGACATTTCAGGCTTCCCACATGCCAGGCATACGTTCAGCCGCTTTCAGACACTGGGTTATGTTCCCGAATAGCATGAAATCTTATTCGGGGCCACTTTTCTTCAGCCATTTGAAGGTTAATGCGTGTAGGAGCCATGTATACAAGCTCCCCACTATGGTCCATGGCAAGATTGGCTGCCAGCTTGTTTTTAAAGGCAAGCAACTCGGTGCTGTCATCACACACAACCCAGCGAGCAAGCTGTACCTGCACAGGTTCGAACTCACAGTCTACATTGTACTCATGTTTTAACCTGTGCCGAACCACATCAAACTGCAGTGCACCGACTGCCCCCAGTATCAAGTCATTGTTGACAATAGGCCGATACAGCTGCGTAGCTCCTTCTTCACAAAGCTGGACCAGCCCTCTTTGCAATGCCTTCAGCTTCAGGGGATCTTTAAGATGAACACGCTTGAATAATTCAGGAGCAAACTTTGGTATACCCGTGAAAACGAGTTTTTCGCCTTGCGTGAAGGTATCTCCGACCCGGATCGTGCCATGATTATGGAGCCCGATAATGTCGCCAGGATAGGCCCGTTCAATCTGTTCACGGGATGAAGCGACCAGGGCTAAGGCATTGTTTACCTTTATATCCCGGTTCAGGCGGACATGCTGCAATTTCATTCCCTTCTGAAAACTGCCGGAACAAACCCTCACAAAGGCGAGACGATCCCTGTGATTGGGGTCCATGTTGGCCTGTATCTTGAATACAAAACCGGTAAAGCACTCTTCATTTGTACGCAGCATTCTCGTTTCCCTGTCTGAAACATTAACTTTTCTTGGCTGCGGCTCCGGGGCAAAATCCACGAGCCTGTCTATCAGTTCCTCTATTCCAAAATTGTTGATGGCAGAGCCGAAAAATACCGGCGTGAGTTCACCATTCAGGAATGCCTGGCAGTCAAATGCATGGCTTGCACCACGTACCAGTGCAATTTCATCACGCAACTCCTGAGCCATACTGCCTATCAATTGATCCAGAAGAGGGTTATCCAGCCCTCCTTCAACCACCCTTTGCAAAGCACTACCATTCTGCCGTTTGTCATAAAGGCGTACCGTGTCACCGAGCAGGTCGAATATCCCCTTGAAATGCCGGCCCATCCCGACTGGCCAGGTCACCGGTGCACACTTGATCTTTAACACGCGCTCCACTTCATCCAGTAGTTCCACAGGTTCTCTGCCATCCCGATCCATCTTGTTAATGAAAGTAATGATTGGCGTGTCACGTAATCTGCACACCTCCATCAATTTGATGGTGCGTTCTTCGACACCTTTAGCGTTGTCGATGACCATCAAGGCCGAATCGACTGCCGTCAATGTCCTGTAGGTATCTTCAGAGAAATCCGCATGGCCGGGAGTATCCAGCAAGTTTATAACGCAACCTTTGTATGCAAACTGCATGACTGAGCTTGTGATTGAGATTCCGCGTTGCTTTTCCAGCTCCATCCAGTCCGACACTGCATAACGGGCCGTCTTGCGGCCTTTCACTGAGCCAGCCAGCTGAATTGCACCGCCAAACAACAAAAGCTTTTCAGTAATCGTAGTCTTGCCTGCGTCCGGATGGGAAATGATCGCAAATGTCCGCCTCCTGTTAATCTGGTTGACGAAATCGGATTCACTCATTGGACGTTTTCCAGTCAAAACTCTGCTTTGGGTTCGATTGGGGATGGCTTGGCCTTACAGCATCCTTGCTGTCATTGAGTCTGTTCCTTGGAATCACAGGATAAATATCTGATTTGTCAAGCTTCATAATGCGGGGACATGGACTGCAGCAATCGGCCACAACTCGGGTGTCGTGTACAGTCTTTTCTCAGAGTGATTTTGCCAGGATCACAGCGTTTTCACGCCCCACAGAACATGGGTAGTAGTTCTTGCGGATGCCGATCTCATTGAAACCTTCCGAAAAATACAGTGACAAGGCACTAAAATTTGTTGTACGCACCTCCAGAAATGCCGTGTCAGCTTCTTGGCTACGTGCAAATGTGAGCATCTGCCCCAGCAGATACCTGCCTTTGCCCTGTCCACGGTAATCGGGGTCTATACACAGGTTCAGGATATGGCACTCCTTGACGGCGATCGACATCACCCCGTAGCCGACTACGGCCCGGGGGGTTTCCAGCACCCAGGAGGAATTTCCATGCCGCATACAATCCAGGAATATCCCTTCTGTCCAGGGAAACTGATAGCTCCTCTTTTCAATATCGAGTACGACCGGCAAATCAATTTCAGCCATCAGCCGGCAAGCTCCCGCGAAGTGGTCCAGGGCTGTATTCATACGCTCAATTATAGAACACACTGCAGGACACGTTCAGGCCATGGTGTATCAGCCGGGTTGACCAAGGTCTTGTGAATCCTTGATCCTGACAGCAAATTTCAGGTCTTCCCAGGCACGACGTTTCTGCTGCGGGCTGCGCAGCAAGTAGGCGGGGTGATAGGTGGCAACTACAGGTATGCCAGTATCCCCATACTGATGCGCTATGCCACGCAGGCGCCCTATAGAAGTATTCGTGTCAAGAAGGGCCTGAGCTGCAATCCTGCCCATCGCCAAAATGATCTTGGGCTGAATGAAGCTGATCTGCTGATGCAGGTATGGGTGACAGTTCACGATTTCCTCTTGATGCGGGTCCCTGTTTTCAGGCGGCCTGCACTTGAGGATATTTGTGATGAAAACCTGATCACGTGTAAGTCCAATCGCGAGAAGCATTTTCGTAAGCAACTGACCCGCCCTGCCTACAAACGGCTCTCCTTTACGGTCTTCCTCAAACCCTGGGGCCTCACCTATAACAAGCCACTCAGCATGCGGGTGGCCCGTCCCGAAGACCGTTTGTGTGCGTGTACGGTGCAATTCACACAAAGTACATGCCGCAACCGTTTTCTGGAGAGCTTCCAGGCTGGCAGCCTCATCGACTCCCGCTGCGCCGGACAGGTCAGGCTCCTGGTCCACAGGTAGGATAGCGCTATCCTGCGCGGGCTGTATCTGGACAGGGCCTGGGCCAGATGATTTCAATTCCCACGCCTGAACTCCAATCCTGTCCAGATAATACAGGCGCTTTAATCTATCCATCTAGCGATGAATCTGTGTTCAAACGTCATGCTGAGGATGTGCCCTGGTTTCCGGAGCTTCCAGCTTGTTCAATGCATGCAGGTAGGCTTTCGCTGACGCCAAAATGATATCCGTGTCAGCGCCGTGTCCGTTGACGATCCTTCCGGATTTCTGCAGACGGACTGTAACCTCGCCCTGGGCATCGGTACCAGTCGTAATATTATTCACTGAATATAGCTGCAACTGTGACTGGCTGGTAACAATCTCCTCGATTGCACGAAATGTGGCATCGACAGTGCCTCCGCCATTTGCTTCTGCAATCTTTTCCTCACCGTCCACCAGCAAGGTGATTTTGGCGGAAGGAACCTCGCCCGTTTCTGATTGTGCTTTCAGTGACACCAGCTTGAAGTATTCACTTTTTTCGTAGCTTGTCTCGGACACCAGTGCGTGCAGGTCTTCATCATAGATTTCATGCTTCCGGTCAGCCAAGTCCTTGAAGCTCGCAAAAGCATGATTGAGTTCTTCTTCCGTATCAAAGGCCACGCCCAGTTCATGCAGGCGTGTACGGAAAGCATTGCGGCCGGAGTGCTTGCCCAGCACGATTTTATTGGACGCCCAGCCCACATCCTCTGCCCGCATGATTTCGTAAGTTTCCCTGGCCTTGAGCACGCCATCTTGATGAATACCTGCCTCATGGGCAAAGGCATTGGCTCCAACTATCGCCTTGTTAGGCTGAACGGGAAAGCCTGTTACGGTTGAAACCATACGTGAAGTCGGCACGATCTGCCTGGTATCCACGCCAGTAATGCAAGGGAATACATCCTGCCTGGTATGCACGGTCATGACGATTTCCTCCAGAGAGGCATTGCCTGCCCGTTCGCCCAGGCCATTAATTGTGCATTCTACTTGACGCGCACCATTCAACACCGCAGAAAGTGAATTCGCAGATGCCAGCCCGAGATCATTGTGGCAGTGGACAGAGAAAATCACCTTGTCCGAATCAGGAATATTTTCAATCAAGCGCGCAAGCAAATCCCCAAATTGATGTGGAATGTTGTACCCGACCGTGTCAGGGATGTTGATCGTTGTCGCTCCTGCCCTGATTACATTTTCAATGACCCTGCAGAGGAAATCGAATTCCGAGCGCCCGGCATCTTCCGGAGAGAACTCAACATCATCCGTATACTGTCTCGCCTGCCTGACTGCAGCTACGGCCTGCTCAATGACCTGGTCTTCTGACATACGCAATTTACGCTGCATATGAATAGGCGAAGTGGCAATGAATGTGTGAATCCTGGCAGACTCTGCAAATTCCAAAGCTTCACTCACGCGTTCAATGTCCTTTTTCAGTGCACGCGCCAATCCACAAACGGTGCTTTCCTTGACCACACGCGCCACGGCACTTACCGCTTCAAAATCCCCGGTACTGGCCATTGGAAACCCCACTTCAATGACATCAACCCGCATGCGCTCCAGTGCCTTTGCGATATGAATCTTCTCATCACGCGTCATCGACGCCCCGGGACTTTGCTCACCGTCCCTAAGCGTTGTATCAAAAACGATCAGTTTTTCTTTGGTAACCATTAGTTCCTACTCACATAATTCCTTCGAGTGAATACCTCGAATAAATATTCTTGGCTGAATGTACGGGATGTGCGTTTAGCCTCGCCAGGTACGTATCGCGCTGCTACCGCAGCAGCAGAAGCAGGGAAAGGAAGCAAGCGGCATGCCCGGTATTGCATCCGGGCAATAGCGCAAATTCAGTTTGTGCGGGAACTACTTTCACAGGGGCACTATACCCTACAAATTCACAATTTTCTAGAACTCCAGTATCCACCCTGGTTTTAACAAATAAAGGCAGTTTCCTTCATATAACAGCGCACAGGCAATGCCGGTAAAGTCAGCCCTGTCAATTCTCTATTTTCACTGAACTGTGCACACTGCGTTTGCGTTTGCGCTTGACACGAATGGCGAACAGGACAGGCCCTGAGATTGCATAGACGGCAGAGAGTGCAAAGACCAGCTTTGGCGGGTCTATGGAAGCGAGTATGAACCCCAAAACGACTGCCAGCATGACCATGTAGGGAATCCGGTCGGACAGATTTATATCTTTAAAACTGTAATATGAAAAATTACTGACCATAAGCGCTCCCAGCAGAATGGTGAGCACCAGGGCGGCAATCGCAAAATCCTCGCGAGACAATTGCAAATCGTGGCAAACCCAGATGAAGCCCACCAGTGCGGCAGCTGAAGCCGGGCTTGGCAACCCTTGAAAGTAGCGTTTGCTGGTTACCGTGACACGTGCATTAAATCTGGCCAGACGCAATGCGACTGCAGCCGTGTAGAAAAATGCCGCCAGCCAGCCCAGCTTTGACCAGACCCAGGGAAAGTCACCAAAGTGTATGAATGCCCACTCATACACGACTAGAGATGGCGCGACTCCGAACGACACCATGTCTGAAATGCTGTCATATTGTGCACCGAATTTGCTGGTGGTGTGCGTCAATCGTGCGATTCTTCCATCAAAAAAATCAAGAAACATTGCAATGATGATCGCGATAGCAGCCCAGGCAAACTTGTCAGTGGTAGCAGCAACGATGGCATAAAACCCAGCAAACAAGGCGCCCGTAGTGAGCAGATTTGGTAACAGATATATTCCTTTGCGGAATTTGTTTTCAGAATTGTTCATAAGGATACAGTCTATGTCTCAGCTTCATGCACGAATTCAGCCAATTGATCACTCCCGGCACGGACACATTGTCCCGCATCAATGCCGATATGTGCAGTGGATGGCAGATAAATTACCACAACACAGGAAAATGCGATAAAGCCGCAACGTTGGCCTTGCCCCAGTTTTTCGCCTGCATTGATCTTACAGCTTGCGTGACGCAGTATGGAGTCCAGATTGGCCACCATTACGGCATCATCCTGCTCATCCGTTTGCACCCATAAAGCAAGCTCGGAACCGGTAAGCCTCTTTGATGAACGAACCCAAAGATTCTGCACCTTGCCCTCAACCGGGCTGTGAACATTGAACTCGCCCAGCAATGACTGACGCAGACTGATGGCCTGTGCGGTCCGTTTCAGATACGGGTCATACACCGACTGCTTGATGTCGATGACTCTTCCATCTACCGGGCTCACAACTGCAAGTGGCAATGCCGGAATTGTACGTTTGAAGTCTCGAAACAGTACCAGAAGTACCAGCCATACCAGCCACGCAGGCCACACCAGCTGAAACCCGAACTGAAAGTGCATGATTGCCGTAGCGATGCCCAGTACAAGCATGGCGGGCCGGACTTCTCTAGCAACTGGAACCATCTTGACCAGTCATAACATAACCATGCTATGCAAGCAGCGAATGCTAGTTTCTGGTTTGGTCTACGACTCGGTTAGATTTTATCCAAGGCATCATGTCACGCAGCTTGGCACCGACCTGTTCCACAGGGTGCTGCTGCCCCAGCTTCCGCAATGCCTCGAAGTTTTTTGCACCGGACTGATTCTCCTGAATAAATTCCTGGGCAAATTCACCCGACTGTACTTCGGAAAGTATGCGTTTCATCTCCTGCTTGGTATCTGCATTGATTACTCGAGGCCCGCGCGTGAGGTCACCGTACTCGGCAGTATTTGAGATAGAGTAGCGCATGTTGGCTATACCCCCTTCGTACATCAGGTCTACGATCAGTTTCAGCTCGTGCAAACATTCAAAATATGCCATCTCGGGAGCATACCCGGCTTCCACCAGTGTTTCGAAGCCTGCCTGCACAAGTGCCGTCGCGCCACCACACAGTACAGCCTGTTCACCAAACAAATCCGTTTCCGTTTCTTCCCTGAAGGTGGTTTCGATAATCCCGGCACGCCCGCCTCCAATAGCCGATGCATAGGACAGGGCAGTGTTTTTGGCATTTCCCGAAGAGTCCTGAAAGACAGCAATCAGCGTGGGGACACCTCCATCCTGAGTATACGTAGAGCGCACCAGATGCCCAGGCCCTTTCGGTGCTACCATGATCACATCAAGGTCTTCACGCGGACAAATCCTGCTGAAGTGGATGTTAAATCCGTGTGCAAATCCGAGGGTGGCACCCTGGCGAATATTGGGTTCAATACTTTGCTCGTACAACTGGGCCTGATGCTCATCAGGTGCCAGGATCATTACAATGTCAGCCCCCCTGACTGCATCTTCGATGGATGATGCACCGATGCCTGCTTGTTGTGCCTTGGAAAAGGACTGTGAACCTTCACGCAGGCCCACTGAAACCGAGACACCTGAATCCTGTAAATTGTTTGCATGTGCATGGCCCTGGGAGCCATAGCCTATCACTGCAACTTGCCTGCTCCGAATTAATGAAAGATCAGCATCTTTTTCATAATAAATTTTCATGCACACTCTCCACTTGTGTCAAATCCAGTACTAATGTACCTATGATTTATGAATTGCACGATTGCCGGTAGCGATGCCAAGTGCACCGGAACGGACAAGTTCGCGAATTGCCTCTCTTGGAACAGACTGGATGGCTCGGTCCAGCTTTTCTCCCGCTCCGGTGATCTCAACGACTACCGTATCACCGGAAGCATCCACTACCATGCCTCCATACTCGCTGGACAATACTTCCAGTGCAGACTCGAAGGCTTCAGAACGATTTAGTTTTAATAGAGCTATTTCCCGCTCAATATGTTCATCTGCGGTCAAATCAAGAACCTTGACCACATCAACCAGCTTGTTCAGCTGTTTTTCGATCTGCTCAATCACATTGTCGCTTCCATCCGTGACAACTGTAATGCGTGACATCGTCTCATCATCAGTAGGCGCCACGGTCAGCGATTCTATATTGTAGCCACGTGCGGAAAAAAGCCCTGAAACTCTAGACAGGGCACCTGCTTCGTTTTCCAGCAATATTGAAATGATATGCCGCACGCGTAAAACAGCAGTTCAGGCACCTAGGTGAGCAGAAGCATCAGTACTATTCCAAATGCCTGTCCTTGCCCGATTGCATACCGAGCAAGTCACAGCAGAAAGAAATCTTGCAATGCTATTTTAGATCACTCAACGCACAGCTGCATTCATTGCCGTGGTTATTTCTTTTTTATACGAAAATAAAATTTTTCGCCGTCTTCACTTGAATCCAGCAGCTCGTTGCCCGTTTGCTTCGAGAATGCCTCAAAATCCTTCACTGAACCAGGATCTGTAGCGATAATATGCAGCACTTTACCTGAATCCATACCAGATAATGCCTTCTTGGCCCGCAATATCGGGAGAGGACAATTCAGTCCACATGCATCTAACTCTTGGTCAAACTCTGCCATCAATACAACTCCTTAACTTCTTCATTCGTCCGACTTGCTGTCCACAAGCATGCAAGGCATACCACAATAAAATATTATAATATCATAATACTTTAATAGTGATGATTGTAGTAAAGTTTTACACACTTTAGCGATGTCATTACATTTCAGTGCTGTAACAGTGCAGCATTTTCCATGCGAAAACATTACCTCAGCCAACATTTATCCTGCTTGCGGTTCAGATACTTCACTCACCTGATCGGGTGCATGGCAATGATTTGCCTGCCCCAGCTACTACTGGCCCAGAGCAAGCTGCCAGACATAGGAAGCCCCGCCAGTGCCGAATTGAGCCCTGCCAAGGAAATGGAACTGGGTCGCATACTGATAGCTGAAGTACGCCGTCGCCTGCCTGTTTCCAACGACCCGGAGCTCTCCCAGTACATTCATGCACTCGGCACGCGTATCACTTCAGGTGGCCTCGATTCCAATCTGCAATATAACTTCCTTCTCGTAACCAATCCCAGTATCAATGCCTTCGCACTACCTGGAGGCATTGTAGCCATCAACAGCGGCCTGCTGACCCTGGCAGAGCAAGAGAGCGAGCTGGCTGGTGTCATGGCACATGAAATTGCTCATGTATCACAACGCCACATTGCACGGCGATTTGAAAATGAAAAATCCTTTGGTGTCATTTCCGCATTGACTCTCCTGGGCTCGATTCTGGCGGCAGTTTACAATGTCGACCTTGGGCAGGCAGCACTCATGGGCTCTCAGGCGGGTATCCTCCAAGCCAGGCTTGCATATTCCAGGAGCTTTGAACAGGAAGCGGACCGCATAGCGCTGCAGCTTTTGGTAAGCGCAGGCATTGACCCCATGGGAATGTCGCGGTTCTTCTACCGCATGCACAAAGCAACCCAGGTCAATAGAGGCCAGATTCCCGAGTTTTTGAGTTCACATCCACTCACACTGGACCGCCTCAGCGAGACGGAAACCCGGGCCAGGCAATTCCGTGGCCTATTTCCCTCGAACAGCCCTCACTTCGACTTCGCCAAGGCGCGTGTCCTGGCGCTTAGCAAGGATTCGTCCAATCTCGTTCACCTGTACAGAAAGAAGAGCAAGCATTCCGAAAGGCTAAGTGATACTGAGCGTTACACCTTTGCGCTCGCCCTGAGCCGTCAAGGCAACCACAGGCAGGCACTTCGACACCTGGAGAATATCCAGACCAACTCAGACAATGCACTGACCATCGAACTGGCAAAGGCTCAAATCAACATTGCGATGGAAAAAACGGGCATGGCCAGGGAATCGCTGGAATCTTTGGACAAGATTTACCCGAAAAACATCCCGGTGACGTATTATCTTGCAACAAGCCTGATCAAGGAAGATCAAGCTCATCTGGCTCTGGAAAAGCTTGACCAGCTAAACAAGGACCAACTTAATCCTGCAATTTATAAACTGAAAGCCAAGGCTGCAAACCGGGCGGGTTTGCCTTGGCTGAGCCATGAGTCTCTTGGAGATTATTATGCCGCTCACGGGCAGTATGGTGCGGCCATGGAACAGATAGATTTAGCACTACACTCACACGGAATAGACTCCAGCTCAAAAGCGCGCATTGAAGCCCGTAAAGCCCAATTGACCGAAATCAAGCAGCGACAAAAACAATTCAAATGACACAAGGCCTTCAGCGGAAGACTCCCTCAAATCAGCTGCCCGATATCCACTACCTTGGCATGGGCAAACGCCAGTGAAGACATGGCAACACTGTGTACAACTTCTGCAGAAACGGTTCTGCCGCGAAAATCGATATCGCATGCTGCACAGGCATCCTGTACTACCGTGCATTTGAACTCGTGATCCGATGCCGCGCGAGTGGTCGCATCGATGCAGACATGACTCATGGCACCACATATTATCAAGTCACTGGCTTTCAGAGACCTTAACTGCTGCAGCAATTCCGTTTGTCGAAAACTGTTTGGAAAGTTCTTTTTAATTACGGGCTCACTGGGTAATGGACCCACACTCTCGTGAATTTCAATACCACTCGTGCCGGGTAAAAAATACCCGGCACTGTGCTGAAGACAAGTGTGTTGAACATGAAAGACTGAAAGCCCCTGATATCGAAACATGTCCAGCAGGGTCCTGGCATTAGCGCTGGCATGCTCCATGTTGGCGAGCTCCATTTTCCCGCCAGGAAAATAGTCATTCTGAATCCCGACAAGAACCAATACCGGCTTCATGGGCAGTTGGCCACACAGGGCTTGCAGAACCTAACAGACTCCAAAGTCAGAGCGCTGTCACAGGCATTACAGGTTTTCTCGGTTTACTACGAGGTTGTCAATTACGCTGGGATCTGCCAGGGTGGATGTGTCTCCCAGGCTATCCAACTCGTTTTCGGCAATTTTCCGCAGTATGCGCCGCATGATTTTTCCTGAGCGGGTTTTAGGCAGCCCTGGTGCCCACTGGATAATGTCCGGCTTTGCAAAAGCACCAATTTCCTTGCGAACCAACTGTACAAGTTCGTTTTTCAGGTCTTCGCTGCCTGTCATACCCTGCATGAGGGTCACATAAGCATAGATTCCCTGCCCTTTTATTTCATGCGGATATCCAACTACTGCTGCTTCGGCTACGGTCTCATGCAGTACCAGGGCACTTTCCACTTCAGCCGTACCCAGACGATGACCGGATATGTTCAACACATCATCTACACGACCAGTAATCCAGTAATACCCATCCGAGTCGCGTCTGCATCCGTCCCCACTGAAATATTTGCCGGGACATTGTGAAAGATACGTGTCAATGAAACGCTGGTGGTCCCCGTAGACACTGCGCATCTGGCCGGGCCAGGGATGCTTCATTACCAAATTCCCTTGGCATTCGCCTTCAAGTTCATTTCCATTCTCATCGACTATGGCAGGCTGCACACCAAAAAAAGGCTTGCTTGCCGAACCCGGCTTCAATGCCGTCACTCCTGGCAGCGGCGTAATGAGATGTCCACCTGTTTCTGTCTGCCACCAGGTATCTATGATCGGGCACCTGCTATCGCCGACAACGCGATAATACCACTCCCATGCCTCGGGATTTATCGGTTCTCCAACCGTTGCCAGTATACGCAGGCTTTGTCTGCTGGTTTTCTTGACGGGTTCATCACCCAAACTCATCAGTGCGCGGATTGCAGTGGGGGCCGTATAGAATATAGCAACCTTGTGCTTATCGCACACTTGCCAAAACCGGCTTCCATCCGGATAGTTTGGCACTCCCTCGAACATCAGGCTGATCCCGCCATTGCACAAAGGCCCGTAAATTATGTAGGTATGACCGGTGACCCAGCCCACATCTGCAGTACACCAGTATACTTCTCCATCGTGATAGTCAAACACATACTTGTGCGTGATCGCTGCATACAAGAGATAACCGCCCGTGGTGTGAAGGACACCTTTAGGCTTGCCGGTCGACCCGGACGTATACAGAATAAAAAGGGGATCCTCGGCATCCATTTCTTCCGGTGGACAGTCATTGCCCGCTGACTGCATCTCCTCGTGATACCAGCAGTCACGTGACGCATCCCAACCGATTTCATTGCCAGTTCGTTTTACTACAATCACTGTGCTGACATTCGGGCATTCTTCCAGCGCAGCATCGGTATTCGCTTTCAAGGGAACCTTCCTGCCGCCACGAATCCCTTCATCTGCCGTGATTACAGTACGGCAATCCGAATCAAGAATCCGGTCACGCAACGAATCCGGCGAAAACCCACCGAAAACCACTGAATGAACGGCACCGATTCGGGCACAGGCAAGCATGGCAAAAGCTGCCTCAGGAATCATGGGCATGTAGATGCACACCCGATCGCCTTTTTTTACGCCCCGTGACTTCAAGACATTAGATAATTTGCATACTTCCTGATGCAATTCTCTATATGTAAGGTGCTTGTCATCATCCGGAGAATCACCCTCCCAGATGATTGCCGTCTGGTCACCGCGACTTTCCAAATGACGATCAATGCAGTTATATGCGGCATTCAGCCTAGCTCCGTCAAACCAGCGAATATGTCCCCTGTGATAATCCCAATCCAGCACCCTGTCCCACTTTTTGTTCCAGGTAACAAACTCCTCTGCCTGCTCTGCCCAAAATCCCTCCGGGTCCTCAACCGATCGTTGATACATGGATTCATACGTCGCTTTGTCAATGTGGGAAACAGATGCTACTGAATCAGGTACTGGATAGATCTTACTCTCAGACATAGCTTTTCTCCGTATTATTGAATTCTTGTCAAACTTGTTGAATTATGCTGTCAGTCGGAAATAAAGCATGGGCAACCGCTCAGGCAATCTTTCCAGCTTGTCGATGACGGCTACGTTTTTTTTGCCAAAAATCTTGTGCAAGTAACTGTCACCACTCCCGTCCAGCCCAACACAAAATGTATCGATACCCAGCCGGGAAATCGATCGGGCTACTTTCTTGGCATCCTCGACCAGGTACAGCTGATCATCCACATCAATATCTGAGGGCTCACCATCCGACACCACCAGCAACAGCCTCCTGTGCGTATGCTGGCTTATCAGGTCGCTGGTTGCATGCCTCATTGCCGTTCCCATGCGTGTTGAAAGTTTTCCCTTCAGGCCAGCCAGATAGGCACGCGCTGAAGAGTCGTAAGGAGAATCAAAGTTCTTGATCCTGTAATAATGAACATCTTCCTTGCCATCCGAGCAAAATGCAGAAATGGCGAACGGGTCGCCCAGTTCAGACATGGCATAAGCCAGCAGGCTCGTTGCCTGAAGCTCAAGTTCCAGTATCGAAGTGCCTGCAGTCTGGACTTTGTCGTTCGTTGAATTGGAAACATCCAGCAATACGAGCACGGAGAGATCTCGATGCTTGCGCTCCGTGGTGCTATATATCCTAGGGTCCGGAGTTTCACCCATTCTCCTGCTTACCTCCGCATTGATACACGCATCCAGATCCAGCGACTCACCCACACTCTGATGATGCAGACGTTCAGGCAAGCTCACTTTTGCAGACTGTATTAAGTTCGTAATCCGGTTCACTAGCTTGCTGTGCTTTTCCAGAATCCGGTCGATCTTGAAAGCATCCCCAAAGTCCGGGAAGTACTCCACGGCACAGGTCCAGTTAGGCCGCTCTGCACCGGTCAAGTAGTCATACTCGGGATAACGAACGGCAACTTCTGATTCCCTGTGTTCGGAATCAGTACTTTCCCTGGCAGAATACTGCTGTTCATTCCGGTCATCGTTTTCCTCGCTATCTTGACTGCTGGAAGAGTCATCATCAGATTCCTGCGGGCTGGTACGCATGGCTTCAATAAAAATTCCGTCATCACTTTCCTCCTGGCCCTGACGGTCGCCAAAGTCCCACAGACCCATGTTGTCATCACGATAAGGCGGCTCAACAACGTATGTTTTTGAATTGAACTGCGCACGCAACTGACCTAAATCATTGCCTAGCAGCCCCCCGATTCTTCTGCACATGGCTGGGTCAGTAAAATCGTTTCCTGGATCAAAAAACATGTCACGACCCTTCTGCACCCAACCGTCTCCATCCCTGTATCCTGAATCGATCAGCGCGCGTGCAAGTCTGGAGAGCAATAACGGCACCAGTTTCGGGCCACTCGGTTTTGCAGTATGGAACGGCAGCCACAATTCACCCAAGCCAGGAAAGGCCTGCATGGCCAAGTACTCCACTCGAGCATCTTCCAGCAACGACACCAACGCAACCTGTATTGGCTTGAGTTCGCCTAGCACGAATTTTTTGGTTGAATACATCAAGTGCGCTCCGGCATGCGCGATCCCCGCTCTGAAAATCGTTTCAGCTTGTTCATCGTGGAAACCCGGAAAAACCTCGGGCACCTGGATCACACCGTTCGAAATTGAAATTCGGCGCACCGATAACGGGGCACTTGAGGCAATCAGATCACGCATCGGAGGGCATAAATTCCACAACGAGATCAGGTAGAGCTTCAGCTTTCTCTCCACATTAGTGAATACGACATCTCCTGCTTCATGCAGAAACCATTTTTCCGATTCGGGATCAACAAAAGAAAAATATTGGATTTGCCTCAAGGTATCATCGCCTGTCGACCGCAAACCGGCCAGTACCCACGACCTGAATCGGTCCGGAGTTAACGTGGAAACAATTTTCTGTGTACGTTCCAGTACGGCAAGAGAAGACTCTGGAGCATGATGTATCAACTCTTCGACAGTTGCTATCCAGGAAGAAAATGAATGAGATGATTTCAACTCGGCTGCTGCGACAACTGCAGCTTTCGGCAGCAATTCGGCCGCCGCGCGATTTACCTTTATTGCTGCAAGGGATACTGATGCAGACAGATTGATTGCAGCTTCTGGATTTAAGATCTTAACCAGTTTGGGAGAGTGACGGGCATAGGAAAGCGGGATCAGTGCCCCATACCCTGCCCGTGCAAGCTTATTGCAGGCACTTTCCCAGATTGTCTGGTATTTGCCCTGGAAAGCCAGCTTGCCCTTGTCTACCAGATAGACCAGCCTTTCGTCAGGACTGCTAGGTTCTTGACTATGCGGCTGGACAGCGTATTTTCCTCGCGTCGCGGTCGCAACCAAAACTCGCTACCTCATGCGCAGGCTGTGATTGCCGAACTCAACGCATTGCGCACATCACGGTCATCCGTAATGGGCAACACCAAGGCAACCTCGCATGCATCCTGAAGCGAGACACCCTGTGCCATTAACTGAGCGGCATATATTAACATTCGAGTCGATGCACCTTCATCCAGGCCATGTCCTTTCAGGTTTCTGGAACGCTCAGATATATACACAAGCTTTGCTGCAGTCTTGTCATCGATGCCAGATTCATGCGAGATGATCTTTGCCTCATCCTCGGGGCTGGGATAATCGAAATCAATGGCACCAAATCTTTGCTTTGTTGATTCCTTCAAATCCTTCAAGACGCTTTGGTAGCCCGGGTTATAGGAAATGATGATTTGAAAATCCTGATGCGCCTTTACCACTTCATTTTTCTTTTCCAGAGACAGTATGCGTCGATCATCTGTTAAGGAGTGGATAACAACGCTCGTGTCCTGTCTGGCTTCAACAATTTCGTCCAGATAGCACATTGCTCCATGGCGAACCGCGATGGTAAGCGGACCGTCATGCCAGACTGTCCCTTCTGCATCAAGCAAATAACGACCAACAAGATCCGAGGCCGTCATATCTTCATGACAGGATACCGTAATCAACGGCTTTTGAAGTTTCCAGGCCATATATTCAACAAAGCGTGTTTTTCCACACCCTGTCGGGCCCTTCAACATCATCGGCATACGGCTGGCGTAAGCAGCTTCGAACAACTGCACCTCATTATGCGTCGGGAAGTAATAAGGCTCACTTGTGATGGAGTAGCTATCTAGATTCATAAGGTGACCAGATCACAAGTCAAGGTCTATCGTTGCACTGCGCACACTCTGCCATGAGATAATGAAGGCGGGGGCATCGACATGCCTCCGCCTTCGTCTTCACAACAGTATTAACGATGAGTTTTGGGGTTGGGTATGCCCTCAATCTCGCATTCTTCTGTTCCAACAGTCGTTCTGGTAATGGATTCCACCATTTCACGAGTCGCATCCGGGTCGGTGACCCACTTCTTATAGAAGTCATAAGGACACTCAGCCGCACCTCTTTCACTGTCTCCAGAATTAATCATTCCTGTATATCCGCGATGAAGCAGCTTGAACAGATGGTTTTGTGACTGCTGGTTCTTGCGCGCATCCCGAATCAGCGATACGGACAGATTTGCATATTGAACCCCATTCTCCTCTTCGGCACAGGCACCAAGCGTGCGACCGTCAAAGCCGATTATCGAAGAGTAGCCGAAGTAGGAGTACACCCCGTCAAATCCTGTAGCATTGGCTACAGCTACGTAGGAATTGTTCATCCACGCCATGGCTTTGGCCACCATGACCTGCTGGTCCTTGGACGGATACATGTAGCCCTGGCAACGGATGATGAGTTCCGCACCTTTCATCGCGCAGTCTCTCCAGATTTCAGGGTAATTGCCGTCGTCACAAATGATCAAACTGATCTTCAATCCTTTCGGACCATCTGATACATACGTGCAGTTTCCAGGATACCACCCCTCGATAGGTACCCATGGCATGATCTTGCGATACTTTTGCACGATTTCACCCTGATCATTCATGAGTATCAGCGTGTTGTAGGGAGCCTTGTTGGGGTGCTCCTCGTGCCGCTCGCCCGTCAGCGAAAACACGCCCCAGACTTTTGCATTACGACACGCCTCTGCAAATATTTCGGTTTCTTCACCTGGACAACTGGATGCAGTCTCATACATCTCTTTCTCGTCATACATGATCCCATGCGTGCTGTACTCAGGGAATATGACAAGATCCATTCCAGGCAGTCCGACTTTCATGCCCTCAATCATGGTCGCAATATTGCGCGCATTGTCGAGGACCTCTTCTTTAGTATGCATGCGAGGCATCTTGTAATTGACTACAGCAACGCCCACTGCATCTTTACTACTTGAAATATCACCGTGATACATAACTTATCCTCCTAGCCGATTCATATTCTTACTGTCATATTGAAAAATTATGGCTGCAGATCGACTCTTAATTGAAAAATTCAAACTAACCGCCTATTTTTGTTAAGGTTGATTGCCTAACTGATCCTAGGAATTATACATTTAATTCCTGCACGCGTGATGAAATTTGCATAAAAATTGTGAATCCCGGGGAATAATAGAGCCCCTCTCACAGAGTAATCATCTGAAACTTTCCAGTAGTCAAACAATACATTCAAGTCTCAGAAATAGCGGCATGCAGGCGGCAGACTTGAAAATAGAGTAACATTTCCACACATGGTCAAACAGAGTCAGGCCTTCTACATCAGGCTGCAATACCCTGTGCCCAACTTGAATTTGTACATAGGGAAATGACCAGGCGAGGTTCACTTGATCAGACTCCATGAGTGACATTATCGATTTCAAGGCCAAAGAGATGGAACACCGGCAAAAACGCATACGTGCTTTGCTGCACAAGGCACTGACTGGCCTGCTTGATGACAAGGAGATGGATGAATTGAGGGCCCTGACAAGACGAGAGTGTCATTGACGTTAGCAACCGTGCTTGATTTCGAAGAAAAATTCATAGCAGACGAAGAGGAAAGGCTGAAGTACCTGCTGACACAATTCATGCCCCTGCTTGCAAGGGACCACACTTCAGAAGGTCAAGAAAACCACCGAGTTGTTTCGGGCATATTGAGGCAGGACTTGACGCATGTTGAATTGCTGGAAGAACTCTGGCCTGTATTTGCCACCACCGATGCGAAGCCCAAGCGACTTGTACTTGCTGATGACGTTGAACGGAAGCTTGGGCCAAACCGCTCTGCCGAATACCTGGGCCTGCATGCAGATATCAGCTACATGGTGGTAAAGCACTTGACTGACGCCCACAAGTAGGCGGTCGTGTGCCGGTTGAACTCAAGAGCGGCTCTTTGCGAAGTTCGCAAAGAGCCGACTCGTCATTCATCAGGGTTGCACTGTACCCGATTTGAAGCGAAAGTTACTGGAATGACCTCTAGTTACACTGCTTTTGTTTAGCCTTGCTCAGCTTGTCGTAGGCAGCTTTTGCATCGGCAAAACAGACAAGGTCAGTGCATGTCAGTCCAGGAAGAATAATATCGGCATAAGAAGTCAGATGGTCAAAAAACTCATGATGATCTATCTGAATACTCGAATCTTCCGCAGTCAGAAAGCTGTCCTTGAGCCTTTGTGCCAACTTGTCCTGTAGGCGATCTACTCCAATTTCACGCGGTGCATGCATGTGTACATCTGCATGATTTGTCCGGAACTCCTTGTTCAGCCCTGAAAAATCATCAAGGTGGTCAATCCACTGTTCTATCACCTTTCTCCACTTGCTTAAGGCTTCACCTGGCAGTACCTGTACGCCTGGATGTGTAAATTTCGCCAAATTGTAATACATCCATTTGCCAGACCTGTTGCTTTCATCGGCAGCCTGCAGCATGTGAGCCATCTCCAGACCGGAACCCCGAACTGCATACCGCATGAATGAGTCCTGGGAAAACTTGTTAGTTACTTCCTGACGGATCCGGTCGCGCACTGCCGGCACGCCAGTTTCTGTATAGGATGTAAGCCGCTGCCAGGAATGTTCAGTATTCACAACAAAAAAACCGCCTGTAAACGGGTTGTTTTGATCCTTTGACTGACCTCCGGTCATGCTGTCAATTTCGCTGAGGCTCGCATACAGGCTGGCAGGTACATCCCCATCCCCGCTATGCGGGAGTTGTCCTACACCGAATACCGGGATATCTTTTTTCAGGAGATCGGCTGCCAGGTGACGGGTCAGGTCTGGTGCCATACCGCTCCCTGTACCGCCCGCCAAATTAAAGCAAACCATAATTCGTGAAGGCAGTTCAGATTGCTCAGCATGGTCTACAAATGCTGCCAAGGATGCTTCAAGACCACTTTGATCATCGCCAGATGCCTTGGCATACATAGCCTTGGCCTCTGCCCTGGACAAATGTCCCCCCGATTCAGCCAGGGAAATACACTGGAACTGAAAGTGCTCAGCAGGAATTCCCTGCTCTTCAAGACGCTGGCTCAATCCAGCTGCATAACCCTGTACACGCAACAGGTCATCCTCACCTGTATCTATCACCAGTGCTGCCACTCGAGCACGGGAATCCATCAGGACATCTTCAATCTCACCCGTTCGAAGCAATCCGTCTACATAACCCGCTCCAGAACGTCCAATTCCAATTGCACTTACGCTATACGGTGCAGATCCATCCGTTGCACCACCGGACTTAGTTTTAGCCATAATTTGTCACCCTCATTTTTCTTTATCAAATTATTTTCCTTGTCTTATTGGTAAATCCTCCACAGGAAACCCTGATTATCGTGATGAAATAGTTTAAACCCTGCCTTCACCTCCACCTGAAATTATCTGAAAACAGCCGTGTTCAACTTCCTAGTGGCGTGGACCCTGATCAGGGTGTAGCAACAACCGTTCCACGCGCTGTCCCTTGATCACATGAACTTTCAGAATTTCATCTACATCAGCTTCACAGCTGTACGTATACCAGACACCTTCAGGGTAGATAACGAGTGTTGGCCCTATTTCACAGCGATTCAAACAACCTGAGTGATTGACCCTGATGCCTCGGAGTCCGAGAGCCATCGAACGCCGGCACATATAGTCACAGAGTTCTTGTGACCCTTTTGCAAGACAGCTGCCTCGCCGATGAGATGCAGGTCTTTTGTTTGTGCAGCAGAAAATATGGACATCATAGAATAGTTCTTCACTGCGAGCCTGCCTGTTGCTTACACTTCGCCATTCAGCCATGTGCTACTCCGCAATGCCTGTAGTCTTGCAACTACAGCGCCTTTCAACTCCCGTGAACAAACTGCCGCTTCAATGCTTCCAGAAAGTATTTTGCATTACTTTATTCTAGTCAAGCTCCCACGCGTTCCTACTCGCCTCGGTTGACCACTCAGGATTCAAGCTGGAATCTCATGTCAACTCACACAGCCTCGATTAATGCATCTCCACTGCTCGCCTCACATGCAAGGATGCTTTCCTCGATGTTCAGAACGGTCACCACACCATCCTTAACTATCATCGAGTAACGCTCGGAACGATCTCCCAGCCCAAAATCTGAAAGGTCCAGACCGAGACCTATAGACTTTGCAAACTCTGCCCCTGGATCCGTCAGCATCATGACACTGCCGCCCGCACCGTGCTCTTGCGCCCATGCCTGCAAGACAAAAGGATCATTCGCGGATATGCATACAATGGTATCAATACCCTTTGCAAGCAAATCGTCTGCGTGCTTGGCAAAACTCGGCAAGTGCTGCTCAGAACATACAGGCGTGTATGCGCCCGGTAATCCAAATACAGCCACGGTCTTGCCCTCGAAAATCTCCTCACTGGTACTGGTACGTACATCCAAGGACGAATCTGGACCCATCCACTTGAATACTGCAGACGGGACTCTGTTACCAACTTCAATTGCCACTGTGCACTCTCCTGTTATTCCCCTAACCGTTGGATGCCTGTGAAATCGTCAATCACGGCTCACCAGCACCCCCATGAAGCTTCTGAGTTCAACTCAACATAAATTCAGTGGCAGGGAAACGAAAGTACATGGCGGACATCGTGTGCTGCATTGTGGATAGCCTCAGGCCCGGCAAAACCCACCGTGGATAGGATAAGCATGCCCACGAGAACTGCTGCTGAAATGGCAAAGAATCTTTTCCATCCTGCAACTCCATGAATAGGGACTAAGCGGTCTGTTGCTTCTTGAGGTACGCTCATTATTATTTCTCCTATACTCTCTGGTTTGTATCAAATCTGTTGAAGTACATTGAGTTGACAATCATTCAGTCCCCAGGCACAACGCACGTTGCAAAGCCTTCGGCAAATTCAGCTTGATCAAGGTTTTTACCAATCATCACATATTCGGTAACTTTTTCTTCATCCGGAGCCCAAGGACGCTCGGGTTGCATCGAAGTCAACATGCGTACACTTTGAAACACCACGCGTTCCTTGAAACCCTGCGCATTAAAAATACCTTTTGTACGGTACATGTCTTCACCGCGCTCCAAGAGCATCTCATTCAGCCAAATCATGAACCGGTTCATGTCGATAGGCCGTTCCTCACGCAGGACAAATGACCCGACAGACTGATCATGCTCGTGCTCGGTACCCTCTAGCAGCGTCGGGTCCAGTTGTAGCTTTTCCCCCAGTTCGAAGGCGCCCACACCGAAAACCTTGTCGATCTCAATGTCGCTGTTCTCGGTGTGGTAAACCTTTGCTATGGAATTGGATTTCCGTATCACCTGCTCGACCTTCTTCAGTTCCTCACTGGACACGAGGTCGGTTTTATTCAAAAGAATGATGTCTGCAAACGCAATTTGCTCTTGCGCCTCTTCGCTTTGTGCAAGATTTTGTTCAAGGTTGACTGCATCAGCCAGGGTGATGAACGAATCAAGCCTGGTCCTAGAGGTCAGCTTGTCTTCCAAAAAGAACGTGGAAGCAACCGGTGCCGGGTCAGCCAGTCCCGTGGTTTCAATCAGGATCGCATCAAGCTCTGATCGCTTTTGCAATCTCTCTAGCGTATCTATCAGGTCACCACGCACAGTGCAGCACAAGCACCCGTTGTTGAACTCCACCAACTCTTCTTGATCATCTTGAACGATCAGCTGTCCGTCTATGCTGATCTCACCAAACTCATTCACAATTACCGCAATATTTCTGCCATGCTGCTCGGAGAGGATCCGGTTAATCAGCGTAGTCTTTCCTGATCCCAGGAATCCTGTCACCACAGTGACCGGTATACGCCCGCTCGATTGCTTCGCAGCTTCTTCCATTACCAGACCCTCTCCTGCATGTGCTTGTATTACGGCGTTGGAACAACCGTCTTGGTCATCATGTCGATGCCTTCTGCAAGGATCGACGTGCGGTCTGCAGGCGGCAGTGTATCACCCCGCATCTGGTCATACGGAACCACTACCCAGCATGCGCATCCCCACAGGCATTCGCCAGCCATGCCATTGAAACGGATCGCCGGCTCAGACATCAACACGCCCAAATCAAGCAGCCACGAATGACGCAGCAGCTTTCCTTCCCAATCGTGGGTGTCGTATGCCTCGCGCGATTTCCAGAAGACATCGAGATCGGTCTTTGCCATGCCTGGCAGAATGATATCCGCATAGGAAGTCAGGTGATCGAAGAACTCATGGTTACTGATCTGAAACGTTGAGTCATCGCTTGAAACCAGGAACTTGTCCCTGATCTTGGCCTCCAGGGCACTGTCAAGCTCATCGAAACCGAGTTCGCGTGGTGCATGCGCGTGCACCTCGGCATAGTCAGTCCTGAAATCCTTGCTGACCCCTGAGTAGTCATCAATATGTCCTACCCACTGATCCATCACCTTACGCCACTTGCTGATCGGTTCACCTGGAAGCACCTGCACTCCAGGATGCGTGAACTTCGACAGGTTGTAGAGCGTCCAGTTTCGAGACTTCCCGCTGACTGTTTCATGGGGGGCACCCGTGAATCCTGCCGGCCTCAATGCGCGGAACAACAGTTTGCCGTCTTCCTTGTAGGCGAAACGCATGAATGCATCCTGGGCAAACTTGTTGGTCACTTCATTAGCAATTCGGTGACGAACCTCAGGATCTATATTGCGGTTTCTGTCGTCATTCTGCGTATAAGATGACAGCCTTTGGAAAGAGTGCTCGGTGTTAACCGCCATGAATCCGCCAGTAAAAGGGCTTTTGTACAAATCGCCCCACACTGCGCAAACTCCAGCATTCTTGTCATCATCAAGCATGCAGTCAATCTCATTCAGCGTCGGAAATATCGCTGGGTTCACGGCTTCTCCGTCGCCACTGTTGGGAAGCTGCCCTACCCCTACCACGGGGATGCGTCGTCCGAGCTTGACCGAAGACAAATGGCGTGCCAGGTCGACCATGATGCCACTGCCGGTACCTCCATTAATGCTGAAACAAGTCAGTACCATGGACGGCAGCTGAGCCTGCTCGACATGATCGGCAAACCTCTGCAGAGCCCTTTCCATCGGGCGGTCCCCATCGTAATAGGCTCGTGCATACAGTGCCTTGGCAACGGCCCGGGGGATATGGTCTCCGGCTTCCGGCATCTTCAGATTGGAAGGAAGCCATGGTTCGTAATTAGGGTTCCAGTAATACCTTGGATACTCAAGCTTCAGAAACTCGCGCATCCTTCTCAAGGAATTAAACAGGTCATCACGCTCCGGGATCTCCAGACTGATCGCCTCGAACTGGAACCGCTCCTCGGGTATGCCGCGTTCCCTCAAACGCTCTCGCAGACCCGCAGCATAGTCCTTGGCCTGAAGCATGTCCTCTTCACCCACATCGACAACCAGTGCCGCAATTCTTGCTCGAGGATCCTCCAGGATGTCTTCCACCTCACCCGTGCGTAACATTCCATCCACATAGCCTGCGCCGGTTCGGCCAATTCCGACCACGTGGATGCAATGCGGCGCCTGTTCACCGGTTGCACTGTGATACATTGATTTTTGTGCCATCACTCAACCTCCTGCTTTTTAGCAAACATTTTGTATGCTTAAAATCGGATTAAGCAATTTTTGGAAACTACTGAATGCCTTACGTCGAAAATGAGCAAGATTCAGCATCTTGGTGTAAAGCCCGTGTCTTCATCAAGAAAACCCAAATCGTATAGAATATGCGCAGCTGACGTTGAGCGTTCATCTGTTACGTAGACCCGGTAATCTTCTACGAATAATCCGGGGTCTTTATCAATCACACCTTCTTCAATCAGCCTGACTCCTTCCTCAAGATTATTTCTGCTCAACTGTGCCTTCCAAATCGGATTCTCTATATAAATCGCCTCGTCATCACACCCCGTAACGGTCAGGGTCTTGCCTCCCGCAACGGTAGGCACCTCCATCCCGTCTTTGTATCTCTTTTTCACTAGTGCCCAATCTAGTGGCATCGCTCTAGTAACCTTTTTACAAGCGCTTTCGCTGATGGCACCTGTTAGCCTGCCTCAGCTGCTGCGGTTTTTACATTTTGTTCAAGATCCGGTCCGCGAATCTGGTCATAGGGTACGACCACCCAGCAGGCGCAACCCCACAGGCATTCTCCCGCCATGCCGTTAAACCGGATAGCCGGCTCGCAAAGCATGACGCCCAAGTCCACCAGCCACGCATGACATGCCAGCTTCTGTTCCCACTCGTTCTGGTCATAGGCCTGGCGCGATTCGAAAAACAAATCAAAATCCAACTTGTTTATGCAGGGCAGGACGAACTGCATGGACGTCGGGCCCAGTCCGGCCGAAGCAGCAATCGCGGGTTCTGCCACCGGCGAAAACGACTTGCCTAAAGCCTGGGCAGCCTTGGAAGCCCTATCATCTTCCGGGTCAGCCGCCCGTACTTCCAAGAACTCCGGCTTATACGTGTCGCGAATTCCCAGGCGACCGGCCATATCATCACTCGCCTGCAGGTCCCCCTCGGTATCAGCAAATCCCAGTACATGCGCCCACCGGTTGCCATATGGAGTTCGAGCCGCAGCATGCTGTGTTGGTGGAGCGCCTACCCAGTTCAGCATCCTGAGTGTTTCCCAAAGATCTATACCATTGTTGTGTGTCAAAAATGCCGAAATTTCCCGGTCCATTCGCGCATGGGTTTCTTCCAAGTCACGAGTTGTCTCCCAAACCGCCTTCTGAGGAACGACAATCACACCACCCGTAAACGGATTCCGGTACAGGTCACCCCAGACGGACACCACACCCTTGTTCTTTTCCTCATCGCCCATGCAGTCCAGCTCATTCAAGGCAGGGAACAAATGACTGCCTCGATGGGCTTCATCATCGCCTTCGCAGGGCAAAATTGCAACGCCAACCACCAGTGCACGCCTGCCAAAGCAGACATTCGAAAGATGACGTGCCATGTCGACCATGATCCCGCTGCCCGTACCGCCGCCGAGACCGAACACTACAGCCACCACGGATTGGCCTGGCAGATTGTCGACATTCTCGGCAAAACGCTTCATCGCATCACGCATCGGACGTGTGCCGTCATAGTAGCTTTTTGCATAAATGGCTTTTGATACCGAACGCTGAAAGTGTTCCCCTTCCTTGGACAAGCTGATGCCGGAAGGCAGCCAGGGCTCGTAGTTTGGATTCCAGTAGTATCGGGGATATTCGAGTTTTAGAAATTCACGCATTCTGCGCAAACTGTTGAAAAGTTCATCCCGCTCAGGGACTTCAAGCGCCACCGTTTCAACATTTGCAGCATCCCCGGGCAGCTTGTCAGCAAGTTCACGTAGCTGATGGAGATCCTGGTCACCAATGTCCACGGCGAGCACATTCAACGGGGCACTGTCGGATTCGACCTGACGTTCTGCTTTCTCTCTTAAAATCTGTGCAATGACGTCTGCGCCTGTTTTGCCTATCCCCACCACTGAAACCGAGCATGGAGTAGTGTCCTCCGCACCGATTCGATGTATTCCGCGCTGAAGCGCACTCAGCTTCCTCCTGGCCAGCTTTTCTTCAGCTGTCAACGAAGAAGCGCCTGAGCCTTGGATTTGGAAGGTTTCTTTCTGGGTGATGATGGATTTTTTGTAGCCATTTCTGCCTCCTTCCTTATGAACCTGTACTTCTTCCTTATGGGCTTGTATTAGGAGTCAGCTCTCGCATTCTCTAACACGAATAGCTTATTGCCATA
Organism: Gammaproteobacteria bacterium; assembly: GCA_965220875.1. Taxonomy (GTDB): domain Bacteria; phylum Pseudomonadota; class Gammaproteobacteria; order UBA4575; family UBA4575; genus WTFY01. The sequence continues at coordinate 1,528,252 of OZ244849.1, read as the reverse complement.
TTATATGACTTATCCAGCGGGCGCGCAATAACATAACTCAATGTTTTTTCCCATTGTTTATTCCTATCATACCCAGTGACGTCATGTAAGCAATCTATAGAGTTGCCCAAATCATCGTTATCGTTGGATCGCTGTTACATCCCTGAACCCAATCAAATTTTCAAGGCACCTAGCTTCAAGCCAAAAAGTAAATTCTTTAAGCTCGGATTTATCTTTCTTTTCCAGGCGCCAATCAAAGTACTCGATGATTCTTTGCTTAATACCACTATCCAGTTGTTCGTTGTTTTTCAATATACGGCCCACATGACCAAACAAATCAGCCCAGTGAGTCTTGTTTTCCTCAGTACTTTCGTAAAATTTCTCCAGCAAGCTACTGCTCCCTTTCAGCGGGTATGCTTCCCAAAGATAATATGAAAATAAGTGTTTGCTTAAGGAGTTCTTCAGTTCGTCTCTTTGGTCGTGACCCACTTCAAATTTACCGAGATTCTTAAGTGCAAATACAAACTCACTTTTTACTGTATCAAAGATTGGTTCACGGGGATGAAAGCACCTCAAGTAATTTTCGAAAGCTGCCTTTCAGGCCTGCATAGTCTGCTGTGGGGAAAAATATTTTTTATGCTCTGTCGTCCAATTTTGATCCAATTCCCATATATGGCCAAACCATCTCCCAAGGATGGCATATTCAGGCACGGTCAGTGGGTAGTCAGATGCTGGAGCAAGCCTTTTGTTCAGAATGTCAAAAACTTCTGGTGTTTCTGCCTGTTGGTTTTTAGTTTTGTTACGTACCCAATAACCAAACTTGACCAAGCTTTCCAGCACCCGGCTTCTTGTATTATTAATTGGGGGATTATATACCTAAGTAACGAACCACCCCTCATTCCTCGTACTTGATTTCAACATCCTGCATCAAGGCTTTCGCAAATTCCTCTGGTGTTGCCTTGATCCTAATTTTCTTTTCCAACTCGGCCTTTTTCGGCTGGTAGCTGAGGTGTTTCAGTTTGATGATTCTTTTCTTTTTCACATCTTGCCTCCAATCACTGTTAAAAATGATATCTCATGGCATAGATCACAGCATCGCCTTCTCCATCTTGAACCCTTGCACTAATGTTAAGCCCAAGGTTATCCAGAACACGATATTCCAGTGTCGTCCAGATAAATCGCCGGATGAACCCGCCAGCGTCTACATAGCTGGCAAAACTGATCAGTTCCCATTTGGGTTTCAGAACAGTTCTGGCTCCCAGTTCAATATATTTACCTACAGCTGAAACACTCAAGGTAGGCAGTTCAATCACCCCCCCCCCCAGGTGTGGGAATCCTAACCCCTCTTATCCTTGTCGTTGAATCCACGTAACCTATTCTGGCGTGGACTGTGCTGCGCTCATTCAGGTAGTGCTTGAACCCGCCGCCAACAAGATAACCTTCACGCTTTGCCCTGACGCCCATTGAAAGGTCAAGGTTTCCTTCCTGCCAACCTCCGAAGATATGAAACCAGTCATGGTCTTTTACAGGTTCGAAACAGAATCCGTAAGTTACTGCGTTTGACCCATCATGGTCATCGGCGACTTCATACTCCAGACTGACATAGTTATAGGATGGCTTTGTGAGATCGATTTCTGCACTTACCCCTGTACTGAGCAGTAATACGAGAAAAAGTATTAACCTGTTCATGAAGATGTTCTGCCTATTTACCCAAAGGTTATTGTATTTAGCAAGAGACCCGACATTGGGTTACTTTAGCTATGGAGACAGGAGAATGATGGGTGTTTAGCATGGAAATGTAAAGCACATTCCCTTCTTCAATATACAAATCACATTCCAGCTTTTGCTCGTTCCATTGGGTCTTGATTTCAAAACTCCACTGCTCGGCTCTGTGAGCAATCAGATTTGAGTCTTGCAGCACTAACTCCACATAATCGTAAGACAGCTCCTCGTCCTTAACCAGAATCCTGTTTTGCATATTGTAGACATACTTGCCTTGGTAAACCTGTACCCCGGAGGTCACATCTTCGACTTGAATACCTTTTTATCGCCAGGAAGTTTGTTGAAAGCAGCGACATCCTTTCTGACAGTTTTTACCAACTTTTCAAGATAATGCTGGGGAGTGCACTTGTACCTTGCGTCTACCCAGTTCATCTTAGTTCACCAGTTCCCGATACTTGAGGCTTTTTCCTTCAAGGCCTCTGACGATCAACTTCATCTGATCAATGGTGTCGTAGTCCCTTTGGTTATACCGACCTGAGAACTCACCAACGTATCTGTCCAGGTGCTTTTCTGACATGTGATGAAATGTGCCGTGATAGCCTCTTTTCAGCAGTGCCCAGAAGGATTCAATCCCGTTCACATGCGCCTGATCCCGTACATACTCACTGACCGAATGCTTAACCACTTCGTGATTCGGCAAGCCTTGATAAGAGCGATGGTCATCCGTGTAGATGGAAGCATTGACGCAAGTGTGACTCAGCACAAAGTCATGTAGTGTTTCCATAGTCGTGTCGCCTACCAGTCTTGCGCTGATCTTGTTGGTTTCCCTGTCCTTGATGCCCACAACAACTGACTTGCCGACTCCACCTCTGCTAGCCCTCAGCTTCTTGTTTGCATGCTTGTTTCGCTCCTTGCCTCCGATATAGGCTTCATCAAATTCCACAGGACCAGAAAATGAACCTTGTCCACTCTGCCAGCCTTTCCTAAGTCTGTGTGCAAGGTGCCAAGCTGTTTTTTGGGTAATGTCCAGATCACGATGCAGCTTCAAACTGGATACACTCTTGAGGTTGGTAGTCAGCAGGAATATGGCAATGGCCCAAACACGATAACCTAACTTGGAACCTTGCATTACAGTTCCAGACTTCACAGAAAAGAACTTGCCACAATCCCTGCATCTGTGCGTCATGGTAGGATGCTTGGTTCCACACTGTACATTGGTAGAACCGCACTTATGACAATGCACATTTCCGTCAGGCCATCGAGTTTCTTCAAACTACTTTCTGGCTGTTTCATCATCTGGAAACATGTCCATAGCCTTCATAAGTGAAATACCTTCTCTGTATGATTTTCCTGGTGCTTTTGGTGCTTTCGTACTCATTTTCCTTACTTTTTAACGTTACTATAATGTAAATAATTATATTACAGTAACGAACAAAAATCAACAATCTCAGTTACTTAGGTATATAATCCCCATTAATTTCCTCGGTAAGCGGTTCATCCAAATCCTGAAATACAGGCTTGTTCTCATCCAGCCGCCAATCATATTGAGTGCAAAGCATGTCCAATAAAGCGGCGATGTCTTCGCGGGCACAGAGAGGGACATCGACCCCATCCTTCAGGCAGCTTTCGATAAAATCGCCCACTGCTCGTCTTGAACTGTTCCAACCCGGGTTCTCTACCGACTCATCACTATAATCGGTACCTTCTTCCCTTAGGTGATCTTGATGACGTAGAACCCACTCACAGAGCTTGAACCAACAGCTGAGCTCTTCAAAATTTTTTAGTTCTACATCTTTGCGTATAGCAGAAATTATTGCCTGAATATAAATAGGTCTTTTGATTTTGCTCCTGTTCGCGACCCAGAAACGCAGACGTTCACTGTCAGGGATAATCGCTTCTTTAAAGACTGATTGAAATTCGTCGGCAAACCCTGAAATACTTATATGTCTTGAAAATGTTTCAGAGTCATAATGAGCATCTTGCCAGTTATTGATGTATGAAAGAATCTCCCCGTCTTTCATCTGCTTCAATTCCTCGTTTGACTTTGGACTACACTCCCCTACCCGGACAAAGCCTTCAGGCATGTAAGGTGGGTAGTCAATGTCCTTGATTGTTTCGCGGCTCTTGTTTTCCAATTCCTGGAAGTAGTCCAGATATTTCCCAAAAAGCACAGAACCAAATGGTCTTAGCTGCATCGTGTGGAAACGGGATTTTCTACCCTCGAAAAGTTCTTCAGTAAATTTGTCCCCAGCCTGCTCCTGGAAATCCTGCTTGGAGGGTCCGCTCAAAATAGCTTCAAATATCCTTTCTCTGTCATCGACAGTGAGAAAATCTTCACCAAACGCTTCACATGAAGAGCAGGTCATGCGTTGAAACTCAAAGTGGTACGGCCACTTACTGTAATCTTCATGTGAGAGAATCATCTCCCGAATTCAGGGTTCAGTTTCTTTGTTTGGATGCAGTGAGAAAAGATGGTGGCGAATGCGTGTGAAGATGTGCCACCGCTGGTCTCTTAATATTTTTTCCAGCTTAGATGCCAACTCCGGTGTTTTCTCAAATACCCTTTCACAGGCATGGGTTAACGCATGAACAAGACATTCATCTGAACTTTTATATTCCTTGTCTGTTTCAAATACGCGTACACACCAAGCATTTGAATAATCTCTTTCTCCAAGCCTTTCAAGCTGGGTTTGATCAAACCTTTGGTAAATCATATTTCCTACGGCTTTAATCAGTACTCGAGCAGTTTGATACGGCTCAGAGTCCGCCAAAGCTTGAACACCCTTTTCCAAGATCTCCTGGTACTCCCATGTCCTGAAGAGTGGTTGTGGACGACCGGCCTGCGGATCTGCTTTAAATCTAATAAGTGCTGCAGCCAGCTCCAAGGCTGGTTCAGTTTGGCCATCATCAGCCCAATGACGAAGCACATCGTCCAAATGGAAGATTGTGATAAAACTTTGACACCGAACGTAATCAATTATTTTGGATTTGAGCTGGGTTGAAATCGATGCTTCGACATTGAGCACAATATCGATTACATCCTGGATCAGTCGAAGGTTATCCGTTAAATCAATGCCAGAAACAACACTTACCACTTGATCTGGATCTTCACCGGCAACATTCTTCAGATATTGAAGTTCAGGCCCAAACGGGTGGATGTATCCATCCGGCGTTTTCTGGGGCACAGGAGGATTTCTGAAGAATCCTTTTTCCTCAAGCGGCTTGATCCAGAGTGGATTCTTTAGTTTTGAAAAGAAATACTGGCGGCTCTTGTCCGTTTTTATGGATTCAAGAGCTTTTAGTACCTCGTCATCTGTTGGCTTGTTCCAGGATTCCATCTAGTTCTTGTATTTGCTCGAATCGGCTGCAAGGCAGCAGTATAAAGATATGTCTCTAAAATTTGAAAATGCTTGACAATCTCCTCTTTCACTTCTGGCTTATACTCGTCTCTCCGAATATGTATATGTTTCAGGAACCACTGTTTCGTCTTCTTCCACTCCGCTTCATAATTCTTTGGGATATTTTCAATATCATCATAATCGAGAAACGTGGCAAAGAAGAGCCGATCAGTAAATTCACTTCTTTTTCGCTCAGCTTTGTGGTTATCAATCAGTGCCTTTACCTTTTTGCATACCTCATTAGGTATTTCCCAAGCGAGAGGTTCTTTGCTATCAAGAGACCCGGCTGACCCTCCCCACTTGCCATTCCAAACTTCTGCAAGGCTGTCCGCATCTTTCGTATAGTCAACCTGCTTTCGCTGCCCTCCTTTGTACTCGTGGGCTAGGCCGTTCATGATATCTCTGCCCGCATGAGCCACGAACGTTATATACCCAAAGGATTTCAGGTTTAAACTAAAGACAGCACTTTTAAATACATCGGCATAAACCGGGAGCTCAAGTTCATCGTTGATCCACTGAAATATACGTTGTTGTTTTGTTGTGAGAGTTTGCATATTAGACATTTCAGGAGAATGCCATCACAACCTGTCAAAGACAGAGCCTATCCGTGGCTCAAAGAGCTGCTGATACCGCCTTGTGGCAGATTCATCTGTCATCCCAGCAATGTAATCACAGATCACTCGTTCGGTGGGCACAGGACCCCCTGCCCGGGTTGTCTTTTCATAGTGCTGGCGCTCCAACAGACGCTCCGGGTCCGTGGCAAACGCATAAAACAACTCAGTAATGATTTTCTGATGCTTGAACTCCAGCTGCTGTACCGGTGTCTGGCGGATCACATGCCTGCGTACAAGGCCTTTCAGTTTCTCCGGAAGATCTTTTGCCGGTTTTTTCAATTTGGCTTGAAAACGAAACATTGAACATGAAAACCCATTTTCATTCACATGATCAAGATATACATTCTGCAGGCAGTAACTCACAAGCTGCCCTATGACTTTTTTACGCCGAAAGTTTCGCTTGAAAAAAGAAGGCTCAGCCAACGACCATATGCATCATTGTCCAACGATCCAAAATGCTCGGACAGAAGCGGCTTCAAAAGAAATTTTCTGACCTCTTCTTCAAACAGTTGTTTGTTAACAAACCTGAGACTTACAGCATCCTCAAGATCATGGATGCCATATGCAATATCATCAGCCATTTCCATAATTGAAGAGTCCAGGGATTTGCACGTCGTCTTTCCATTCAACTCCCTTTCTTCAGTCTTTTCAACAAACGCTATGTGCTCCCAGTCGCCTATATCACGAGCAACCCAGTTGACAACCAAATCATGCTCCGTGTCGAGATAACACTTCGGCAGTTTTTAATCGTCTACAACAAATAACGAGGAAGACAGACTGGTGCTGCTGGCTGCTTTAGCCTTGCCTATGGCTTCCTCATCAGTACAGCCTTGCTCCTTGGTTTTTTTGTAGACATCAGATTCTTTGGGATAGGAACGCCAGTCCACTACATCATGGTAGCGCCGGATACTTGACAAGACCCAGCGCGCTGGGTCAGGTTCATTCCATGTTCTTCGTGATAAGACTCCAGGTGGGTAATGATGCGAAGGGTTTGTCCGTTCCCTTCAAATCCGCCACAAGGAAGCATGCCTGAGTGGAACGGACTGTAGACACACAAGAACCTGCTCCACAAGATGTGGTGTTTAACCTACTCGGGAAACAACGGTTTAACCTTCTGGTAGTGCTCCCGTTCCCTTTCGATCAACAGGACAGCAAGAAAATCAAACCATCTTTCCCATGCACGGATAGCTTTCTCATCCATCCGGTCACTGAGCAACTCCCGCATGGCACGGATCAACGCATCCGCCATCATCGGGTAGTGTTCTTCTTTTACTCCTGCCTTGACATGGCTACGTGCAATGCCCACCCGAAAACTTAACAGCACTTCCGGGTCATCCAAGCTCAGCATGCACGCCATCAAGGCTCCGGAAAACATGTTGGGCTGATGAGATTTGAATTGTTTAAAAAGTGTTTTTGTCTCCGGATATTTTTCAAACAAGATTTCATACATGCGGCGGGAGACTTCCAGCTGCTGGCCCCAAAAGACATGTTCTGTATCCTTGAGAATCTGTCTTGTCTCTTCGCTTATATTCTCCATATCCTTTCTTAACACTTGAATGCTGTGTCAAGCAGTATAACTGTATTCGTTGCCGCAGTTAAAGGTGGATGTACTGATGCATGTTGAATGGTTGAGCCCAAAAAAACAAGGAGCCAGTCACCGCCAGGCACATGCACAGAAAGGAGGTGACCTGGCGGCAGCCGGGCCTCAGGGGCACCGACGGTGCTGGTGCCAGGACTGCAGGATTGCAGCCAGTCCCATCGGACCTCTAGTGCTTGAAACCGGATTCCATAAAGTAGCATGGCAGATAGAGAAAATTTCCATCCTAATAATACAACTCGGAGTTCCTTTGTATCAAGGGCCCATGAATGCCATCATATGAGAATCTATTACCGGATCATCAGCCGTCTAGGCCAGATTACCGCCCGTTGCAGTCCCTGAAACTGCTATACCACCTGTTCTATGTGGCATGCCTTGCAGTACCTGCAGCATCCGTTCACCGTGTGATAACTCGGATATCTTGCCTGTTCGACTGCAGGGTGATAGAGAATGAACGCCCAGAGATACAGGCGATCTGCGGGCATATGCCCCCATCCATCCTTATGCACTGCATGATCTCCAAAGTCCCCTTGCAAGTTCATGTTTATATAGTAGCTCTCATACATTGATGGCTGCCATCTGCCATATACAAGGGGATTATATTCAATCGTGCCCCGTATGATATACTGCCTGCACATTAGTCGAGTTATATTGTGAAATCCTCCTTGATTTCGCAACGCAAGGCCATTGCACTACGTCCTGCGTCTCTCTTGTGTGCAGTGGTATCACCATCGGAGAAGTAGAACGTAGGTTTAGTGATCTCGTGACAAACAACAAGAAGAGAATGGAACCGGGCATAAAATTCTGCATCATGCTCGCACTGTGTGTACTGGTCGTCGGCTGCATGGGTGGTAGTGGGTCCAGTGACATCCCCATTCCTCCACCTGAATACGTTGCGATCCAGGACTATGAGCGGATCGCCTCGAACGCCAATCTTCTGCTTTCCACGGACAGAATCAACTGGGTGCCTGGTCAAACAGAGCCTGAACGTGTTTCCGTGGAATGCAAGGGCCTGTATTGTTCGGTAGGCTACTCGGCTTTCCTGCGTGCAAACAAGGTTTTCCGCCTACTGCCTGAAGAACTCACGTTACTGCCGGATACCAACGGCATCAATACGGCAATAGAACGTTACGTCGACAACTTCGCTTATCTTCACAGCTACGGAGGCTGGATGGAGTACAGTTTCTTTGCATCGACAGTAGTGCTTTGGAGGGCTGACATCGACCCGGACCAGGGGGTCATCCAAACCTACGGCACCATAGCCGGGAATACAACGAATACCAATCCCGAGGTGGAGGCCACCTGGACAGGCTTTGCCACGGCAAGGGATCACAATATTGCAAACGATCTCGAATCTGTCGTGACGGGAGGTGCCAGCATATCCGTGAGTATCGGCGAACAGGTATTGGCGGATGTGCATTTGACGGGCATGTCCAATGTCACCACCGGACAGGCTTATACCGATATGATTTTTGAGAACATGACGGTAGAGGAAGGGCAATTCAGCCGCTATCACGCCGACAATAACCGGTTATCGGGTGCGTTCTACGGTCCTGACCACGAGGAGGTAGGCGGGGTATTCGATCACCCCCAGGGGTTGCAGGGCGCATACGGAGGCAAGCGAGATTGAATGAGAGGTAGTATATCCGTTTGAAATAAACAGGCTCGACAAGGTAATATAATCTCAGAAACCGAGAAGCCAGAACACGAATGCTGGCTTCTGGTTCTTGAACCACCCGTTTGCTCGAACGAGCAGCAGGTGTGTATTATATCTGCCTCCCATAGAAAGGGAAATTTGACCGGAGGCAGGTATGGAAAGATTTTCAGGCACCCAAGTGCAACTCAAGCTGAATTTTTATGGGTCGATTCACTGTCAACCTGCAGCAACCCAGCAGGCCACTTTCGCATGAGGCACGTTCGTAAAAAACTGACTCGCCGGTCCGAGCCCTCGACGACCTCGTTGGATAAATAGAGGAAAGACATGAAGAAAATAATCCTGGTATTGATTGCTTTCGCCTTGTCAGGATGTCAACAATTATCTTGGCTCACACCCCCACCATCTGCCGCCACTGTGAAGAGCGTTGAAAAGCTTGGTGGAAATATTTATCGCATAGAATTACAAGGCTCTGCCACAACTACCAATATCAATGCATGGGAGAGAGAGATAGTAGTCATGTGTGGCAACTGGTTGAACCCACATAAATTCAGCGTTGATCTAGAGAAAGTTTCAGAAAACTCCGTCTGGTTTGTATGTAAGCCACCCCATGTGCCTGTGCCAAATTCTGTCGAATAAACAATTTCGTAAAATTATTCTCCAGTTATCTTTTGAACACCCTAAATTGATTTCAATCAACTTGCCATGTCGTTTCATGGCTTACAAAATTAATAAGATAGCCGACCGGTTTACAGGCTGAACCCCGCATGAACTATAGATTGGCTACCTGCTCCACTAACAGTCTACAGCAGTGTGACAGCGAAGCTCAGGGTAAATTTCTTATAAAGATCGACATCGCGCGTTGTCCCTTAGCGTTACCCAAATGGGATCATTACGCTGCTGGTAGGAGATTTGCAAAAGGGTGATAACATCCTGATACTGAGCAATGGCAGGCTCAAGAGGCTGTCTGACAGGCTGGTCCTGAAGTTGTCTAGGCAGGGGGCTTCTGCAGTACACTGAACCCTGCACTGCCATTGACCTGAATCATGGCAGCGGCGCATCATCCACACTTTGCTAAGATTCTCCCGTGTATCAAGTGCACACTTGGTAACGGGGAATAGCGCAGCTTGGTAGAGCACCGCAATGGGGTTGCGGTGGTCGGAGGTTCAAATCCTCTCACTCCGACCATTGTGCAGCGGGTCCTTTCTGGGCACAGGTAATTTGTTCCGGGGCAAGTGTACCGTCACCTCGTGCGTGCCCGTATCCTCCGCCCATCCGGTTTGTCGACTGGTCATTTCGCGGGGATCGAGAATACGATGATATATGCAAGGACAAGGGCGAGCGCAAAGAACAGGCATTCGTCGATCAGCCTCAGTCTCGAATGCGGCGGGGAATCCCTGAAATTATAAACAAGAGCAAGTAGCGTCTGCAGGAAGTAGTAGGCTGCAAAAGCTCTGGACGCGAGTGCGACAATCTCCAGCAGGTCGACAGCCCAGACCAGCAGGATTGCGGCAACTGCAACCGTGACATAGCCCATCCTAGCCGAGAGCCGGCCGTGACTGTTCTCCTGCAGCAAGCCACCACCGCCACCCATGTCAGCCACTGCAGCACTGAACTGGCTCGTCAGTGCCGCAATCATCAGCATGACCGGCAGGATCAGGGCCACCGGCGCCATGGCATCGATGATCTCGGACAGCCTGATATGGACCAAGTCCATGTCCTGCACCACCGGCATCAGCAGGATGACAGTAACGATGTAGATGATCCCGGAGATGATCTGGGCATTCCTCATGCTCGTCACTCGGATCTGCCGGCTGTACTTTTCTCCGAGGAAGCGCGAAGTCTCGAATCCCTGCACCACGAGAAGAGCCCCGGCAAGCATCTGAAGCTGCGTGAATACATCCCTTTGCGGATAGTCGAGATGGATTTCCCTGCCGGGCAAGAACCCGAAACCAAAGATCGCAAGACCAGTGACGAGAGAGACGATCACGCAGAGCTGGATCGTGATCGAGACGCTTTCCAGGCGTTCCAGCCCTGCCAACCCCTTGAGATATCCGACGCTGACGATGAAAGCAATCATAACCGTCGTCAGCCCGCGTTCCAAGCGCGGGTCGTCAATACCAGCATAGGCAAGCAGAAAGCTCGACAGCAGGGACAGGTAGAAGGCAACCGCGATGACGTACGCAACGGCGAGGACGACGTTGCTAAGATACTCAATCTCGCGCGTGCCCCGATAGAGTCGCCCATCGGCGAGATGCGGCTCGACATGAAGGATATTGAACCGGATGACATGACCGATCGTATAGGCCAGAAGGACGATTCCGAGGATCGCCACCGGGGCGAGAGGACCCACGATGCTTGCCAGCAAGGGGGCCATGATGAGAAACCCGCTGCCGATGATCGAGGAAAGAGGGGTGAGAGTCGCGTGCCAAGAGTCCCCCTTGGCCATTTTCGAACGCATAAAGAACAGGGCAGCAAGCGCGCAGAGCACGATCAGGAGCAGATTGAGTATTGGGCTTACAGGCGACATGAAGGAAACTCCGGCTTGTCAAGGACCATCGTCGTTTCGTGCCGGGCCGTACATGGAGCCTGACGACATGGAGACGTGGATCAGTTTTTTGTACTGACAGGTGAACTGGTTGCTAGTCTAGCAGGAGATTGTGAAGCCTGTGTGAAGACGCGAGGGCATCACTGCCAAGTCAATGATAACTGCTTATCCACGGTGCTGTCTAGCCGGGCTCTTTGACAGGCTTCAGCGTTACCCGCAGGTATTAGCTGACAAAGAGCCCGGTCTGATTTTCAATCCACTCAAGAACATGGTTGATGTTATGGTCATGGAAACCCGTTGCCAGTTTTTCCCATGTTGTCGCAAAGGCAAAGCCGAGTCCCTCCCATTATACCCTGGGCCTGAAAAGGACACGGATACTGAAGGCCTCCCCGACAACGGCGATGCGTACAAACACGTGCGGACCGGCCTGTTTGTTCCTCCCCGACTAAACCAATGCTGTAAGGATCTTGGAATCCTGTGAATGTCACTAGTGTCCTGTCATACCCCAAGTGTCGGGTAGAATCGTTTCAGTTTCAGTCGCGTGTCTTTGGTTGTGAACTGCCAGTCCACCTGTCCCCTGGCATACCGGGCAAGGTTTTGCTTTCCTACCTGTTTGCTGCAGATTAATAATCTATTTAAGGCCTGCTTTCCTGAACATATGGTGACTACCCCGAATCCTTGTTTAAAACCCAAGCCGTTCAGGAAGGTTACATAAGTCAGCAAAGGGTATCTCAGTATCAGACCTCCCTTGAAGAATGCGGGTCAAGAGTTTTTCGAATTTCCCCATAACTCATCAGCGATTTGTGGGTACATCAAAGAAACTTAGAAATAGGTATGCAAACTATATGGTCAAAAGACAACTCCACCGAAATCCCTTGCAGGTTTTACTACATAATTCCCTATCAAAAAGCTAGCCATTGTCATTATATGGTGAACAGCCATCGGGACCTTAATCGGCGGTAGAAAATTCGTTCACAGGCTAGTTGAACAGGCTGAAGTAATACCGGGCGTTGATGTTGAATCGCTTCTTCCACCGGTCATTGCCGCTGGCACCGAAGTCGCCGACGCCATCATAGATGTTGCTGTAGCTGTCACCCTTGTCACCGACGAAATAATTGCCGTCGGAGATCCCAAGATCGGTATAGATATACAGGTTGCCCCAGTACCACAGGGCGCCCAGTGTCCACAGGGTGCTGTCATTGAAATCGCTTCGCTCTTTCAGGATGGAGCTCCACTCGAGGTAGGGCATAACGCTTTCAAGCCACGGGATGCCTGACGTGTCGATGCCGTTGTATCGAAGGGATAAGGCGGGTACCCAGCCCTCGGATGCCACGGGCCAGGCAAAGTTGAACGCCCCCATGGGGATCAGGTCGCCGGTTCCCCACGGGGTGTCGTCGGTAATGTCGTACTTGTAGTAGGAAATCTGTGATGCAAGCGTGAAATTCCCAAACGAATTCTCGGCGTGGGCGGAGATCGCGTAATGGTCTGCGCCACTGTCGTCCACGTTTTTCCCCTTCAGCCAGCCGTATTGAAAGGAGGCTCCCAGGGTTCCGAGGTTTTCCGTCGCGTAGAGTACCCGCAGGTTCAATTGACCGTCTTCCTCAAACCCGTTTTCCCCTTCGCCCCACTTGACGTCACCCTCTGACCGGGCCACACCCTCTGAGTCCAGCTCACCCTCATAGTAGGTCTGCTCATCCCACGTCACTAGGTCATAGCTGTAGCGTGAGCTATCACGACTGGTTCCGTCCCACTCCCCTTCGTCCTCGACGTAGTAGGCAAGATCGACGGTCAGGTCTCCAAAGGACTTGGTCCATCGGATACCCAGGTCCATGTCATCGGAAAGCCCGACGTAATAATGCTGGTCAAAGAACCAGCTGGTGGACACTCCCCACGGTCCCGGACCGAAGGGAACGCGAACGATACCCGCCTTGAACGTGCCGTAACGCTCCGAATCGTATCCCAGCCACGCAGTGTGCATCATGCTGTACGGGTCATACCACCGGTACTCGATTCTGCCGATGAGGTTGCCGGACTCGATATCGGCGTTCAGGCGGAAGATATCAAGATCCACGTCTCCCAGGTCTTCGTTGCGGCGTGCAAAGGAGCCGTCATGTTCATAATCGCCGTATGCGTAGTGTATGCCCAGGGCGCCGCCGATCCGGACCGGGCGTTGTTCTGGTTCAGCCGGCTCCTCGAGCACAACCGGTTGTGCACCGCCTTCTTTCTGGGATTCCACCTCGGCAAGCTTTTCCCGGGCCTTCGCCAACTCCTGCTCCAGGTGCTCAATATGCTGGCGCAGGGCCTCATTCTCATCAGAGGCGGTTTCCTCAGCCGCCACGGGCAGAAAAAAGAGCAGCAAAAAAATGACCCAGAAAACCTGTCTGCATGCTTGTAGTTTCATCTCAGCTATCCTCAAATGTGGGCAGGCCACCCAACTTGGCCCATCTTCGATCTTGTTAACCATAGCAGCGTTCGAACTGCCGCACGAATCCTGGCACCCCTCAGCGATTGAGCCACGCGCTAAACCGCTCGTGCACTTCCTCCGCGTTATCGCTCCACCACTCCCAGTCGTTGCGCAACGCTCGCTTCAGGTTCTCCGGCGCACTCGGCATGTGCGGACGCATCTCCACACCCGTCTCCGCATGCTTGGGAAAAAGGCTCACGCCCGAACGGCGGGTCGGACTGTACGCAATGTAACGCCCGATCGCCGCCATCGACTCCACCCGGGAAGCATACTGCAGGAATTCCCTTGCCGTTTCCATGTTGGGCGTCCCGGCGACGATCGCAATCTGGCTGTAATCGAGCACCTGGCCATCCCAGACGATCACCAGCGGCTGGTTCTCGATCACCTGGGCGTTGAAGATCCTGCCGTTGTAGGCCGTGCTCATCACCACCTCCTGGTCGGCCAGCATCTGCGGCGGCTGGGCACCAGCCTCCCACCAGACAATATGCTCCTTGATCGTGTCCAGCTTGCGAAAGGCACGGTCCAGGCCCTCCGGCGTGTCGAGCACCTCGTACACCTCGCCCGGAGGAACCCCGTCCGCCATGAGCGCGAACTCCAGGTTCACCCCGGGAGTGCGGCGCATGCCGCGCCGACCCGGAAACTTCCCGAGATCGAAATAGTCCTCGATGGTGGTCGGCTTCTCGCCCGGAAAACTCTTGGTGTTATAGGCATAGATCGTCGAGTAGAAAATCCCGCTGCCCCCGCAGTCCGAATACGTCCCCTCGTAGTAGTCCTCCCGTGCCGGGGTGCCGTCGGGGGCCGGGGGCAACTGGTCTATGTCGACAAGCTCGAGCAGGTTCTCGTCACATCCGCGCACAAGGTCCGCAAGCTCAAGATCCACGATGTCCCAGTGCACGTTGCCCGTCTCGACCTGCGCCCTGACCTGGGCCAGGCCGCCGTTGAAACTCTCCAGGCGCACTTCGACACCCGTCTCGGCCGTGAAGGGCTCAAGAATCGCCTTCTCCCAGGCCCTGGCATAGGAGCCGCCCCAGGAAACCACCGTGACCGATTCGGCACCTGTCGCGACCCCGGGCAGACCGGTCAGACACGCCAGCACGGCACCGGCTGTCCAGCCAACCACCCCGTACCGGGAACTTCTTCGCTTCGTTTGATTCGTCTTCATAGCATTCCCCCCAATTGTCCGGCTGCAGATCTGTCCGTAACGCCTAGCAGCTATTCATCATTGATAAAGAGAGGGGTGTAATAGTGTAATACAATACCACCTCCCTGAAAATACAAATGCTACACAATACGGATCGAGATTCCAACGGATAAAGCGTCCGGCGGATGCAGTTGGGTGTGCAGTCACAGTTGCCAAGATCGCCACTGGTGAGATTGAGGGCACCAAACTGAAGGGAATTATAAAGATTAGTTTACAAACCCCTCTTATTACACTTCTTCCATTACAGGTTTCCCCTTTCGATCTAAACGCATCCTGAATCTGCGATTCAGGTTCTTTTTGGTCATGGGAGGAACTGGTATATCTTCTTTCGGTTTGCAGTCACCCGTTTAAGTCAGCATGCTGCCGGGAGCATGGGGTCACCTTACCCCACCATAAGGCATGTTTGACAGACTGTTTAATCTTTTCTCTTTCCTCCGTAAGCCCCAGCCAGTCCTTCTGGATGGTCAAACACTCCGCCTACTTCCTCGTGGTTCGGGCCGTAAAACACGCCGGATACCTTGTCATCATCTGCATGGTAACGGCCAAACTGATCATCGGTTGCTGGCATGCCTTCATAAATCATGTCAGTGTAGCTTTGGCTGGTCATATCATTGACCATATCCGTCAAGTGAACGTCCACCAATACCTGCTCATCAATGCTGACAGAGATACGGGCATCGCCTGTTACAACTGATGTCAGGTCGGTTGCAACATTATGGTCTTTTGCGGTAACAAAACCTGTCCAGGTCGCCTCCATCGTGGGATTGGTGGACATTGAGTTTCCGGTCACCGTGCCGTATGCCTGGACCACTCCCTGATCGGGGTCTAGGTCGTTCACCCACATGACAGCGGTTGAAGCAAAGAAACTGTGTTTCATCCAACCGCCATAGCTGTGCAGGTTGGACCATGGGCTGCTGAACTCCACGACTCCCGTATTGATTCCTTGAACAGTGGATAGTACCGAAAGATCATCCACGCTCAGGCCGATAACCTTGTCTGAATGTATGAAAGCTGAATAGCCTACCGAACAGTACATGCCCAGACATTCTACGGATACACGTTCCGGTTCTGCTTGGTCTGGTATCCAATTGATTCTGTCTGTGGAAAGCAAGAGATTGGCATTCGTGGCAATCCGTTCATAATCCTGTATCGCATAGTATTCAGGTGGAGGAATGGGAACATCACCGGATCCTCCACCTCCCATGCAACCTGTAAGAAGGAGTACGTATAACGCAAGTGTGTATTGTCTCATGGTTTGTTTAATTCCTTGCTTTGGTTCAAGTCATTACACTTCTTTTAGTTTCGCGTTGTTCCCTTTGACATACTTAACAGGGTAGAATAGTACGCTTAAATGTTTGAGTGGGCAGCAACAGCTTTTTCATGGATTGCTGGCGTGTTCAGTCTGAATGTAAACTCATCAACATGTTTCTGGCAATGTTTCTTGCTCCAGTGGTGATAGATTCCATTGAAGCCTCTTTTGATCGTAGACCAGACTGACTCAATACCATTGGTATGAGCCATACCATTGACATACTCTTTGGCAGATTGCTTCCCAACCGTTCCCCGGCCTGCTTTCAGCTTATCGCTTGAATGCTTGTTCTTTTCCAGTCCACCAAGATAAGTGGCATCCATTTCCACCTCACCACGAAGAGCCTCAAGATCAGTGCCACACATGATACGAAGCCGATGCAGCATGTACCAGGCAGTAGGGTAGCTGACTTTCAACTCGTACTTGAGTTGTAAGGCAGAAATGACCTTGCGAGCCACCATCAACTGGTGAGCAGCATAAATCCACTTTTGCTGTCCTTCACCCTGTTATGCTCAAGAGGCGTTCCAGTGAAGCAGTTGATGAAGCTGCAGCAGTCTCCGCGCCAATAGCCCTTACGATAGTTCTTCTGCTTCGTAATACGACCTGTGCATCCGCACTTGGTGCAGTACTGCCCAAAAGACAAGGCCAAGTATCCCTCCAAACATTTCCCATACTTGCTTCGAGAGAGCTAGAAAGATTTTGCCCAAGGCGAATACCGGGGTCACCCGGGACGGGCGCAGCCCCGGCCAGATGCTTCAACCTGTTAGCCAAAGTAATTTCATATGTTACATCCTGCTTGGAAAATTCCTCCAGATGTATTTCTTCTGGTAAGTACACCCATATTTCTAGTCCGAAGCAAACCAGCAGTTTTCGTCCCGAATCAGCTTTTTGTCGCTGAGTTCCGGGGTGAATCCTTTGATTTTTGCGGGGGCCTCTGGATCGTTTTCGTCTGCAGTCGTGTATTCCATGGGGAAAGTCTTGAGCAGGTAGCCCTCCTCCTCGATAAGCCGGATATGCTCCCGTGACTGCGGGTACCCATGACTCCTTTTGCCTTTGTGGCTGATTACCCAACTCTCGCACAAAATTTCGCCACTCTCGTCCCTTGTATCCCACATGCCAAATATGATGAATTTCTTGGCTTCATTGATGAATGACCAACTCCAGAACCAGTTTTTACAGGTTGCCCCCTGTGATTCTATAAATTGCTTACGACTCATTGCGAGGCGTGGGAAATTCTGGAAAATTAGAGATTTTGCTCTTCGGATGGCTTGCCCCAGGACCTGCAGTCGACCTTGCCGTCGGTCAAATCCTCAACAATCAGCGCATAACGCAGCAGAGGTTCTTTGCCTCTCAGCCACTTGTGCACGAGCTGACGTGAGATGCCAACCTTTTCAGCAAACCTGGAGATTGAAACCCCGGCCTCTTCAAGATATTCCTGTAGTTTCATGGCTGCGATATGTAAATAATGTTAGAAACTTTAGTCCAGTTTATTGGACATTAATTTCGCTACAACACAAACCACAGAAGCCCTGGCATGGAAGACCTATCAGGTTTACTGCTGACGTTCGGTGTCACGTACTCGATATGAAAACAAAGAAGAAAGCACCCGGAAAATCACACAGAGAGGGCATTTCCTTACTTGAGTTGGGAGAGATATTTCCCGATGAGGAATCTGCCATTAAATGGTTCGAGAGCATTTACTGGCCACAAGAACGATGCTGTGGTCGCTGTGGCAGTACCAAGACAGTGGAAGCCGAGCACAAGACCATGCCCTACTTCTGTAATGATTATTATAACTACTTCAGCGTTCGCACTGGAACCACCCTGCAAAGTTCACGGCTGCCACTTCGCAAGTGGGCTTTTGCCCTGTATCTGCATGTAACCAACTTCAAGGGCGTTAGCGGCACGAAACTGCATCGTGACCTGAAAGTCACGCAAAGGACGGCTTGTTTCATGCTGCATAGATTGCACAAGGCTTGGGGCGATACCGGACTGGATGCTTTCATAGGGTCTGTGGAGATTGACGAGACCTACATGGGTGGCAAAGAGCGCAACAAGCATTCCGGCAAAAAGCTGAAAGCTGGATGAGTGGAGTCAGCAAGTCCATTGTAGTGGGGATCGTGCTACCCGTAAGGTCAGTGCTTCAAAGATCACCAGCACGGACAAGCAGACTTTGCATAACTTCGTTAACAGCCGTGTCGAGCCTGACAGCATCGTCTACACCGATGAACACAAGTGCTATCAGGGCATCCCTCACAGGCATGAAACCGTCAAGCATTCAGTCAGCCAGTACGTCAAGGATCAGGCTCACACCAATGGCATCGAGTCATTCTGGGCTTTACTCAAGTGTGGTTACACGGCACGTACCACCACATGAGCGAGAAGCACTTGGACAGGTATGTCGATGAATTTTCAGGACGCTACAACGTTCGGGAATCCGACACCATGGAACAGATGCAGAATGTGGCAGCGGGTATGGTGGGCAAGCGGTTGATGTACAGGGAGTTGATAAGCTAGCCGCTACGAAGCGCTATCGTGGCTCTCGGGTCAAGGGAGTAGCACCCCGCAGCCGCCAGCCATACCAGGAACTGGTCTAACGTGCCACCTCGATTATCTTGCTGATTTTCTTTTCTATTCAGCAGATTGGGATTGCATGTTTTCATTGGTGGTATCGATGCGATCATTGAGTCGGCCCTCAATGGATCCCGTTTCATTCATGACAGGTTCGACCTTTTCGCCGAAAACCTCGCTGAATACCTGTTTCATGGCTCTGGTTAGAAGATCGCCACTGCCGTTCGCTTTCTTGTTGGCCACAATGCACTCCTGTATTGCATTGCTTGTGGGTGAATGTGTACAACCTTTTGTTGACTATACGTTATTTCCTATTGACACGCACGCTATATGGTTCATCTAACCGCAGGCAAGCCCAGTATACCCCAGTTTTCACGATAGGGTTCCAGCCAGCCAGCCCGATACTGGTCAATGATGGTTTTTCCTTGGTCGGTTATTGGCTTGATGAAAGCGTGGTCTGGAAAGAGCATTCTCATCTCAACTTCCTTGTGGGGCTGTCCACCCCGGCCGGGAGTATCCATCCACACTTCATGGCAACTACGGATACAGTCTGCAACCACCTGCGATGGCAGAATGTAGGAGACGATTGGAGCAGATACTTCCTCTCCAATATCGACGAAAGCATAAAACAGCTTGTCACTGATTATCGTCTCGTGCTTGTGGCTCATGTGCCAGCCGTTCTTGCTCGTTATCAGCCGTGCAGTCTTGACTTGAATGGCACAGACTTTCTCGCTTTCAACGTTTGTTACAAGAATATCCATGTTGGGAGCACCATCAGGAGCCAATGCTGCTATCCATCCACGCCGAAGTAATTGGCTTAGAACGTAATACTCTCCCGATGCACCGGTTATTGTTGTGTAGCTTTTGTTTGACTTCATTCAATCTTCCCTTTTACTCGCTTGCCTCCCCAGCGACCTTGCTCAAAAA
Organism: Gammaproteobacteria bacterium; assembly: GCA_965220875.1. Lineage (GTDB taxonomy): Bacteria > Pseudomonadota > Gammaproteobacteria > UBA4575 > UBA4575 > WTFY01. The sequence goes on along the minus strand of OZ244849.1, from coordinate 1,508,268 downwards.
ACGTGCGATCTGCGACCTCATCAAGGAACAGGTTCATAAATTCAAATGTGCTTCTGGTTTGAAAATTTGGGGGATTATATCGCGTTATTTCCGTTGACACTGTACGTGACTAGACTAGTATATTTCAATGGTAATCGAAGCAACGATCACTTGGCTGGTACAGGGTTTCATCGAGCACTGGGTATTGCACCTTGTTTGGGCTGCATGTCTTGGGGCTGGTGCTGTGCTAGGCATCTTGATGTTAGGGCACAGGTACAAGAAGCGAATTGCCGGTCTTGATGAGAAAATAGAACACATTAATCAACACGGGATTCGCATTGAAGGCGACTTGCAGATTACCAGTCATCACTACGGGAAAGACGGTCTCTCACGCCATATAGGGCTGGAGGGAAATGGTGTGATCGTAATTCCAGGCGGATTCACGGGGGGCGTCATTGCAGGCTTGCCCATTACAGGTGTGAAAACCGAGCACACCAAGGCGAAGGACAAAAAGTGATTGCCAGCTGGCAAAACGCGTGGGTACGCAAGGTTCTTTTGCAGATATTGGGTTCTATGCCTTCCCGTTATGATGGCGTGTACGAGTTTCTTGGTGAGAGTTTTTGTGAAGACAGGTTTGGCATGGTGAGAACTGCACAAGGCAAGAAGGATGTAGATGGGCACATTGGAGACTTGGCCGTTCAGGTTAAGTTCAAGTGGCACTACAGTAAAAACAAAGACGACAGGTATGTCACTATAAAACCCGATGCGGACTATGACTTATTGATTGTCTGTATCGATGGCCAGAAAGGTGATGTGGAACTGTTTGGTGCTTGGGAGAAAAAGCATGTAGAAGCTGCCAGGAAGAAGAGCACGCCTCCAAACGAGGTGAAGTTGAAATACCTGAAACAGTTTGCCTGTTACCCGCTACTATGAACACTAAAGTTCAGAGAAGTGTAGTCAAGCATCGCTTTGATGCGTTATTAACAGCTGTAGTCCTCTGCACGAACCCCCGGAGCGGGGCTCATTTGATGGTCGCATCGCGTATTTCAATCACGGCAGGGCTGAAATCATCGAGGAAGGCTAAGAGATAACCTACACGATCAACAGCACCGAGAACACGGCGCATAGTGCTCCGTACCCTGCGCGGATTCCGGATCAGCAAGACCGAGCTTGGAGGAGGAACGATGTCGACAGTTGAGACTGCTGTCCGTATATACCTTGAGCGGTGATTGAAGATGCCGGCATCCCATCCCCCTGATAGACAGCACCCAAGCCTTGGTGATCGCGCCAAGGAGCCATTCAGCTTTTGGATGGTATACGACGGCATGCGTCCTACTTTGCTTTGTCAAATAAGAAGGAGGAAAACGAAATCGGCGTGATCCTGACATTCAACGAGGAACTTGAAAGGCTAGGGAAGATGCCCTTTCATTCGTTCAAGTTGCGAGGACAAGGTAACGATCCACCTGATTGTGAAGCTACCGATGACGATGGGCGACGAATAGGGATTGAAGTCACTGAGCTTGTTGACGGAACTGCAATAGCAGCTGCTAGGGAAGGGAATTTTATCTGGCAAGACCCTCCCGAGGTTCAAGCAGCATTTACACCCTTAATTCTAGTTATATTTGTCACAGGATTTTTCGTATGGTTTATTTTTACTGCACCTCCTTGGGTTTATCGTCGAATAGTAAAGACATTGCCAAAAACCAAATTTAGTGATGTTGATATCGAATTTTTAGTAGAAGAAACTCTTGATATGGCTGATTCGATGCTTACTGGTGGCCTTGTTTTTAATCACGATTTTATGAAGCAAATTGCTTCCTTGGAGAGTGCTTTACTAGATTTTGATATTCAAATACCTAATTGCCCAAAGAATCGAGATGATCTTATTCAATGGTACAACTATCTAAATAACTTAAGGCGATATGTAATGAGAGGGGATTTAGATGCTGCCCGTAAATTATCTAGAGTTGATAAATGAAATCTTATTTACTGAGTGTGATATGGATGATTTTGATTGTATGTAAATCCAAAAAGAAAGGCTCAATCCCAGAGCCTTAAAATGAGAGTACTTATATGAAGAGTGATCTCCTCAATGCGGACCCAAGCTAGACCGTTAACGAGTTACTTGTGAAGTATGAAGAGATCATACAAAGTATTACATGTGTGAAGTATAAAATGCAAGCAATAGAGGAACGATAACAATGTCAGTTGGTAAATATTATCAGTCTGGAAGAAGCACGCCGATTTGGCTTGCTGGCGCGTTTCTGCAGGGAACATCCATCTGTATCAGATGGACGTTCCCTGCCAGCACTGGAAGCTGCTGCTATAGGGAAGAAAGCAAGTCAGGAAACATCTGCTCAGGCTTGTTCCGATAGTTGTAGCGAAACTCAAACTCCTTCAGATACTTCCGAAGGCACTTCTTAGAGACATGGATATGTGTACCGCGAATAGACAGTTTCAACCTGGCCCAAAAGCCTTCAATGCTGTTGACGTGGCAATCGTCTTTCACGTGTTGCCCGGTTCCGTGGTTAACTCGCTTGCGCTCATACCCAGCCTTGTCCAGTCCCTTATAGGAGCGAAGCTCATCAGTATGCACCGTGCTGCCCTTTTTGACGTTAGCAGCAATAATCGGTTGAAGGGTGTTCTTCTTAACATTCGGGACAACCTCGGTCATTACATCCCCATCCCGGTCCAGCATTCCGAAAGCGATAGACTTGTTGGGAGCACCGCTCCACGCTTGCCACCAGAAGCCTTGCCTCCGATATAGGTTTCATCCGCTTCTACATCACCATCCAGCGGGTTTTCTGGTAACTATATACTTGGTATCCATTTGACTCTTCACAGGCCGACTGACGTCGCCACCTCCACGTCCAGCTGCCCCGTTACTGAAGGCCGACCCTTGATGGCTCCCCACTTGGTTATCGTGCTTCGTTGCCATGTCAGGATCTATGCGTAGACTGGCATATTGTGTGCCACATATGTAGTTCCCCTAACATGCCTGCACAAGCGCTTCAAGTTTCAGTATTCTCCAATGAGACATGGGTCTGTAGTAGGTGTTTGGAATCATCGGAGGATGGTCTTGAGGTTAGATAACTTACGATTACAAAGCGAAGAGATCGGCATCCAGGCCCCGCCCACCCTCACGGGTCACTGGGATTCTACTTCCCCTAGAACTGCATCCCGATATGGATTGAACCTGAGTACGCATGATTCCCGGAACCTGCCTCCTGGACAGACAGTGCTGCATCCAGTATCCACGGATCCTTCTGCCACCTGGCCCCCAGGTCCAGCAGCACCTCATTGTCCTGCGTGCGGGCTCGAAGGTTCATCCCGGAGACCTTTGCGGTGGTGTCCGTACCACTGATGTAATGTTTCAGGTGCAGTGCCCCCCGTATTGAAAGCTCACCGCCCCCTGCACTTCGCGTGGTATCGGTCATGATGCCAAGGGCTGCACTGGAACGCTCCTCATCCGAAAAGGATACCCGAGCCCCGACACGGTCGGTAAAGCGGTCAATGGATACTTGGGTATGCGAAAGACGGATATGCGGGGTCCAGTGAACCCGGGCGCCCCAAGGCATCCGATGGCCAGCCTCAAGCTGTATCGCAAGACGCTCGGCATCCAGCGAAGAGACCAGACGCCCGACTTCCTCGGAGTCAATGTCCAGCTCATATTCAGTCCAGGCGACCCTCCCCCTCGCATAGGTACCTCCACCACGGGTCCATTGGGTTGCAAGGGATATCCCTTGGCCTTCGGCATCAATGTCTCCGCCCTGTACGGGAGAAGAGACATCCGCAGAACCGGATACATGGTGCAGGGTGGCCTGCAGGGTCCAGTGCGGGTCCTGTACAAAGGTAGTCCCCAGTTGAAAAACCTGGTGTTCGGTATCGAACTCTACGTCTACGGTAGAGTTATCAAAGTCCTGGTCTCCTGTAGTCCCTGACAGGGCCATCCAGACAGGTGCCGAGGGGGGGTGGCCCGGCCAGCGGTCGGTATGCAGGCCGAGCAGGAAGCTCGGCAGGGCCTCGTAGAGGGCGGCACGGGGTGCATAGTCCTCCATCAGCACCGAGCCAGAAGGCTCTGGTTCGGGTTCAGGATCAGGATCGGGTTCTGGCATGGGCTCTGGTTCGGGTTCAGGATCAGGATCGGGTTCAGGATCAGGATCGGGTTCTGGCATGGGCTCTGGTTCGGGTTCAGGATCAGGATCGGGTTCAGGATCAGGATCGGGTTCTGGCATGGGCTCTGGTTCGGGTTCAGGATCAGGATCGGGTTCTGGATCAGGGTCCATGCAGTTGGGGGGCGTTCCGGTCTGGCCTGCCAGGCAGGCGAGCACCTGCTCCATGAAGTCATCTTCAGAGAAATCGCGATCGGCGAAGACATTTGCGGTGCGCATGCTGGCGGTGAACGGGTCCGTGCTGCGGGCCACCGTCACCCCATCCGACAGCATCGTGACGTTCCAGGCACCGTTGCGGGCCACCGCACCGGGGACGACGCCCGTCGCCCCCTCATGCAGCACCACATTGTGGACCGCAATCGTGGTCTCGCCACCTTCGTTGAGAATCCAGCCCCCGCCCAGGGCCTGGGCCAGCCAGCCGTCCTCTCCTGTCATGCGCTGCCCGCTGGGGTTCAGGTCCACCCTCAGCTTGGGCGGGATAGCCGGGATCACGTTGTTCATGTCACTGGTATCTTCCGGGACCGTGCCGGTGGCCAGGATGGCGATGTCCAGGTCCGAGTCGATGCTGCCCGAAGGGCCGATGATGACCTTGCCGCCCCCGGCCAGGTACACCCCCTCGGCCGCGCTGGTGATCGACCGGTTGACCCGCACCGTCTGCTGCAAAAAGCCATCGGCACCGCGGGCCGCCACGCGGATCGGTGCGCCATTGCTGAGGCCACCTACATGCACACCCCGGGCACCTGTGCCGCTTGTCCTGATAAAACCACCCAGCCGGGTCGGACTGCCCACCGTGATGTCGATATTGCGTCCCGATGTCGCTCTCCCCAAATGAAGGGCCACGATGCCGTGCCCATTGGAGCCTTGTGTGGTAACTCCATGACCGCCTTCCGTAGCGAGGTTGATGTTGCCGGATCCAGTATGCAAGCCGTAGACGCCGTAGGAAGTGGTTCCTGCCGTGGTGATGGCACCGCCCTGCAGGTCGATATCGATATTTCCGGTACCCTGGTGCGCCCCATAGGCGCCGTGGGCAGCTGTTCCTGCCGTGGTGATGGAACCACCCTGCACGTCGATGTCGACATTGCCCCGGGCTCCTGTGAATTTTCACCCATGAATGCCGTGGGAAGAAGCCCCGGTGGTGGTGATGGCACCGCCCTGCAGGTCGATATCGATATTTCCGGTACCCTGATGCAGCCCGTATATGCCGTAGGCGTTGTTGGTAGCTGTGCTCCCCGCTCGGATGTCGTAGTTGCCCTGTACCTTGATCCGGATGTCGCCGCTGGAGCTAGCATGATGCCAGCTTTGCACGCCGTGTCCCTGGGTCCCCGGGGTCGTGATCTCACAGCGAACTGCAGGGGAGTCCGTACAGACCAGGGTGATCGTTGTGTCGCCTGTACCGGAATGCTGGCCAAATACGCCTAACCCCATGTTACCTTGGGTCATGACCGTACTGTCCCTGACCGTCATGTGGATATTGCCGGGACCGCCCTCTCGAGTGGCAAAAAGGCCGTACCCTCGGCTCCCTGCAGTAGTAACGGAAATTTCCTCGGCCAGAAAGGTGACGTCGTTCATTTGGTTTGCAGCGGTATTCTGCTGCACCATCCTGACACCGATTGCGCTGCCGCCTCCCTGGGTATCGATCACGACACCGTTCCTCAAGTCCACTTTGAGATGGCCGTTGCCCATATGCCGGGCCCCCAGTCCTATGGAGCCAGTACCCTGTGTTCGGATTTCGGTATCTTCCAGTGAGAAAGTGAGGGTGCCTTCGCCGACCAGCGTGCCACGGACACCGAAAGTATTGCTTCCTGTCGTGTCGATCATTGATGGAGTGGTCATCATGTTGGTTGTCGCACCGCTGATGCTGATATCCACATCCCCGCTGCCTGTATGCACAGCTTGCACCCCCGCAGTGGAGACGCCACTCCCAGTCAAGTCGATATCGACACCCACCGCATCAATATCTATATCGCTGGTCGATGTTGCTGGTTCTTCACATTGAATATGATTCCCTGCGCCAGGTGTGTTGCTGCACACGGCAGCCGCAAAGGCATCGCTACCGGCCATGGACAGGGTAGCTAGGCCAAGAACCGTCAGGACACACAAACCCTTCCAGGTATACACCTCAAAAAAGTGTGTTTTACAGCAATAATGTCGGACTGCTGGAAACCTCCTCATGGGAGAGTTGCCTCGACTGGCTTGGCAATGAGCCTGCGAACGTCTTTAGGGCAGGGCGACCACATGTTTCATTGGAATTTCGGCTGCGGAAGATTGTCTGGTAGTGTTTCGTGTAAGCCTAGATGACTCGGTGGGCCGCAGACTGTTACTTGCTGGCTGGTGTGTACTTATATTGATCCCAGCGGTCACTGCAGTTCTAGAGGGAGTGTGAGACTCCGATGAGTCCTGTGGATTATTACAGACTAATCAGATATACCCGTCAGTCCATAGGAATACGAATGACTACACCCCCCATGACTTCACCTTCGCTGAGATCCTTGCGCGGGGAATCCTTGTGGTTGTTGTGGCACTGGACACAAGCTTCAACGACCGCATAATCAGGATACACAGCACTGAAATAGCGCTCACCACCGAGTTCCTCTTCGCCGTAAAAGTTTTCTCCTGGTGCATTGGCAACATGTTCAAGCCCCTGTCGCTCCAACTCCGTGGCAGGCCCGTTTTTCTTGTTAATCGGGTGCAGGGACAGCAGTGAATAGGAGAAGTCTTCCGTGTTGTCCAACACTTCCTCGGCCACAAATCGAAACATCTGTGACGGCAGGGGCAGAGCTGCATCATCCTCGAAGTGCTCCGATGCAGTCAGGATTTTCTCATCCACGGTAAGACGCTGGACCACGACACGGGTGTAGACCTCGCGGTTGGCCGACATCACCTGGTAGAGCATGTCGGCGACCTTCGCGTAGGGTATGCCTTCGGAGGCTGCAACAGCTGTCATAGCCACACCAATCCCCCATAAAAACCCGGCCAGCGCTGCAATTTTCTTCGTGATCTACCATTCCCTGTCTGCTACTGAAGATACATTATTACTGAAATTGCCGTGCAATTTCAAATAGCGCACAGAGTACGACCATCCATCAGTCCTCCGGCGTACCGGGCTTTGACAGGCTGCGTGCAATGGCCCAGTCGATGCTTTGTACGTGGACCTTGGGTTTGCCTGTAAAGTTCTGCCGGATGAGTTCGACATCGGCAAGTGCATTCAGTGAGAAGCCGAGGCTGTGACAGTCCAGGCAAACTGACCGTATCATTTTTTCGTTGGGCCGCAGGTTGTCATTCTGGTTGTGGGTGGTAAGCACCTGCCTGCGGTGTTCGAGCTTCGGCATGTGACAGCTTGCACAACTGACACCACTACCGGGCGGTGCCCCGCCTACCTGCTCCAGCTGCCACAGCACATAGTGTGGGCTTTCAAAATAGTTGCGAGTATGCGCATCATCGTGACAGGAGGCACAGGCCTCCGCCGCTGCACGTACCGTATCGAGGGCATGTGCGCGGTGACAGGTACTGCAATTGAGTGTCGTGGAGGGGTCTGCATCGGCGCGCATCGGCAGGCGCGCCTCACCCACGGTCATCACAACGGGCAGGGCCGGGTCGTTGAGCCAGCGACTCATCCATGCAGGTACGACCCGGGTGAGCCCCCGGCCCGCATCCCTGGGTTTTGCGATGCGGGGATGCTGGCGCATGCCGTGGCGCCCCCGGACAAACGTACGAGCCTGCGGCTTGTGGCACTCCATGCACACCCCCGTCTCCGGCACATCGATCCAGTGTGTCAACGCCTCGACGTTCAGCGCATCCCTGACAGGCTTGGGCACATGACAGCTCGTGCAGTTGATCCCGGCCTGAGCATGGCCGGAATCCACCCAGTGATCCAGTGCGCCCGGTTCGGCAAGTGCTGCAGGCGGTGCAATGGCATCCCCTCGTCCCAGGGCCTCGTCGACCGACACTGGCCGGGCTAAGTAACGTGCAGACAACCCATGCACAACGGGTCGTTCAGGCTCGGACTGGCCGGCATGAGCAAGCAGGAAGTCCTCGAAGAGTGCACGGTTGTCGTGGAAGTTGTGACAACCTGCCGATGCGCAGGTGGCAAAGTCCAGCCCGGCATGACTGGCGCGGGTCGTTCGGATGTCCTGCTCGCCTTGCGAGTGGCAGGCCACGCAAAAGTCCATCGGGACCGTGACTGCACTGGCTCGCGTGATCTCCGGGCGGTGCTCGATATGACAGGTAGTGCAACGCCGCGCATCGAGAATACCCCAGTACTCCGCCATGCGCGGGTTGCGAAAGCGCTTGCGCGAGTGGCTGTCCTTGGCCACCTTCAGTTCATCCTCGTGGCACTTCCTGCAATTCCGGTTCAGCACCTTTACTGCAGCCTGCTCGCCGGCGAATGCGGAGTTGCCATGACAGGTCTCGCAAGCCATCTCCAGCTGGTGGTGGGCACCGGTGGTCTGGCCGCTCAGCAGCAGGCGCCGGTCTCCGGCGATAGTCATCGTCACGATCACGTACGCGGCACCCAGCAGGGTCATCACCAGCACAGCCTGCATGAGCCTGCGAACCATGCGATGCTTCCTAGTAGAGATACACGGACAGTACGTGAACGATGAGCAGGGCCGGCAGCAGGCAAGTCGCCAGGGCATGGACCCAAAGCAGGGTGCGCCGGGCCGGGCCGATCCTGTGCAGGCCCATCTGCTTGAGTCGCGGCGCTGCCCCGACCACCACGCCGACCAGCGTGCCCGACAGCAGCACGGTGAGGTAACTGCCCATCAGCGCGGCATTCAGATTGCTGCCCAGGCGAAATCCCGTGTGCATGAAGAGGATGAATACACAGCCGAGGCCGAGTACGATGTGGGAAAGCCTCCAGCGATGTGAACCCGAGACCCAGGCCAGCAGCTGCTTCTTGATTGTGACCGCGACTGTCAGCCCGGCCATGCTGAGTGCAAGCAGCAGGTAGCCGCTGAACTGCTTCCAGAACCCGTCGAACCAGAGCAGCCCGGGGAGCGAAGGACCCCAGCGGTCCGGAACCCCGATACTCGGCACCAGCAGGGTTGCGATCGTGGCCGCGCTGCCCACCGCAGCCAGGCTTAGTAGGGTCTTCCTGAAGCGTTCTGCCTGGGCGCGTGCCGCACGGATGATCCGGCTCTGGATTTCGGTGATGGTGCCGGTGAGCTCGCGACCGATCAGGTCCATCCTGCGCAACAGATCAAGCCGGGAGTTGGTGCGTTCCGCCTCCCACTTGGGAAACAGGTCAGGGAGAATCTGGCAGGCGTCCACCAGGGAGATCAGGGCCACGTCCCGCGGGTCCGGAATGTCATCGGAGACGACTGCCTCGATGCGTGACTTGATCGCCTGCACGGGCCGGTCATCCAGGGTGGGATAGCAGGTGGAGCGAAACACCCCCAGAAAGCGGTTGTGCTGCCTTTTCAGGATGCGGTGCCCCACTAGGCCATCCAGGGCCTGCTCACGAATCACTGCGGCATCCTCGGTGGCCAAGACCCGGATCCAGGTCGGGGTGTCTGTAATGTCCGTGCGGGCAACAATCTTTGCCAGCACATAATCGAGCATGGGATTGCCCGTAGGGGTGGGGTCGGTGACCACGAGTGCCTGCAGGTCTGTGTCAATACGAAATGCGAAGGCAAGATCCATCAGGATGGCACCGGCCAGTGCACATTCAAAGGCATGTTCCTTGACGGGAAGAAACAGGCCCTCCTCATCCCCCAGCATGAGCAAGAGTTCCTCTGTAAATGTCAGCATCGGCTTTCCCGAAAAGTACTGGGATGATGTAGCTCGTGCCAGATGCATGAACGCGATAACCTTCTACACAGGCTGGCATGCGAGCAAGTCATGACAAAGTCTACGGTCTCACCTGTCAAACCTCAATGGATAAACAACCAGATTTAGACTAGCACACAGGCCCTGTCCATTGTGTGCATGGTCCGGCAATACTCGGCGGTGATTTCATCGTCATCGGACAAACCGCTACAGTACAGCTCAGAACACCTATCACCACTTAACCATGCATGTATTGCAAGGAGTGATGTTCATGTTAATTCGATTGAAACTTTCTGGTCGCGTTTAAAGTTTTCAATTCGGGGGACGCATGTACACGTTTCGAAGCAGCACCTTTGGAAGCACATGAAAGAGTTCAACTACCGCTACAACCGTCGCGAACAGCCGGGTTCGATTTTCGACGATCTGGTGACCGGCCTCGGACGACCATTGCCTCAAATAACGCATCAAAGCGACGCTTAGCAATGTACAGAGGATATGAATTATCTTTCATGGCGAATCCTATAACTGAAAGCAATTAAGCTGTGCGAGGTCCTTGAGGTTTATCCTGTTGGTATTAGGCTTTCTGACAGCTTCTACTTGTTGCTTTTCCCATGCACCAAACAACTCTACATCGCCCTCGGCGCCGTTTTTACAGACAATCAATACGTCAAAGCCCGCATCAGGTTTTATGGTGACATACCGACTGGACAGGTTTTCTTGAGTAACCCACTTAAGCTTTACCTGAACTGCCAAATGCCGAATATACCCGTCTATCCCCTCCCTGCCTGTCTGTGACTTCACCATTCCGAACTCATCTTCACAGAAGCTCTCACCAAGGAACGCATGGCCGTCTCCGTAAATTGAGCATATCTGCAAAACCATTTTTCGCAGCAGTACATTTTTCCAGTTAGCTATCATTATTTTTGTTACTCCTTTGTTGTTTTCAAAGGGGATTATATCTAAAGGTTCCAAAATTTTTATTTGACGTCTAAGAGTTTAGAAATCAAGACAGGGATATACTCAATCAACGTTGCTGTCGTTACTACTAATGCCTTGATCTCTCAGTTCTCGCAACGCTTTAGACCAAAGCAAGCTCTTAGGATTCCGCACATATTCACCACCTTTAGCGGTGAGTCCTGCTAGGTGATCAAAAGAAATAAGAGCCCCGTTCATCATTTCGGTCTGAAGCAATGGCAACAGCCTTCTGTGTTGATGCAATAGGGCGTTTGCCAGTCTGGGTGCGATAGCCACTACTGTCCTCTCAGGACATGTACAGTCCAGTATTTTCCGCCGTATCAGACGAGTATTAACTCGGGCAAATCCCTTAGAGTTTCAGCCCAAGACGGTAAGGAAGTGATCAATACAAGCAGCAGAGTGGCTGACAATTCAAGCTGCCTGTACACCTGATTTGACTACGGAATTAGTAATCTTAAGCTTAGCATGGATACGTAAATTTCCCGTCTTGCACTACTGCTAGCAATAGAGCTGCCATAACGCTTGCCCTGTTCTTGCTGGCACTTCATTGTCATGCAAGGTCTGATTTATAGCGTTTACATTACGCAAGAACCTGTCTGGCTCATCATCGAAAAGAGGTAGAATGTTGCTGTTCCTGTCCAGAATGTTCAGGCACTGGTCTAGAGTATGAAAGCCTGTGGTTTCGTAATTATTGATGGCAACTTCAAGCCATTCTTTACCATTCCAATAAGCAATAGTTACATAAAAAGACTGATCGTGCCTGCAATTTCAGTGGCAAATCTTGCTGAGCCCAACTCCAAGTTGATTCACTTTGTCAGAGTAGTCTTGTGCCTCTCCCAAGGCTTAGAGAAAAGCTACGATAGGTAGACTTGGCCTCTACTATCCAGTAGCGATGGCCTGTATCCCAAGGAATGAAAATGTATTTTCGGGTGCCTTTTTACCTAGGGCTTGCATGAACAGGGAATCATGCTCATAACACCCATACTGAGTATAGACTTACTCACCACGCGCAGGATTACAAGTGACCCACAAATCACAGTACTTGTTCAATACAGAAGTAGGTGCGAAACTCGCTGTCATCGGCTATCCTCGGATGATCGCAAAATCACATAATACAGTTGTACTTGTTTTCAGGGGATAATCACGTCCAGTAATTATGTGGCATTGAAGGCTGCATAGTCCGCCAGATTCGTACTCAATGCGGTACCAAAAAGGGTGGCCTCTAAAATTCAAGTTGCCTAAAACTAAAAACGCCCCATTGAGAGGCGTTAAGGTTTAGTCATAAAAGACATATCCTGCTAGAATTTTGTTGTAAAAAACGAGCAGGCTTAGTTCAGATACACTATTTAGTACCCCACATATTAGTACCTAAATTCAAAAAATGCAAAACAAAGATTCCTACATTCTTGGCCTAGATGTGGGTTCCAGTTCTATTGGATGGGCAGTTGTAGATTGCAAGCTAGAGGAAGGCAACCATCAAGGAATTTATGCCGGCTATCAGCCGGTTTCATTGCGCGCTTTGAACTCTCGCATATTTTTGGAGATGCTGGAGGCCAAAACACGGGTCCCAAAAAATCAAAAACGCCGTGAGGCACATGGTGCCCGCAACCGTCGAGCATATTACAAAGAACGTCGTAAAAAACTTGTAAGCATACTTCTAAATAAAGGTTTGCTACCTCAGGACTACCAAGTAAATCCGGAAAAAGCGCTTAATAAAATCGACCGAAGATATGCCGAACGCAAGCTTGGCAAACCCTGGTCCAAGGCATGGTCTGTTACTGACAAAGCGTACTGCTCTCCTTATGCCATGCGAAATTTTTCTTTGGTAGAAGAACTGGAGCCTCACGAGTTTGGTAGATTGCTACTGCATTTGCAACGCAGACGTGGGTATTTCAGCAATCGGGGCGCAAAGTATGTTGAACTGATTAAGTCCTTGAACCTCATAACGCCTAAAGATGATCAGGACACCCTGAGTGGGGAGGAGAAAAGAGAAACAGGTCTTGTTTTAGCAGCGATTGACGAGTTAGATCAAAAGCTTGGCAACCGTACCCTTGGCCAGTTTATTTGGCAGGCATCGCAGGATAAGCAAATACCACCTCATCGCATCACGCTGTTTCAGTTTGAAAGGTCCAAACCCCATAAAGGTGAAACTGTTATTGAAAAATTGGAATTTCGTGCCAGTCGCGAAATGTATGAAAGGGAATTTGATGCTATATGGGAAAAGCAACATTCTTTTCAACATTTTTCTGAGGACGAATCTACTAGGATAAAAGATGCAATTTTCGATCAACGCCCGCTTCAATTGCAAAAGAGTACGGTAGGTAACTGCAGCATCTATCCAAAAAAGAAACGCACAACTGTGATGCGGCTGGAATTCCAGGAATTCCGGACCCTTCAGGTCATCAACAATATACAGATCGGTGAAAAACCGTTAACTGCAGAGCAGCGAGAGCAGTTGACGAACTTAGCTGACGATCCAGAGAGATTAAACAGGCAAGGGCGTATCTCGTGGAAAGAAGTTGCTAGGGCGCTAGATGTGAAGGTCAAGGATCTAAATTATGGCGAGAGTCGTGATGACGGTGCAGGGAAAAATGGCCTCATCGGGAATCGAACGGCTCAAGCCGTCAGCCATTCAATTGGTATTCGAGCGTGGCAGCAATTAGGTAAGGAAAAGCAGACTAAATTAGTTGAAGATCTGCATACAATGCACAATAAAAAAACGTTGTATGACAGACTTGTTAAGTATTGGAAGTTTCCTTCCTATCTTCCTAATCGTGACCATGAAAAGGGTGCTTTGGGACTTGCCGTGAACGAACAGTTGGAAGATGGCTATAGTAAGTACAGTCTTAAGGCTATCAACGAATTACTCCCTCATCTGCGTGATGGTATGGACCTTTATGCAGCAGTAAAACAAATTGGACAAATTGAAAGCATTACTAAGATACAGAAAGCGACTAACGAAGGGTACCTGTTGAAAATTGAGGATGTCCCGAATATAGCGAACCCGACCGTGCAGAAAGCGCTCTATGAAATACGTCGCGTAGTGAATGCAATTGTGAAGCATTATGGCAAGCCAGCCATTATCCGTATTGAGATGGCGCGGGAGATGAAATCTTCAAAAAGGCACCGTGCTGAGATTGCAAGCCAGCAAAATCAGAACAGGAAACGAAACGAGGATGCGGAAGAGGAAATTCTGAAACACTACAAAACAGGCAGTATCGGGATCAACCTGGAGGGAGTGCGAGGAGGTGTCGCCTGCCGTATCAGTCCTGATGACCGATCAAAATACAAGATGTGGAAAGAGCAGGATGAGCAATGCCCTTACTGCCAGAAGTTGATCGGTATCGGTCAACTGTTTTCTGGTGGAGCAGAAGTTGAGCATATCCTTCCGTACACAGGTTTCAGACAGAATTACATGAATACGCTTGTCAGTTGCCGCAGTTGTAATGATGAAAAAGGAAAGCAAACACCTTATGAAGCTTGGGGACATAATGAGAATCGATGGCAGCATATAGAGAAGTTCGCCAAGGAAAAATTTGGCAAGGATCAGAATCTCCGCAAGCGAAACAATCTCCTTAAAAAGGCACATTGCCCGGAAAGTGAAAGTGATTTCGTAAATAGACAACTCAATGATACCCGGTACATTGCTACAGCTTCAAAAAAGATGTTGGAAAAATATGGAGTACCAATCGACGTTAATAACGGTGCAGCTACAAGTGAGCTTCGTCGGAGACTGGGATTGAACTCCGTTTTGCCTCGGAAACCTGATTCTGGTGTCTATATAGAAACAGGTAAAGAGATTGATACAGAGACAGGTGAAATTTTGCAATATAGTGCGGACAAAGCAGAAAAGTCTGAGAAATCGAGACACGACCATCGTCATCACGCAGTGGATGCGTTTGTGGTGGCCATTACTGACCGGGCCATGCTGAAGTCAATGATTGAAGCCCATAAAAAGGAACAGGATAAGAAGTTTTTGCCGCATCGAACTACCAAAGAAGACTGGATCAAGAAGAATCGTTTGAGATTGTCTACAAGCTGGGAGGATAGTCATGACTTGCACAGTCTTTTGAGTAATCGGTTGAATACCACTGTCGTATCCCACATGATCAAACGCAAAGTCTGGGGCGCTTTGCACGAAGAGACTAATTATGGAAAATCGTACTTTGACCAGTGCCTGAACATTGAGAGCATGAGGTCAAATATTCTAAAAAAAGTGCAGCAAATTGCACAAGCTGAACCAGATGGGGATGGCGGCAGTTGTATTCTGGATGAGGACCTGCGCTCAGTCCTGTTACATTGGGCTGCGGAAGTAAAAAAACTTAAGCCAACTGACCGCACATTGCCCCGTTGGAAAGGAAAAGAGCTGACAAAAATTATCTATCAGACACCTTGTGTGACTTGCCGCAAGGAATTGACAGCTGAGTACCTGTCCAAACTTTCCAGGAATTGGACACCAGGGACTGGTACATGGGTAGTTGAGAAATCTATTCATGATGCCCTTTTCTACTGGTTGGAAATAAATAATCTAGTAGGAGAAAAATCCAGCACAATTAAAGCGAAACTAGATAAGACACCACCTCGTGTGCTTGACAAAAGAGGTAATCCCTCTACCCCTATCCTGAAAGCTCGTATTGCGCGACCGATGACAAAATCTTATATCAAGACAGGCAACTCATATGTCCTGTCCGGCAGCAATCATCACATGATCATCTTTCATAATGGACAGGAGGGTACTAACAAAGAAAGGCGATTTCAGATTATAACAATGCTGGAGGCCGCTAAGCGTGCCAGTGCAGGAAAACCGGTCATAGTAAAAGAGCCGCCTTCTGAGTTGGAAGGGTGGTATTACGAATTGGATCTATGCATCAATGATATGGTGTATTGCGAGGATATGAGTATATTTAAAGATATGAATAAATTTGCACCTGAGCACGCAGAGACACCGTACTTCAGAGTGCAGAAAATGAGCGGCAGTGGTGACAAGAGGATAGACCTTTTTCTGCGCCATCATAGTGTCTCGGGGACTGAATCAGACTGGGGAATGTGGCGAATTACATCCTTGGACAAACTGAACTGCAGGAAGGTAGAGTTAGGAAACCTGGGGTTGTTATCGTCAGCATGATCCGTAGAACTATAGAAATTTCTTCAGAAGCACATCTTCAAGTCAGTCTTAACCAGTTGATCGTCCTAAATGAGGAAGGCAAACACAGCATTCCTTTTGATGATATCGCTTTTTTGATTCTGGACAATCCACAGATTACGTGCAGTCAAAGCGTATTTCGACACTGTGCCAAACAAAACATTGCACTCATTGTCACGGATGAAAAACACCTCCCTGCCTCCCTGCTTTTACCACTCGATGCTCATACAACTCAAGGCAGGATTATGCGCATGCAAGCGTCAACTCCAGAACAAGTACATCACATTATTTGGCAGCAAATCATTCGAGCAAAAATCTACACGCAGTCGGCAGTGCTCACTTCAGTTCATGGGATTACAAGTGCCAGACTGCAACGACTGGCAAAAACGGTGCGACTGAATGATACGGCTAATCATGAATCCCAAGCATCTCGAATCTACTTCAAATCTCTTTTTGGTAAAGATTTCAAACGGGATCAGAGTGGATCAAATGATGTAAATATTCTTCTGAATTATGGGTACAGTCTGATTCGGACAGCATGTTCTCGTGCACTCATGAGTGCAGGGCTACATCCTGCTTTCGGCATACATCATCATAACCAATACAATGTTTTTTGTTTGGCTGATGATGTAATGGAACCACTAAGGCCGTTGATAGATCGGTGTGTCGCAAAATTGTCACAAGCCGAAACATTCAATGGATTGGATAGAAATGCAAAAAATGATTTACTTACAGTACTCAGTGCTCCAGTTTTAATCAAAAAACGCAAAACCCCCTGCATGAGTGCGCTGGCAGTCTACTGCGCTAGTTTGCGCAAAGTGTTGGAAACACATAAAGGTAAGCTGACTATTCCTGCTTTGGTATGACTGAAATCATTTTCGGAGGATTTCGAAGTTTGTGGACTATGGTTCTTTTTGACCTCCCAACCGAAACCAAATCTGACCGATACCAGTACAGTAGATTTCGCAAAAGACTAATGACGGACGGCTTTGTAATGCTGCAGTACTCCGTTTACACTAGACACTGTGCCAGTGATGAAAGTGCAGAAGTACACTGCAAAAGAATAAAAAAGACGCATTTGTACGCTTTTGGACTATACTAGTGCTACGCTCTGATGATGTCAAGGTTTAGCTGTCCCATCTTTTGCTTCACACCAATTTTACTGGGTGTCCTGAACTCCATCTTGTCTTCCAGTATCTGTTTGGTAGTCAATAGCTGGATGCGTTCGTAATCATGGCCTGCATAAGTATACATGCCTGCCTTGGCCGCCTCATCCTTCATAGCCTTGGTAGGTTCCCTGTTTGATATAAACCCCGCCATCACTGTGCCACTGTCCGTATCACGTTCCAGCACGCCTCTCAGATCGCGTATGTCTGTCGGTCTTACTGTCCCGCCCTTCACAGATATAACCATGTCCTTGTAGCCGTCATCCGTTTCAAAATAGATATTGCCGTCTATGCCCTTGTCTGCCACTTTCTTTTGAGTAGGGAAACCGTCCACCCGCTCCACAGCCCAATGCTGGAACTGAAACGGGTCTTTCCTGAATAGCTGTACAGCACCTTCCACACTCACCGGGATTCCGTCAATTTCAAATTCCCTGTCTTCGTGCAATCCATATGCCTTTTCAAGATTGTATTTGATCAGCTTGATAGCCAATATCGCTATATCGCATCCAATCCAGCGGCGACCCGTTTCCTGTGCTGCGTAGGTCGTAGTTCCGCATCCGCAGAAAGGGTCGAAAACAAGCCCGTCAGGTGGGCAAGAAGCCCTAACAATACGCTTGAGCAGGGTCACTGGTTTCTGTGTAGGGTAGCCTATACGTTCACCACTTCTGGCAGGGACGGGGCCAATGTCTGTCCATATATTCCCGATTGGCGCACCCGGATAATCTTCCTCGTATTTCCTGCGCTCCAGCTTGCCATCAGGCCGGATAACAATATTGCCTTTCTGGTATTCCTCTTCAAGCCTTTCCTTCTTCAGCCTCCACCCGCTTGGATGCGGGTTTGTAAATCCGCGCCATTCGTAGCACAGATTAGGCCGAGGCCCCATGCCGGGTGTCCTCCATATGTGTGAGCTGTCATCGTAATAACGCCTGCCAGTTTCGTCAGTCTGGTTAAATTTCTGAACAGCTTCCTCTGTAGTCAATGGCCGCGTTCCATGCAGCTTGTACTGGTTGGACCTTGTGTAGAACAGAATGATATCCGCGTTGTTTCCCCAGCTCTTCCTGTCATGTTGGCTGCCCTTCTGATCCGAAGTTACACGCCGCCAGGTAATTTCATTCCGAAAGTTGCCATGTCCGAATATCCCATCCATCATGACTTTGATGTAGTGGCTTGCATTCGGGTCGCAGTGAAGATAGATAGCCCCTGTAGGCTTCAATAAAATTTTCATGTACAAAAGCCTTTGCACCATGTACAGCAGGTAGGCCAGAAGTTTGGGATGGGTATTGCGTAATGCAAGTATCCAGTACCGCCAGAATTTAACGTAATAGTCCTCTACTTCATGGGCTCTCAAGATAACCGGCATCTTGCTTGCCAGCTCTTCCTTTTCGGCATCCAGTTCCCATGTATCACAAAAGGCTTCCACCTGTGCGGGGACAGGCTTCCCCGTGGCCTGTGTGTAAATCAGGTTGTAATTCTTTTGTGAATTGAAGGGTGGATCAAGATAGATCAGATCAACAGACTGGGCGGCGATCTCCTTTTGCATGATTGTAAGATTATCGCCATAGTACAGCCGGTTCATGCGTTGACCATGAGCCCCAACAAGTGATCAAATGAACACTTGTGCTCACGCCTGTTGTACTTGTAGCAAGCCTCGGACACGTACAAATCCATGTACTTTTTGCTGTAGTGATGGTGTGACCCGAACCATGCACGTTTCAGCAGTGCCCAAAAACCCTCAATCGTGTTGGTGTGTACTATCCCCTCAACATACGTTCTTGTGTGGGCAATAACAGAATGGTCAATGAACTTGGCCATGCTTCGGTAGGCACGGTACTCATCAGTCATTAACCATGAGCCTTCAGGGTCCACATGTTTCTTGATAAATCGGGTCAGCCCTTTGGCTGACAGGTCGCGCCTTTCAGCAGTCGCTGCCCTTACCTGACCATGACGTTCTACGACACCTATTACCGGGGTTTTACGGGTAGCACGGCCTCTAGGGGCTGAGGGGGGGGGGTAGATCGTTGTTTTTGTTAACTTTTCTCTTGCGTGGCTTGCCGCCCACATAGGTTTCATCTGCTTCTACGATGCCATGAAGCAAATCTGACTGTGTTTGATCATTAGCCATAGCCACGCGAACCTTGTGCATCATGCGCCATACTGTAGGCCGCCTCATTCCAAGATCACGGGCCAGTTGGCACGCACTGGCTGATTTCTTTGCATTCAGCATCAGGCCCAATAGCAGAAACCAGTTCTGCAAGGGAATGTGTGTCCCGTGGAAGATGGTGCCTACCTTGACTGAAAAGGCCCGTGTGCACTCTTGGCACTGCCAACGAGTGTCAGCCCTGTCACCGCTGGCATGCCGGTGAGTTTTTTTGCTTTTGCAGTATGGACAAACCGGCTCGCCTTTCCAGCGTACCTGCTCAAGGTATTCGATAGCCTGCTCTTGTGTTTTGAATGATTGGAAGATATCTAGTATGTTCATATCAGCCCCCTTGTCTATGATTATAGACTACAGGGACTACCCTAACTTGTCAAGTCCAAAAGCGTACAAATGCGAAAAAAGATACTCCCCCCGAAGGGGGAGGTACGCATTTTAAAGATAACGGAGAAGCAATTTGAAAGGATGCAAGTCTACCAAGGTTCAAAGCGTGTTCCGACAGAACAAGCACCAAAACAACTATCCATATTCTAAGCTCCCCTTTATTATCAGTAGCTTATACAGGCTATAGTGTATCTGAACTAAACCCGACCGCAATCTACAATAGGAGATAAGTCAGGCAGTTCATCTGTTCGAGTGTATCTGAACTAAACCTGACCGCAATCTACAATACTCCTGTAGTAGTTTCTCTTGTGTGTATAAGTGTACCTGAACTGAGCCTAGCCGTCTTAGCAGAAATCGAATGATGGTCCTAAGTTACTATCTCTAATTACTTTAAGACAGTCCTGTTTTTCATTGTACTGGCAGAAGTACCGACATTCGTAGAGCATTCGAGCCTCGCAGCCCGAATATAATAGTGTTGCCTTGCCCTGCGCTCCGAATGTCACGCATCACTACCACGCTCTCTGCGTTCTCAGGTAGTGACGTGGAATCCGTGCTTGGACTTCCGGCTCGTTGTCCTGGATGCTTGGCCTGCATTTGCTTGACAAACTTGCCGGGGCTACCAGATTCCTTCTAGCCAGAACGAAAGCTTGCAGATAATGATGCAATCAAAGTTGCCGCCAAGTTTGGACCTTGGAAGCCAGGGGCTGAGTGTAAGCTACCCTGCCAGTGCTGGGATGACCTATTTTTGCTTCCGAGTTCTCTTGTTTAGATGCTTCAAGGACCCATTTGAGCACCGTGTCAGCCATTCCCGGATGTTGCCGTGATGTACTCCCAGTATCTTCCGTTCGTTAGCACAGACATGATATATGCAGCAACATCCTGTATCGTACTGCTTTCCCCTGGTCCGTTCACTGAACCGCCAAGGTCGTTGTCAGCATAGAATCCGAAACCAGCTTCTAGTTTATGCATGTAGAGGTGGCCCGTCCGACCAATGGTGATCCACCTGCCGCATGTGTATCAAATATCTGAGCGATGCCCACAGCGTAAAACCCTCACCTGCAACTTCCTAGCCCCACACAAAACCACTACACTTCACTACTCGCAGTTTCAGGCACGCAGAGCATACTCACGAAGAACACGGTTAATCTCGGTCTGGTATTTGCGTCCATCTGGGACATTCGACTTGAACCAAGCCACAACGTCGGCATCCAGTCTCAATGTGATTTGTTGCTTGACCGGCCGATATAGAAGACCACGCTTTGCTCCAGCCCAATCCAGAATCTCTGGTATATCACTTGTATCAATTTTCTCATCGGGAAGCGCAGCAAGCGCTTCAATCTCTGCCTTTTGCTTTTTGGTAAGTTGTTTAGAAATCCCCTTCTTCATAGGCTCTCCTTTCATGTGCTGTGGCTTTCCGGGCACTGAATATACGACCCACTTCCAGACCTGTTTCATGTTCTGATCCGGGCCATGTATGTGCCACAATCACCACCACACTGCTGATCATACCAATGGTATGCCATCGTTCATCTTCCGAGTTTGGATCTTGCCTTTGTACCATCAGCGGGTCACCAAACACGAACTGCGCCGTCTCAAAACCTATGCCGTGTTTCCGCTTGTTGATGCAGTTTTTGTTTTCATCCCATGTCCAGTGCAAAATCTAACCCTCTATAACAATATAATTGTAACTACGAATTTGTAATTCATCAACTTGCAAATGCCAACTGCTTGTTTGTGTTTCCCTGGCTGCTATCAAAGGTCTTTAGTCTACCCAATATAGACATAGATTTGCTCAGAGCCAAGTCCGTGCAAACTTCGAGGATGAAGAAGAGATGATGGCAGATACTTGTCCGGAAGGACAAGTCGGAACGCCACCAAACTGCATGGAGCCTGGACCTAGTGAGGCAGAGTTGGCGCGAATTGCAGGATTGACAGAAGCTATTGCTGACCCTGACGGGGATGGAGAGCCTGGTGTTCCCACTGGAAGCGAACTAAACCATAGTAAGCGTCCAAGTGCTGATACAACTTATGGGCGTAATGGGATGCTTACTGTAGATAGTGACAGATTGGGAATGAATGATGTCACTATTCTTAACACTGAAGAATTTAATGCATCCTCTGAATCTCGGCTAAGTATAGGAACTCTAAAATCGAGCGTTTACAGCCGAGTTAAAGACAACAAGACAGATGTTCTTACAGTCTATTCTGATGTTGCTGACGCAAAACCCCAAGCATGGGATTTATTCTATACAGTAGGAGCAATAGATGTAGGAGGTGTAAATGTAACGGCCGCAGCACCTACAGGAGATGCACCACCCACAGGCACTACAAGGTATAACACAATAGAAATTGCTGCGGGTTCTATCCCTACTGCGCTCGCTAATCGCATATCAGGAATTAGCATTGGTAGGAGCCTTGCAAGTGGGAATAATAATGCAATTAACGGAACGTTCCATAATGTGTCGGGTAAATATACATGTAGTGCGACTTGCACTTTGAATGCAGCCAGTAATGGAGCGATTACCCTAGCAGGCGGAAATTTGACTTTTACTCCAAATAATACGAAAGACGACACTCAAGATATTCATATGATCTCAGGTGCTTTACCTGATACAGATTATCAGTCATTTGGGTATTGGGTACAGACAACACCCATGGGCAGTGATATGAAATATGGAGTTGGTACTTTTGCAGGCGGTAACATGCCCTACACATCTGCAACTGACGGAACATTTACGAGTACTGATCTTGATAGCCTAGATGGTACTGCCACTTACGAAGGTTCCGCAACAGGACTCTATGCTCGGAAAGATTTGGAAGTTGCAGATGGCAAGGTAACAGGCACTCCAGTAGAAACAGGGCAATTTTCTGCTGACGTAGTATTGACTGCTCATTTCGGTAGTACGTCTGGCACTGGCCCACATGTCAACAAATCCAATGAAATCTCAGACAGGGATCAGTTCACGATTAGTGGAACAGTAAGCAATTTCCATAATGCGAATGGCAGGATTTCTGACTGGGGTTTAACATTAAACCGCGCCCACTTAAGAGATGGAAATGCTGATAATACATCTTACGATGGAACCTTTGGAGCCACTACTGGTTCCGGCGACACCGCAGGAGAATGGCAAGGTAGGCTCTTTGGTCCTGTAGCTGACACTGCGGCTACTCCTCCACGACCGGCAACTACTACATACCCATCCGGCGTTACAGGTGAATTCACCGGCCATTTCCAAGATGGTCACGTGATTGGTGCTTTTGGCACGACTCGTGACTGACAAGAACAAAGGGGCTTAGACACCCCCTTTGTATACGAGTTGAAGCTCCCACTTTACTCGTAGACATCGCAGCCTCCTTCGGGAGGCTGCACTTAACATCTGAACAGGGGCATTTGTTGAATTTGCTAAATCCTACCTTTGCCCCTTAACGCGAGTATACAACCCCCACGTTGTTGCCTCGCGGCACAGGCCAGACTCTTGCTAACAGGAGTCTGGCTTTTTATTGTAGTAGACTTTAGTCCAATTAAGAAGGGAGGATAAAATGAGTGAACAGGAATTAAACAAACCGAAAACTGAGAACGCAGAAATAATTAACAACACGTTAACGAGTTTAGTAACTCAAGTGTCAATTACGAATAAGTTAATGGAAATAGCAGTTAAAGAACTTAAAGCGATTAGAGAAGCTATAAAAGGTTCTCCATCCCCTCATTCTTGATTTCTTCTAAGGAGTTGAGAACATCTTTAGTGCTGCGGTAAGCCATCATGAGTTTTTGTTCAAATACTGCAGGAAGATGTTGTTCTCCCAATGCAGTATAAAGCCACTGGTTGGCTTTTCTGATAATCTCTTCCCCAGCTAAATCTTCAAATTTCATTTGTTCCATTAGTATATTATACTAAGTTAATACACCAAAGACACAGCAACGGAGGAGAATGTTATGTCAGAAAAAGAGATTGCAATTCGGCTGCATATAGAAAATGAAAACACTGGCCGTTATGAAGACATAGGATGGGAATATGACTTCTTTCATTTAGCTAACACCGTGCCAGTAATCGGTGATCTTATTGTTGACCTAGGAGTAGTTAAAGGCTTAGATCGTAATAACCCCGCCAACAGAACAATCTATGAAGTAGTAGCAAGGTATTTTTTGCCGCATGCTCATGGAGATGATTTATCGTATGCAGCAATTATAGTTAAACCCCGCCCGGCTACTGATAAGGAAGCATCGATAACTTGGGTTAGCTGATTATTTCAATCAGCACCTTTCTTCGATGCTTTGTAAACTTAAATATATAATTCCCAAATATATCATTAACGGTATCGCGGAATTCTTGCTGGCCCGCTTCAATTTCAAATCTCAGATGATGGTGCTTATAAAAGCTAGGCTAATTGTCAACAACTTATCTTTAGACACCAAAAGATTATGTGAGCAATGGACCAGATATACGAACAGATTTTGAAACACTTGGAACAGGCAGTGAATTCGTTAGCCGATCAAGTTCCTGAACCGAAGTTAACAGAATTCGGTGATTTCCGTGCATTTCGTTATACAGAGAAAACGATTCTCCAAGCGATAGTCTTAAAGCTGGCCCGCATGGTAAGTACCCTTGATGCAGCACGGCTTCTGCTCAACCATGGTTTTGTGCAGGAGCAAGCTTGTCTACAGAGAGTTTTAGACGAGATTCAAGAGGACATATTTTTCCTCGTATTTGGATTTCTCCAAGGAGATTATACATCGTCATTACATCGTGATTACTTGGATGCATTTTTTGAAGAAGAATTCGATGCTGATACGGCGATTCAATCAACCCAGAAGCGGCCCATGGTCCCTCGACGGAAAATTCGAGCATATTTGGCCCGTTCTACATTTGATCCATTCGACCCAAGCAGTGGAACAGAATTGCTGCGAACTATAGGCAAATTCTACTCTGGATATGTACATGCAGCGTCGCCCCAAATAATGGATATGTACGAAGGTGGTCAATTTCACATGCGCGGTATGCGAAGATGCAAAGTTTATAGTGAACACAAGGATGATCTATGGAATTATTTCTACAGAGGTATTTCTGTGTGTGTACATGCTGCCAAAGCATTTGGTGACCAAAGACTAGTTGATCAATACCACAATCTGTTAAGGAAATTTGAAGAGGTTTCTGGGAAGAGCTTCAAGAAGTTATGATTTGTGTTACACCTAATGACACTTAGCTGTTTCTGGATGCTAGATATGCCGTGATGACATAACGTTAATGCAGAACATTTCAAACTCAACCACTGCCGTGATTTCTATGATTTTTTATGTGATTTCTTAATTGTTCTATGTTCAATGCAGGGCGTGTAATGTGAATCATTGCATGACAATTAGGGCACACAGGAATCAAATCTTTTATCGGATCAAGTTCATACTCTCCCCCAATTTCTGAAATTGGAACAGTGTGGTGAACATGAATATAGCTTTTACCGATTTCACCGTAAGTATTTTCAAAGTCAAATGAACAAACTGCGCACTTATACCCATGATGTTCCAAGCATTTTGATCTTGCCGCGGCACTACGTTCATATTGATTTACGATTACAGTTCTAGATGCTCCTTCCTTAAATACCTCATCTGGACATATTTCTTCTGGCAAGCGTGCCCCGCAAGTCTGATCCGAGGCATACCAATTGTTCTCGATGCGAATTAGCTTTTTTGGACTGAGTTCTGGAGTGAATCCCTTAATTTTTGCAGGCGCCTCTTCATCATTTTCATCAGCTACCGTGTACTCCATTGGGAAAGTTTTAAGTTGATAGCCTTCCTCTTCAATAAGCCGTATGTGCTCTCGTGATTGTCGGTATCCTTGACTCCTTTTGCCTTTGTGGCTGATTGCCCAATCCTTACTAAAAATCAGGGCTTTGTTACCACTATCGTATTTATCCCATGCACCAAATATTATGAATTTCTCGGTCTCATTAATGAATGACCAGCTCCAAGACCAGTTTTTACAGGTTGCCCCCTGAGATTCTATAAATTGCTTTCGGTTCATACTGCTGTCTCTTTCTGTTCAAGGGTACCTTTGATATGTTTACTAAAATGACCAAAAAGCAACTAGTGTTTGGAGTTTCAACCTGATCTGATAAAAATACAAGTTTTCATCATAACTGCAGGAGGTAACTCTCATGTTGAATGCTAGCGAAAAAATTATCAAACTGGTGATCACCTATCATAAATAGATTCAAAGCGTTTGTAAAAATGGCATGATGACAAAAGCCGAACTCACATCAGTGCACATACTAAGTGTGATGCCTAAACCATGACATGTGTCTACATGACGGAGTTGTTGGTGCAGTTGGCGTTGCCCGCAGTTGCCGCCTTGGCACTCATAACTGCCCATCAGCGCTTTAAAGTAGCCGACAGGAATCGATTGGAAGATCAGTTCGTTGTAGGAACCGAGCTATTGGATAGCAATATCCGAGGAAGCTCCTACATAGGACGCACGGCGGGTGCTGTCACTTTGGCTGATCTTGCTCTCAAGAATCCTGATCAATATGACGAGCGTGTCATGCGTGTATTCCAATCTTTCCTAGACTTTCCACCGCGATACGGGAAAAACCATGACAAAGAAGGCCAGGTAGATTACACAAGTATTGATACTGCAACCATCGTCGAAGCAATCAGTAACCGGAAAGATAGAGAAAGGCAAAAATATATGATCCGACTAACCAAAGGCCGTCCATTCCGCGTCAACGACACGGGTGATGTGGAGCGAAACCCTGATTATGATGATCCGGCAACACGCACTAGCAGCCGTAACTCTAGGGCCTGAATAAAGGTGTGCCTCATGAAAAATGCCAACTAATCTTTCAGATACACTCGTAATCGGTATATCTGCCACCGCTTTGTTTGACCTAAGCGAAGCAGATTCAGTATTTCGTCAAAAATACGAAGAGAATCGTGATACAGCCATTAGAGAGTACCGCAGTTTTATGCTTGAGCATGAGGATGATTCTCTTGAACCTGGAACTGGTATGCCATTAGTTAAAGCACTTTTAAAACTTAACGGGTACGAACCGAATGCTGAGTCGCCTCTGGTAGAAGTTGTTGTGATGTCGCGAAATAGCCCTGAAACTGGTGTACGCGTATTAAACAACATAAGGAGGTTGGACCTACCTATAACTAGACTTGCATATACGGGTGGCGAATCTGTAGTCGATTACTTAGAAGCATTTGATGTGGATTTATTCTTGACAACAAATACACATGATGCACAAAAGGTCATTAATGAAGGGGAGTGTGCTGCTGCAATTGTCAAACCTCCTCCAGCTGAAAGTAGTGAAATTCCTGGAGGCCAAGTCCGAATTGCTTTCGATGGGGATGGGGTTTTGTTTGATGAAAGCAGTGAGCTTGTATTTAAGGCAAAAGGGCTAGAAGAATTTCAAAGAGTGGAAGATGCACAGCAAGACATACCTATGAAAGATGGCCCATATGCAAAGCTTTTACGTAAGCTCGCTCGATTGCAAGATCGACTTCCTTTTAGTGTCGAATTTTCTCCAGTGCGAATCGCGATTGTCACAGCCAGAAACGCACCAGCGGAAATGCGTGTAATTAAAACCCTCCGATATTGGGGAGTCTACGTAGATGAAGTTTTCTTCTTAGGAGGGGTGAAAAAAGAAAAAATATTGAAAGCGTTTAGGCCACATATTTTCTTTGATGACCAAGATCTCCATCTAGAAAAAATATCACATACCTATCCTGCAGGAAGAGTGCCTTATCGTTCTGATTCACCTCTCAACCAACCCAATTCGGACAATGATGAAAATGAGTCCTAAATGCATCACTGAATATCAATGCGTGAACTAACTTCACGATGAAGGAAGAAATATGGCCAATCTAGAAGAGGCAAGCTATTTATCCACTCCTGATAATACAAGCGAAAATACGATCAAGGGGATAATGCTTGCTTTCAATATCACCTTGGATACTCTGGGTGTAGATAAACATACTGGACGCAGAGTGCTTAAAAATATAGAGGTCTTGTCTAAAGAGCAGTCGGATTCTGAAATCCAAGATGGAATGATGAAAGTCCACAATTATATTGCGTAATTTCAAGTTATGGGCTTAAAATACCTGATTCAACTAGAACTGTCCAATATCTGGTTGAACTAGGTCCGACTTGCCACGCGGGTACGGGGTATCAAATCGCTTGCCTGCCAGTATCTCTGGCACTGACAGTATTTGCATTCTGGGAAACGGCCTGCTTCGTACTGTCATATCACCCGCCTCGGCAACCAGCCTATGAAAGTTTTTGGCCTTCCGGCTGCCTAGTGGCTCCATGATGATCAGGCCAGCCATTTCTGCATCGTCACGTTCCATGACGCTATGCAATGCCCGCAAGTCTGCAATGTTCACATTCTTGCCGCCCTTGACCTCGATTACCATGCTTTTCAGATCCCTGTCCACGTCACCGAAATAGAGTCTCCCATCAATACCACCATCGGCTGTGCGTTTGGTTGTGGCAAACCCGTCCACCTCCTCTATGGCCCATTTTTGGAAGTGGTACTTGTCTCGTTCCCACAGGTCCTTGGCTCCCTCTAGATCGCGTGGCACCCCATCAATTTCAAAATCCTTGCCCTCTACCAGACCCAGCCTGTCCTGCAGCCTGATTCTGGCTACCCGTTTGACAGCATGAATAGCAATATCAACCCCGATCCATTTGCGTTCCATTGCGTGGGCTGCTTCCAAGGTCGTGGCGCAGCCACAGAATGGATCAAATATCACGTCTCCCTCGTTGCTGGACACCCCGATGATGCGTTTCAGAAGTTTCAGTGGCTTCTGTGTCCTGTATCCCATACGTTCCTTGGCTTGCGAATTGACAGGCGGAATATCGCCCCACCAATCCGATACGGGCACTCCATCCGATTCATCCAAGTACCGAATATATTCAGCTGTGCCTGTGCGCGTATATCGCAACCTGCCCGCATCATGTAACTCCTGCATTCGATGTTCAGGGTAACGCCAACATTTTTTCACTCCGTTCCATTCATACTCATACCCGCCACCAGTCAGGCCGCCAGCCGTGACATTATCAGTTCTGAATCTCCGGCCAGCCTTATCCTTGTGCCGGTAGTGAGAGGCTATGTAGTCCTTGTCATGCGGTGCGTGCTCGGTGTTGAAAGTGAACTTTTCACCCTTGGTGTAGTACAGCAGAACGTCATGCACCCAGCCCATTGTCCCTGAGTCGCTGTGCGAGCTGGTACGCTTCCAGGTAATCTCATTGCGGAAGTTGTTGTGCCCAAATATCCCGTCAAGCATGACCTTGATGTAGTGGCTGGCTTCGGGATCACAATGAAGCCAGATCGAGCCAGCAGGACGCAGCAGGCCCTTCATCCAAATAAGCCTCTCCACCATATAGGACAGGTAGGCCAGCAGGTCTGGTTGCGTCTTGCGCAGTGCATTCATCCAAATGCGCCAGAACTCTGCCACGCTGTCATCAATGCCAGTCTCCCGAAGCATGGCGGGCATTTGCCTGATGGCCCGCTCGCGCTCTGGAGTGAGCGTCCACATATCGCAGAACGCCTCGATCTGGTCTGGCAGCGGGCGGCCCGTCTCATCCTTGTAGATGCTGTGGTAGTCCTTGTCTGATTTGAACGGCGGATCAAGGTAGATCAGGTCCACGCTGGCAAGGGGCATTTCCTGCATGATGGTCAGGCAATCCCCGTAGTACAGGTGATTCATGCGAAGCACCCGCGCACGAATGAACCGAATGCGTTGTCATCCTCCCTGTGGTTGTACTTCCAAGCGGTTTCAGCGATATAGAGCGGGATATGCTCTCGGTTGTAGTGGTGATGCGAGCCGTACCATGAACGTTTGATCAGTGCCCAAAAGCCTTCAATCGTATTGGTGTGAACCACGCCCTCTGCATAGGCTTTGCTGTGATTGATAACCGAGTGTGGAATCGTCTTGCGTACGGTCCTGTAGGAGCGGTACTCATCGGTGATCAACACCGATCCAGCAGTGTCTACAGTGTCCTTGATGAACTTGAGTACGCCTCGGCCTGTCAGGTCTGAAGCTACGCGGGCAACTACCTTGCCGCCACGCTCCACAGCCCCGATTACAGGCGTTTTCTTGGTGGCACGGCCTCTGCCATTGGGCTTCTGGTTATCATCGTCCTTACGGCGATTGAACTTGCGAGGCTTGCCGCCTACGTAGGTTTCGTCAGCCTCGATGATACCCTGCAAGGTGATGGTGCTCTGCTTGCTGGCCATTTCAGCGCGGATGCGCTTCTGCATGAACCAAGCAGTCTGATAGGTGAGTTCCAAATCACGGGCAAGCTGGCAACTGGAGAGACTTTTCTTGGCGTTGACAATCAGGCCGATTGCCATGAACCACTTTTGTAGGGGAACTCTGGTTTTCTCGAAGATCGTGCCTGAAAGCACGTTGAAGCTGGACTTGCAATCGTGGCAATTCCAGCGTCCAATACGGTCTGAATCTGCTTTGTGGGCAACCCGAATGCCGCCACAGTGCGGGCAGCATGGGTGATCGCCCCAGCGCACTTTCTCAAGATGTTCGATACAAGCCTCTTGGTCCGGGAATTTGTGAAAGATTTGTAGTAGGTTCATGGCTTCTCTCCTGTGTTAACTGCATGATAATACAGCTAAACTCACAAGTCAAGCCCATAACTTGAAATTACGATTTAATTTCTTGATAGTATGGCACTGATGATAGGGGAACGAAACATTTGTCAGAACTAAGGGAACAGAAAGTGAATTTAGTATTTGGGTATGCAGAAAATTGCTCCTAACAGTGGGCGATGATCGTTTAAGTCTTGCAAAATATTCTTTAGAGACGTGCTTACACTCAATTTGAAGTGTTGTGCTGCCCCCCTAAACTTGATCCAGGTTTAGGGGGGCAGCACGAGGCTTGCTATCTTGTACAGGCTGTTTTGGTTGCTTTAGTGTCGCATCGATAAATAAATAGGACCATCAATCCGATTCAGGCCAATTACTTCACCCGTTTTACCAACGCAAAAATAAATTAACTTGTGAATCAACAGTTCTATTCAGGTCCACTTCCTTTACGAACAAAATTTAGTATTGCTTCCACACCACTCTTGATAATTTCGAATAACTTTACAGGTATGGGAAGTTCCGGAGCCAAAACACCATCAGGAAAATCCTTCACCTCTTCACGCCCCGGGCTATTGTCGCCTTCCCGAAGGCCCCGCCCTGCCTGCCCGCATCATGAACCGGGGTGCTGAGCGGCTGCATCGCATGCTCCAGTGACTGCCCTGCCCGGATCCCCGCCCAGGCCATCATGATGCTCCACAGCAGCGGCAGCCCCAGGTAGAGGCTGGTGGTAATCATGTTCAGCAGCATGCGCTTGAAATCATGCTCGCCGGGATTGGCGAACACCTGCAGGAAGAAGTTGACGTCCGGGTACATGGAGAGGATCAGGTTCTGGTCCACCCACATCGCCAGGTACCACAGAACGCTCCAGAACTTGACGGTAAAGACCGCCACGGCCCCGACGACCAGCATGGAGATGGAATACCGGGACAACACCACCAGCAGCGGCAGTAGCGCATAGATACCCAGCAGGATGATCGCCTGCATCATGGGCAGGGCCTGGAGCACGGCGGTCATCATGACCGAGAACAGGGCCGAGGCCGTAATGATGCCGCCTGCCGCAAGCCCGCTCTTGATGGTGGAGCCTGCGGAGCTGACCAGTCCCGGGCCGGACGCGTTGTTTACAAGAAGCTCGTTGCTCGACCAGGACGGTGGTGCGTTGGTGAGCACGGTCCTGGCCACGGCATCGTTTTGCTGCTCGCTGGCCAGTGTCGGGGCAATGGCCACCACCAGGCCGGAGAACCCGGCAGACGTGGCGTCCGCCTCATTGACCAGTTTTCCCCGAAGCCCAATTCCCGAGTCCTCCCACCACTGCTTGCAGGTCGGCTTGCCCCAGGCAGGCGGTGCGCTTGGGTCGTACTCGGTGTCCCGGGCGGTGTTGTACGCCCAGCCCGTGACCGCGTGCACCGGGCGCAGCGTATCGTAATACCCCGGGGTGTAGCGATACACATGGGATCCCATCCAGTCCGGATCATCGGTGCCGTAGGTGGCGAGGATGTTCTGGATGGCGGGCGTGTCCGGCCTTCGGGCCCGGTACCTGGAGCGTGCCGGGATGTAGCACTGGCTGAAAAAGTCGCTGACTTCCTGGCGCAGGCGCGGGTCGGCAATGGTGGCGAGGCGCGCCTGCTGCTCGTAGGTGCGCATGTCCGAGACGCTTGGCAGGCCCTCGACGATGGCGTGATTGAGGCCGGAACTCAGCGCGATCACCCCGTACCACCAGACCGGCACGTTGACGGTCGCCACCGTGCCGGTAAAGCCGGTCGTGCCGTAGGTGCTCTGTGACGAGGCCACGGTGGCCGTGGCCGGGGTTGGATTCTGGAGGGTGGGCGGCGGCGTGTAGGACAGGGTTGAGGCATTCAGCGGCGTCAGAGCGGCAGGCTGTCCGGCAAGGACCACCACCAGCAGTGCGATGAACAGCTCGATCTCCATGCGCCGCAGCGACAGGCCGCTGGCAAGCTCCATCTGCGCACCCTGTGCCGGCTCACGCCAGTGATCGACCAGGATTCCCAGGAACGGCAGGTAGACGATGCCGGTGCTGGCCAGCACGTCCCACAGGATGCCGTAGAAGGTCCAGCCGAACAGGGTGGTGAAAAGCTCAAGATAACTGTCGACACTCATGATGCCGCCCCGGTTGCAAGTTGCATGATGCGCACCAGCACGCCCTGCCCCAGCACCAGTTCCAGCATCACCATCCAGGCCACGATGCGCCAGCGCAGCGCAGCGAGTTGCCCTGCCCTGGCAGGATGGAGCATGCCTGTGCCGGCGAGCACTGCGAGCAGGCGATTCCAGCCCAGCGCCACCAAGAGGATCACGGCCCCGCGCACGGCCCCCAGGACGGGCTTCCAGGCCTGCATGCCCTGTCGGATGGACTGCACGGATTCGAGCTGCAGGCGGTGCATGAGCAAAAAACCAGACCCTGCCGTCAGCAGTACGGCGATGGCGGTGAAAAACACCAGACCCTTTCGCCGGAGCCGGGGGCTACCGGACACGCCCGCCCCCCAACGGATGGGGATCCAGCGTCGGCACCTCGGGGGCGGTGAGCGAGCCCTGCCGTCTCGCTGCGGCACGCTCGAGCAGGGTGGTGACGGTGCCGGATACGATCTCCTTTCGCACGCGGGTCTCGAACAGCAGGTTCTCAATCTCGCGGTCGAGTTCCGCGATGGCCTGGTCCGCATGCTCGCGGGCGACCTGCGTGGCGTAGACCTCGGGCACCTGCCGGCCGGACAGCAGGAGCCTGCGGACATGGAGGGCCTTCTCCACCGTGCGCGCCGTGCTGATCTCGGACACCAGGCGGTTCATGATCAGGCCCTGCTCGGAGGCCGGCATCTCGCGGATGGCCTCGATCACCTGCCGGGTCATGGCGATACTGGGCGCCCGGACCTTCTCGAGATTGGCCAGGGTGGGCGGGGCCGTGCCCTGCACCAGGGCCTGGATGTCTGTAGTGACGGTTGCGGACTCCTCGAACAGCCTCGGCAACAGGCCCGTGCCCGGGATGCTGTCCTTGCGGCAGGTGTCGCAGGTGGTCACGATGTTCTCGCCCACCACGTCCACCGCCCAGTCCCGGGCCAGCGCGGGCGTTGCCCAGAGCTCGGACAGCCGTGCGGAGGAGGACGCCGGTATGGGACTCGTGTCCGTCACGGCCCGGTTCATCTGGATGTTGTAGCCGGCCTCGACGATATCCCCGGTGAACTCCAGCACCGGCTGGCCGCTGCCGCCGGCCTGGCCGCCAATCCAGGGGACCCCGTTGTCGCCGCTGGCGGTCTCCACCGAGATCTTGGCGCTGACGGCATCGTTGCCGGGGATGCCCATCTGCACCTTCCAGTCGTTGCCCTTGGACAGTACCACCAGGTCGGCATAGGGATTCTTGCCCTGGGCGATCTCCGCCTCCATCTGCTCACAGGACTTGGTGGCCAGCCTCAGCGTTTCCTCGGCCTTGATCAGGGCGTTCTGGAACAGGTCGTAGAGCCCCGGGTTGGCGCGCTGCAGGATCAGCGCAGGCAGCGCGGCGATGGCACTGGTGGCCGCCACCGTCATCGCATCCATCATGCGGTCTGCACCGGCACCGATCTCGTTGAGCGTATTCGTGACCGCCGCCACCGGATCGAACTTGCCGCAACTGTAGCCCAGCCCCAACTGCGCGGACCCGCCGAGCGTGACCGAGACCACCGAGGGGTTGAGCGGGGTCGAGACCGGCTGCGCGCCCCCGATCTCGTAGTACCACAGGCTGTCCTCGGTCGGCCCCTTTACGGCGCCCGCTCCTTGGCTGATCATGATGAGCGCACACGACAGAAGAATCCGGGGGAAGTACGAGGTGTTCATGGCGGGTACCGTGTCCAGCTGATCTCGAACAGGAAGGAGCCGCGATCGCGACAGCAGCTGTAGGGCCGCCACAGGGTCCACACATAATCTCCCCCGGGATCGATGCGCCCGCCGCCCCAGCCGGAAACACTGGCCAGGTCATTCGTCCCGAACCGGCCGCAATCCGACTCCGGCTTCGGGAGGAGCATCTGCCATTCCCCGGTGTCGGGGTCGTCTTCAAGCAGGGGGCCGGGCCGCCAGACCTTCTGTCCGGAGCCGGACCTGCCGGTCATCGGCACGTAGACGTGGGGCTGGTGCGTGCGGGTAACGATATCTGCGGCACGCTGTGCGACAATGGCCGCCGCCTTGGGCTCCTCGGCCTGGATGACCCAGCCGGTGCGTGGATAGACGCTGCCCCAGCTCTGCGCCGGCCAGGACCCGATCTCGCGAAGCCCGGGCGCCAGGCTTGCGGGGTAAAGCATCTCCACGGCCCCCGTGCGCCAGGCGAGCGCATCGAGCACTGACTGGAAATAGGGAAAGTAGGACCGGGTCTGTGCACGGCACAGGTAACCGGCGGTGGCGACGAGTCCGGACAGGGACTGCAGGGGATGGCCGATCACGTCCACCTCCCGGAACACCAGGTTGCGGTGATCCCGGCTCCCCCGCCCGCCCTCGGTGCGGTTGCCGGCACTGCCGGCTGGCACGTTCAGCAGGCTGCCAAGCAGCCCGCTGGCCGCGCTGCGCTGCACAAGGCCTAGCGCACTGCGAATCTCCACCCAGGGATTGCCGCCCAGCTCGTTGTAGCTGCTGATGACCGCATCCGGCTGGTAATGACCCACCTTGAGCGAACTCTTGACCCTGCAGCCAGAGAGCGAGCAGCGCAGCCAGAAACACACCCCGACCGGCATCCAGCGCATGCAGGCCAGGGCCGCATCACTGGTTCGCGCAACGATCTGCGAGGTGGTGATCGACCCCGCATGGGCCACGGGAGGCAGCCACAACAGCACGATCAGCAGGAGGCAGTGCAGCGTTTTCATGGGCGGGCCTGCGCCTTTTGCCACTCGCGGTAGAACCGGCTGGCCGCAGCGATGTCGGGAATGCCATACACCACGGCCTGCCCGTCGAAGACGATCGCAGGGTAGCGGTCGATGCCGTAGTGCATGGCACGCGCCAGTCCCTGTGCCGCATTCTCCAGCTGCCTGCCAGACCCTGCCTCCATGCGTGCAAAGCGCTCAAGGACCAGCGCCCTGGCTGCCCTGGGGTCCCCGGGCAGTTCCCGGGAGAGCCCGACCTGCAGCTGGCTGATGCCGTCGATCACGTAGACCGTGGCCCCCTGCGTGGCGGCAAGCGGCAGGAATTCTTCGGTCACGAAGACCTCGATGCGCGGGGCCTCCCCGGCCCGCACAGGCTTGCCTGGAACCAGAACCAGTGCCAGTAACAACACCAGGAATGCGGTGAGCACGCACCCCGGTACGGCCCTGCCCCTCGCGCTGTCCGGGCTGTACACCATCAACGGCCCTTCGCGATCCGTTCGGCCACCGCGTACGCGGCTTCCAGCTCCGTGCATCCCTGTTCACGCATGATCCGTGCGCGCTCGGCCTTCTCGTGTTTCTCGGTCATGGCGAGCGCCAGCGTCAGCGGCGGCGGCACGTTTCGAAACAGCGCCTCCAGGTTGTCCGACAGCACTACTCCCTCGACGTACTTGCCCGGCTCCTTGCGCGCAGACAGCAAAAGGCTGCGCTGCTCCTCGCTGAGCTCCCGGAACCGTGCGATCTGCTCGACCTCTTCCTTCGGCATGACCAGGCACAGCCACCACTCCATCATGTTGAGCATCCTGCGGCTCGCATCGGGGAAGTCCTCCAGGTTCTGGGTCGCAATCCAGAACCAGGCGCCGAGCTTTCTCCACATCTTGGTAATCTTCACCACGTAGCGGGCCAGCAGGGGGTTGGTGGTGATGATGTGCCCCTCGTCGGTCACGACCAGCGTGGGCCGTTCATCGCTCTGGTGGCGTTCCACCAGGTCGTTGATGTGGCTCATGATGGACAGATACGCCACGGTCAGCTGGTCCTCGTAGCCCTCCCTCGCCAGGATGCCCATTTCCAGGATCGTGACATCGGCCTCGGGCCAGGGGGTACCGGGCCGGTTGAAAAAGTGCCCGGCGAGCCCTGAGCAGAACAGCGCCATGCCGTCGCCCATCTCCAGGGCGCGCAGGCGCCGGGGCTCGGGCAGTTTTGTATCGCCCGCGATCACCGCGAACGCATCCACGACATCCTGCGTGATGACCTGGTCCCGCCCGGCTTCGCGTACGGTTTTCGCGGCCAGGAAGATCGCGTTGCGGATCAGCAGGCGGTCGGCACGGCTCATGAGGGCATCCTCTGCCGCATCCCCTCCGGTAATCATGACCCGGGCGGCAATCTCCATCTCGCCGAGAAGGTCGCGCCCGGCGCCCGCCTCCCCTGAAGGCCCGGCCGGAGCCGCATCATCGGTCCCTGGTGGCGGGGGTCCATGACGGTGTCCGGCCAGGTGCTGCGCATCGGCAAAGGGCGGCAGGCTGATGTCGACCTCCGGCTTGAGCGTGACCGCATGGACCGACAGGCCATGGTGGGCAAAATGCTGGCCCAGCAGCGAGAAGGATCCCCCGGCCTCGATGATGAAGATGCGGGGGCGGTGGCGGGCCATCATCTGCTCGAGCAGGTACACCAGCAGGGCCGACTTGCCGGCCCCGGTCGGGCCGAGGATCAGCATGTGCGCGTTCTTCTTGCGGTCCTCGCGGTGCAGGGGGTCGAACACCAGCGGCTCGGCGCCGCGGTTGAAGAACACGAGTCCCGGGTGGCCCGTGCCGCGCGAGCGGCCGTAAAACGGCATCAGGTTGGCCAGGTGGCGCGAGAAGACCAGGCGCGAGCGCCGCCGGCCCTTGTCCAGGGCCACGTCGTGGGCCATCGGCAGGTTGCGGAGGTAGCTGTCGAGGGCCAGCAGGTCCCCTTCCCGGGTGATGGGCTGCAGGCCGTTGGGCAGCAGCAGCGCATGGAGCTGGTTCAGGTGGGCCCGCAGGGCCTTTTCATCGTCGGCACGCACGTAGAAGGCCAGGCTGGCCGGGTACAGCTTGTTGCTGCGGGCCATCTCCCGTTCCACCTGCTCGGCATCCTCGCGGGTCAGCGTGGCCTCCGCCGAATCCCCGACCGAGGCCCGCCGGATGCGCGCGATATGATTGCGGGTGGCGTCCTGGGGCCGAAGCACCAGGGTCAGGGCCATGACGGTGTGCTCCGGCAGGCGGTCGAACAGCGAGAAGACCTGGTCCCCGCCCGGCAGCTCGGCCGTGAAGTGGCCGATCTGCGGAGCCCGGCGCAGGTGCTGGACGCTCACGACGGTATGCGGGAGTTCATCGAAATACCAGGTGGCCGTACCGGCGTCCGAGCGCGGCATCGACAGCACCAGCTGCTCGCCAAGGTCATGCCCGAACGGAAGGTTATCATCCCCCGGGTACGGGGCGAGCTCCAGCAGCGGCCCGGAATCCCCCTCCAGGGCCGGGTTCGGGTTGAACCAGTTCGCCAGCCACTCGTAAAACGCCTGCCCGTTCGCCCGCACGGCCCGGATGCCGCAGGATTCCAGGGCGGCGATCCACTTGGTGGCGACATCTCCCAGCGCTTCCTCCACCTCCTCGCTAGAAGGCGCCCGGGCGCGCTGCGCAAGACGGCGGTACAGCACCGCGCGCACGCGCCGCACCTGGCCGCGCCAGGGAGCGCCGGTCACCGCGGCATCCGTAAACAGCCCGCCCGGCCTCGAGATGGCCTGCAGGTGCGCGTCCATCCCCGCCTGGTACTGTCTTGAGTACTCCGAGGCACGGATGGGCGGTGCGGGATAGTGATCCAGCTGCCGGCTGAACCGCGCCAGGCTCGGCTCGTCCTGCACGTAGACCTGCAGCACCCAGGGGGCCTCGTCGTGCTCCGGGAGGGCCTCGCAAAGGGCCGTCTGGATCGCATCGCGAAGCCCGCTCATGAACGCCGGCGTGCGTGCCTCGCAGCCAGCCGGCTCGATCTCGAACAGTGCGCCGAGACTGACGCCGTCCTCCAGCACGAAGGCCTGCGATCCAGGCAGGTACTCCATCCAGGGCAGCAGGTCGGTGAACGAGGGCGGGCGAGCATAGCGCTGCCGCACGGATGAGGTAGCCAGGGGCGGGTCTTTGGTCACCCTGAAAGGATTGAAGCTCAATACAGCTGCTCCTGCATTTCGACTGGAGGAGAAGCGACCGGCGGCGGGGCCTGTGGACTTGCAGCGGCCCCCTGCACCTCCCCGGGCAGGGCATACTCGATGCGTTCATAGAACGGGAACGTCGTGACGTAGCCGGGCACCGGGCTGCGCTGCGGTCCGGACAGGTGGGGATAGACGTACATCACCAGGGTGGGATTGGGCAGGCGCGGAAACCGGGTCTCGAGTTCGCTCGCCGCCTCGCGCACGAAACCGTGGTAATGGGCAATGCCGGCCTGCGCCAGCGGCGCGCCGCGCATATCGGCCCGGGGACCGGCGCGCTGCAGGCCGCTCATGTGCCGGTCGTAGATGGCTTTCATGGTGGGGCCGTCCTGCGGCAACACCGATTCCTTGGTGGTGGCGCAGCCGGCCAGGCTAGTCAAGACCACTGCCAACAGAAGCAGCGTTTTTGTACAAAAGATTCGTTTCATGATGAAGTTTCCTGCCGTCGGGTTGAAAATCGATGGAGAGGGCATGGTCGACATGGATCGCAAGCTCGACCCCGGCCGGGACGAACACGGCATCGAAGCTCTGCGCCTGGCGCTCGCGCAGCCACTGGGCGAGTTCCTCGCTGCCGCGGCTGGCCGCCTTGCCGAGCACGTACTTGCCGGTCTCCCCGGAGACCACGCTGGAGGTCACCCCGGAGTCGTTGACCAGGGTGGTGGTCTCGGCCTGGGCCACGGCCTGTCCGGCCGCTTCCATGGCCATCACCCCGATACGCTGCGCCAGGAAGGCCGTCGCATTGGTCTTGCGCTCGCCGCTGACGCACGGAACCCCGTAGGCATCCGAGATCCAGCCCAGGGGTTTTGTATTGCCGCCGCCCCCGAAACCCACCGAGCGGGGATCATCGCTGGACAGGGTGCGGATGGTGCCGTCCTCGAACACGAAGGTGACCGACTCCAGCTGTCCGCTCACGCACGACAGCGTCCAGTCGCCGATCGCCGTGCCGCTCCAGATCATGCCCTCGACTCCCGGAATGCGAAGCCCGTTGGTCGCCAGGTTCTCCGGGCCGGTGATCACCTTGAACGGCATCGGGTCCTGCACCTGCCCCTGGATGGGCACGCGCCCGACCAGCGCGGTCATGCCCACCGACCCGATCAGGGTCGCATTGCGCGGCACGGTGTAGACCGCTACCTCGGTCTCGACCGCCTCACGGGCATGCTCCATCACGGGTTCCAGGGCCGGGCGGGCACGCTCCAGGGCAGACCAGGCGCGACCGGGAGGTGCGGCCACATCAGCCGGCCCCGCCCCGTGCTCCAGGGGTTCGATCCAGACCGGCGGCTCCCGGTCACCCTCGCGGGGATGCGGTGTCTCAAGGCCTTGGCCCACGGGATACCCGGTGTGCGGCATGGCGGGGTCTGCCGCTTCGAACCGGCTGGCCAGGGCGTCGAGACGTTCGCCCAGGGCGGCGAGTGCGGAAATCGTTTCAGGATCGTCGGGATCAGCCTGCCTGGCATCCAGCATGTCCTGCAATCTCGAGACGACGGAGTCCTCGATCTGCGTCCGGTCTTCGATGAGCTCGCGGTTTTCCTGCCTGAGCGCGGCATTGTCCTGGCGCAGCGCATTGAGCTGCGAGGTCATGCCGCTTACATTGGCCGTCAGGGTCTTGATGGTGTCGGCAGGCGTGTCCGCATCCGGGGCCGAGGCCCGGGGCACGGCATCGAGCAGCAAGGCCGGCTCCTCACCGGAGGTGCAGGACCGGATCCCGATAACCACGGCCGCCACGACAAGGATGCCGGCCAGAAGAGGCAGCAGGCGGTTGCGGGTGAGTCTCGCCATGACGGATACCCTCCCCGGTCAGCGTGCGGCCTCGAAGGGCCGCGTGGACACCAGGTACACGGTCGTGGTATCGGCCTCGTGGCCTTGCGGCATCAGGAGGTTGTGCTGGAACGTGGCGGCCCGCCAGGCACCCTGCAGGACCCTGGGGTCCAGCACGACGGGACGGGGTGCGAGATTGGTCAGCTGCACGGCCGTCACGTAATACGGCCCGGCCTTCCAGGCCGCGACCGGGATGGCCTGGACGGGAGGACCGGCGCGCACCAGGTCGACCAGCTCGGGATCCACCGGGACGGCCACCACGCCAGGCTGCCCCGGGACCAGGCGCTCAGGTGCATACAGGCTCTGGGCGGCAAAGCGCGTCAGGGCGACATAGCCCCAGGGCGAGGCGCGCCCGCCCTCCCCCTGTACTTCAGGCAGCTCCGCCTGTACAGGCTCGTGGACCACCTCGATATCCGGCAGCGCATGCAGGCTTGCGCCCGCGGCCACCGCCTCGATGTCCAGCACGTAGATCGGTCCCTCGGGCTGCGTGTAGGCCAGGATCCGGGTCGCCTCGAAGGGCTCGCCGGCCTGCAGGTACAGCGTGCCGTGAATGCTCTGGACCTGCAGGATAGAGGCCAGGGATCGGGGCAGGCCGAGGCGCACCGAGTCCGGAAAATGCACCAGGCGCTCCTCGCCTGCCACCAGCAGGATCCCGATGGGAGCCTTGCGCCAAGTGATCTGTTCGGGAGTATCCTGTACAGACAGGTCGGCGCCTGCATGGATCGCGGCTGAAAGACACCACAGCAAGGCGAACAGCCATGCTTTTTTAGGGGACGGTAAAGGCAAGTCAGGCATCAGGAACTCTCCTCTTGAACCGGGGATTCATCCGGTGTGGTCCGCTCGACATCGCCCAGGCGCTGCGGGCCCTCGCCCGCATAGCCGTCGAGTGCCAGGCCCCATGGGTTGGTCTCGGGATCGACCGCCTGGCGGACCACGCGCAGGGGATAACGGATGGTGGTGCGCTTGACGGTCATCCCCTTCACCGACTCCAGCAGGTCCAGGTCCAGCCACACGATCCAGACCCCGGAGGCAAGGATGTCCACGCGGCGCTCTTCATAGCCGTGCCCCGGAACTTCCTGCACGCCCCGGACCCGGTAGGCCAGCTCGCCGCGCCGGGCCTTCAGTTCCATGTCCGCAACCAGGTCGCTGCGGTAACGTGGCGTCAGGTAGGCCGCGATCCGGAAGATCGCCTGGCCGTAATCCTCAGCCCCGTTGTCCGGCCAGCGGTTGAGCTGCTGGAAGATGTAGAAGGCGAAGGCGTAGACGTTGGCGGCAGGGACTTCCTCCGTGCCCAGCACGGCCCCGGAGCGAAGATCCGGCGGGATGTGAATGCGAAGGTGATGCGGGGCCTGGCTCCAGCCCAGCCACAGCGCCAGGATGATGAGACCCTGCATGCCGATCACCCCCCACAGGGAACGCACATGGGCGCGCACGTTATCGATTTCGAGCCGGTAGCGGCGCATGGGCCGTCCTCCCGAGATCCCAGATGCCGCTTCGCAGCACCCAGGGCGCGCGGTACAGGCCGAACGCGTGCAGGCGGATGCGAAACCCCTGCTGGTAATAGCCTTCCGGGCGATTGCGCTTGATGCGCTGGAACAGCGTGGCCAGGACCACCACCGAGCCCACCACGCCGGCCCCCGCAATCCCGAAGCCCATGGTGGCCGCACTCATGGACCAGGCCAGCGCAAAGCCCAGCGGCAGCCACACCACGATGGCAAGCCCGGTCATCGTGCCCAGCTCGGAGGAGGAACAGCCCCTGAAGATGGCGGGCTCGGCATTGAGCCGGTCCGCCAGGACTTCATGCGGGTCGGACATGAGCAATGCCTGTGACGGGTTGCAGG
The DNA here is from genome assembly GCA_965220875.1 of Gammaproteobacteria bacterium. Classification (GTDB taxonomy): domain Bacteria; phylum Pseudomonadota; class Gammaproteobacteria; order UBA4575; family UBA4575; genus WTFY01. The sequence goes on along the minus strand of OZ244849.1, from coordinate 1,466,230 downwards.
CAGGTCCTTAAATGACGCCTGCGGCCTCGGTGAGCAGGTAGCTCGCAAAGATCAGGACCACCGCCCCGACAATGCCGAGCACGCCGACCTCGGCCCACTCCGCCTTGCCCTGGCGCGCCTCGTTGAACTTGGCAAAGCCCAGGTAGGCCACCCACAGAAAACCCATGACGGAGAGCGCAAGCCCCAGCACCAGGCCGCCGTCCTTGATGTAACCCTGGATCAGGCCGATCCAGTCACCGGCCGCCGGAGAGGTGCTCGGCGCCACCGGCGTCGGCAACGCCGCCCAGAGCGGGAGCGGAAACAGCCCGATCGCTGCAACCAGTGCTGCCCTGCAGAACATTGCGAGCTGCGCCTGGCATCCTGGTTTTGTATTCGATGTGTACATACGTCTTGTCTCCTCGTCTCTTGCTGAATCAAATAAAAAGAATCTCTACGTCCTCCTGCCATGAGCCTTCGTGTATTCCTGCCGGGTACGCCCGAAGCACTCACCGCAGGTAAAAACCCAGCACCATCAGCACCATGCTGGCCCGCAGCGTATTCCAGGTCAGGTCAAGAATCGTCGCCTGACCGGCCTGCCAGGCCCGGAACGTGCCCACTGTCACCCAGACCACCCATACGAACGCAAGTACCAGGGTCATCGAGGCGATCGCGGTCAGCAGCGTACCGGGTGCAACCCCGGAGCCGGCCTGGAACGCACCCTGCTGTGCAGGGCTCATTGAAGGCCGCCTGCCGCGATGGCTTTGCAGGAGCACAAATGAGTCTGGACAAACGGTCTGCGGCGGGGTGTCGTACCTGGCCAACTCAGGACCCTGGCCCGCCGGTCAAGGCGAAAGCGAATGCGCCCGTGTGGATTCATGGGCGACTCGCCTCGCAGACCAGCGGCTCAGCCAACTCGTGAACGATGTGCGCCAGGGTCCTGCGCCCGGTAGCCTCATCGGGCCATATGGCCGGCGGAACGAACCGCCCTGCAGGCAGCAGGATGGTGGTCCGGGAATGGGATTCTTTCATGGCACTATGCCCCGTAATTCATTACGGGGCATAGTGCTGGAATCCGCCGGATTTGACGATGGAAAATCTATTCAAAGGGTGTAGTGGTTATTTGGAAACCCATCATCAGCCCGCTTACAGCCAAGCAGATTGCAAGAGGGTTTTGGTACAGGCACTATTGCGCTACCCGGTGCCGATATTGGAGAATTGGACATGCACGCGTACATTGCTGAAAAGAAAGAGGAACTGGCCGAGCTGTGCCGGCGATACGATGTCGTGCGCCTTGAAATCTTTGGCTCTGCGGCACGTGCCACGGATTTTGATCCCGAGACCAGCGATGCGGACTTCCTGGTCGAGTTCGATCCTGACAGCAACTTGCCACCTTTTGAACAGTACTTTGGTCTCGCTAGGGAGTTGCGCAAAACTTTGGGGCGCCCTGTCGACCTTGTCGAAAACCACGAGTTCCGCAACCCATATTTGCGTGCTTCCATCAACCAGTCACGCGAACTTGTCTATGCGCCATGACTCTCGCGTATTGCTGACGGATATCGACCAGGCAGGTGCCGATATTGAACACTTTACAGAAGGCATGGACATGGATGCCTTTGCCGCCGATTCGATGGCGCAAAGTGCAGTTGAACGCAAGTTCGAGATCATTGGCGAGGCGCTGAACCGTCTGCACCAGAATGATCCGGACCTGGCTGAACGTATTCCCAGAATGCGCGAGATCATCGACTTCCGAAACCTGCTGGCCCATGGGTACGAACATATATCATCAAGACGGGTCTGGACGTATGCAAGCAGTCACCTGCAGCAACTTCGCAGTGTCGTACAGGCATTGCTTGATGAATTGGAATCCTAAGAGAAATAGTGCTAGTCGAGATACGCCGTCTGCACTTGCGAAACAGCTGGGCGACGCGACCCTGAGCCATGCCGCCGAGCGGGTGGCGGAAACGATCAGGCAGAAGTCGAGGTACAGTCAACGGCACGGCCCTGTCGGGCCTAGAGGAGATGTCTCGCTTGGCAAAAGGTAACGACGGGAATTACCTACAGCATTGCGTGGAAGTCGAGGCGGCGGTGCGTCTTGCGCAGACCGCCCCCAACAGCAAGCTCCACGTCGTGCTGACGCATGGCATGGAACCGTTCGAGCAGATCGACGAACCCAGCGGCAATGCCCCCAGTCTCCTTTACGGTGCGCTGTGTGAGGCTGCCAGCGAACCCAAATGTAGTGAGCGGGAGCTTGTGAAGGCGTACCGCGCGTCATGGAGGTTGCAGGCGTACTGGCCTAGCATTGCGAATCTGTTCGATGAGCTGAAGACGGGAAAGCGCTACCCCAACTCTGCGGAACTGTTGCGGGTGGTCATTGGAACGGGCCGGTTGTCGGGCGGTATCGCAGAACAGGACCAAACCAAGCACAAGGAACTTGCGGCGGCTTGGGCAGGCTCGGAAATCGTTGTCGCTCGCTCGTCATGGCGCAAGCAGCTGGGGCAGGATGGTGCATTGAGCTGCCCGGATCACCTGGATGCGCCCTGGCTGTTTTCGATGGACCCGATGACCTACACGGAAGTCAGCGGCGATGATGATGCAAATTTGCATCGCTCGGATTTGGATCGTTTGGCACATGCGCTTGAACGATACGTCGGCAGCGGCCAACCGGGGATTGCATGCCTGTTCGTCTACAATGTGGGCAACAACCAACAACAACTGTTCTGGAGGTTTATGGACGACCTCGCGGGACATCTGACCGTGAAGACATACTCCTTTTGGGTGGACCACCAACGCGGAAAACTCAACTTGGCTGGTTTGCTGTTCTCTGACCAAGAACTTGCCTTGGGGTTCGTTCCGCCTCGCATTAAGCCTGGTCGAGGTAAAGTGAGATAACCGTCCCGGTACGCATCTGATATTGCGCCAGACTTCATGGGCACAGAGACGATGGCTGGAGAACTGACAATCTATTGCGCCGACATAGGGTCAGTCTGCAAAAACAATTTTGGGTGGGCGCGCCTAACTCAGGCTACGGTTTTCTTGCGGAATAACAAGTAATGGGCTTGACAGCCTCACAGCGCAGTTTGTCGTTGCAGGTGCTGTGCCTCGCCCATTACGGCAAGCGTCTCAAATCGTTTGCCTTGCAGGGACTGGCAAGCGTAGAACCTGATCAAACTTCTGCCGCCCGTACCGATTCCTGCCCTGGACTACAGATACTTCTTGAAGGTACTGGCCGTGACCCTGACCGCCAGGGCCAATGCCAGCGCGAAAGGCAGGAGGACCCAAGATGGGTGCAGGCTGACCGGTGACACCAGGTATAGTACCCAGGCGGACAGGAACAACGGCAGGGAAGCTTTCCTGGCATAGTGATACACAAAGGAGCTTTCCCGGCCGCCGCCCCAACGCCGCAGGTCCCGGAGCACCAGGCCGTCCACCAGCGCCACCCAGGCGAACAGCACGAACACGGGCAGTGACAGGACCAGGATGGCCAGCCGGACCGTAAAGACCCGGGTCATCTGCATGGCCGCCAGCACAAATTCGGACACCGGTATGTAGAGCTGGTGCAGCACCGGCCGGATTCCGGATTCATCCGGGGACGGTACGGGTGTGATCCAGCGGATAAACTCCACTATCCCAGTCCATTCGAACACAAGGCGGTATGCCTGGTCTGAAAGATCGCGGGCCACCTGCACGGGACGTACCGCCCAGTTGCTGCGCTGAAGATCCGTTCCCAAGTACTGCAGCTCGTTGACCAGCATCTGCCGGCTGTGGGCTAGTCCCTGCTCTTCCCACCAGAACACCATGCCGACCCATTCGATGAGGATGGAGATGAGCAGGGAGACCAACAGCCACTTGAGACACTGCGCCAGGCCCGTCAGTGCACGGGAGAACGTACCGCGCCGTACGAGGGTCCTGCGCGGATCAGCCGGTCTCGTCATGGGAACCGCCCGGACCCGATGCGTCGACCGATGCCCCGGACTGCCCCTGCCCCCCGTCCTCCCGGGCAAGGTAGCGACGGCGCATGGCCTCGGCCACCGCCTCGAAGTCGTCCGGCATGGAAGGGTCTGTGTGAGCATCCGGCAAGGGGATGCGGATCTTCCACAACTGTCCGCCCTCGAGCAGGCAGAAGGCCTGCCCCTTGGGCAGTGCGACCAGGTCGGCAGGACTCAGCATGGGCACTTCCGAGACGCTGATCCGGTCCTCGTTGCGGGACTTGAAATCGACCCCGGAGGCCGGTTCCGAGGAATCGTCCACGCCCGAGATGCTCATCAGGGTGAAGACCTCGACCCGCGGCAGCTGGTCGGTCAGCATGGCGGCGGTGTCCAGCTCCTTCACCCGCAGCATGATCATCGTGTTGAAGTTGCCGGCCACCTGCCCGGCCCTGGCACGGTTGCCGATACGCGCCTCCACGTCCGACCAGGTCTGGGTGTAGGCCGTGACCTGGAACCCGGCACCGCCGGCCTTGTTCAGCAAGGGCACGAACTCGTCCCCGATCAGCTCGTTGAACTCGTCGGCATGCAGGGAGATCACGGGCATCTCATTGCGGGTCTGCACCCTGTCTGCCGCCTCCCCGCGGTCGGCCTGCACCCCGTGCTTGTAGAGGTGACCGGCCACGGAGACCAGGTCGGCAAACATGGAATTGCCCACGGCACTGGCGACGGTGGTGTCGGTGAGCGCATCGAGCCCCACGTAGACGATGCCCCGGTTGCGCACCACGTCCATCCATTCGAAGATGGGCCGGGGATCGCGTGCGTCCTGGTAGTCCGGGGAGATCAGCGCGGCAATGGTGCCGGTGGTCAGCTTTTCCATCAGCGGGCCGACGGAGCTGACGATCTTGTCGAAATAGGTCCGGTCGTACTTGAAGGCCGAGACGAGCCCGTCGAGGACGGGGTCGTAGACCCCCTGCTCCTGCAGCAGCTGCATGCAGGCGATGGCCTCCTTCGAGCGACCCTTGAGGGCCGAAGGCAGGCTGCGCTCCCGGATGTTCGAGGCATGCTCCTCGACCCGCGACTCCCAGTCCCCTATCCCGGACTGGCGGGCGCAGTGCCCGGCATACTCCACGAGCAGCGGCTCGATGTCGTTGATGTAGCGGCGGACCTGTTGATAGTCCGGCCTTCGCTGCAGGGCCACCAGGGCCCGGGCGATGATGTTGACGAAACGCCAGGCGAATTCCTTGAAGGCGGCCGAGTTGCCCTCGCTCGGCAACTGGTTGGCGATGCGGGTCGCGACCTCCGTGATGCGCGAGAAGTTGCCGATGGCGTTGTAGCGTGCCGAAAGCTCCGGAAACCCCAGGTGAAAAAGATGAAAGTGGTCCAGGCGCCCGGCACGGCGGGCTTCGGCCACCATGCGCCGCAGCAGGCCGGCATCCCCCTTGGGGTCGAACACGATCACCACGTCCCCGCGGCGGATGTCCTGGGTGATCAGCAGTTCCGCCAGCCTCGTCTTGCCCACCCGGGTGGTGCCCAGCACCAGGGTGTGCCCCACCCGCTCGCCGAGGTCCATCCACACGGACTGTTCCCTGGGCTCCACCGCGTGCAGGGCCGGCTGGCCGCCCACTGCAGGCCAGGGCGCGAACGGATTGAGGCGCGAGCGGCAGCGCAGGATGCGGGCCAGCCAGGACATCCCCGGGACCGGCTCCCAGGCGATCTCCTTCTGCCTCGCCCACCGGTACAGCGCACCCGGGCGCACATAGCGCTGCACGTCGGGCCTCAGGGTGTCGCGCAGGCGCTGCGTGTGCTGCTGGGTCCAGCGAAAGCCACGGCCCAGGAACAGCTTGTGACGGCTGACGGGAATCCGCCCGGCCCGCAACCGGTACACCGGCAACTTGCGCAGATGCCATTGATAGCGCAGCACCCGCAAGGCCTGGTGGCCCCGCCACAGCCCGAATGCGAAGAAGGCTGCAGCGGTGGCCCGCCCCACCCCGGGCGGCATCATCAGGACCCCGGGCGCCAGCCATGCGAGCGCACCGGCCGCCCAGGCGGTGCACATCGACCAGAACTCCACCGGAGGGCGCAGCAATGCCTCCATCGGGTGCCGGTTCATTGTATGAGCCCGTTTTTTGTGATCAGTACCGGGTAATGGCGAATGCCCAGCACCCGGGCCAGGTCGCTGCCGGATCCCGGCGTGACGGACAATCCCCGTGCGGCCGCGGCGACCCGCCGGATATCCTCTTGCGTATCCGCCTGCACCAGCAGCCCGACCGCGCCGCTCTCGCGCAGGGTCTTCGCGTTGGCCGCCAGCCAGCGCAGCGACAGTTCATCCGACCCTACCAGGAAAAACGGCGGTGGGTTGCCCTGCGCAAGGCGGGCCTGCACTTCCGGCTTCAGCCAGGTGTCCGTGAGCACCCCGGGCTGCAGTCCGGGGGAGCGCACCGGCAACAGCATGCCGGGTATCCCCTCACCGGGCTCGCGTCCCGGGACCGGGTCCCGGCTGACCGGACCGTCGGCACGAGAGGGCCCGCCCGGTTGCAGCCCGCTTGAGAGCAGGGGGCTTAATAACGGCTCAAGCGGCCGGGTCCGGCCGCTGTCGTAAATCACGGCAAGCTCCGCGAATACCGGCAAAGACAGGCTCCAGCACAGCACGGCGATGACCCAGGGGATGAGCGCAGGATGGTTCATGCCCGGCATGCATCAGAACCGCGAGGCCGGCAGGGGGGCCAGCTCATGCCCGCGCTTTCGCACCAGCACGGGCAGTTGCGCATCGCGCAGCCCCGTGTGGGCGAGGACCCGCTCGAGCGCACCCGCATCGATGTTCAGGGTGATCCTGTGCCGGCGAACCCGCAGGGGATCGATCTGCCTCGATGCCGCCCACTCCCGGATACGGGATTCCTCCCCTTCGGTCACATCGACCAGGTACAGGTCCAGGCCTTCGAGGCGGTCCAGCTGGCCCAGCATGCGCTCCAAGACGGCATCGCAGGCCGGACATTGCGTGCTGGCAAAGAACAGTACGCGATCACCCGGCTGCCAGGCAAACGCCTCCTCAAGGTCGATGCCGGGCTGCGAAGGCGCCAGTGCACTCACGTCAATCAGCGCACTGTCCGGGTACAGGCGGCGCTGGGCCTCGTCATAGGCGCGCTGGAACGCCAGGATGCGCCCGGCGTCCTCGCGCATCATCCTCACCCACTGCTCGGCATAGCGGCGGCGCTCCCCGGCGCTTCGCGCATGGATGCCGAGCACCTCGATGGGCGACAGGGTCGCAGGACTCACGCTGCCACGAATCCCCTGCATCAGGGTGCGATAGCGCTGCCATTCGGCATCCTCCAGCCCCCACTGCCCGGCCCGGGTGACTGAATGATCCAGGTGCTCCGCAGCAGACAGATTACTCGACTGCCGGACCGTCGACCTTAACACGGTGGCCGGGCCTGGCTCCGCCAGCACGGGCGGTGCAGGAAAAATGCAGCCTGCCAGGACCAGGACCAGGCAGGAGAGTGGAGGATGGGTCAGTGGGGACATGGCGCGCTCCGGTCATGACGGATGGCACCATCATCGCCAGACACACGGTGTGCGTGAAGGGTTAACCCGCCTGCCGGATGTCGGGGTTTTTTGTACAGACCAGGCCGGGCGAGCCGTACACAACCTGAAGTCCCGGATGCCGGTCCTTGAAAACGCCTGCACGCCCTGTTCGGATTTCGGCTTGTCAGGACAGCCCGCGCATGCGTTGATGTCCGGTACGCCAGTGCGGGCACAAGCGCCCGGCACGCAAGGTTTTATCCGTCGCCACTGCGGTTCAGTGGCAAAGAGGCACCCTCAGGACCGTGCAACCGGTGCACAACGGCGCAAGCCGCCGGTCCATCTTCCAACACGCGGAGCACGACTCCGCCTTTTAACCACCCTGTCGGGCAAGCCACCCGTCAGGGACGGCCTGCCCTGCAGGGTTATCCAACTTAAAGGAGCAAGCCAATGTCAAAAGACGAAAAGACGAAGTATTTCGATCTTCATACCACCGGTGTCGGCTATCTGAGCCGCGTCCGGGAGGTGACGCCCGAAGGGGGAACCCCCTTTCTCGCCGTCACCATTGCAGCCCTGCGCGGACGCGCAGGCCAGGTCCGGTACACCCATTTCGAATGTACCGTGACCGGCAGGAAGGCACAGGAAACTGTGCGCGAACTGCAGTCGGCTGTGGAAGGCAAGCTGAAGGTACTGGTCGGATTCACGCTCAGTAACCTGCATGCCGAGCCCTTCACCTTCAAGAACGGCGACCAGGCCGGTCAGCCTGGCGTTCGCCTGAAGGCCCAGCTGCTGCGCATCGCCTATGCCAAGGTGGACGGCCAGCCGTTCATCACGGAGCCGAAGGCCGCTGCATGAGCAAAACCGGCCGGCGGAGAACATCCGCCGGCCACCTTCAACCCGCAGGGGGAAATGCCCCTTGCGGGCGGATCCCCTTGTTCATTCGAGGAGACCCATCATGAACCCAAGCAAGCAGGACCGGTTTTCCGGTCTGAAACTGTCGGAACTGAATGATGCCGAAAGGCATTCAGTCGTGAAACTGGCGATCAGGTCGCTGGCGGTGAAGCACCGCGCAGGCCAGACCCTGGGCAGCCCGGACGAGACGCGGAACTACCTGTGTCTGCGCCTGGCCGATTACCGCAACGAGGTATTCGGCGGCCTGTTCCTGGACAACCTGTGCCGCATCATCGCCGTGCGCGAACTGTTCCAGGGCACGGTCAACAGTGCCTCGGTGCATCCGCGCGTGGTCGTGCAGCAGGCGATGGAGGTGAATGCCGCCGCCATCGTCTTCTTTCACAACCACCCCTCCGGGGTGGCGGAACCGAGCCGTGCGGACGAGATGATCACCCGTCGGCTAAAGGAGGCACTCGCACTCGTTGATGTGCGCGTGCTCGACCACTTCGTGGTCTCGGCCGGCGAGAGCGTCTCGTTTGCCGAACGCGGCCTGCTCTGAGCGCAGGCTTTTTGATCTACCCCCGACCGGGAGGCACCCCTCCCGGCCGGGACGGGGCTGTGACCCGGTATCCATTCCAAGAGGAGAAATACCATGACCAACCCTTCAAATGACTGTGCGGACGAGCCGTTGTTCGGCGACGTCCTCTTCACCTACACCCGGGCGCAGGCCCTGGCGGACGGGGTGCTGGTCGAGGCCGGCGCCCTGGCACAGGAAGCCGGCTTCAGGCTGCCGGTGGCGATCACCGCTGCCGCCTGGGCCGATTGCGTGGCCTGGACACAGGACGATTCCTGCCGTCAGGCCCATCAGGATGAGACCGGCCGGCTGTGGGACGTGCTGTTCATGGCCGCCCATGCGGTCCGCAGTGATGCAGGCAACGGCTCCAGCAAGCTGTTCGAACTGTACCGGGTGCCCCGAGACGGGCATTCGATCGAGGCGGCGAAGGCTTGCCTGAAACTGGTCGTCGGGCCGGATGATCATGGCGATCCCGTGGTCACCCTGATGCTCCCTGGTGAAGACTGAAAAACGCCGGGCGAAAGCCCGGCATCTTCACCCCGGCCCTCTATGGACCGTTCCTCATGAGAAGGAACCAGGGGCCAGGCCCTGCCCGGCCACCCCGAACTCCACATGAAATTTACGTGCCCAGATAAACTGCACAGATCTGCACGCGCACGTGACCCAGTTCCTGGCTGATGACAAGCCGGGCCTGCTGATCAATTTCACGCTGTTCCGGGTCGAGGCTCCTTGAAGTCGGCCCGCCTGCCGCAGGACAGGACCAGCCCGTCAACTGCCGGTAGCGCGACTGGGCGTAGGCGTGGCGCAGCCCGTGGAGCTTCGACAGCCCGGCCTGTGTGGTGTGCCGCTCGTAGACCCGCAACTGCTGCACATAGCTTTTGTGTGACGGGATCAGCGAACCTGTCCCTGCAAGCCGGTGGGCACGGGCCAGCACCTCACGCTGCGCTTCGGTCCGGACCGGCACTTCACGTGCCTTGCCGCCCTTGGTCCAGGTCGCCTTGAGACGGATATGGTTCCCCTGGTCCGCGTACCCCGGCATGAACTTGATCGCCTCTTCACGGCGCAGCCCGAAGGCATTCTGCAGCTCAAGGCTCATCCGCACATGCTCATCCCGGACCCTGGACAGGGCCTCGGCATCGACCGTTGCGGCCCTGGATTCGTTTCGGACGAACTGGCGGTCCGGAATCCCATAAAAATCGTTGGACCGGGCGATGACGTTGCGCCGGTCCACCTTGGCCGCCCACCAGCGCAGGCAGTTCATCCGGTTCTTGACGGTGCCGGGTGACAGGCCCTCGCCGATCCAGCGCCGGACCAGGGCCTCCACGTGCTTGGGCTTGAGCGAATGGACGCCCATCCTTCGATAGCCCATCTCATGCAGCTGCCCGGCGATCTGGGCGAGCATGCGCGCCCGGTTGGCCTGGGTGCTGTAGCTGCCGTCGCGGTTGCGACGGCACAACTGCTTCAACTGGTAGTTCAGATCTCGCACGGTGCATTCTCCTTTCGGTAAGTGTTTTTGATCTGCTCGCAGGCACGTAGCCTGACGGGGTCCGCCGATGCGGATACGATCCCGGGACACCACTCCCTGACAATCTGAAAGGCCTGGTTGCAGGCCACCCGGGGACTCTTCTGGAAAAGAGAATGACCGGGCTTTTTCCCAAAGGCTCACGGAGCCTTTTCATGGATGGTGAGTACATCGCCTCCTTTTTGAACATGCGAAACCATCGGTTCGCGGATGTGAATGAAACCGCAGATTGCGGTGTGCTGGAATGTAGACACTTGCATGCCTGGATGCCTACGGCACGAGCCGTATCGTGAAGCTGGGCAGATGCCCGGATTTGGAAGATAGAGCCTCAGCGTGCGCTGTGCGTCAGGGGATCGGCTCTTGCTGACGCGGTTTCGTTTTTGCCAGTTCCGATGGCAAGGGCGAACCCCTCATCCACGTTGTCGCCGTGGCCGCGCTTGAAACCGTTTTCGATTCAATGCGAACAGTATACCTGGACCGAACTCGCGCCACACGTACAAATTCCGGCGCGACGCGTGGTCTTTTCACGGGTTGCAGCCCTCGTCACTACCCCGCCTTGCAGGTAGTGACGAGGGCGTCGAACCGGGTCAGGCCTCCCGAATCCCGGGTTTTGCCGCGGAAAACCGGCAAAAACATATCCCGAACGGGAGGGTTCCACTGTACCCGCTTTTTGGATGAAGGGTGCCGGCGATGCGGGCCCGGCCTGTGAAGGACCCTGCGTGTTGCCGGGCCAGGGGGAGGAAAGCTGGCAGCATCCTCGGATGCTGCCATGGTTGCAATCAGGCGGCCGCCTGACCGGAGGACGGGGCCGGATACGGCTGTCCCTCGACCTTGACCCAGGGAAGCCGGAGCAGCCGGGACTTCAGCCCGATGCCGGTCTCCCCTGCCCGCTCGCCCTGCTTGAACGTGAAGGTCTCGGCCTGCAGGTCGCTGAGATGGAAGCCCACCAGCACCTTCATGCCGGCCTCGACTTCAGGCCTCAGCTGACGCACCAGGTATTTCGCCTCCTCGCCCGACACCACGCAGTCAAAGCGGGTGTACCGGACGTTGTCGGCGGGCCCGCGCAGGGCCGAGATCGTCGCGCAAAGAAAAGGAATCCCCTCATCGGGCTTCACTTCGCGGACCTGGTTGAGATACCCGATTCCCCGGATATCCAGATCAAAGTACTTCGGTTTTTCAACCTCGGTTTTGCTGTTCATGACACAGTCTCCTGAATGGTTTGCCGAAGTGCACGATCCCTGACAGGGACCGATCCCCCGGCAGGGTGAATGAAAACCAGGGACAGGCCCTGGCGCGGGATCGACGGAAGTCGGCGGTATCGCTTTCACAATCCGGTGAACCCTTTTGCCACTGAACCGCAGTGGCGACGGATAAAACCCTGTTCCTGTCAGGGCGCATCACTCTCACGATTCGTGGAGTCCTGCGCCTCGAACGGCACCGGGCGAAGCGACGGCAGGATCTCGCCGCACAGGATCCCCGCGGGAATCTCGCCCATGCGCTCGCTGGCCCGTATTGCCCGTTCGCTGTTTTCCCGGACATCGAGACGGCTCACTTCCAGGTGGCAGTAGCCGTGCGGCAGGGCAAACACGCGCCGCACCCAGCGCCCGCTGGCGCCAACGGGCTGGGCCAGCGCCGTGGGCAGGTCGATCCCCAGGTGATGAAACGTCATCGCGGCGCACTGGATGCGGTCATAGTCGGCCAGCATCTGTGCGCCCCGGAAGGCATAGGGGTTGGCGAACTGAAGCGATATGCGCTGCGGGCGGCTGGACTGGGCGAAGTCGAACTCCAGTCCATCCAGGGAAGCCCTGAACCGCTGCAGGTCTTCCAGGACCTGCTGCAGGCGTTCGCGGTGCTCGTCAATGGCGTCCTCGATCCGGACCAGCCACCAGTCGGCCCAGGGATCGTCCGTCCGCACGGCCTGCCACAGGCCTTTCAGCCGGTCGGCAAAGCCGGTGAGTCCGGTGATGGCCGACTTGTCCTGTACCGCGGGCCGGCCATGAACCAGGCTTTGCGCCTGCCAGCTCTGCAGGACCAGCCAGACCTCGCCCTGCAGCACGCCCGTGACCGGTGCATGCGGTGCGGGGTTGCGGGGGTCGGGCAGGCTGTCTGGATGCATGGACACAGGGCGCTCCCTGGCGGTGTGCTTTGGTGGTGGCCCCATCAATCCACAAATCCACCGGCAATGCCACGGAATATCCCTGCACACGCTGTACGGGTTTTGGGAGATCAGCCGAAGACCGAACGCCCCGGCGATGCAGGAATACTCAGCCGGCCCGGTCTTTCATGCCCAGCTTGCGGCGCAGCCGGGCCAGGTGCTGGCGCCCAAGGGCCCGGGCGCGTTCGCGCTCCTTTTTTGCCCGTGCTCTTTGTGTCGCATCCATGACCGGTGTGGCTGGCTGCATGCGGGCCTCCCGGGCCTCCATCACCCTGATCCCCAGGTTCGCCACAAACCGCCCCTGGCGCTGCGCCCTGCACAACGCATGCAGAAACCGGAGCTCGTCATAGACCGGCCGCATGCCCTTGCGTTCGGACTCGAGCCGGCCCTGGAGTTCATCCAGCAGGGCCTGGCGGTCCCGGGGGTCCACCGAGGCAAGATAACGGTTGGCCAGGGTCCTGCGCCGGCCCGTCAGGCTGGGCGGGTAGACCAGCGGCGGGGGCCGGGTGCCTTCAGGGCGCCTCGAAACAGAAAAACCATCGCAGGCGGCGTCGGAATTTTCGTTCGTTGTGGTAGTAGTAGTTGTAGTAAAATCACTACTACTACACCCCACTGCCGTCTTTTTCATTTCCGGCCTGTCGCTGCAGTCGGCAGGGTTTTCCAGGACCGTCTTCGCAAGCGCTCTCACCCGGGCACTCTCATGGCTGCAGGAGGCCTCCACGAACCGCAGGTAGTGCCGGTCGAGATGAACGGTGTCGGCCCGCGCCAGGGGCTTGCTGTTCAGCACGTGAAGGCGGCCTGCATACTCCCCGCTTTCCGGCTGCACTGAAGTGCATTCGGTCAGCCAGCGCAAAAGGCGCAGGGTGTCGATCGCCCGGGCGACACTCGAGGCGCAGGACACGTTGGCGCGCCCGGCGAGGGTCTCATGGTCCGGGAAGACACCACAGCCCCCCATGTTGCGCAGCTGCATCGCCAGGAGCATCCAGACCAGCTTGTCCACCGGATCGAGCGCCGGGTCCAGGATCACCCTGCCCGGAATGGCCGGCTGGCCGTCATCCATGAACAGCAGGGCGCCGGGCAGTGCCCTGTCAAACGTCTTGCAGAGGTCTGTGAGTTCCGCCCTGATCCGGGTGACCAGGGCCGTGGCTTGCGGGCTCAGCCCACCGCTTTCATGCACCATGCCCGGCGGCCCGCCCGGGAGCCTCTCCCCCGTACTCCTCCCAGTGCCGCACGAGGGTCCACAGCGTGCGAAGGCCGATGGACGTCTTCCGGTGAAGCGCCAGGTAGTCCGCACCGGCCAGGGATTTCTTCTCCCCGGCCTGCCCGTGCTCCTGCCAGGCCTGCCACAGGGTATGGGTGTCCGCCTCCGAGGGTTCGGCAGGACGCCCCGCCGAGGGGCCCAGCAAAAGCAGCCTCCGCCAGCGCGTGTACTCGCGCGAACTCATGCCGAACAGCTGCTGCATCATCGGCAGCGGCGCATCGGCCGCGATCAGCTCGCGCATCACGGTCCTCGAGGCCTGCCGGCTTTGGAGATGATCGAGCATCGGCCAGAACACGGACCGGTCCAGGCGAAGCCGCAGGCAGTGAATGCGAAGCGCATCGGCGCCCTGCAGGTCGGCAAGGTTCATGTCCCCCAGCGCCTCGATCTCCTCCGGCCCGAAATTCATGACGCGAAGCGCCTGCTGATCCCCCTCGTCCAGACACCGCATCACATACAGCAATACGGCCGTCGTGAGTTCCGCCTCCTTGCTCGCAGGCATTACTCCCGCCCGTCCTGCGGCCCCCACAGCGCCTGCCCGGTCTCCCGGGCATGACATCCAAGTGCGCGGTAGATTCTCGTCATCTGCATCAGCAACTGCCAGTCCACTTCATCCAGGCAGCTGCCCAGCTTTGCAATCAGACTGGCGGGGTCCGGTATCCACACCTGTTCGCAAAGCCGCCCATATTCCCTTCGGCTCAGCACCCGGTGCAGGAATGAATCCTCATCGAGATGCGGGAACACATATTCGTCAGGAGCCACCGTGATCTCGCAGCAGGCCGCCAAATACCACCACACGGCAGCGGCCAGGCGCAGGGACTGCGAGTACCCGGGACCTGCAAGCTCCCTGGAGGGAATATCCTGCAACAGGAATCCCAGCCCCTGCTCCGGCAGGGCGATGAGCCGGTCCTCCAGGCCATGATGCCGTGCCAGGCGCAGCGCACACTCATAATGGCAGGCGCGAAGGGACTGAAGCTCACTTCCAGGCTCAGCCAACCCAGGTCCGCAATCGACTCCAGGGGCCTCGATCACCGGATGACTACCGTGGTCCGCACCGTTCAGCCCGGCAACGCTCACAGCCGAGCCATTCCCGGGCGGGCCGGCAGTCTCGCCCGCCGACTCCCCTGCCCATGGGCCGGGGGATTCCATGGCGTTTGCATCCCCATGCACCGGGTCGTCTCCGGTTTCCGGACCGGCTTCCCGTTCGGCATCGAACCTGGCATCAAACTCGGCATCCTCCACCACGCAAGCCTGCGACCGGTCGATCAGCCCGTCCACCGGCTTGCCCGCAAGACAGGCCTCCAGCACAAAATAGATCACGCGCGGATCAAGGTCGGACTCGCCGGCCAGCTCGTTCTCCAGGGCCGTGCGAAGCAGCTGGATGTCCCACTCCGCATCATCGTAACGCCGGCACAACTGGCCGAAGACCTGGTTGAACTGGTCCTCATCGCCCGCCTCCAGGTGCAGCCACACCGTGCAGGCTGCACGGTCCAGGGCCCGGATGCGCTCCACCTGGGGACGGCCCAGGCCGCCGCCCAGGGCCTTGGGCATCACCGGCCACAAGACCTCCACGGCATATTTCATCTTGGAAAGCATGCTGCGGCTCAGGCCAAAACCCTGTTCATGGAGGATGCGCTCAAGCCGGTGCAGCGACAGACACTCGATTGAGCGCTCACGCTCAAACATCGACTTGGCCTCGAAAACCGCCAGGGCCCGGTCAATGAAAGGCAGGCTGCCGCGCAGCTCGTTCTCGCGAAGATGGGCGAGCAGCACGCTGGACTCCTTCGTCCAGGTCCTCAGGATGCAGTCCACCCGGGCGTACCGCTCCTCCCCGGTCTCCTCGAACAGCTCCTTCAGGACCTTCAGGCGCGTATTGCCGCCGGTGTGCAGCACGTAGTCCTCATGACCGGGGGCCTGCGTGACGACCAGGGGCTGGTCCAGCCCTTCGGCACGGATCGAGTCCTTGATGCGCAGGTACTCGGGATTGGGCTGGCGCCTGGGGTTGCGCCCGTACGGATGAATGCGGGCGATGTCCATCCGGGCGATGACGCACGGGCCAGGACGGGCCTCATGAGCGGGCATGGGCGCCCCCGCGGTTCCTGCCGATGCGTCCTGTCCCGGAGTCGATGAAAATCTCCGGATGACGCACCAGGGTCTCGCGCGGTACGGGCTGCAGGCGCCCGTCCGATAGCCGGGCCACCACGCGGGTATAGTGCTCGATCCGCATGGCCAGCACGGGACTGGCATAGCGGTGGTGGCCGGCGATCTGATACAGGTAGGGCACGGAGTCGTTGCAGGCGACCGCGATGGCGGCGCGTTCTTTTTTCGTGGCGGCCCTGAGAAAGTCCTTTAGCTCCATGCGCAGAAACATTAGCACTGCATGCAACGCGCTATCAAGCATGGAGCGAAACTATTTGTTTATCTTATTGCTAAATAATGGTACGGTGACCAGACCATGCGAAAACTTCACCTGATCCGCCTGCAAAATCTCGAACGCCTGATTGCCGAGGCCGGCTCAGCCGCCAGGCTGGCCCGTGCCTGCGACACCAACAGCTCCTACCTGAGCCAGGTGCGCCACCAGACCCCGAACGAGAAAGGCACGCCCCGGACCCTCGGCAACAGGATGGCGGAGAAACTGGAGAAGGCCATGGGAAAGCCTTCCGGATGGATGGATACCCCGCATGCCGCCGGCGAGGAGGAGAACGGGCACGCCAATGTGCAGAAAGGACCCGAGGTGCAGGGGTTTTTCCCGCTGATCTCCTGGGTGCAGGCCGGCCACTGGCACGATGTCCCCAGGGACCTGACACTCGCTGAGGACACGCCCAGGTATCCCTGTCCGGTGCTCAGCAGCCCGGACACCTTCGTGCTGCGGGTGCGCGGCACCAGCATGGAGCCGAAATTCCAGGAAGGCGACCTGATTTATGTGGACCCCAACGTTTCAGCGGACCACGGCAAATACGTGGTGGTACAGCTCGATGACTCCGATGAAGCCACCTTCAAGCAGCTGATCATCGAGGGCGGCAAAAAATACCTGAAGGCCCTCAACCCCGACTGGCCGGACCGCATTATCGAGGTCAACGTGAAAGCCACGATCTGCGGGGTCATCATCTACCAGGGAAAAGAGGTATGAAGGCCCTCCTGGGCCAGCATCCACCCATCCCTTCCCAGGCTGCCGGATCGCGGCCGTTTCAGACTGGAAAACCGGCACTGCAGTAGTTTCCCGCGCCGCAAAACTGCCTGCTCCAGTCAGCTTTTACCTTTTTGCTAAACATTTTCTTTTGTACGGATAATTTGCACTGTGCTAATGTATTTTTGCACAAATAATATTCTGTCCGGTAAGCAACCCGGTTGGATGCATTTATCAGGCAACCCAATGAACCAACGATACCGAACCCTCGACCTGAACGAGGCAGCCGAATTCCTGCACATGTCTCCCGCCGTCGTGCGCCAGAAGGCCCGCGCCGGAATCATTTTGGGCGCCAAACCCGGAAAATGCTGGGTTTTTCTTGAAGATGACCTTGCCGATTACCTGCGATCGCTTTACCCTGCTCATGGGCAAACGCCGCAAAGTGACAGGACACAGGAGAACCAATCATGTCACTATACAAACGCGGTAAAATCTGGTGGGTGCAATTTAGCACCCCCTGCAGCCAGCGAATACGCTGCTCTGCTAAAACTGCCAACAAGCGGTTAGCGCAGGAATACCATGACCGGCTCAAGGCCGACTACTGGCGGGTTTCCCGACTCGGAGAAAAGCCACGTCGCAAGTGGGAAGAGGCGGTGGAACGCTGGCTGATGGAAAAGCAGGGTGAGAAAGTTACCCTAAAGGACGATATCATTCGTCTTCGTAGGATACATTCCCACCTGTATGGACGGTATCTGGATGAAATCGACAGGGATGTTCTGGATGAACTGACGAAGTCGAGGTTGTCCGATGGTGTTTCAAATACAACGGTCAACAGGATGCTGGAGGTCGTACGCGCTATCCTCAGACGTGCTGAACGTGAATGGGGATGGCTGGAACGCGCCCCTTACGTGCGTATGCTGACGCAGCCGAAACGCCGGGTGCGATGGCTGACGAGGGAAGAGGCGGAGCGCCTGTTGGCGGAGCTTCCCGATCATCTGGCAGCCATGGCAAGATTCACCCTTGCAACGGGGCTGAGAGAAGCCAACGTGGTGGGGCTTGAATGGTCTCAGGTCGACCTGGGACGCCGATGTGCATGGGTCCATGCGGACCAGGCGAAAGCCCGGAAAGCCATCCCTGTGCCATTGAATGAAGAAGCGGTACTGGTGCTCAGGCAGCAGACAGGCAAGCACTCAAGCCGGGTGTTTACCTATAAAGGTCTGCCGGTTACCAAGGCCAACAATCATGCCTGGCGCAAGGCACTAGCCAGGGCCAGGATTGAAGACTTCCGCTGGCACGATCTGCGGCACACCTGGGCAAGCTGGCACGTGCAGCAGGGAACTCCGTTGCATGTGCTACAAGAACTAGGCGGGTGGTCTAGCTATGCCATGGTTCGTCGCTATGCGCATCTGTCAGTCAAGCATCTGGCAGAATACGCAGACAGCCTTTGCGAAATCAAGGAAATTGGCACAAATATGACACAATCTGGAAAGGGGCACGATAATAGTAAAACAGCAATTGCTGCAATACATTGAATCCATTAGTATTCTTGGTGGGTCGTATAGGATTCGAACCTATGACCATCGGGTTAAAAGCCCGGTGCTCTACCAACTGAGCTAACGACCCACGAGACGCGGTATCCTACATTAAAACTCTATTCGGCTCTATGCATAAAATCCGCCGGGATGTCATTTAGAAATATATTGCGTAGGATCTTTAATTCCAGCCTCCATGAACCCTTGTTTCCTGAACCGACATGCATCACATACCCCGCATGCGCGTCCTTTCCTGTCTGCAGAATAACAAGACACCGTCAACGAATAATCGATTCCAAGTTCCATGCCCAGCTGAATAATTTCAGATTTGGTCAGCGAAATGATTGGGGTATGTATCATCAGCCTCTGCCCTTCCACACCCGCTTTAGTGGCCAAATTCGCCATTCTCTGATAGGCCTCGATATACTCTGGCCTGCAATCCGGGTACCCTGAAAAATCCACAGCATTCACTCCAATGAAGATATCGTGTGCTTGTGATACTTCAGACCATGCCAGTGCAATGGAAAGGAATATCGTGTTGCGTGCCGGAACATAGGTTACCGGTATACCTTCAGCAGGGCGGTCGGGTACCATCACCGTACTGTCAGTAAGCGCCGAGCCCTTGAAGACCGACAGGTCCATATCAACAATCCTGTGCTCGGCGATGTTGAATTCTCGTGCAATTCTGATTGCAGCATCGAGTTCAGCCTCATGGCGCTGGCCATACCTGATGCTCAACCCGAGACACTCAAACCCCTCGGATTGTGCAATGGCAAGCGTTGTAGTGGAATCCAGTCCCCCAGAAATGAGAACGATGGCTTTCTTACCCTTTGACAGCAATTTTTGTGGATGCGAAGCACTCAACGGCCCCGCTCATTCCCCCAAAGCAGTTTGTGCAATTGTATCTGAAGGCGAGCGGGTAATCGATCTTCCAGCATCCACTCTGCCAGCTGCCTGGGAGAAAGCTGATCATAGCTGGGAGAAAACAGCACTTCACATAAATGGGTAAGCTTGTATTCCCGTACGAAATCTCTGGACCATATGTAATCTGGCCTGGAGCAGATTACAAACTTCACCTGGTCTTGCTTGCGCAAATACCTGATATTCTCAAGGATATTTCTCTCATGCTCACCTGAACCCGGAGTCTTGATATCCATCACTTTGGTCACACGCGGATCGACCAAGCTCACGTCCAGAGCCCCGCTGGTTTCAATGGATACGATGAAGCCTCCATCGCAGAGGCCGGCAAGCAGCTTCAGACTGTTCTTTTGTGCAAGCGGCTCACCTCCAGTGAGCGTGACATGCTTGAGATCATACCGGTTAACCTCTTTCACGATTTCATCTAACGTCAGCCATTTGCCTCCTGAAAATGCATACGCGGTATCACAATACTGGCAGCGCAGTGGACACCCTGTAAGGCGGATGAATACGGTGGGAATCCCTGTGAAAGTTGATTCTCCCTGTATCGAACAGAAGATCTCTGTGACACGCAGCTTCAATGACTCAAGTTCCACGTTCAGTGGATTGGGAGCAATGGCTACTGACACCCTTCAGTAGCCCTCTCTAGACATCCGCTCCAGACGCTCCTGTGCCATTTTTGCCACATTAGAATTAGGGAACTGTGCGCGCAACCTGGTCAATTCATCCCGCGCCTCCTGAAATTTCCCCAGCTCATAGTACGTAAAACCAAGCTTCAACCTGGCATCCGCCAACTTGGAACTGGCAGGGTATTTTTCAACGACGGTGGAGAACTCCGTCAGTGCGCGAGGGTACCTTTTGGAAACATAGTTGGCCTCGGCGAGCCAGTACTGAGCATTGGCAGCGTACTTGCTGTCTGGGTGTTTTCGAAGGAATTCTTCAAATGCAGAAACCGAATCATCGTATTTGCCGGACTTCAGCAAAGTAAAGGCAATCTTGTAATCTTTGGTCGCATCACTTGTAGACCCAAGCGCGATGACCTGCCCTGCACCCTCAGGCTCTGCTGGGGCAGGCGAAGAAGCTGTATCTGGCTGGAGAGAAGCAGGTATATCCGCTACTGCAGGAGGCGTCGATGCTTCCTCTGCAGTGCCCGCCAAGCTGCCTGAAGGAACGACCTGTCCAGTACTGCCAGATTCTGCAGCAGATGTGGTCTCAGACAAAGCCTGAAGACGACGGGAAAGATTCAGATATTGATCCCGCTGCAAGGTTTTTATACTGTTGAGTTCATACCTGAGCTTTTCATTTTCCCCGCGCAGTTCACGTACTTCACGATGCAGGTCTGCAGTACGCTGTGCCAGGTCAAGCAAGGCCTGATTATTCACCGCCTGTTCAATTTTCTGTACCTTTTCAGCAAGTGCATTGAACCTTGCATCCAAGGTTTCCTCTGCCACAACCATTACAGGAAACTGCAGGATAACCGCTGCCAGAAAGATAATTACACGCACTCGCAAGTCTCCGTCTCCCGGTCCAGCCAGGATTCTAATACACCAGTTCTACCCGTCTGTTTTGCTGCCAAACTTCATCACCCGTACCCATCGCTGCAGGCTTTTCTTCTCCAAAACTGACTATATCCACCCGATTTTCAAGTATCCCCTGCAGCAGTATGCGCTCGCGGACTTCCTGGGCACGACGCTCACCAAGAGCCAGGTTGTACTCCCGGGTTCCGCGTTCGTCCGCATGCCCTTCCAGACGCACTCTCATGCCCGGATTCCTCTCAAGAACACTTACCATGTGTGTGATGACTGACAGGAATTCCTCCCTGATATCACTGCTGTTGTAGTCAAAATAAATTATTTTCCCAAGATCGGCAAATTCTCCCGATCCAGCCGCACCCGATGTGCCCGATGCACCCGATGCAGCGTCCTGCTCTTCCAGTTTTTCAATGGCCAAACCATCTTCACTGGCCATACCGGAAATCCCTGAAGCATCCTCGCCCGATGCACTGGCTGCAGAATCTTTCTGATCCTGAGCTCCTGGGCTTTCCACCATCTGCTGCGTGTGAGTTCCACAGCCTCCAAGCACCATCAGCACACCTGCCCACAACACGCTAATCAGTAACCGCTTGATCATGCCAATATTTCCTTGTCTGTATTGAGTGTTAATCATTGAATGGAGACCATGCCGGCGCACGTACGCCTTCGCCGGCCCGATGCAGTCTCCGGTTCACTCTGCCATTGGAGCTGACAGCTGCCAACATGTTACGCCCTTGTACCGAAGTCGCATATAAGATTATTTTCCCATTGGGTGCATAACTGGGGCCCTCATCCATATTGCCCTCTGTAAGCACCCGCAATTTACCGCTACGCAGATCCATGACAGCTATACGAAAACCCCTACCATCGTTATGCACCATGGCGAGATGACGACCATCCGGGGAAATTTCCGGCGCAGCATTATACCTGCCTTCACGGGTAACGCGTTCCACCCGACGCTCTCGCACCAGTACGCGGTAGATCTGGGTCTCCCCCTGCCGATCTGATGTGAATAATAACGCTTTACTGTCAGGCGTCCAACAAGCTTCTGTATCGATAATTTTCTGATTATCGGTAATGCGCTTAAGGTGCCCGGTCTGGGCATCCATGATGTAAATATCCGGACTCCCGTGTATCGAGAGTGTAAGAGCCAGATACCGTCCATCCGGAGACCAGGCCGGTGCACTGTTCATGCCGCTTTGTGCAGAGGCCCTGATTCGAGTCCCCCTGATCACGTCCTGAACGTAAATTGCGGAATTGCCGCCTTCAAACGAGACATAGGCCAGGCGCGTGCCGTCCGGAGACCAGCTGGGAGACATCAATTGACCAGCAGAGGAAAAGATAGCCCTTGAATTGAAACCATCCATGTCTGCAATCCGCAGTTCATACTTCGTTCCTGCTGAATCCTGGACAGTCTCTACATAGGCAATACGGGTACTGAACGTACCACGAACCCCGATCAGTTCCTCAAACACCATGTCGCTGATCTTGTGGGCCACCTTGCGAACATCCTTGCGGTTCACCGAAGAGATCGCATGGCCCGACAGCTTCTTCTGGCGTACCAGGTCATACAGGCGGAATTCTATCCGGTACTCATCTTCTGACATCCTGGATATCCTGCCTGCCAGCAGACTTTCAGCACCCGAATTGCGCCAGGCATGATAGTCCAGCCCGGGTGAACCGACTACCGGCTGGGGAAGAAGATTACGGTCGAGCACATCGAAAAGGCCACTGCTGTGCAGATCATTACTGATAATGTTCTCCAGTTCCTGGGATCCCGCATACTCGTCTCCTGCAAAGGCCGTTATTGCAATGGGCAATGCGCCCTCAACACCTTCTGTAATCTCGATCTCCATAACTGCCGGAGAATCCAGCCACACAAGACACAATAAAAGCGTCGCTACTGTTCTGGATAATGCCTTCATGATGACCTTGGACTGAACGTAAACCGCACTTCCCGGTCAAAGAGTTCCGGTGCAGGGGGTTCTGGCAAGGGATCTGCTTTCCATACGGCCTTTTCGACAGAATCCCGAAATTCATCATTTCCCGTGCAATTCTCAACGACTACATCATTTACGGCGCCCCCCAGACTCTGCAGTACCAGCACCCTGCACTGGTCATCCGCCTGATAGTCCAGAGGCTTGCGCCAGTTACGTTCAATTTTGTTGCGGATTGCATCCTGGTACTCTGCAATCAGCCGGCTCCTTTCACGTGCCTTTAGCATGCGCTGTGCCTCCGCATTCAACTCGGCTTCTTCTTGTTCAAGACTGGCAAGCCGCTGCCTGTCGATTGCTGCCTGCTCCTGCTCCTTGCGTTTTTTCAGTTCAGCCAGTCTCTTGGCCTCGGCCGCCTTCTTCTGCTCTGCCCGCCTCTTGGCTTCGGCCACCTTCTTCTGTTCTGCCCGCCTCTTGGCCTCGGCTGCCTTCTTCAATTCTGCTTGCCTCTTGGCCTCGGCCGCCTTCTTCTGCTCTGCCACTCTTCTTTTCTCTTCCGCCAAACGTTTTCTCTCAAGCTCGTCCTGAAGTCTTTTTTCCTTTTCGGCCTGCTTCAGCCGCTGCTGTTCAAGCCGCTTCTGCTCTGCAAGCTGTTGCTGACGCTCCAACTCCTTACGACGCAACGCCTCCTCCCTGCGTCTTTGATTCTCAACAAGCTCAGCCTCATCGATGACCTTTGCTTTTACCGTATTGATCACCTTATGCGGGGTTGACTCGCGCTCCTGCTTTACCTGGTAGCCAAGCGCCAGCAGCATGAAAGCACCCACATGGACCACTACTGCGATTGCAATAGACAAGGGAAGGTGTTTGTTCTTTCGAGCCATGAGCCAGTCAGTTTTCGAATTTTTGCTCGGCAGGATCAGTAATCAGGCCAACATTTTCAGCACCTGCCTCCTGCAGCATCACCATCACCGAAACCATCCGTCCATAATCAACCGCCCTGTCTCCTCGTACATAAACGGGGTTGCCACGCTCATTAGACAGGATTTTTTCAACCTGGTTTCTGAATAACTTGTCTGAAACAGGCCGTTTCGGCGATTCAGACTTGTTTACAAACACGCGGCCAAGCCGGTCCACAGAGATGATCAAGGGATCCTGGGTCTCCTGCGTCTTTGCAATCTGCTTCGCAGGCGCCTCGGGTAGCTCCACTTCCACACCCTGGTGGAACAAAGGTGCAGTGATCATGAATATGACCAGCAGTACCAACGTCACATCCACGTAGGGAACCACGTTGATCTCCGACATGTACCTGCGGCGGCGACTTGCTACAAATGCCATATCCGTCCACCCCCCCTATACATTTTCCGCATCTTTGGTCAATGCCTGGCGCTGAAGCAAGGCAGTAAATTCCTCAACAAAGTTGTCGTACCGCATCACCAGGCGTTCTACATCACTGGAGTAGCGGTTGTAGGCAATCACTGCCGGTATTGCCGCAAACAGCCCCATGGCTGTAGCGATAAGGGCCTCCGCGATGCCCGGAGCCACGGCCGACAGGGTTGCCTGCTGCACATCGCTCAGGGCACGAAATGCGTTCATGATGCCCCATACTGTGCCAAACAGGCCGACGTAGGGAGCCGTTGAGCCTACCGTGGCAAGGAAGGAAAGGTAATGCTCGAGGGATTCCACTTCGCGCGACATGGCCACCTTCATGGAACGCAACGCAGTGTCTGTGATGGCAATCGTAGTAACCTTTTGCTTCTGATAGAGGCGTATGTATTCGCTGAAGCCTGAAACGAAGATATTCTCCATGCCCGTCGGATCGCTGTGATTTTTCACCTGCTCATAAAGCGTGGCAAGGTTCGCACCGGACCAGAATTGTTCTTCAAATGCATCGGCCTGGCTGCGTGCCTCCTTTATGGTTTTCCACTTGCTCACAATCATCGTCCAGGAAATGACGGAAGCCACCAGCAGCAGCAGCATCACGAGCTGTACCAGGACATTTGCCTTGATGATCAAACTCAAAATACTTGTGTCAACATGCACTTTTGATCTCCTTGAAAAGATCACTGGGTATGGGTAACGGCGTGAAGCTGTCTGCCTGCAAGCACACTACATTGATCTCAGCATTCGCAAGCAACACGGCCTCGTCATGGAAATGCGTGATTCTCTGCCTGATTGAAATGCTTGCCGCCCTGAGCGCATGAGGTTCCACAGTGACTGCGAGCAAGTCATTGAACCTGGCAGGCTGTTTGTACGCAATGCTGACAGAACGGACTGCAAACAGCATGTTCCTAGCCTGCACCAACTCGTCCTGTTCGACCCCGAGTGAACGCAGCCACTCGGTGCGTGCACGCTCCAGAAACTTCAAATAACTGGCATAGTACACCACACCTCCGGCATCTGTGTCTTCATAGTAGACCCGAACTTGCCAGATGTAAGGCGTCATGTACTGAAGATGAAATCCAGTCGGCTCAGCAATTCGTATTACCGGGCTTTCCCCGAAGACAGCTCCAGGCCTGCCTGCGGCGACTGTTCCACACGGTCCCGGGGAACTTTCATGCCAAAGTGTTGATAGGAGTTGGCAGTTGCCACGCGCCCCCTTTGGGTACGCATCAAAAACCCTTTCAGAATGAGATACGGCTCGATCACGTCCTCTATCGTGCCGCGCTCTTCGCCGATAGCCGTAGCGAGGCTGTCAATCCCTACCGGACCTCCTCCGAACTTCTCAATGACCGCAAGCAGCAGGCGCCGGTCCATATGGTCAAAACCATGCACATCAACGCTCAGCATGTCCAGGGCAGCATTTGCATTTTCACCGGTAATCACCCCGTCAGACTTGACCTGTACATAATCACGCACACGCCTCAGCAACCGGTTGGCCACCCTGGGCGTACCCCGTGAACGGCACGCGATCTGTTCGGCTCCTCCGCTCTCAATCTGGACTTCGAGTATGCTGGCTGAACGCCGGACAATAGCTGCCAGTTCTTCCGTATTGTAGAATTCAAGCCGTTGCACAATTCCGAAACGGTCACGCAAGGGCGAAGTCAGCAGGCCTGCGCGTGTCGTCGCTCCCACGAGGGTAAAGGGAGGCAAATCCAGCTTTATCGACCTTGCGGCCGGTCCTTCACCTATCATGATGTTGAGCTGAAAATCTTCCAGTGCCGGGTAAAGGACCTCTTCCGTGACCGGGCTCAGACGATGAATTTCGTCAATGAACAGCACATCCATGGGCTCGAGGTTCGTCAAAATGGCAGCCAGGTCCCCCGGCCGTTCCAGAATCGGTCCAGAAGTATGACGCATGTTCACCTGCATTTCATTGGCGATAATATTGGACAAGGTCGTCTTTCCGAGTCCTGGCGGGCCGAATATCAGCACATGGTCCAGGGCCTGCCGGCGCTGCTTTGCAGCGGTAATGAAAATATCCATTTGCTCACATACCTTGGCCTGCCCGACGTACTCATTGAGAAAACGGGGTCGAATTATACTTTCGACCGAAGCGTCAGCCTTTTCCTTTCTCGTATCGACCAGTCTGGATGTTTCTGTTTCAGTCACCGGGTTTCGTCTTCTAGGTCGATTTTGCCAAACGGCTCTTCAGTGCCATGCGGATGATGTCTTCGCTGCTCCGGCCATCCGTCTCCACCTCGCTCACCATGCGGCTTGCATCGCCGTGCTTGAAGCCAAGCGAAACAAGCGCGGAAACGGCATCTCCAACCGGGTTATAGAGGGCATCGCCCAGCTTGTATTCACCCTGGTCCCGCGTTACAGCTGCCTTCTTCATCCTGTCACGCATCTCCACAATTAGCCGTTCAGCCGTCCTGCGGCCCACACCGGGCAGGCGCATCAAGGCATCGGCATCATCATGCTTGATGCACTCAGTAAACGACCGTACATCCATGCCTGAAAGAATGGCCAGCGCTATCTTGGCCCCCACGCCGTTCACTTTTAACAGATCCCTGAACAACTCCCTGTCCTGAATGTTCTTGAATGCGTACAGGGTCTGTGCGTCTTCCCGCACAAGCAGGTGAGTATACACGACAACGTTTTCGCCACAGTCCGGCAGCTCATAGAAGGTTGACATCGGGGCTTCCAGCTCATAACCGACACCCTGCACATCAAGCAAAAAATAAGGGGGGTGTTTTTCAATGACGTCTCCCTGCAAGCGCCCAATCATGCCTGACACCCGGGACTGGATACGCGACGACCCACAGCCAGCATGGACGAGTGGGCGTGGCACAGCGATACAGCCAGCGCATCCGCCTCGTCAGCCTGCAATACACCCCGCAAGCCCAGCAAGCTCAGCACCATGTGCTGGATCTGTTGCTTGCTCGCTGCACCATTGCCGACCACTGCCTGCTTCACGAATCTGGCACTGTATTCACTCACCGGGACCTGAAACTGTACCGCGGCACTGATCGCCGCCCCCCTGGCATGGCCGAGTTTGAGCGCAGAAGAAATGTTACGCGAAACGAACACTTCCTCGACAGCAACCTCGTCCGGCCGGTACTGCTCAATGATTTCCGTAAGATTTGTGAAAATCAGGCCCAGTCGCTCTGCAATTCCGGTTTTCTCACCTGGAGGCTGGACACGGATGTTCCGGCTGAAAATGTAGCAACTGTCCCTGCCATCACTTTCAATGATGCCAATTCCCGTGGTCCGTAAACCTGGGTCGATACCAAGTATCCTGGTGGAAGCACATCGTTTCAGTTCCGTCATGCGAAAGGTTCAGTAGCTAGGCCATTTCAAAGATGGTGTCCGGAATCTCGGCATTTGAATACACATTCTGTACATCATCCAGCGTATCCAGCGTATCCAGCAGGCGAAGCATGGTTTCGCCCTCCTTTTCGGACAATGGGACTGCCGTACTGGCACGCATCGTGATTTCTGCAGAATCCGGCACCAGGCCCTTGGCTTCCAGCGCTTCTACCACCGCCGGAAACTCGTCGGCACCGGCAATCACTTCAAGACCCCCGTCTTCCAGGTCCACGATGTCGTCAGCACCGGCTTCCAGCACACTCTCCATGACCAAGTTTTCATCTGCGCCCGAAGCGAACCGGATCACCCCTGTGTTGGAAAACAGGTAAGCGACCGAACCGGAAGTGCCCAAATTGCCATTGAACTTTGCAAACACATGCCTGATCTCGGAAACCGTACGATTGCGGTTGTCGGTCATGCAGTCGATCAGTACCGCAGCACCGCCAGGACCATAGCCTTCGTAACGCACCTCCATGTACCCCTCACCTTCCAGTTCGCCTGTGCCCCGCTTGATGGCGCGCTCAATCGTATCTTTCGGCATGTTGGCAGAGTAAGCCTTGTCAACTGCCGAGCGCAGGCGTGCATTGGAATCAGGGTCACCCCCGTCACGGGCCGCTACTGTAATCTCTCGGATTAATCGGGTGAATAATTTACCGCGCTTGGCGTCTTGAGCTTTTTTATGATGCTGGATATTGGCCCATTTACTATGACCAGCCATCGGATCCCCTCTAGTAGATCAATACGGTTAGTTTAGCACTTCCCGTTTTCAAGTGACATTTCCGGTGCGTAAAAACTCGTCCACCAGCGCCGCCACAGGCTTTGCAAGCAGCATTCCGGTATGACTGTATGGAATCAGCCTGTGTACATCACAGAAATCAGTCCTGGTTTCCGACACGGCCACCGTGCCGTCGTTCGGAGTGTCGAGTGATGCCCCCAGAATCTGACCGACTCCATGCCCTCGTGTCCCTGCCAGTACAGCCAGAGGACGGTTCCCTTTCCATGCCGGGACATTTCCAAGCAAGGAATCTGCGCTCGCGCCCATGAAACTGGCTGTCAGAAACTTGTGCCTTGACAGATACCGCGCCAATCCGCTGCCGGTCAGCGGGGTACCCAGCATGACGACCCTCCCGGGCCTGACCGAATCGACGGACTGGAAGTAATGCATCAATACGATGCCTCCGAGGCTGTGCGCAACAAAATGTATTACCTCCGCATCCAGCCTTTCAAGGAAATCCCCGAGAAGCCGTGCATTATACCCGGGTGTATACCTCAGGCTCCGATAGGAAAACTGCCTGCAACGGTGTCCGAGCCTGGTCAGGTAGCGGGCCATGGGCTGCATGCACAAGCCATGCATCCAGATTCCATGAATGCAGACTACAATCTCACGCATCGGCCTGCATCATTCAGGGACCCAGCGCAGTATCGCCGCCTGATTGGTATGTGAAAATGCAAGGTCGGCAGCATGCAGACGTGGCAGCCATTGAAACTCCACATGCTCCCTGGGATCCAGCCGGATATCCACTTTCTCTGGAAGCCGCAGCCTGTACACATGTTCCTGGTTCATGACCACACCCGGGGCATAGCGTTTGCGCCAGATCGAGTAAATTTCAAAACTTTGTACAGAATGGCAATCACGGACCGCTTGATCCACCAGACCGGTTTCCTCACGCAGCTCGCGGATGGCCGCATCGATGGGCTCCTCACCCCATTCCAGGCTGCCTGTTACCGACTGCCAAAAGTCACTCGGGTACTTGCGCCGCAGCAACAAGACCTCGCTGCACTGCGTGTACACGATCACCAATACTGATTCGGGACGTTTGTGATCTATCAAGTTGCACTACCCGGCATGATTAAAAAACATCCAGCCATGGAATATTGTAATGCAAATAGCTGCAAGGGTTTGAAGACCCCCGCTACCGATATGGATGGATGCAAGCGGGGCAAATCGTCTCCGCCCGCCTTGTCATGGCTTCAGTCTGAGCCGGGGCGCAATCGAATATGCAGTTCCCTGAGCTGCCGGGTGTCAGCAGGCGAAGGGGCATCCGTCAGCAGGCACGTGGCATTCTGGGTTTTTGGAAAGGCTATGACATCGCGGATCGACTGGCTGGCCGTCATCAGCATCACGAGCCGGTCCAGTCCAAAGGCGATGCCCCCGTGAGGCGGTGTGCCAAAGTCAAGGGCCTGCAGCAGGAACCCGAATTTTTCCTGTGCCTGTTTCGCATCAATTTGCAGTACCTCGAAAATTGCGGCCTGCATTTCCTTTTTGTGAACGCGCACCGAGCCCCCGCCTACTTCGGTGCCATTCAGCACCATGTCATAGGCCTTGGAAAGTACCGTACCCGGGCTCTCTGCCAGCTCCTCCGGAGTTTCGCAGGCAGGTGACGTAAACGGATGATGCAGCGCGTTCCAGCGTCGTGAATCCGGGTCCTGTTCAAACATCGGAAATTCCACCACCCACAACGGCCGCCAACCCTGCTCCACGAGGTTCAGGTCATGGCCCAGCCTGACCCTCAATGCGCCCAGTGCGGCATTCACGATCCTCCTGTTATCCGCGCCAAAAAACAGCAGGTCCCCATTCGCAGCACCGGACAGCTGTACCATCAGCCTGATGATGTCTTCCGGGAAATACTTGAGTATCGGGGACTGGAGTCCCGACTGGAAATCGTCGACCTCCACACACTTGATGTACGCCAGTCCCTTGGCCCCGAACTGTGCGACAAACTCCGTGTAATCGTCGATCTCCTTGCGGGTCAGTGCCGCACCGCCTGGCACCCTCAGCATCGCCACACGGCCGGCTTCATCCTTGGCGGGTCCACTGAAAACCTTGAACGAAACCTGTTTCATCGGCCCGGTCACGTCCACCAGTTCAAGCGGATTGCGCAGGTCCGGCTTGTCGCTGCCATAACGCAGCAAAGCCTCCGCATAGCTCATTCTCGGGAAAGGTTTTTCCAGGCTCACATCCATGACTCGCTCGAACAGGTCACAGATCATGTCCTCCATTAGCGACATGATCTGCGCCTCATCCATGAATGATGTCTCGATATCCAGCTGCGTGAATTCCGGTTGCCGGTCGGCACGCAGGTCTTCATCGCGAAAGCAGCGAACCACCTGGTAATACCGGTCAAACCCGCTTGCCATCAGCAGCTGCTTGAACAGCTGCGGTGATTGCGGCAAGGCAAAAAAACTGCCCGCCTGGGTCCGGCTGGGTACAAGGTAATCACGGGCACCCTCAGGGGTTGCACGAGTCAGGAACGGGGTTTCGATATCCAGAAACCCGTGTGTATCCAGAAAACTTCTCAGGACACGTGTAACGTCGGCCCTGATCCGGAGACGCCCTTGCATCTCAGGACGCCGCAGATCGATGTAGCGGTAGCGCAAACGGGTTTCTTCATGAACCTCCTCGTCATCCAGCTGGAACGGAGGCGTTTCAGATTCATTCAGCACTTCAAGCGACACCGCCAAGATCTCGACCTCCCCGGTAGGCAAATCAGGGTTGGCTGTCCCATCAGGACGAACCCTGACATTCCCCTCAACCTGCAGCACGTATTCATTCCGGATTCTCTCCGCCTGCTCAAAGATGACGGGCGCCTCAGGATCAAACACGACCTGCACAACCCCCTCATGGTCACGCAGGTCCACAAAAATGATGCCCCCGTGATCACGCCTCCGGTTTACCCAGCCGCACACTGTGACCTTCTTGCCTACAAGCGCCCCGGTAACCTGTCCACAATAATGAGTTCGCATATCCATCCCGCAGACTACATCCAACAATGCATCCTTCGTATTCCGGTTACTGGCGACATGCTGTGGCTTCCTCTCCGTTTCAATCCGGCCCGTTCAGAATCCCCATACAGGCAGGAGCAGGAGGTGCCATGGAGTCACAACCCGTCAACGCTTTGGGATACTTAGGTGCTCTGCCTGGAATCGGATGACTTGCTGCCGGATTTCGATGGCTGCTTTGCGCCATTACTTTTTTCACTCGGCTTGGCCTGTTTGCCTTCACCCGGTTTCTGTGAATCACCTGAAGCCAGATTTCGCTTGTTTTCAGCCTTGAAATCTGTCTCATACCAGCCTGAGCCGCTGAGCCTGAACCGGGCAGCCGAAACCAGCTTTCTCAGGGTAGACCGCGAGCATTCAGGACAGACCGTCAGCAGCGGATCCCCTGCTTTCTGAAGAATATCATAGCGATGCCCACAGGCCTCGCATTCATACTCGTAAATGGGCATCGTCAAAATACCTGAAAGTCGAAATAATTCCTTACCGGAAGCGGCTTGCTGGCAACTTCTTCTACCGTGGCATTTTCAGGGCCTGCATGCAACCAGTGCCCGAACCGGTCCAGAGCCTCAGACTTGCCGCAGGCTACCACCTCCACATTTCCATTGGACAGGTTTTTTGCATAGCCTGTGATACCGTGCTGCCTAGCAAAATTTCTCGCGGATACCCTGAAAAATACCCCCTGCACCGTTCCGGACACTGTAAACACCATACATGAATGGTCAGGATTATGGTTCATCCAGTAGCAATAATCCGATTGGAACTTCCGCCAAACAGAGCGGTTCAAAACTCACCGCCGGACGTGTAATCATACGGAAATCAACCAGAAATTGCATGGAGAAATACAAGTGGAACATTCAAATCCGGTTATTTACTTCAATCCGAAATGCTCAAAATGCCGCATGACACTCAAACTGATCCAGGATCAGGGCAAACATCCCGAAACCGTCGAATACCTGAGGGAGCCTCCTACTCGCACGGAACTCCAGCGCATACTGAAACTGCTCGGCATGACTGCCGGACAGCTATTGCGTAAAAAAGAGCCCGCCTACCGGGAATCCGGACTGAACGAATCCTCGGATGAAAACGAGATACTGGATGCGATGATGAAATTCCCCATATTGATCGAGCGGCCCATTGTCATTCACAACGACAGGGCAGCAATCGGCCGTCCACCTGAAATGGTTCTGGAAATCCTGTAGCGCACGACAGGCCCGGCCCTGACCAGACCCGGTCAATGCTCCTGCTCCAGCACCGATTTTACAAAGGGGATCGTGATTTTCCGCTGCATGGCCAGGGAATGCTGATCAAGCCGGTCAAGCAGTTCCACGAGATACACCAGGCCTCTCGGGTAACGCCTGAGCAGGTAAGCGCACACCTCCCTGGGCACGCTCAAGCCACGAGCCTTTGCGTGCAACTGCAAGGCCGTCCCCTTGTCCTCGTCTGACAGCGGATGCAGCCTGTACACCATTCCCCACCTCAGCCTGGAAGCGAGATCCGGCAATGAAACCTCCAGGTCCGTCGGCTTGCTGGTCGCCGAAATGACCAGGCTCTTGCCACCCAGCCATGATTCATTGATAAGCCGAAACAGGGCATGCTCCCAGTCCCGGTCACTCAGCACGCAGTCGATATCATCCATGCAGATCACATCAAGCTGCTGCAAGTCGCTCAGCACTCCCGAGTCGGAATCCGAGCCGGACAACACTTTCATCGGCAGGTAGACTGCTTTCAGGTCGCTCGCCGCCAGCCGGTTACAGGTTGCCTGAAGCAGATGCGACTTGCCACTCCCGCTGTGCCCCCAAAGAAAATACTGCCTGGGTTCTTCTGCAGCCTGCGCAAGGCCGTCGAGCTGCTGCAACAACCCGTTTTCCTTCCGGCATACGAAGGTGTCAAACGTCGCATGCTGGCGCAACACGATGTCGAGTGGACGCTGTTGCAGAAACAATGAAGAGTCATTCACTGCATGCAATGTGAACTGGGACTGAAGGACCTTTCAGACCTGCTTGCCAGGCTGCCGGCTGGCCACCCTTCTGGACCTTTCTTCCATGAGGTACTCCAAACTGCTGGCAGCCGTCGTTAACACCGTCAGCGCAATCAATACCTGAATGATAATGACGGGTAATGTGTTCAGTTGATCGTACACCACAGTAAGAACCAGTACGATCTGGACAAACGTATTGGACTTGCTGATCAGTGTCGGCTGTATCTCGAGGCGGCGTGTCGCGAAATTATAGGCAAGTGCACCGGCCAATATGGCGACATCCCGCAGAATGACGATGAACACAAGCCAGTGCGGCAAGAGGTTCAGGGCACCCAGGGTGACGTAGGCGCTGATCAGCATTGCCTTGTCGGCAGCCGGATCCAGGTAGGCACCCGATACAGTCTTCCACTCGAAGCACTTTGCCAGATACCCGTCCAGCGCATCCGATAAACCCATCAGGACAAGGAGCAGCAAGGCATTGTAAAACTGTCCATCGAAAAGCCACAAAACCAGTAGCGGGACTGTGGCAAGACGGAGAGCCGTGATAAGATTCGGAATGTATCTCCAGTTAGACATGATAAGGCTTCCGTCCCTAGAGTATATAATCCAAAGCCGAATTGTAAAATACTTGCTGTTCTGAACCCAGATAGTATAAGCAAGCAGAACCCTAATCAATCTGCAATTCTGTCAGCATCCCGGATAACAGGTTTCAGGAACAAAATTTCAGATACTTTTCGTAACTTACTTTATATCCACAAACAGGAATGGGGCTCACATACAAAAAGGCCGGTGTAGACATCGATGCCGGCAACAGGCTCGTAAAACGGATCGAACCCTTGGTGCGCAAAACCTTTCGCTCCGAGGTAATCGATCGCCCGGGCAGCTTTGGTGCCCTCTTTGCCCTGCAGTCAGATTCCTATGAAAATCCAGTCCTGGTATCCGGTACGGATGGTGTCGGAACCAAGCTGCGCCTCGCGCAACAGCTCGATGACCATTCAACCATCGGCATAGACCTGGTTGCCATGTGCGTGAATGACATCCTCGTGCAAGGTGCAGAACCCCTCTTTTTTCTTGACTACTTTGCTACCGGAAAACTTTCTGTTGAACAGGCAGAGGTCGTGGTGTCGGGCATTGCCAGAGGCTGCATGGATGCGGGAGCGGCGCTTGTCGGAGGAGAGACCGCCGAGATGCCAGGCATGTATGCACCGGGCGAATACGACCTGGCCGGATTCTGTGTCGGGGTGGTCGAACGTGACGAGGTGATTGACGGGAATAGCATAAGCGAAAGAGATGTGCTGGTCGGCCTGGCTTCCAGTGGCGCACACTCAAATGGCTATTCCCTGATCAGCAAGATCATTGACACCGCAGGAAGTTCGCTCGATGAAAAACTCGGGACGGAAACCCTGGGCAATCTCCTGCTTACGCCTACCGTGATTTATGCGAAAGTGGTCAGGCAGCTCGTCCAGGCCCTGGATATACATGGCTTGTGCCACATTACAGGTGGCGGCCTGGTGGAGAACGTACCCCGGATCATCCCGGACAACCTGGTTGCCAAGATAGACACCCGGACATGGAAGCGCGCTGAAATATTTGATTGGCTGCAATCCGCCGGACAGATCAAGGACGAAGAGATGTACAGGGTTTTCAACTGCGGCATAGGCATGCTGGCTGTCCTGCCCGAGGAACACGTGGACGAAGCCATCAGGATTTGCCGGCGAGCTGGCCAAACTGCCGAAGTGGTCGGTATGATTGCCCGCTCAAATTCGGGCAACAAGATAGAACTACTGTGAGGCCGTGCTGATGGACCCTGTATCAATTGCCATTCTGTTCTCTGGAAATGGCACCAATATGCAATCCATCATCCATCACGTTCAGCGGGGACACATCCATGCCCGGATCGCATGCGCCATCAGCAACCAGACCGGGGCCTACGGACTGATTCGAGCCCAAAAAGCCGGAATCCCCACACACGTCGTCAGACACGACAGGTATCAAACCCGCAAGGCGTTTGAAGAGGAACTCATTCGTGTTCTGGAGCGATACCAGGTCAAGGTGATCGTGCTGGCCGGCTTCATGCGTATACTGAGCGAAGTGTTTGTAGACCATTTCAGACACAGGATACTGAACATACACCCTTCGCTGCTTCCGAAGTACCCGGGCTTGAACACCCACCGGCGAGTTCTGGATGCAAGGGAATCGAAGCACGGGTGCAGCGTGCACTTTGTCACGGAAGGCCTTGATGAAGGACCTGTCGTGATCCAGGCTGAAGTTCCGGTGCTGGTTACGGATGAAATAGAAAGCCTGACAGGCCGGGTGCTGGAAAAAGAGCATCTGGTATTGCCTCTGGCCATGAAATGGCTCTGCCAAGGCAAGCTGTACTGTAATGATGGCACCGTTTATTTTGACGGCGCTGCACTCAAGACACCGGTACAGCTGTCTGAATCCCATTGCAGGGAGCTGGAGTGAAAAGAACTGCGGTAATACCCCTCCTCTATTTCCTGCTTGCCGCACCGGGGTGGGCTTGCTTTGAGGCACCGCTCAGGGTGCAGGACCTTCCTCCTGAATTCGAGGCCGTATACGAAGTCCGCAAAGCCAATTTCGGTGCCGAGATGCGACTGAGCTTCAGGAAAGAAGATAACAGGCTTGTATACGAATCCAGGATTTCTCCCGTCGGGATCGCAGCGCTCATTGTCGGTAATCAAGAGGCCTTGTACCGCACAGTTTTCGAGAAGACCGGGGATCGCTATCTTCCGGTCGAGTTCAGGCATGAAGTGACTGGGGAAGACACGAAACTGAATGAACACTATGCATTCGACTGGAACAAGCATACTGCACAGGTCCAGTACAAGGACAAAACCGGCATCCTGAAGATACCGCCGCATACGTCTGACACTTTTTCAATGCAACTCTTCATGATGAGAAAGCCGGCCGCCGGCAACAGTGACCGCACCTGCGCCATCATCTCAAGAGGCCGGCTGGCAAACCTGGAATACGGGCTGGAGCCAGACCTTCGCATCAAGACAAAGCTAGGCAGCCTTGCTGTAAACAAGGTTGTGCGAAAGAAATCAGACAGCAAAAATACCACTTACACGGAATGGTATGCCGAATCCCTGCATTACATACCGGTCAGATCAGAAAAATCAAGGGATGGCAAGACCGAGTTTTCCGCACATATCACGGAACTGCGCTGGCTGTAGGGGTGCTGCCCGGCTACACGCCAGCAATCGTCATGTCGTCCACCTGCAACGAGGGGGTAACGACAGTTCCACGACAATCGACATCGTTTCCGATGGCCGTGATTTTCCGGAACATGCTTTTCAGATTTCCGGCAATCGTGATTTCCTGAACCGGATACTGGAGTTCGCCATCTTCAATCCAGTAGCCCACAGCTCCCCGCGAGTAGTCACCCGTCACCGTGTTCACACCATGGCCTATGAGTTCGGTCACCAGTAATCCGCGTTGCATGCTGCTGATCATTTCATCCAGGGTCTGCCGGCCGGGGTGCAGCATCAGGTTGTGGATCCCCCCTGCATTGCCTGTCGATTTCATCCCCAGTTTGCGCGCTGAATAACTGTTCAACACATACCCGTTCAGCACCCCGTCCGACACGAGAGTACGCGGTTGCGTCGCGACCCCTTCCATATCGAATGAACTGCTACCCAGTCCTGCCGGAATATGCGGGTCCTCGGTAATGGTTACCCGATCGGAAAAAACCTCTTTATTCAGCCTGTCCAGCAGGAACGACGCCTGCCGGTATAAAGCGCTTCCGGATATTGCCGATACAAAATGGTACAGCAGCGACCGCGCCATGCCGGCTTCAAATATCACGGGTGAAGTCCGGGTAACCATCTTTCTGGCGCCAAGCCTCTTGATGGCACGCTGGGCCGCTTGCCTCCCGACCTCTTCAGCCGACTGCAGCCCAGCCGGGTTGCGGGACGTGGTAAACCAGTAGTCTCTCTGCATGGAATCTCCCTGCCCGGCGATGACAGAACACGAAAGGCTGTGCCGGGTCGAGGTATAGCCGCCGACGAAACCATGGGTATTTCCATACACGTGTGTTCCGCGACCGGTGCTGACACTGGCCCCTTCCGAGTTTGAAATCTCCTTGAATTCGCGTGCCCGGTTCTCGCACTCAACGGCCACCTCCACAGCCTCTTCAGGTGTAAGGTCCCACATGCAGTCAAGTCCCAGATCCGGTATTTCCGTGGCCATCCGGTCCGCGTCAGCCAGGCCGGCACACGCATCCTGTTCTGTAAACCCTGCAATGTTGTGGGCGGCAGTCACAGCATCCCGGATTGCAGCCGGCTCAAAATCAGTCGTACTCGATGAGCCCTTCCTGTCGCCTGCATAAACCGTCACGCCGAGCCTGCGCCCATTATGGTGTTCCAGCGTCTCCACCTCGCCCAGGCGGGCCGTGACCGACAGGCCATGCTCTACGTCGACGGATGCCTCGGCAGACGTGGCACCCAGTTTCTTGGCCTCATCGATACAAAACTGAACCAGTCCCTCGAGCCGGTCCACGGCACTGGATGCATGCGACAGCTCCATCAGCTTGTCGTGCCGCCAACCGTGAGGCCGTCAATGCGTAACGTGGGCTGCCCCACTCCCACCGGCACGCTTTGCCCTTCTTTCCCGCATGTGCCTACCCCTGAATCCAGCTGTAGATCATTCCCGACCATGCTGACCCGCGTCAGTACATTCGGACCATCACCGATCAGTGTCGCCCCCTTGACCGGCTTGGTCACCTTTCCTTTCTCTATCAGGTATGCTTCCGAGGCAGAAAATACAAACTTTCCGGAGGTGATATCCACCTGTCCGCCTCCAAAATTCACGGCATAGAATCCGGAATCCACCGAGCTGATGATTTCACCTGGATCGTACTCTCCGGCAAGCATGTAGGTATTCGTCATGCGCGGCATGGGCAGATGGGCATAGGATTCACGCCTGCCGTTCCCGGTCGAATCCGTGTTGGATAATCTCGCATTCAGCTTGTCCTGCATGAAATTCTTGAGCACTCCATTTTCAATCAGTACGGTACATTGAGTGGCGGTTCCCTCATCGTCGATGTTCAGTGAACCCCGACGGTTCGACAGCGTGCCGTCATCCACGACCGTCACACCCTGGTTGGCCACACGTTCTCCAATCCGGCCGCTGAACGCAGAGGTCCCCTTGTAGGTAAAGTCCCCCTCCAGCCCGTGGCCGACCGCTTCATGCAGCAGCACGCCTGGCCATCCGGGTCCCAGCACTACGTTCATCGTGCCTGCAGGTGCATCCACCGCTTCCAGGTTCAGCAGTGCCATGCGCACTGCTTCGTGCACGTAGGACTGCGCCCGGTCTTCCTGGGCAAAGTACTCGTAGCCGAATCGCCCGCCGCCGCCTGCACTGCCCTGCTCGATACGGCCGGAATGCTCCGCGATGACGGAAACATTCAGTCTCACCAGAGGACGCACATCCGCTGCGATCTGGCCATCACTGCTTGCCACCAGTACCAGCTCATGCGTGCCCGCCAAAGACACCATCACCTGCTTTATGCGCGGGTCCTGCTTGCGTGCAAGACTGTCCAGGTTTCGCAACATGTCCACTTTTTCCGTCTCACTCAAGGAATCAAGGGGGCTGTAAGGCAGGTAAAGATTATTGCCCGTGAAGGCTTTCCACCCTTGTTGTACGGACCCGCTCTTTCCACCCCTGGCAATTGCACGGGCCGTCTTGCAGGACTCCAGCAAGGCAGGCAGTACGATTTCATCCGAATAGGCAAATCCGCTTTTTTCGCCTTTTATGGCCCGGATACCGGCCCCTTGGCTCAGGCTGTAACTTGCATCCTTGACGATCCCGTCCTCAAGCGACCAAGCTTCCTGCTTTCTCAGCTGGAAATAGATGTCCCCGGCGTCTGCCGATGAATCCAGCAGTACCGAAAAGGCCCG
Organism: Gammaproteobacteria bacterium; assembly: GCA_965220875.1. Taxonomy (GTDB): domain Bacteria; phylum Pseudomonadota; class Gammaproteobacteria; order UBA4575; family UBA4575; genus WTFY01. The sequence goes on along the minus strand of OZ244849.1, from coordinate 1,426,938 downwards.
GGTCAAATGTGCCTCATCCAGGCCGGAGGGTGCCAGAATGGTCTGTCTGGCCACGTCGAGAGGATTTTCCATACTATCTGAATTCATTTTGCTCACACCTCATTTCAGTCGGCGATGGTGTATACAGGGAAAGGTTTTTCGAAGGGACTCCAGGTAATCCAGGTCAATTTCACCCAGTGCCATGCCCGCACCGTGCCTGACACGGTCCAGCACCCTGCCCCAGGGGTCTACAACCATGCTGTCTCCGTACGTGGCACGCCCATTGATGTGGTAACCTCCCTGAGCAGATGCTATCACATACATGACATTTTCGATTGCCCGCGCCCGAATCAGGCTCTCCCAGTGCGCCTGACCTGTTACGGCCGTGAAGGCTGCCGGCAGAACCGTGATCTGGACACCCATATCGAGCATGTTTCTGAAGAATTCGGGAAAACGAAGGTCATAGCAGACTGCCAGTCCAATCTTGCCGAACGGCGAATCCACAACCCGGATCCCCGTCTCTCCGAATTCAATCGTTTCGGACTCAATATAGCTTTCATCCGCATCCACAAGGTTCACGTCAAACAGATGAATCTTGTCGTAGCGTGCAACGCAGGCTCCCTGGTCATCATACACCAGGCAGGCGGCAAAGATTTTCTGCGGGTCCGGACATTCAACTGGCACCGTCCCCCCCACAATCCATATTTTGTGAAGCCTGGACTGCTGGGCGAGAAAGTTCTGGATGACCCCTTCGCCTTGCGGTTCACGGACAGCCACCTTGTCCTGCTCGCGCAGCCCCATGATGGCAAAGTTTTCAGGCAAGACAACCAGGTCGGCACCGGCCTTTACAGCTTGCTTGATCAAACGTCCCGTCTCATGCAGGTTAGCCTCGACATTGGGGCCGGAGGCCATTTGTATCGCGGCAGCTTTGAACATCTACAGTACCAAAATCCTGAATGATGCCTGTTCAGGCAGTTGTCTGATACACACCAGGACAGGGTTGCCTGGATGATCCGGCCCAACTCCCTGAAGGCTGTCTACGGAAACTCTTCATCCGGTTCATCATCCGGTTCATTATCCGGTTCATTACCCGATTCATTCTCGGGGTCATCCTTTGAAGCCTGTGTGGCAGGCTCCGTCTCGGCAGCCTTCCCCGCAACCGGCTCGATCTTCGGATCGTCCCAGCTGCCGGTCATGTGATACGTCACCTCGACCACCCTGTCTACTGCCTCATCCACAGGAATTCCTATCTTTTCCGCAATCTTCCCCAAGATGTAGATTCCACCGACTCCAGCCGGTCCCATTGGAATTCCCAGCCAAGGCAGGCCTCCACTGACATGAGGCGTAACGGTAACCCGCTGATCATAGTCCCTGGCCACAATTCCCGTACGCCCCTCAATTTCTATATTCGCGGAGGGACCCTTGATGCGCAGGTCCTCGGTGGTCAGATTGCCTTCCCTGAAGGTCAGGTTGCCGCGAATCTTATCAAACGCATAGCCTTCGGAGAAGAAGTCCGAAAAGTCCAGGGCAAGCCTCCTGGAAATTACGCTGATATTCAGCAAACCAATCAAACGGCCGGCTCCTGGCTCAACCGATACGATCTCTCCGTCCTTCAGCCTGATATTGGATGAGCCGGCAAAGGAGTCAAGGGAAAACTGGTACGGTGCCCCCTCCCAGTGAAAGCTGGAAGACAAAACCCCTTCCCCCTTTTCGACTCCCGTTTCAAACCCCAAGCCGACCAGTGAATCACGCAAATCCTCCGTGACCATTACAATGTCGAACTTGGAAGTCTGGACCTCTTCCGGACCTGTCCTCCATGCCCCGCTTGCGGCAATCTGCAAGCTGCTCCCTTCTGCGGAAACGGAATCAACCACCATCCCCTCCGGAGACGGAGAGGTTTTTACTGCAACGTTATAAACGGGAAGATCACCAATCTCGAACTTCGCGGCTGCAATGTCCAGTGCCGGAAGGTTTCTGGGGTCTACCGAAAAACTGAGGGCCTCATCAGGCTTGTCGTATCGGAAATGTTCAAAACTTGCGGTGAGAACGCTGTCCGCCTGCGGCGACAACGGGTACTGGAAGTCGCCGCTTATGTTCAATGAACGGATTTTTCCGTTCCAGAACCGAGTATCCTTCTCCATGCTGAATCTTGCGTTTTGCGTGGCAAGACCAAATGCCGAGATTTCATCGGCCTGGATGTCAATCGAATCCAGCCCCAGGGAATTTTGACCGTCACCGGACTGAAGTATCTCCAGCCACTCGGTGATGTCCAGCAAGTCAAACTTCCCGGTAACCTTCACCCCCCGGTCAGGCAGCTCGAACCGGTCATTTTCGGTCCTGACTTCCAGGGCGGAAATTCGTGCACCGGCAGGGTCTGGCAGGGCCTGCATGTAGATGCTGTCTTCAAAACGGATGGACAGTGGATGAGAGGCTCCGTCCTGGTGCCGGGTATGCATCACAAACGTCGAGGATGAATCCTGCTCCTTGGCAAAAGGCTCTGGCAAGGTAATGGACGCACCCGTCAGATCACTCTCTATACGGATCTCCACTGACTCGTCCCTGCCAAGATTTCCAAATTGCGGCAAGATAAAGGTGGCAGAGACAGGGGTCTTCCCGTGCAGGTATTCAGATGCCCTGGACTGGTTTGCAGCCATCCAGCTGTCCAGGTCGAGATCACCAGCGAGCTGCACGCGGGTGCGTCCATTTTCCAGCAGTGCCGCTTCGACATCAAACTCGGAACCAAACAGCTTGGCACGTACCCCCGTACCCTCCGCACCCTGTTTGGTAAACTTCAGCTTGCCATGCACGTCAGTAAAGGGAAGCGAGGCCTTGCGCAGTACAAGATCAGCACCCCTGAACTCAATCAGTCCGTCCACGTGCCTTTCCTTTTCCAGCTTTCGTGTGAGCGTCCATGCAATATTCAGATTCAGGCCCACCTCCCCGTCGGCCGAGATATGACCGGGAATTTGGCTGTCCTGCGGAATCAGTGCAGACTGCTCAAGATAAGCCAGGGTGTCATTGGCCGGCCCGCTGCCACTGCCATGGATCGTTAACCGGGGTAACCGGACGTCTTCGATCGAAGTCGTAAAGGCATGAATCCTGGAATCCAGAACCCGGGCTTCAGTGCCATGGACGTGAAACTGGCCATTGCTGACCTCCACGTCTGCAGCGATATCCCGGATCATCGGCCAGTTTTTGCGGTATTCAAGCAGCCCCTCCTCTACCTCAGCCTGCAGTTCGAACCTGCCGGAACGGCCGTCAAAGGGAAATCGCCCGGCATCACCGTTGAACAGGAACCTGGCATGGCTCAACGTCCCCTGCTTGATCGCCTCACGTAACCAGCGAACAAGCTTCTGGTTCATCCTTTTGTGCGGTAACCAGTCCTTCAGGGCCGAAAGACTGGCCCGCACCACTTCGCCCTGAAGATCGGCATAGGATTTGCCAGGCTCAATCTGGACAATGCCTTGCACGTTCGCATGCACCTCATCGGCCGCCAGCGATACCCTTTCCAGCGCAAGCACGACCCCCTCGCCCGAAAGCTTCCACTTGACGAGTCCAGCAATCTGCTGGCTCGGGAAGGTGTTTTCTGCCAGCTGGCGGGCCTTGACTTCCACTGCAGGCGAGTCGATTTCAAGGCTGCCCTGCAGGTGATTGCCGGTCACCCGGCCAGACAGGGATGACACCTCCAATTCGTATTCCGGAACAGTCATGTCCAGGCCATTCAGTGCGGCCTCGTACGCATATTTTGCCAGGTGCTCTTCCTGCCAGAGCGCCGAGAATCTTATGTCACGGATCTCTCCCTCAAGATGCACGTCGCGCATCCACCCTGGAAGGTGCTCGGAAAACGGCGAGAAATTTTCCAGGGTCTCGAGCATGTCGGCCAGGTTGACATAATCCAGGGCCGCCGTGACCTCCAGATGTGCGGTTTCAAAATCCTCGCACCTGATTTCATAGTTTCCACCCGCCCACTTGCCTTCTGCTGTCCTGATATCGCTGTCAACAAGCGCCAGGTGCCAGCTGCCATTTGACCCATTCAGCTGAAAGCCCGTTTCCAGCGCCGTGATTTCATGTCCGGAATACCGGGCCGGATCCCCCGCATTGCGAAACACGAGATCAAGCAAAGCCAGGCTTCCCCGGAATGACCGGTCGTCCCGGGAATTGATGTTGCCCCAGATCTCGAAATCCGCATGGCCGGAATGAACCCCGGCAGAAAACTTCGGGAAAAATCGCCCCAATAGCCCGATATTGATACGGTCACCTTTCGCGTACAGTGTACCCCGGACACCGTCCAGCCCCTGTTCCAGGCCTTCCACGTCAGCGGCCAGCGCAAGGGCAACCCCCTGCGTATCCGGCAAATGCAAATCGGAAGCCATTCTCAATCTGCTCCCATTGAAATCGAAGACAACATCCGAGGGTTCGGCACGGAAGTCGAGATCCAGCACTTCATCCTTGTAATCGATGGAGGTATCCGCCAGTTTGACGCGAAAATCACCGGCTTCATCCACGCCGGTCCTTGCAGAAATCCTTTCGCTGATATCGATACCGTTGATGACGATTCGCTGGTCGTCCGTGCGCAGGATTTCGAGATTGCCACCATCCAGCTGCAGTTCCGTGACGGCAATTTCCCCGTCTTTCAGGCTTCGGAACAGGTCGACCGAGACCACCGCCTTTTCTGCAAGCAGCAACTGCTCCCGGCCTGAACCGTCAGTGTGGACGGACAAGCCATGGACCGTGACCTGTGGATCGTAGCCGTACCATTCGACCTGTATCGTCTCGATGTGAACCGGCTTGCCCACTATGGATGAAATGCTTTTCTGGATGGCCGGAAGATAATCCTGGTAAAGGGACGGATACAGGCGGACGATGCTGCTTGCAGCGGCTGCCAGTACCAGGATGCCTGCAAGCGTGTACTCACTTGCAAACAGCAGCCTGCGCCATATTGGGAGATTCGCCTTCACAGGGGTACTACATCAAACTGTTCCTGCGAATACAGGGACTCAACCTGAAGCTTTATCGTTTTGCCGATATAATCCTCCAGTTCAGCCAGGCTGGTGGACTCCTGGTCCAGCAGCAGGTCCACCACAGGCTGCGACGCAAGTACCAGCAGTTCATTCGTCTCATACTGGAGCGCTTCGCGCATGATCTCGCGAAACAGCTCAAAGCACACCGTTTCAGCGGTCTTGATATAACCGCGGCCGGCGCATGTAAAGCAGGGCTCGCACAGGACGTGCTGCAGGCTCTCCCGGGTGCGCTTGCGCGTCATCTCAACCAGTCCCAAAGGCGAGACCTCACAGACCTGGCTCCTGGCGCGATCCTTGGCCAGCGACTTCTCAAAGATACGCAGGACCTGACGCTTGTGTTCCTCGTCCTCCATGTCTATGAAATCGATGATGATGATGCCACCCAGATTGCGCAGTCGAAGCTGCCGGGCAATGGCCTGTGCCGCTTCCAGATTGGTCTTGTATATGGTCTCTTCAAGGTTCCGGTGGCCCACGAAACCTCCTGTGTTGACATCGATGGTCGTCATCGCCTCAGTCTGATCAAAAATGAGGTGGCCTCCTGATTTAAGGGTCACTTTCCTTTGCAGGGACTTTTGCAGCTCGTCTTCTATCGAGTACAGGTCAAACAAGGGACGGTTTCCTGAATAATGCGTGATGCGATCGGCAATCTCGGGGACAAGCCTTTGGGAAAATTCCTTCACGGTCTCATAAGTGAACCGCGAATCGATTCTGATAATCCCGACATCCTCGATAGACAGGTCACGCAATGCCCGGACGGCCAGGGGCAAATCCGAATACACCTGGTCCACCGAGGATACGCGGATGACTTTCTCTACGATCGTCTCCCAAAGATTCAACAGAAACTTCAAATCCCTTTTCAGATCATCCTCGTCCACGCCTTCCGCAGCGGTTCTCAAAATACATCCGCAGTCGGCATTCGATGTGTCAAGCAGGCTTTTGGCAAGTTCAGTCAGGCGAGTCCTTTCCTCCTGGTCTTCAATGCGTGCAGACAACCGGACATCGTTCGAATAAGGCAGCAGCACCATATAACGGGAGGGCACGGTGATACTGGTCGTAAGACGCGCTCCCTTGGTGCCCAGCTGGTCCTTCACGACCTGAACGAGCAGCTGCTGCCCTTCGTGCAGCAAATTCGTGATGGACTCGCCATGAGGCTGTGCGCTCCCCTCGTCAGGGCTTTGTCCACTCGATTCGACCTGCCTGGTTCGGGAACTTTTCGGCAAATACGCGACATCGGAACTGTGAATGAATGCAGCCTTGGGCAGTCCTATGTCCACGAATGCCGCGTCCATGCCAGGCATGACCTTGCTCACGCAACCCTTGAAGATATTGCCCACCAGGCCCTGTTTGCCAACACGCTCAATCTGCACTTCCTGCAGCATGCCGTTTTCAACAATCGCCACCCGGGTTTCCCGGGGTGTGACATTGATCAGGATTTCTTCACTCACCGTTTCGTCCCCATTGCCTCATACTGTGCAGGCCAAACACCTGTCCCGGCATGGACAGGCAACGATACGCGGTTTCAAGATGCAGAAACGTCCTGCATGTATCGATGCACTGGACACCCCTGTTAGCCACCCGGCCTGATGCTCCCTGCTAGGCAACGGTAGCCTGGCGATACAGGCCATGACTGCGGATATAGTTCCAAACCGTACCGGGCAGCAGATACCGGGGTTGGCCACCTCCTGCTATGCACCGGCGTATCGCCTCGGATGAAATCTCGATTTCCTTTTCAGCACTGAGAAATATATTCCCGCAAGGCGCCTGATGAAGCGCTGAAATCTCGTCCGTGCCATGCCGTGACAGCAGTTCACGCTCACAGCCCGAGTCTTCCAGCGCATAACCGGGGCGCCGCAACAGCATGATATGACAAATGGACAGGATTTGATCGTATTCATGCCAGGTGCAAAACTGCAAGAAAGCATCCAGCCCCAGGATCAGCACCAGCGCGCATTCTGTGCCGGTTTCCCCGCGGAGTTCCCTCAGGGTATCCACCGTGTAGGAGGGCCCTGACCTTCTCATCTCCCGATCATCCACCACCAGCCCGGGGGTTGATTCCGTAATGAGGTTCAGCATATGCAGCCGGTGCTGCGCACCCGCATGAGTCGCCTGCTTGTGCGGAGGCTCCCGGCAGGGCAAAAACCGGATTTCCTCAAAATCAAACTTCTTCAACAGGGCGGATACCAGCGTGATATGCCCGAAATGTACCGGGTCAAACGTACCGCCAAATATGCCTAACACACCTCTATCCCGACCAGCCAGAAAAGCCGGATCGCCCGAACAAGTTCGGGCCCGAGAGCCTGCGCGACACAAGGCAGGCACATCTACTCACGAATATTTCCATTGCCCAGCACGATGAACTTCTCGCTGGTCAGGCCCTCCAGGCCTACCGGTCCCCTTGCATGCAGCTTGTCCGTGCTGATGCCTATCTCTGCTCCCAGTCCATATTCGAATCCGTCTGCAAATCGTGTGGAAGCATTCACCATGACTGAGCTTGAGTCTACGCAACGCAAAAACTGCTGTGCAGCGGTGTCATTGTCTGTGACGATGGCATCCGTATGGTGGGAACCATAGGTCCGGATGTGTTCCACGGCCTGGGATATGTCCTCGACAATCCGCAAGGCAAGCACCGGTGCCAGGTACTCTTCATGCCAGTCCTGCTCTGTGGCCGGTGCGATGCCTGGCAGCAGGGAGCAGGTTTCGGGGCAACCCCGCAGCTCCACCGCCTTGAGTTCCAGGCGCTGCCTGATCTCAGGCAGTACACTTTCTGCAATCGCGCGGTCCACCAGCAGGGTTTCCATGGCATTGCATACACCGAACCGCTGGGCCTTGGCGTTGACTGCAATCTCGACCGCCATGGTCGTATTTGCGTCTTCGTGGACATAGACGTGACACACGCCATCCAGGTGCTTGAGCAGCGGGATCTGCGATTCCCGGCTGATTCGCTCTATCAGCCCCTTGCCTCCGCGGGGAATCACCAGGTCGATATGCTGCCTGCTTTGCAGCAGCTTCCCGACGGCATCCCTGTCAGTGGTATTGATTATCTGAACGACATCCCGGGAAAGGCCCGCCTGCTCAAGGCCAGCATGAATGCATGCAGCGATCGCCCGATTGGAATGAAGCGCTTCCGAGCCACCACGCAGGATGGTCGCATTGCCAGACTTGATACACAGGGCCGCCGCATCCGCGGTAACATTGGGACGTGACTCGTATATGATCAGTATCACACCGATCGCAACCCGCATCTTGCCCACCCTGATACCGCTCGGGCGCATTTCCAGGGGCGTAGTCTGCCCGACCGGGTCCGGCAACCGGGCAACCTGCTCCACCCCGTCAGCCATGGCCTGGATCCGACTGTCGTTCAACTCCAGACGGTCCAGCAAGGCGGCATTCAGACCACGTTCCTTCCCTTCCTTCAAATCACGCAAGTTCTCTTTCCTGAGCAGTTCGCCTGAAGCAAGTATCTGTTCGGCAATGCTTTTCAGTGCCAGATTCTTGGTGTCCGTTTCAGCCTGGCCTATCTCGCTTTTTGCAGAGGCCGCGCCGCGGGTCACCTCTGCGATGTAACGCTCCATTGACCCGTTCTGGTCTTCAGTCTTGTTCATCATGCCGGGAATGTTTTCAGGTCGTGCAAAGGCATCTGGGAAATGGTCAAGCTACCCTGCCAGTTGTATGGCAAGCCCCAATTGTACCAGTTCACGCCAAGGATTACCGTGAGCCTGACCCTTGATCACCTGGTCTACCCATGCACACTGCCTCAACAGGAATGAAGGCTCCTGGCCATGGATGGATGCGGACAGGCTGGCACGGGCAATCCCTGCCAGCCGGTCTGAACCGCCAGGATTCCGGTAGCCTCCTGCCTCGCCTCGACCCCCGGCCAGCATCCTGACCCGCTCAGCCATTGCCCACAGCACCAGGGGAGGCTGGACGTCTTCCTTTTCAAGTCCACGCAGGATCCGGATGCATCGCAGATGATCCCTGGTCGAAAGCGTGTCATTGAGTTCCTTCAGGGAATAATGGCTGCTATCCGTCAACACCCTGCTGACGGATTCGAGAGTCAGCTCTCTCGCATCACTCACGAGAACGATTTTCTCGAGTTCCTGCACGCCTGCAACCAGATTTCCCTCCACATGCTGTGCGATCAGTGCAACGACTTCATTGCCCGCGGCAAACCCCTCTTTCCTGAGCTTCTGCCGGACCCAGTTTTCAGTTTCCCGGTAATTCAGGGGCCACACACGCACGATGACGCCCGCCTTGTCCACTGCCTTCACCCACGCAGAACCCATCGCACTGCGGTCCAGTCTGGGCGCCTGGATCAGGAGCGCCACGTCCGGATGCAGGCCTTGCAGGAAACCTGCTATCGCTTTTGAGCCACTTGCCCCGGGTTTTCCCCCGGGAATCCGCAGGTCCACGAGAGTCCGCTCACCGAACAGGGACATGTCATGTCTTGCGGCATCCAGCCTGGACCAGTCAAACCCGGGTTCGGACGTCAGGATTTTCCTGTCCGTAAATCCCGCGCCGGACAAGCGTTTCCGGTACATGTCTGCCGCAAGCATATGCTGGTAGGGCTCATCTCCCGAAACAAGAAATGCCCGGCACTCTGACCGGTTCAGGGTGTCTTTCAGTTGAGAAAAGCGTGTTTGCATGCAGGGAGCCCCGGAAACTGGACGAAAGCCATTGCCCGGTCCAGAAGTTACAGGAAAGCGGATAAACAGTAAAATACTCTGCTAAGCTCTGCCACCATCAGACTTGCGGTATCGCACATATGAAGATTGATCGAATCGGGATGATCGGCCTCGGTATCATGGGCAGGCCCATGGCCATGAACCTGATCAAGGCCAACTACAGGCTGGGGCTCTACGCACGCCGGGAACAGTCACTTGAAGCCTTTGAACCGAGCAGCGTGGAACGCTTCAAGACCCCTCGCGAACTGGCTCAGCACTGCCAGGTGACGATCACGATCGTATCGGACACCCCGGACGTGAAGGAGGTCGTCAGCGGTCCAGATGGCCTGATCCACGGGGCTCGCGAAGGGCATCTTGTTGTGGACATGAGCACGATCTCGCCGCAGGTCACCCGGGTCCTGGCAAGGCAGCTTCAGGACAGGCGCATTGACATGCTGGACGCCCCGGTATCCGGCGGTGAACAGGGAGCCATCGACGCCACGCTTTCCATCATGGTGGGAGGAAGGGAAGAAATCTTCAACCAGGCCTTGCCCATACTGCAATGCCTGGGGAAAAACATCACGCTTGTCGGCACGCATGGCGCCGGGCAGGTCGCCAAGGCCTGCAACCAGATTCTTGTGGCACAGACCATGTCTGCAGTGGCAGAAGCCTTCTTGCTGGCAAAATCTCTCGATGTGAACCCGGAAAAAGTGCGGGAAGCGCTGCTCGGCGGATTTGCATACAGCAGGATTCTCGAGGTTCACGGCAGGCGCATGCTGGAAAATTCCTACCAGCCCGGATTCAAGGCCGAACTGCATCACAAGGACATGGGTATCGCGCAGTCCAGCGCAAGCGAGTGCGGAATCTCCATGCCGGGTACCGATCTTGTTTCCGGTTACCTGGAAAAGATCGTCGACTCAGGTGAGGGTCACCTGGATTCATCGGCGATTGCAAAGCTGATACTTGGCCAGACCGAATAAGTCGTGACGGTTGAGCCGGGCGGCTACTCGTCCTGAATCGACATGGCCCGCAAACGGTAGACGATCAGCCGGGCCGCATGCTTGCGCATCTCATCCATCAGCTTCTGTTCCTCTTCGGCGGAACCCAGCACGTCCCGCTTGTCAAAAACAAAGGCCCGGTTCAGGCTGATACTTTGCCCATGGAGCAAATAGCTGTCATCCGGGCGCTTCACGTCAAACGCGATGTTCAAGACCAGGTCGTATTCCCGGGCTTTCCCGTCGCTGTCCAGTGAAAGCACCTCCTTTTCGGCGCTTTCGGACAGGATTTCAAGCCGTGCTGACGCCTGTTCGGCGTCCACGACACGAATCCTGTTTGACTCAAGAAAATTCCGGGTAAACTGCATCATCACGCGGCTCGAACCGGGACCCTGCAGCGAGATGCTTTCGATACCGCTATCGGCATCCCCGCCACTGCCCGCAAGCCGAAACCCGCAGCCCTGCAGCATGCCCGATACGATCAGCAATGGTAGAAGAAGACCCAGATAATGACGCATGGCAGCTAGTTTACAACAATATTTACGATTCGACCCGGTACAACGACCACCTTGGTGATCTCACGGTTTTCAATAAACCGCAAAACATTTTCATTGTCCCGCGCAGCCTGCTCAATGCCATTGTTATCCATGCCCGCAGGCACACTGACCGTGCCACGCTTTTTCCCGTTGACCTGCACCACCATCTCCACAACCTCCCTTTTCAGGGCACTGCTGTCCAGACTGGGCCAGGCGGTTCGATAAACCGGTTCTTCATGGCCTAGCCGATGCCACAGGACATGGCAGGCATGCGGCAGGATCGGTGCAAGCATCCGGACCACCGCTTCCAGCGCTTCCTGGCAGACCTTGCGTCCCGTCGGCGACGGATCTTCAAAATCCGCAATCGCATTCACCAGTTCCATGTTTGAAGCGACCGCTGTATTGAACGCGTAACGCCTGCCCATGCTGTCGGTAACCCTTTTTATGGTCTCGTGAGTCTTCCTGCGCAGTTCCGTCTGTTCGGCACCCAGGTCCCCCGGGACCATGCCGTTCCCGTGAGCCATCCCTTGCTCAACATGGCTTTCGACCAGACGCCACAGCTTGTTGATAAACCGGTAGGAGCCTTCGACCGCGGAGTCGGACCATTCGAGGTTATGCGAAGGAGGTGCGGCAAAGATCACAAAGAGCCGCACCGTGTCAGCACCGTATTTGTCAATCAGTTCCTGGGGATCCACGGTATTGCCCCTGGATTTTGACATTTTTGCACCGTCTTTCAGCACCATCCCCTGGGTCAGCAGGTTCATGAACGGCTCATCCTCTGCAGACATGCCCGCATCGCGCATCAGCTTTTGGAAGAACCTCGCATACAGCAGATGCAATACCGCATGCTCAACTCCCCCCACATACTGGTCGACCGGCATCCAGTACCTCGCCCTGTCGTCCAGCATCGAAGCATCATTGTCTACACTGCAGTAACGCGCAAAATACCAGCTTGACTCGAAGAAGGTGTCAAACGTATCCAGTTCTCGCGTGGCAGCACCCCCGCATTTCGGACAGCGGACCTCGTAAAACCCCGGGGCCGACTGCAGGGGAGACAAGCCCTTGTCGAAATCGACTTCTTCCGGCAACACCACAGGCAAATCCTGATCGGGAACCGGTACTGCCCCGCAATGACTGCAGTTTATTACGGGAATTGGACAGCCCCAGTAACGCTGTCGGGAAATACCCCAGTCCCGCAGCCGGTAATTGACGAGCCGCTGCCCCTTGCCACACCGCTCAAGCTCCTCTGCAATGGCACCAAAGGCCTGGTCCGAGCCCAAGCCGTCAAACTGTGCGGAATTCCGCAACCAGCCTTTTTCAAGAAATGCACACCGAGAGACGTCAACGCTGTCGCTGTCCTTTTCCGGATACACTACGGGCCGCACCGGCAATCCGAATGCCGCAGCAAATTCCCAGTCGCGCTGATCATGAGCCGGCACGGACATGACGGCACCCGAGCCGTACTCGATCAGTACAAAATTCGCGATCCAGATCGGAATCCTTTCCTTTGTCATGGGATGGACCGCATGCAGCCCGGTATCCATCCCCTTTTTCTCCAGTGTGCTGATCTCGGCCTCTGAAACCCTTGAGGATGCGCATTCCTGCAGGAACGCAGCAATTTCCGGCGAATCTTCCGCGGCCTGGACAGCCAGCTCATGTTCCGGGGCGACCGCAATATAGGTCACGCCGAACAGCGTATCGGGACGGGTCGTGAACACGTTGAGCGTGTACTCGCTGCTCACATCAAATTCAATTTCCACACCTTGCGAACGGCCAATCCAGTTGGCCTGCATGGTTTTTACCTGGTCAGGCCAGCCCTCCAGCTGTTCCAGGTCTTTCAGGAGATCTTCGGCATATGCGGTGATTTTCAGAAACCACTGGGTGACTTCCTTGCGCTCGATCCGTGCGCCGGATCTCCATCCATGCCCTTCAATGACCTGTTCGTTCGCGAGTACCGTCTGGTCGACAGGATCCCAGTTGACCATGGCCTTTTTCCGGTAGACGAGCCCCTTCTCATACAGCCTGGTAAAAAACCACTGCTCCCAGCGGTAATATTTCGGGTCGCACGTCGCAAGCTCCCGGCTCCAGTCATAGGCATAGCCAAGGCGCCGAAGCTGGGTCCGCATGTAAGCGATATTCTCATACGTCCATTCTGCCGGCGGGACACCGTTTTGGATCGCTGCGTTTTCCGCCGGCAGTCCGAAGGCATCCCAGCCCATGGGCTGCATGACGTTCTTCCCGGTCATCCGCTGGTAACGGCTGATGACGTCTCCAATGGTGTAATTGCGCACATGGCCCATGTGCAGGTGTCCGCTCGGGTAGGGGAACATGGACAGGCAGTAAAACTTTTCACGCTGCTCATCTTCTTTCGCTTCAAAGGCCCGGAGCCGGTCCCACTCCTGCTGCACCAGGGGCTCGATTTCATGCGGGTTATATGTGGCTGGGCTCGTATTCTGCATCGGTTACAGCTTGTGAAAGGTCGAAAGAATACCAGCATGCCTTGCCCGGCAACAACAAGCAGCACCGGGGCAGGACTTGCCGACCCCGGATGCCAGGCGATCCGTCCACTGGAAGATGCCGGTATCCATCAACGACCGTAGTCATCCTCGTATCGCACGATATCATCCTCACCCAGGTAGCTTCCGGACTGGACTTCTATGAGCTGAAGCAGATCTGGACCAGGGTTTTCAAGACGATGCCGGGTACCTGCCTGGATATACGTGGACTCGTTCTCGCTCAACAGGAAGACTTCCTCGTCCCGGGTGACCCGTGCCGTTCCCTTTACGACGATCCAGTGCTCGGCACGGTAGCGATGCATCTGCAATGAAAGAGACTGGCCCGGATTGACCGTGATCCGCTTGACCTGAAAGCTGTCCTGGGTATCCATGACTTCATAGGTCCCCCAAGGCCGGTAGACCTTGGAATGAATTTCCGCTTCGCTGCGCCCGTCCTCCTGCAGCCGGGCAACGATGTCCCTGACCTCCTGGGCTTTCTCGCGGGGGGCCACTAGGACCGCATCGGCTGTCTCAATGACGACCAGGTCCCTGGTTCCGACCGCCGTCACAAGGCGATGGCTGGAGCGGATGTAGCACCCCTCGCAGTCTTCCTCGACAACATCCCCGGATGTCGCATTGCCACGCCCGTCCCGGGACATGGACTCCCAGAGGGCCTGCCAGGACCCTATGTCGCTCCACCCGCTGTCCAGCCGCGTGACCGCGGCCTTGTCAGTACGTTCCATCACGGCATGGTCGACCGAAATGCTGGGGGCCATGGAAAAGGCTTGCCTGTCCAGGCGAACAAAATCCAGGTCGCGCGTCCGGTTTGCATACGCTTCCTGGCATGTCTCGAAAATCTCCGCTTGCAGGCGCTTGACTTCACTCAGGTACAATCCTGCCGAGAACAGGAACAGCCCGCTGTTCCAGAGGTAACGGCCACTTTCCAGGAAGCCCCTGGCCGTTTCGGAATCCGGCTTCTCCACGAATTCCTGTACCTCATAGATCCCGTTCGAAGAGGGGCCCAGGGGGGCTGCATCGTCGTATCTTATGTACCCGTAGCCGGTTTCAGCACGATCAGGAACGATGCCGAAAGTCACCAGCCTGTCTGCCGCGACCCGTACGGCGCGGGATACAGCGAGCCGAAACTGTTCCGTATCCTGCACGATGTGGTCGGCTGGAAGTACCAGCAGGAATACGTCGGGACCCCGGTCAAGCGCATGCATGGCCGCTATGGTGATGGCCGGTGCCGTGTTCCGCCCGGCTGGTTCAAGAATAATTTCTGCCGGAAGACCCGCGCGGCGCAATTGCTCTGCAGCCATGAAACGGTGTTCATCATTGCATATCACCAGCGCCTCATTGACATTTTCCAGACTGCGGACCCGTTCAATCGTGGCCTGGAACAGGCTCTTGTCTCCCGTGATCGGAATAAACTGCTTGGGGTAAAGCTTTCTGGAGAGAGGCCACAGTCGTGTGCCTGAACCTCCTGACAGGATGACAGGGATGATGGATGCCGTCATGAATGTCTCATCTCGCGATCTGGCCGATTCAAGGATAGGGTCCCGGATCGAGTCCTGTGCCAATGACAAAGCAAGATTATAAGGGAAATACCGGACAGGATTGCCAGGATTGTCCAGTTTCCCAGGCGCGAGTAGGGGGTTTGACCCTCATGCGGCCGGATTTCTGACCGCACGACATCTTCCTGGAACTGGGAAGAGTGGGCCACAATCAAACCTTTTGGATCAATTACCGCCGAAATCCCCGTGCTGGTTGCACGCAACAGGTAGCGTCCCGACTCGATGGCCCTTGAACGCGAGATCTCCAGATGCTGTTCGGGTGCATAGGAATCCCCGAACCAGGCATCATTGCTGATATTGACCAGGAAATCTGCCTCAGGCATGGCCTCGATCATTTCGTTTCCATACACCACTTCATAGCAGATCGACGCACCGACCAGGTAGCCCTTGAGCTTGACCAGTGGCCGCCCTTCGCCCGCGGAGATGTCGGACATCGGAAGATCGATATGGCGTGCCAGGAACGCTGCGAGGTCCCGAAAGGGAATGTACTCCCCGAAAGGCACCAGGCGGCGCTTGGAGTAAAAGCTTCTCTCCTCGCCAAAGGTCATCAACGAGTTGTACACCCCCCCGGTAAGCTGGTCATAGGTAAACAGGCCGACCAGGAAATCCGTGCCGGATTCCCTCGCGATTTCCTCGAGGTCCGGGATGAATGAATCCCTGACCTTGTAGAAGTAGGTGGGGATGGCGGATTCCGGCCACACGATGATGTCTGCATCCAGGTTTGCTTCGCTGAGCTGCTTGTACCGGTTCAGGATGCCCGCGTGTTTCGTGCGGTCCCACTTCTCTTCCTGCGAAATGTTTCCCTGTACCAGGGCGATACTGAGCGGCTCTCCGGCCGGGGTTGTCCAGGCCAGTTGACGGGTAACCAGCATCAGCACTGCTGCAAGCACCAGCACTGCAAGGGAAACGAGCTTTTTCCTGGCCGCCGCGAAAACCAGTACGGCAGCCAGGCAGCCCGTGAGCACCGCGACCCATGAGGCGCCGTAACTGCCCAGGATCGGCACGACGCCCTGTAACGGGCTTGAATGATGTGCGTGTCCCATCAACAGCCACGGAAAGCCGGTAAATATCCAGCCACGCACCCATTCTGAAATCGTCCAGAGTGTTGCAAACGCAAGTGCGCCATGAAAGCACAATGCCTGGCCCGCACACAATTTCGAGAAAAGCAGTGCAGAAACTGCCGGAAACAGGGCAAGCACCGTCACCAGGAGCGTCACGAGAAGAATACCCAGCCATACCGGTGCGTGGCCATACTCGTGAATGCTGTTGAATGTCCATGAAATGCCCAGCCCAAAAAACACAAGCCCGAAAACGAGCCCGAGGAGAAATGCAGTCCCGGGCGAGCGTCCTGTGAGGGCGACGTACAGGGCTGCCGGGCAGACAAGTGTCAGCCACCACCATGAAAACGGTGCAAAACCGCAAACGAGCAAGGCCCCTGCTGCGGCTGCGAGCAGGAACGCAACACTACTGGAGAGAATGGGCATGTGTCACCGAAAGGATGCTATCCGGTTTCCCGGCAAACTGCTGGGTGCTGGTTCCTACGAATGTTCTGGATTGCTTGAAACACTGAGCAGGTGAAGCCTGCGCCGGTCTGAACGCATCACTTCCACGATGAAACGGTCAATTTTTATGCGCTCACCCTTTTTGGGCAGATGACCAAACTTGCTCAGCACCAGGCCTCCGAACGTTTCGAACTCCGCGTCACTGTAACGCGTGGAGAAAAACTCGTTGAAATCCTCGATGGGTGTCAACGCCTTGACACCGTACTGTCCTTCAGAATGCTCGAATATGTAATGATCCTCCGTCACATCATGCTCGTCCGTGATGTCTCCGACAATCTGTTCCAGTACATCCTCGATCGTCACAAGCCCGGAAACTCCACTGTATTCATCCACAACGAGCGCCATGTGATTGCGGCTGTCCTTGAACTCGTTCAGCAGTGTATTCACCCGCTTGGACTCGGGAACGACCACTGCAGGGCGCAACACATCGTCCATGCTGAAGTCTCCCTGCCTGCCCTGCATGAAATAGCGCAGCAGATCCTTGGCCAGCAGGATGCCCAATACCTCGTCCTTGCTTTCACCCACGACCGGGAATCTTGAGTGTGCCGAGTCTATGATGACCGGCAACATGTCCTGCAGGCTGCTGCCCCGGCGCACGACCACCATCTGTGAACGCGGAATCATGATATTTTTCACCTGGATCTCGGACACCTGGATCGCGCCTTTGATCATTTCCAGAATGTCGCTGTCTATTACGCCGCCGGCCTCGGATCTTTGCAGCAGCTGAACGATCTCTGCACGATCTTCCGGGTACTTCTTCAAAACCGTCTTCAGGAAGGCGGGCATGTGTAGCCACCGCATGGCTGTATCAAGAAACTTCGACATGATCGTTCAATACGGGTTGTCCACTCCCAGCCTGTTCAGTATCCCGATCTCAAGCGCCTCCATTTCCCGGGTGCGCTGGTCATCATCGTGAACAAATCCCTGCAAATGCAAAATTCCATGCACGAGCAGGTGCGCCCAGTGAGAGCGGAGATCCTTCCCCTGGTGAACGGCCTCCTCGGCCACTACGGGCGCACAGATGACTACGTCCCCGAGAAAACGGATGCCCAGTTCTTCCGGCAGGGAGGCAGGAAAAGACAGTACATTCGTGGCCTTGCCGGACTTGCGGTATTTGCTGTTCAGGTACTCGCCCTCGTTTCTGTCCACAATTCGCAAACAGGCCCAGCTCGCTTCGCCTGAAGAGTCTATCTCTGCCGCCCATCTCCTGAATTCCGACTCGGGGGGCACCTGACAGCCTGCAGCCGCCACCTGGATATCAAGCAACACGGCCACTTCCGGGATACCCGTCAGCCCGGATCATTGCTATAGGCCCGGATAATTTTCTTGACCAGCGGATGACGCACGACATCCCGGGCATTGAACTCGCAAATGGAGACCCCCTCGGTTTCTCCCAGGATCCGCCTGACGTGTTTCAGGCCCGATTCCTTGGTGCCGGGCAGGTCAATCTGCGTGATGTCGCCGGTCACTATGGCTTTTGAGCCAAAGCCTATGCGGGTCAGGAACATCTTCATCTGCTCGATCGTGGTGTTTTGCGCCTCATCCAGGATGATGTAGGCATCATTCAGGGTCCGCCCGCGCATATAGGCCAGGGGCGCAATTTCTATGACATTCCTGTCAATGAGCTTGCTGACTTTCTCATAGCCCAGCATTTCGTAGAGGGCGTCATACATGGGCCTCAAGTACGGGTCGATCTTCTGGGCTAGATCTCCTGGCAGGAATCCCAGCCTTTCTCCAGCTTCCACGGCGGGTCTCACCAGGACGAGCTTGCGGATCCTGTCCCGTTCCAGTGCCGCGACGGCGCATGCGACGGCAAGATAGGTCTTGCCGGTGCCGGCAGGGCCGATGCCGAACACCAGGTCGCTTTCCTCGATCAGCTGTACATACCGTTGCTGGTTGAAGCCGCGGGGCTTGATGGCGCCGCGCTTGGTGTGCACCGTGCGAAGGGAAGACTTGAGATTCTGCTCGGCAATATTCGCAAGCTCGGATTCCTGCAAATGCAGGTGCACGTCCGAGGAGGAGAGAATCTGGTCTTTCGTAGAATCGTAAAGTTCCTTTAGAACCTCGACCGCTGCATTGGTGGCCCTGGCCTCGCCGCTGATCGAAAAGGCGTTGCCCCGGTTGTTGATTTCAACACCGAGTCTTTTTTCAAGCTGGTGCAGGTGCCCGTTGAGAGGCCCGCAAAGGTTGGCGAGTCGCGGATTGTCTGCAGGCTCCAGGGAGATATTTACGGAATGGACTTCGCTAGGCAAAAGTACAGATACCTCTACATTGCTGTCTCATGGAAGGCGCCCCGCAAAGAATTTGAATACACCCCGGTGATCTCGAGGCGTACAAACCTGCCTCGCACATCACACGGCGCATCGAAATTGACAACACGGTTGTTTTCGGTTCTCCCGGAATACTCCTGGGCCGACTTTTTCGAGTGTCCCTCAACCAGCACCACCTGGTCCGTGCCCAGCATGGCTTGGGAGCGGTCCATGGATGCAT
Source organism: Gammaproteobacteria bacterium (assembly GCA_965220875.1). Classification (GTDB taxonomy): domain Bacteria; phylum Pseudomonadota; class Gammaproteobacteria; order UBA4575; family UBA4575; genus WTFY01. The sequence continues at coordinate 1,407,625 of OZ244849.1, read as the reverse complement.
TGCGAATGGTTTCCTGCAAGCGCTGAAGCCTGCGCTTCTTCACATCCAGCGGAACGGGATCCTCAAGTGATGCCGCGGGTGTGCCGGGCCGACGACTGTAGATGAAGCTGTAAGACTGGTCGAAACCCACTTCTTCCACCAGCTCCATCGTGTCCTCGAAATCCCGGTCCGTTTCGCCCGGAAAACCGACAATGAAGTCTGATGAAATGCTTACATCCGGCTTGTGCCTGCGCAGCTTTCTGATGATGGACTTGTACTCCAGTGCCGTGTACCCGCGTTTCATAGCAGAGAGTATCCTGTCAGAGCCACTTTGGACCGGCAGGTGCACATGATTTACGAGTTCGGGAATCTCAGCGTACGCATCGATCAGGTTGTCCGAAAATTCTACAGGATGGGAACTAGTATACCTTATCCGTTCTATGCCTTCGATATCGCTGACATAGTAAAGCAGCAGGGAAAAATCCACGACATTCCCGTGGCGGTCCCGCCCGCGGTACCCGTTCACGTTCTGGCCCAGCAATGTGACCTCGCGTGCACCCTGCCCGGCCAGCAAACCGATTTCATGCAGCACATCATCCAGCGGCCTGCTGAACTCTTCACCCCGTGTATACGGTACGACGCAATACGTGCAGTACTTGCTGCAGCCCTCCATGACCGAGACATAGGCAACGGGACCCCGGTGCCCGGGTTCAGGCAGGCAGTCGAACTTCTCCATCTCCGGGAAGGAAATATCGATGACCGCTTTCTTGCCCGCTGCCGCCTGGTCCAGCAAATCAGGCAACCGGTGAATCGTCTGGGGTCCGAACACAACGTCCACCTGTTTTGCACGTGCTGCCAGGGACTCTCCTTCCTGGCTGGCCACACACCCCCCGACGCCGATCAGGACATCCGGGTTCTTTTCCTTCAGGGGCCGCCACTGGCCCAGTTGCGAAAACACCTTTTCCTGTGCCTTTTCACGAATGGAGCATGTGTTGAGCAACAGGACGTCGGCCTTGGACGGTTCATGGGTGATATCAAAGCCACAACCGTGGCGCAGTACATCCAGCATCCTGCCGGAATCATACTCATTCATCTGGCATCCCTGTGTTTTGATGAAAACTTTTTTAGACATCAAGGCTTTCCAAAAAACATATCAGTGTCTTCCGAATCTGTTCGATCTGTATAATACCAGACAGCACACGTAACGAAAGCCGTGAGGAAACAACACGAGTATCCGGAAACTTTTCATTTCGACATCCCGCAGGTTCAAGTACATCCCCTGCGCTTGCAGGCAAACGCCATACCACGCAAAAATACGATTCATACCTTCCAGAGAAACACTTCCAGTCCGGCTAGAGATGCTATACCACGACAGTCGCGCGCAGACCCTGCACAAAGGCAGGTACAAGGATGGGCAGTACATCACCGTCCCGGATTCCGAATACGCAGAAACCCTGGCAAGCTGGATTACTTCGGGCGGTTTCACGGCCTACGAAGATGAGCGGTTTCGCCTCAAGCAGGCCCAGGGACGACCCCGTAACCTCCTGTACAGTTTCCACCTGCCCGGGATGCAACAGGCAATGGTGATGAAAGTCTCACACATCAGTCCACGCTACCGGCTATCCAGAAAAATAGACCTGTTCATAACAGGCCTGTACAAGGATTACTGCAAAATCAGTTTTCACGGTGCGATGGCACTGCACGAACAGGATCTTCCTGTTGCCAGACCGCTGGCTTTCTGGACCTTCAAGCAAGGCTGCTTCAGGAAAAAAAGCTATTTCTTGTGCAGCAAGCTTCCCGGCAGTCAATCCCTGAAACAATTGCTGGAATCCTGCCGGCAAAACAATTCTCATCCAGACTTCCACGGAATGGCCAGAAAACTGGCTTCCCTTGTACGAAGCATTCATGTTGCCGGTCTGCGCCATGGCGACCTGCATACGGGTAATTTCCTTGTGCATGCCGCGGAGCCTGCAGGCAGCCAGGCAAAAAAAATGCCTGAGTTTGATTTCTTCCTGGTGGATTATGACAAGTGTTCAGAAGTTAAGCTGAAACATCCATGGATAAAAACCGTGTACGATCTGAGAGACTTGAGCAGCCTGGTGATGCCCACCGTCCGGGACGAGGAATGGCTGGAAATGTACTTCAATGAACCCCCTTCTTTCCGTTCAATCCGGATTTTCAGGTTTTGGAAAAACGGGGGGATCAACCTGCGCCAGAGACTGCTGGGACTTCCCCCGAAAAAGGAAAACCGGCATCTTGCAAACTGACTGATGGCTCTGGAAACCTGCTCATGACCAAAAAGAAAAACATCCTTCTATGGAAGTTCGCGGATCACTATACGCGTGGCCTGAAAGACCATCTCGCCGACGACCTGGAAATCAAGGTATGGATCGACAAGAAGAAATTCAAAGTGCCCACGCATCACATGGATGACCTCTACAAGCAGCTGAAGTTTTCGGGACACAGCCCTCGACTGAACATGGATTATCAGCACCAGAAGACGTTCATGGACATTTACAGCAAGATCATGAGACACACAAATGTCTTCATGTACATGTACAGTCGGTACCCGGCACTCAACGGGGAACACAATTTCATTGACATGATGGATGCGATGCACGTCTACACCCACCAGTTCATTGACATCCTGACCACCCATCATATCGACTATGTGTTCATGAGCAGGATTCCCCACCGGGGTCCTGACCTGATTCTTTACCTGGTCGCCAAGGCACTGGATATCAAGGTCTTCATGCTCCAGCAGACTATTCTGAAAGGTAAGGCGTTTCTGGCCACCGACATGCACGAAGTCGGCTCATTGGCCAGTGAAGACAAAGACCTAGAACCGGAAAAGATTCAGGAAAAGCATCGAAACGCACTGTATTCAATCAGCACCAGGCGAAGAACCAACCCCTACCTCAAGGCTTTCCTTTATCTGTTCAGGTTCGACCTGGACCTGTTGCTGTACCAGATCATGAATGCCCGAAAGAGCAGCGAATTCAAACGCAACTATACCTCTGCCCTGGCAAGCTCGTTACCCCAGGGAAAATTCGTCTATTTTGCCTTGCACCTGCAGCCTGAACTGACCACGGTCAGCTGGGGCGGTGAATTCGTAGACCAGGTTCTCGCCATTGAACACCTCAGGTCACTGCTGCCACAAGACTGGAGTATCGTGGTGAAGGAAAATCCCTTGCAGACTTTTCACTCGCGGGGGCCGCTGTTTTTCGTAAGGCTGAAGAAAATTCCAGATGTATTCTATGTCGGCAAGGACACGGATACCTTTGACTTGATAGAAAAGGCAGAATTTGTTTCGACGGTAACAGGAACTGTCGGCATGGAGGCACTGCGATTCGGCAAAAGAGTGCTTGTCTTCGGCAGTGCCCCATACAAGGAATTTCCGGGTGTCGTTCGCTATTCGGACCAGTTGACCCTGGATGATATCCTGTCAGTAAAATTCACCCACCAGGAAGTTGAACTCGCTCATGCCAGGCAGAAATCAAACATGGTTGATGCGGTAACCACCCCTGATGGCGCCAAAGCCGAAGATTTCTCGGCAGAAGACAACTTTCGGAACCTGGCAGAAATCATCAACCGGGCCACCAGGTAGACCCGCGTACCTCTTTTTCTACCTCAACACCTCGTTCAGGGCAGATACGACGGCATCCTGCTGTTGCTCGCCAAGTTCAGGATATATCGGCAAGCTGATTGCCTCGCGGTAATACGCCTCTGCGGCTGGGAAATCGCCTTGACTGAAACCCATCTGGCGGTAATACGGCTGGGTATGCACGGGAATGTAATGCAGGTTCACACCAAAACCCGCCTTTCGTAAAAAGGTAAATACCTTCCTGTGGCTTTGTTCACTCACTCGGATCACGTAGAGGTGAAAACTGCTTTGTGAATCCGGGTGCCGCTCCTGTGGCACCACAGGCAGTCCTTCCAGCAATGCGTCGTAACGTGCTGCAAGTTGCCGGCGACGTGCCACGAACTCGTCGATGCGTTTCAATTGGCTGCGGCCCAGTGCGGCCTGGATATCCGTCATGCGGTAATTAAAACCCAGGGCAATCTGCTGGTAATACCACATCCCGTCAGGTGGATGTGTCATGCTTTCCGGGTCGCGGGTCACTCCATGCGAGCGCAGGAGATGCATTTTCTCGGACAGGCCCGCATCATTCGTCAAGGCCATGCCCCCTTCGCCAGTCGTGATGATCTTGACCGGGTGGAAGCTGAATACTGCAACTTCAGAATATTTGCATGAACCAACCGGATGCTCGAGATACCGGCCGCCGGCTGCATGTGCCGCATCTTCGATCACGCGAAACCCATACCGTTGCGCAAGTTTTTGAATCGCCCGCATATCGCAAGATTGGCCGGCAAAGTGCACCGGGACCACAATCTTGGGCAAACAGCTGTTCTTCTCTGCATAAGCCAGCTTTTCCTCCAGGCGTTCAACACTCATGTTGCATGTGCCCGGATCGATGTCCACAAAATCCACTTCCGCACCGCAATACAGGGCACAGTTGGCTGAAGATACAAATGTGATCGGCGTAGTCCACAGCCAGTCGCCTGGCCCCAGGCCGAGCGACAGGCACGCGATATGTAAAGCCGAAGTGGCACTGTTTACAGCGCAAGCGTGACCTGCACCGCAGTACTCAGCTATTTCCCGTTCAAACTGGGGGACTTGCGGCCCTTGGGTCAGGAAGTCCGAGGACAAGACATCCTTGACGGCCTCGATATCCTCGCGCGAGATGGTTTGTCTGCCGTAGGAAATCAACTTATTTCTCAAGCACTGCCTGAAGTCAGCTGCTGCAAGGCACGAATCTGTTCGATCGACAGAAAATTCGGGTTACTCCCGGAGTTGTATTCAAAACCCTGTTGTACCGGCTTCCCGGCTTCCTGCAGGGCATTGGCAGAAAAATCGTTGTTTCGTCCATAAAACGTGATGGAAGGACAGATTACATAATGATCATCAAATTCTATGGTCAGATGTGAATCATCTGCCGGACACATGATTTCGTGCAGCTTTTCTCCAGGCCGGATGCCCACAACCTTGGTAGGCATGTTTTCCGCCATGGCCCTTGCCAGGTCCGTGATCTGGATTGACGGTATTTTGGGCACGAATATTTCACCGCCCTGCATCCTTTCAAAGCTTTTCAACACGAAGTTCACGCCTTCGCTCAGGGTAATCCAGAACCGGGTCATTCGCTCGTCCGTAATGGGCAAGTATTCTGCCCTTTTCTCGATAAGGCTCCGGAAAAAAGGAACCACCGAACCGCGTGAGCCCGCGACATTCCCATAGCGCACTACTGAAAACCTTGTCGGATGTGGTCCTGCCACATTGTTTGCTGCAACGAATAACTTGTCAGAAACCAGTTTGGTAGCACCGTACAGGTTAATGGGATTTGCTGCCTTGTCACTCGAAAGTGCAACCACCTGTTTGACCCGATGATCCAGTGCAGCCTGTATGATGTTCTCCGCACCATGAACATTGGTCTTGATACATTCCATTGGATTGTATTCGGCAACAGGCACCTGTTTGAGCGCTGCAGCATGCACAACAAAATCCACACCTTCCATGGCCTGGCGAAGCCTTTGAAGATCCCTGACATCGCCGATAAACCAGCGCATGCAATCCTTGTCGAATTGCTGGCGCATTTCAAACTGCTTAAGCTCGTCGCGGGAAAACACGACCAGCCTTGCAGGTTGGAACCGCTTCAAAACAGTCTTGATGAACTGCTTGCCAAATGACCCAGTGCCGCCTGTGATTAATATGCATTTGTTATCAAACATGACAACGCTCATCTGCCGGAGAAAAATTCTGGCTAATACTACACGATATAGCCACACATTTAAGAATCAGGTTGCAATTTCCCATATCCATCTACTCCGCCTGCCCTGCCCAGGAGTGTTAGAGCTCTTGCAGCACTACAGGGCAGCTAATCGAGAAATCCTCATTACCTGAAACTTCCAAATGCCCTGTTTTCGTACCAGAAAAATTACCTTGTTTGGCAGTCACGCTTATTTTCGGTGGAAATCTGCCAAATAACCAATACTGGTTGCCATAAAAGCCAGTCCAGCCAGGTATTGAGTTCGTATCCTTCCGATATGATGATTTTCCATCAAAAATACCAGAGACTGGCAACTGACATGATCGGGATCTTCTCGAAATTTCTTTAAATCATATCCTCCGAATGACAATGAAATCTCTTTTGGGCAATCTGCAAGCCTCAAGCGAAATGCCTGTATAATTTAGCTGACCGGCATCATGGAAACTGAGAAAATGCCCGGAGCACCCATAGTCAATTCCAATTTCATGGCACAGTGATTCAATCTAACCCCTGGTTCAAAACAAGGTTTTACCGACGATGTTTCAGCAGGAATGAGTGAAACAGTCGCACTGATCCCGGCGCGTGGTGGCAGTACGCGCATTCATCGAAAAAACGTAAGAAATTTTCACGGACGCCCGATGATTGCATGGCCGATCGATGCAGCGCGCCGTTCTGCGCTGTTTGGTCGTATCATCGTATCGACAGATGACCATGAAATTGCCGAAACAGCACGCAGAGAAGGCGCAGACGTTCCGTTTCTCAGGCCACCTGAGTTGGCCAATGACAAGGTTGGGATCATGCCCGTGATCCAGCACGCAATTCAGGAACTGCATAATGCAGGGATTTTGATCCGTGATCTGTGCCTGATCTACGCGACGGCCCCCTTCATCAGGAGTTCCGATCTAAGGAGAGGCCAAGCTATCCTTCACGCCGAACGCAGCGACTATGCAATATCAGTCACAAGTTTTCCTTTTCCCATACAACGTGCCTTGAAGAAAACCATGGATGGACGACTGGCAATGTTTCAGCCCGAAGAGTTCAATTCCCGGTCTCAAGACCTGGAACCTGCATACCATGATGCGGCCCAGTTTTGCTGGGGAACAGCGGAGGCCTGGATTGAAAACCGGTCTATATACGGTTCCAGCTCCGTGCCGGTCATACTGCCTCGCCACCTTGTACAGGATATAGACAACGAAGAAGACTGGGTAACCGCTGAATGGATGTTCAAAGCGCTTAAGGATGCCGGCGAAATTTGACCAGCAGTATTTCACTCCATCTTAAATCCCTGAAAGCGCCGTAAACAAACATACCTCTATCCTGCAGTTGGAACCTGAAGCGGCAGCATTGCCGAAAGACAAGCCTGCAGCACTTACTGATTCGCCGGCTTTCATGCCTTTCCATCTCTCAGGATACGTGTGCCACTTCTGAAACTTTTATTCTTTCTCCTTTGGCATATGAATGCTCGGAAGCTTTTCCGATAAGTGACTTCCAGTACCGCGGATGCAAACCAAAACCTGGCCTGATGATGCGGATATTGTCAGTGCTGAATATATCCCCTTCTGCTATGCAGGACACAGCATAAATAGATCGTCTGTAACGCAGTGACTTCACTTCGTTAGCGGATATCCCAAAGCTTTCAGAGCCAATGGATTTTTTAACCAATGCGGCAGCCTCAACAAGTTTTGAAAACTCAGCTTCATCTGCTGAAAAAGGACTATCCACCCCTTCATTCAGGCGTGAATTTGTGAAATGCTTTTCTATAACCGAGGCACCCAGTGCAATGCTCGCCAATGCGGCCTGATTGCCTACTGTATGGTCAGAAAACCCGACGACACATTGATATTTCCTGGCGAGAAAAGGTATGGACGCCAGGTTCACATCGTCGACATTTGCCGGGTAATCAGAGGTACATTTCAAAAGAACAAGATTCTTGCACCCACTGTCACGGGCAACAGCCACTGCTTCATCAATCTCATCTTCAGCAGCGAGACCAGTCGAGATGATCAGCGAACGGCCTGTCTCTGCCACTCGTCGAATCAACGGATAATGAACATTCTCAAAGGAAGCTATCTTGTAGGCACAGGGTGACAATTTTTCCCAAAACTCGACAGACGTTTCATCAAACACGGAACTGAAGCATTCAAGCCCGATCGTTTTGCAATACTCATAAATGCTTCTCACCCAATCCCAGTCTGTGTACGCCTTCTGGTACAAACCATACAGTGTTTGACCAGCCCAGAGACTGTCTGCTTCAGAAATCAGAAAATCTTCATTATCAGAATCTATAGTCAGTGTGTCTGGAGTGTATGTCTGAAGCTTGAGAGCATTCGCACCCGCCCTTTTTGCAGCTTTTGCGATCTCTATTGCCTGCTCATAGGACTGGTTATGATTGCCTGACATTTCCGCAACGATATAGGGCCGATACCCAGGCCCGACGGGGACATCCCCCAAATATACAACCATCATTACTCTCCAAGCTTGCTCAGCAGTTCGGAAATTCTGTTATCGTCTGAATTTATCCGCCGCACAATTTGCGCCGCCTCGTCCGGTGCCTTGGCAAATGCAAGTCTCATCAAATCCATCCAATTTACATTGTTACTTCGCCGAGCTTTTTCTATCTCGTCAATCAACGACAACTTGTCATGTAAAACCGCAACATCAAGTTCATCAAGCCGGGAGATCTCTTCGACAACATTCGAATCCCAGCCAGAAAATTCATCCGGAAGATCCTCGACATGATGGTATGACCCCTCACCCCTCTGCCTGAATGGCACGAATTCATTGCGCAGGAGTGCGCTTAAATTGTCTGAAAATAGTGTTTCAATCTCTCGAACAAGCCGGGTATGAGTATCCCTGAACGTCAGCTCCCCTTGATCGAAATTTACGTATTTCTGAAAGAGTATATCGCCAGTATCGATACCTTCATCGACGCAATGTATGGTCACTCCGCTTGGAGTACCCTCGAAAAATGACCAGAAATTAGGGTGTGCGCCTCTGTTGTAAGGCAAATAGCCAATGTGGAGATTGATGACTGCCCGCCTTGCTGTGGAAAGCACGTTTGGCGGCATGATGTACCTGTACCCGAAACATATGACTAAGTCATATTCAGAAACATCATGGATTTCCTGCTCAGTTTGCCAAACCTCGCAATTGTTCCCAAGGAGTAGATGTATAAGCGTGGTCTTTGTTTCGTCATATCCCAGAAACAAAACCTTTTGTTTATTCCCTACTGCAGTTTGCTCTTCGGCAGAAACTAAACGGGGTCCGGTCATCACCTTGTACTCAGCCAGCACTCCAGCTAAAACAAATTTTACTGAAGGGTATCATCTGATGTATTTCAAGGTACATTGCACGTTCCGACCGGTTCCTGCAGCAGAACGAGGAAATTCCTCAATACCTTAGACCAAAGCATGCCTTGTCAGTCGATGATTTCCTGTTCTCTGTGCCTGATGAGTTAATCCATGGATGCGTTTACCATGAACCGAAATGATAAATCCTTTTATCCGCAAGTATCGAACATCCCTGAAAACCGGCTTCCAGGCTGGAACCTTCTTCATCTCCAGAAACCCTGGTTACACCAAATCTAGAAAGGGATATCATCATCAAATTCATCACTGGATGCGCTGGAAGCTGCCTGTTGCGCCTCCGGGGCAGGCGGCGCTTCCTGCGTTATTGAAGTGCTGCCCTTGCTGCCCAGCATCTGCATGTCATTCGCTACAATTTCAGTGGTATAGCGGTCATTCCCACCCTGGTCCTGCCATTTTCGGGTCTGCAGCCGCCCTTCCACGTAAACCTGGGAGCCCTTCCTCAGGTATTCCCCCGCAATTTCGGCCAGCCTGCGAAAAAATACCACGCGGTGCCATTCGGTCTTCTCGACTTTTTCACCCGAATTCTTGTCCGTCCAGGATTCGGTTGTCGCCAAAGTGATGTTACAAACTGCCTGGCCGCTTGGCATGTATTTAACCTCGGGGTCTTGCCCCAGGTGGCCGACCAGTATTACCTTGTTGATGCCTCTTGCCATTTTGATGTCCTGCTGGATAGGTTCTTGAGTGCCCCTTCGTAACTTGAGAAATTCCCGGACCCGGCACATGAGGCCGCACCCTCTGCCTGCCTGCCAAGCCGGGTAAGTAAGATGCCTCCAAAGAGTGCCCCTTGCTGGTTTTGCACTCAAGACAACTTAGCACGTATATTAACGTATTTATCCAGTCGCAATTGAAATAATGAAGAAGATTTCCATCCGGGGTGCGCGGACACACAATCTTCAGAATGTCAGCGTTGACCTGCCTCGCGATAAACTCATCGTCATCACGGGTTTATCCGGTTCGGGCAAGTCGTCCCTGGCTTTCGACACGATCTTTGCAGAGGGACAGCGCAGGTACGTTGAGTCCCTGTCAGCCTACGCCCGTCAGTTCCTGTCACGCCTGGAAAAGCCGGATGTCGACTCCATCGACGGCCTGTCGCCCTCTATTTCCATCGAACAAAAAGCAAGTTCCCACAATCCGCGCTCCACGGTCGGAACCATAACCGAGATCTACGACTACCTGCGCCTGCTCTATGCACGTGCTGGAATTCCGCGCTGTCCCACACACCAGATCGACCTGCATGCCCAGACGGTAAGCCAGATGGTCGACAAGGTACTGTCGCTGGAAGAAGGCAAGAAACTCATGCTCCTGGCACCGGTCGTGCAAAATCGAAAGGGAGAGCACTTGCAGGTGATGTCCAGGCTGCTGGCCCAGGGTTTTCTCCGCGCACGAATCGACAACGAGGTGCATGAACTCGACTCACCCCCGAAGCTGAGCCTGAGGCACAAGCATACCATTGAAGTCATCGTGGACAGGTTCAGGGTCAGGAAAGACCTGAAGCTCCGGTTGGCGGAATCTTTCGAGACGGCACTGAAGCTTGCAGACGGCATTGCCACCGTCCAGTCGATGGATAATCCGGATGAGGAGGCCCTGGTATTTTCTGCGAAATTTGCCTGCCCGAAATGTGGCTACAGCTTAAACGAGCTCGAGCCTCGCCTGTTTTCCTTCAACAACCCGATCGGTGCATGCTCAGCATGTGACGGATTGGGTACCGAGGAGTTCTTTGACCCGGAACTGGTAGTCACCAACGATGAAGTCAGCCTGGCCGGAGGTGCCATCCGGGGATGGGACCGCCGAAACGCTTATTACTTCAACTTGATCCAGTCCCTTTCCAGGCATTACAAGTTCGACATCGAGGCTCCCTGGCGTGAACTGGACGACAGGATCCGGGACATCATCCTGTACGGCAGTCAAGGTGAGCCCATCCGCTTCAAATTCACAAACGAGAAAGGCAAGACCTACCAGAGCCGGCATGAATTCGAAGGCATCATCCCGAACATGGAGCGGCGATTTCATGAGACTGGGTCCAGTGCCGTACGCGAAGAACTCAGGAAATACCTCACTACACAGGTATGCCAGCTATGCGAAGGCGCCCGGCTGAACAGGGAGGCACGTAACGTATTCATCAATCAACACAACCTGCCCTCCGTTACCTCCTGGTCCACAGAAAAAGCCCTGGAATATTTCAATAACCTGAATCTTTCCGGACACTTGGCTACAGTAGGTGAAAAAATTATTCACGAAATACGACAGCGCCTTGATTTTCTTGTAAATGTCGGGCTGGATTACCTGGCACTTGATCGTACTGCGGAGACCCTGTCCGGTGGCGAATCACAAAGGATCAGGCTTGCAAGCCAGATCGGTTCCGGGCTGGTCGGTGTCATGTACATACTGGATGAGCCATCTATCGGCCTGCACCAGCGTGACAACAAGCGGCTGATCAGGACACTGAACTACCTGCGGGACCTCGGGAATACCGTGATCGTCGTGGAGCATGATGAAGAAGCCATACGAAGCGCCGACCATGTCGTTGACATGGGTCCTGGTGCAGGCGTCCATGGAGGCAGGCTGGTCGCCCAGGGCTCACCGGCCGAGATTGAGAAAAACCCGGCTTCCCTGACCGGACAGTACCTGTCCGGAAAGCGCATCATCCAGGTGCCGCAGATGCGCTTGCCCTTCCACAAGGACAGGACGGTCAGGATCGTGGGTGCCAGCGGGAACAACCTGCAGGGAATCACAGTAGACATCCCCCTGGGCCTGCTGACGGTCGTCACGGGCGTTTCAGGTTCGGGAAAATCCACACTGGTGAACGATACGCTGTACAGGTATTGCATGCGCCATCTGTACGGTTCGAGCGTCCTGCCTGCGATGTGTACGGAAATCCGGGGCCTGGACCAGGTGGACAAGGTCGTGGACATCGACCAGAACCCTATCGGGCGCACGCCACGCTCCAACCCGGCTACCTACACGGGTCTGTTCACGCCCATACGCGAGCTGTTTGCCAGCATCCCGGAAGCACGGTCGCGAGGATACAAACCGGGGCGCTTCAGCTTCAATGTCAGGGGGGGAAGATGCGAGGCCTGCCGAGGTGACGGGGTCATCAAGGTGGAAATGCACTTTTTGCCCGATATCTATGTTCCATGCGAAATCTGCCAGGGGAAACGCTACAACCGTGAGACCCTGGAAATACAGTACAAAAACAAGAATATCCACCAGGTGCTGCAAATGACCGTCGAGGATGCACTCGGTTTTTTCGGTGCGATTCCCGTCATCAAGCGCAAGCTTCTAACGCTCATGGATGTTGGCCTGTCCTACATTTCGCTGGGCCAGAATGCGACGACACTGTCAGGAGGAGAGGCCCAGCGCGTGAAGCTTTCGCGCGAGCTGTCCAAACGAAGCACGGGAAAAACCCTGTATATCCTGGATGAGCCCACTACCGGCCTGCACTTTCACGATGTTGAGCAGCTGCTCAAGGTTCTGCACCATTTACGCGACCAGGGCAATACCATCGTGGTCATTGAACATAACCTCGATATCATCAAGACCGCTGACTGGATCATCGACCTGGGCCCTGAAGGAGGTAATGGCGGAGGAAGGGTCGTTGCAAGCGGTACCCCGGAAGAAGTGGCATTTTCGCAGGATTCTTACACCGGAGAACACCTGAAATGCGCCCTGAACATGAACATCATGCCCAAGGAACAGTCGGCCTGATCATGGTTACCCGGTATCAATCGAACCCGACATCTGTTCCGACGGTGATTCCCAGATTCTCGGCAGCAGACCCGTCCCTGGCCGCAATTTCCACCAGGTTGTTGGAGTTGCAGTACCAGAACCCTTCACCTTTCTCCACGCAGTAGAACGCCTCGGCATACCTCAGGCACCGGTCATTGACTCTCAAGACCCGGTTCGCATCGGACGGATGGAAGGTGATTCCCGTAATCGCATTGCCAAAACTGTCTATATGTACAACTTCGTAAAGACTGTCAGGCCATTCCGCTCCTTCCATCTCGCGCGCCGATACAGGTTTCAGGTCCGGCCTCAAGCCTGACACGATGTTTGCAGCAACCGGGGCGAACACATCCCGCCCGTGGAAGGTCCTGGATGCCGGCTCACCCTGCAAGAGAATCTCGAACAACTCCGCTTCGGCAAGTTTTCGGTGCATGATTGAAAACAGGCCGTTATCAGGCCCGATAAAGGTATGCCCGTCTCCCTCCATCAAAACCGCAGCCCGGCTCGACCCCACACCTGGGTCTACCACTGCCACTACAACGGACTGTTCCGGGAGGTATTCCAGGTACCCTGCCAGCAAATAAGCGGATGCCTTGGGATTCATGCTGGGCAGGCAGTGGTCCAGGTCTATCACTCTCGCACGGGAAGCCATGCGGTAGATGACGGACTTGAGCTGGCCTACATAGCCGCCTGATGATCCGTAGTCCGTTGCCAGAACGATAGGGCGCATCAAGATGGGACCGGAGAAGCTGCTTCCCTAGGCAGGGAAATCCGGGGCTGCCTGCCTGGACCGGAACCGGCTATTCTTCCTCAATCGGACGGTCTACGAGCTCAACCAGGGCCATGGGTGCATTGTCACCCGGTCGAAATCCGCATTTCAAAATGCGTGTATACCCGCCGGGCCTCTCCTTGTATCGTGGTCCGAGTTCAGTAAAGAGCTTGCCTACACTGGCCTTGTCACGCAGCCTCGAGAAGGCCTGTCGGCGTCTTGCGACGCTGTCTTCCTTGGCGAGGGTGATCAAGGGCTCCGCGTAACGCCGCAGTTCCTTTGCCTTGGGCAAGGTGGTCTGGATGACTTCATGCGAAAACAGGGAATTCGTCATGTTGCTCATCATTGCCTTTCGATGAGGGCTGTTCCGGTTTAGTCTTCGGCCTGACTGGCGATGTCTCATAGCAGCATCCTGTCAATATAATCAGACAAATACCTTACGGTCTTCACGTAAATTCGGAGGTGGCCAGTTTTCCAGGCGCATGCCCAAAGACAAGCCGTGCGTCCCCAGCACATCCTTGATTTCCGTCAAGGACTTCTTGCCCAGATTGGGTGTTCTCAGCAATTCCACCTCGGTACGCTGAATGAGGTCACCGATATAGTATATTTTCTCCGCCTTCAGGCAGTTCGCAGAACGCACCGTAAGTTCAAGGTCGTCTACCGGGCGCACCAGGATAGGATCGATTTCAGGCTCGGCCTCGTCGGGCTCTGCCTGCTCGTCTCCCTGCAGGTCTACAAATACAGACAATTGCTGCTGCAGGACTCCTGCCGCCTTGCGTATGGTCTCTTCAGGATTCACAGTTCCATTCGTTTCCAGGTCAAAAATCAGCTTGTCCAGGTCCGTACGCTGTTCCACACGCGCACTTTCGACCGAGTACGCAACTCTCCGGACCGGGCTGAAGCTGGCATCAAGAAGCAGCGAGCCGATCTGGCGGTCCTCGTCATTCCTGCGCTGGGTAGCAGGCTGGTACCCTCTGCCCTTTGCAACTTTCAGGGTCATATCCAGTTTGCCCTGTTCCGTCAGGTGGGCGATCACGTGTTCCTTGTTGATGATTTCCACATCGTGGTCAACTGCAATATCCCCGGCCGTTACGACTCCAGGCCCCTTTTTAAACAGGGACAGTGTTGCATCGGATCTTTCGTGCATGACCACCGCCACACCCTTCAGGTTCAGCAGGATGTCGACGACATCTTCCTGCACGCCTTCAATAGCCGTGTATTCATGCAGAACCCCTTCAATCTGCACTTCCACGATTGCACAACCGGGAATGGATGATAACAGTATCCGTCTCAGTGCATTTCCCAGCGTGTGACCGAAACCGCGGTCCAGAGGCTCCAGCACGACTTTGGCGTGACATTCGTCAGTTACCTGAACATCCACAACTCTCGGCTTCAGCAACTCATTGGTGCCCATCTGCGATAACCCCTTGCATGTAATTACTTCGAGTACAACTCAACCACGAGTGACTCATTGATATCCGGAGGCAGCTCGTCGCGCTCCGGAACTGATTTGAACCTGCCCTGCATCTTCTTGATGTCGACTTCGACCCACTCAGGAATCCCGATTTGCTCCGCAGCATTCAATGCGTCCTGTATCCGCAGCTGCTTTCTGGATTTCTCACGTACTGCAATCACATCATCAGGAGAAACCTGGTAGGACGGAATACTCACTACGATTCCATTCACCTCTATCGCCTTGTGGCTGACCAGTTGCCTGCATTCAGCGCGGGTGACCCCGAAACCCATCCTGTATGCGACATTATCCAGTCTGCATTCCAGGAGTTTCAGCAGGTTTTCGCCGGTAGAGCCCTTGAGACGCGAAGCCTTCTTGTAATAGTTTCGGAACTGGCGCTCAAGAACGCCGTAAATGCGTCGCAGTTTCTGCTTTTCACGCAGCTGCATGCCGTAGTTCGACGCCCGGCTGCGCTTGTCCCCGTGCTGGCCGGGCAGCTTGTCGATCTTGCACTTTGAATCGAGTGGCCTTGCCCTGCTTTTCAAAAACAGGTCCGTACCTTCACGACGACTGATCTTACACTTGGGTCCTAAATAACGTGCCATTTTATCCCGTCCTATACTCTGCGCCGCTTTGGAGGGCGGCACCCGTTATGCGGAATCGGGGTCACGTCGTTGATGTCGGTGATCTTGTACCCGATCGCATTCAGCGCACGGACGGCTGATTCACGCCCCGGACCCGGCCCCTTGATCCTGATCTCCAGGAATTTCAGCCCGTATTCCAGGGCCTGTTCCCCTGCACGCTGCGCGGCAGTTTGCGCGGCGAAAGGCGTGCTCTTGCGAGAGCCCCGGAAACCGGAACCTCCCGAAGTGGCCCATGCCAGTGCATTACCTTGCCGGTCCGTGATCGTCACGATGGTATTGTTGAACGAGGCATGAATGTGCGCCACGCCATCCGTGACGGTCCGCTTTACCTTCTTTCGTGAGCGTGTTGGTGTTTTCGCCATAGATCTGCCTTTACCCGCCTGGATTAACGTTTGACCGGACGCCTTGGACCCTTGCGGGTACGCGCATTGGTGCGCGTGCGCTGTCCGTGCAGAGGTAGTCCACGGCGGTGCCGGATACCTCGATAGGTCCCCAGGTCCATGAGTCTTTTGATGTTTACGGTAATTTCACGG
Organism: Gammaproteobacteria bacterium; assembly: GCA_965220875.1. GTDB lineage: Bacteria > Pseudomonadota > Gammaproteobacteria > UBA4575 > UBA4575 > WTFY01. The sequence goes on along the minus strand of OZ244849.1, from coordinate 1,391,331 downwards.
CGCAAATCACCCTCTACACGGTATTTTGCGACTTCCGTGCGCAACCGGCCCACTTCGTCCTCACTTAAATCCTTGATCTTGGTGCTGGCCTGGACCCCTGCGGCAGCACAGATCTTTCGGGACGTTGAACGGCCGATTCCGTAAATTGCCGTCAAGGCAATTTCTGCATGCTTATGCACCGGTACATTTATGCCAGATATACGAGCCATTCGATCACCCTGAAAGAGAATTGTCCGAAGACTTGAAAGAACAGAGAGTTTTAACAGTCAAGCAGTCTAAATCCATACCTAATCCCATCTTCAAAATTGCTCAGCCCTGGCGTTGCTTGTGCCTGGGGTCTGTACAGATCACACGCACCACCCGGTTGCGCCGGATGACCCTGCAGTTCCTGCACATTCTTTTAACCGATGCCCGTACTTTCATGACGTCCTCTCTTCAATTAACGTATGTTTCCGGCCCGTCCGTAGCCCTTGAGATTCGCTTTCTTCATCAAGCCTTCGTATTGGTGCGACATCAAATGTGCCTGCACCTGGGACATGAAATCCATCACTACGACGACAATGATCAGCAATGAAGTGCCCCCGAAATAAAACGGCACGCTGTATTTCAGGATGAGAAACTCGGGCAACAGGCAGACCAAGGTAATATAGATGGCCCCTACAGCCGTCAAACGCGTCAGGACACCATCGATGTAGCGTGCGGTCTGCTCCCCTGGGCGAATGCCCGGAATAAATGCACCCGAACGTTTCAGGTTGTCGGCCGTCTCCCGGGAATCAAAAACGATCGCCGTATAGAAGAAGCAGAAGAACACGATTGCCAGTGCATACAGCATGACATATAAGGGCTGTCCGGGGGATATGGCATTAGCCATATTCTGCAGCCAGGAGAAACTGCCGACCGAACTGCTGGACCACTGTAACAAGGTGGCCGGGAACAGGATGATGCTCGAGGCAAATATCGGCGGGATCACACCCGACATGTTCAGCTTCAGCGGCAAATGACTGGACTGTGCGGCAAACATTTTTCTTCCCTGCTGCCGCCGGGCATAGTTCACTGTGATGCGCCGTTGCGCCCTTTCCGCAAAAACAACGATCGCCGTCACCGCGACGGCCATCAGAAAAAGAAACAATGCAAAGGCCTCGCCAATGGCCCCTTGCGCAACCAGGTCCAGGGTGCCTCCGATTGCTGCCGGCAACCCGGCCACGATACCCGCAAAGATTATGATGGAAATGCCGTTCCCGATGCCTCGCTCGGTAATCTGTTCCCCTAGCCACATCAGGAACATCGTTCCCGTAACCAGGCTGATCGTGACGGTAAACATGAACCCGATTCCCGGGCTGAGTGCTACCTGCTGATTCTGCAAGGCGACGGACACGCCGATTGCCTGAAAAGTTGCGAGGAAAACCGTGCCGTAACGGGTGTACTGCGTGATCTTGCGCCTTCCCGACTCACCTTCCTTTTTAAGTTCCTTGAGAGTAGGCATCACCGCGCTCATCAGCTGCATGATGATCGATGCAGAGATGTAAGGCATGATGCCCAGCGCGAAAATGCTCAAGCGTTCCAGCGCACCCCCCGAGAACATGTTGAACATCCCGAGGATCGTACTGCTCTGCTGGTCAAAAAATCTTGCCATGGCACCGGGATCAATTCCCGGTACGGGGATAAACGTCCCGATTCGATATACGATCAGCGCAATCAGCACGAACACCAGCCTTTTGCGCAGCTCGGTGATCCGGCCAAGACCAGCGAGGGTTCCCACGGCATTTGTGCTGGCCCGAACCATCAGGCTTGTACCTTCCCGCCTGCTGCTTCAACCGCTTTCCTGGCACCTGGTGTGAATCCCAGGCCCTTGGTATGTACGGCAGTGTCAAGCGTGCCTGACAGGATAACCTTGGCGCGTTTGGCCGCAGCATGGACCAGGCCGGCGTCTTTCAATGCCTGGATATCCACCGGATCTGCACTGACTTTTGCAAGTTCGTGCAGGCGAACCTCAGCGGTCTCAGCCGCCTTGCGCGAGCGAAACCCTATCTTTGGCAAACGCCGTTGCAGCGGCATCTGACCCCCTTCAAAGCCAACCTTGTGGTAACCGCCGGTTCGTGAGCGCTGGCCCTTGTGTCCGCGGCCACACGTCTTGCCAAATCCCGTGCCAATGCCTCGCCCCGCACGCTTGCGCGTGGTGCGGCTGCCCGGTGCCGGCTTCAGGTTGTTCAGGCTAAGACTGTTCATGACCTTCAGGCTTCCTCGACTTTCAGCATGTAGGAAATTTTCCTGATCATGCCACGATTTTCCGGCGTGTCGGCAACCGTCACCGGGTTATGAATACGCCGAATGCCCAAGCCATGCGCACATGCCTTGTGTACATCAAGCCTGCCGTTCAGACTCTTGACCAGTGTAACCTTCAGCTGCCCGCTCATGATTCAACCCTTGCAATGCAATTACGAAAGAATTTCTTCTATGGTTTTACCGCGCTTGGCAGCAATGTAATCAAGATCCTGCATGGCGCACAACGTGTTGACGGTGGCCTGCACCACGTTGATCGGATTCTTCGAGCCAATACATTTCGACAGGATGTTCTTGATGCCGACAACCTCGAAAACAGCCCTCATGGCCCCGCCAGCAATGATACCTGTCCCCACGGAGGCAGGCTGCATGATAACTTTCGCCGCTCCGTACTGCCCGATAACCGGATAGTGCAGGGTCCCGTCCTTGAGCGGTACGTGCCTCAGTTCCTTGCGTGCCTTTTCCATGGCTTTCCGGATCGCCAAAGGCACCTCACGGGCTTTTCCATAACCGATTCCCACCTTGCCGTTGCTGTCCCCGACCACTGTCAGGGCAGTAAACCCGAACTGGCGCCCACCCTTTACGACCTTGGCAACTCGATTCACTGCAACCAGCCTTTCTTCAAGGCCATCGGAAATTCTTGCGGGTTCTTTTACTACCATCGGAACATGACTACCTGCTGTTTAAAACTTTAATCCGGCTTCGCGGGCGGCATCGGCCAATGCCTTGACACGACCATGATACTTGAAACCTGAACGGTCAAAAGCAACTTCTCCCACGCCTTTTTCCTTTGCACGCGCAGCAATGACCTTCCCGACCTCCCGGGCAGCCTCTATGTTGCCGGTATACTTCACTGCCTTACGCAGGTCCGCTTCCAGGGAAGAAGCATGCGCCACGGTGACTCCTGCATCAGGAGATATGACCTGTGCATACGTATGCCTCAGCGTCCGGTGAACACACAACCGGTGTACATTCAACTCGGATATCTTGCTGCGGGTCTTGCGTGCCCGGCGCATTCTTGCTGCTGTATTACCCATATCCTGCAACCAACTACTTCTTCTTCGCTTCCTTGCGAATCACTCTCTCGCCGGCATACCTCACTCCCTTCCCCTTGTAAGGTTCCGGGGGCCGGTATGCGCGTATTTCTGCGGCCACTTGCCCTACTTTCTGCTTGTCCATACCCGTGACAACGATTTCTGTCTGGCTCGGCGTTTCAACCTTGATCCCGTCCGGCACCGGGTAGTCGATCGGATGCGAGAAACCCAGCGTCATCTTCAGCACCTTGCCTGCAGATTGGGCACGATAGCCTACCCCTACAAGCTCCAGCCTGCGCTCGAAACCCTTGCTCACACCCACCACCAGGTTATGGATCAATGCCCGCATCGTGCCGGCCATGGCGACATCACTGGTCTTGTCCATGACCACCCGGATCTGGTTATCCGTTTGTTCAACACAGACGTCACGGTGAATATCCAGGGTCAATTCTCCGGCCGGACCTTTCGCGGCAAGCTGCCGGTCCAGCAGCTTCACGTCCACCCCTGACGGAATCTCAACGGGTTGTCTTGCAATTCGTGACATACTCTACTCAAACAATCTGGAACTTATTCAATCGTACACAACACTTCGCCACCATGGCCTGCTGCACGGGCGGCTCTATCCGTCATGACACCCTTTGAGGTGGAAACCACCGCAATGCCCATGCCTCCCAAGATCCTTGGCAGGTCGTTGACCCCTTTATACTTTCTCAGGCCGGGCCTGCTGATCCGTCTGAGCCGGGTAATGACCGGTTTGCCCAGGTAGTATTTGAGCGTGATGGTAAGCTCCGCCTTGGATTGCACCTTGCTTACCTCGAAATCCTCAATGAAGCCCTCTTCCTTGAGCACACTTGCAATGGATGCCTTCAAGCCCGATGAAGGCATGGTCACGTTCACTTTCCTGGCGCTCTGGCCGTTGCGTATGCGCGTCAGCATGTCCGATATGGGGTCACTCATACTCACGTTCTTGATCCTCCAGCCTGCTTCATCCCGAAACCCTACCAACTGGCCTTGACCAGGCCCGGTATATCCCCGCGCATGGCAGCTTCGCGCAGCTTGTTTCGCCCGAGCCCAAACTTCCGGTAGTAGCCCTTTGGCCTGCCTGTAATGCTGCAGCGGTTACGCAGTCGCACCGGGCTGGCATTCCTGGGCATCTTTTGCAATTGCAGCATGGCTTCCTGTTTTTCATCGTAACTGGTTGTGGGACTCTTTATGATAGCCTTGAGTTTCACCCGCTTTTCAGAACATCTGCGCACAACCTTGTTGCGCTTCTTCTCACGTTCGATCATCGATGACTTTGCCATGCCTCACTTGTCCCCTATTTCTTGAATGGAAAACTGAAGGCTTCGAGCAATGCCTTCGCTTCCGAATCTGTTTTCGCCGAAGTTGTAATCGCAATATCCATGCCACGGATGGCATCAATCTTGTCATAGTCGATTTCCGGAAAGATGATCTGCTCGGTGATTCCCAGGCTGTAGTTGCCGCGCCCGTCAAACGACCTGGGATTGAGCCCCCGAAAGTCCCGTACGCGCGGTATCGCAATGTTGATCAGCCTGTCCAGAAATTCATACATCCGCGTCTTCCGCAGTGTCACCTTGCAGCCTATGGGAAAATTCTCGCGGATGCTGAACCCGGCAATCGATTTCCGGGCCTTGGTCACCACGGCTTTCTGCCCGGCAATCTTCTCCATGTCCGCAATGACTTCCTTGATTGTTTTCTTGTCACGTGCCGCTTCGCCTACACCGATATTCAGGGTAATCTTCTCGATACAGGGCACCTGCATGATATTCCCGTAACCAAGCTTTTCCATGAGTTGCTTGCGAACGGTGTCCAAGTAGTAATCCTGAAGTCGTGGCATGAGCGTTCCTAGATATCGATCACTTCATCATTGGACTTGAAGTAGCGGACCTTCTTATTGTCCTCAAGCGTTTTAAACCCCACACGGTCCCCCTGGTTCGTGGCAGGATTGAACAGCATGACATTCGACACGTGAATCGGCATTTCCTGATCGTTGATCCCTCCGGAAACTCCGGCGTTCGGGTTGGGTTTCTGGTGCTTTTTCACAACGTTTATGTTTTCCACCACTATGCGCTCTTCATCAATCACTCTCAGTACGGTCCCCCGCCGGCCCTTGTCCTTGCCGACAGTCACAATCACATCATCGCCTCTTCGGATTCTTTTCATTATTGCCAGATCTTTTAAGCTTTTTACGACCGCTTCCGGATGGACCTACAGTACTTCAGGGGCCAGGGATATGATCTTCATGAAGCGTTCCGTACGCAATTCACGTGTCACGGGCCCGAATATGCGGGTCCCGATCGGCTGCAACTGGTTATTCAGCAGCACTGCCGCATTGCTGTCAAACTTGACCAGCGATCCGTCAGTACGGCGGACACCCTTGGCCGTCCGCACCACCACTGCATTGTACACTTCCCCTTTCTTCACCTTCCCGCGGGGAATCGCGTCCTTGACGCTGACCTTGATGACGTCACCAATCCCGGCATAACGGCGCTGAGACCCGCCCAGCACCTTGATGCACTGCAGCTTGCGTGCGCCGCTGTTATCAGCCACTCCCAGCATGGATTGCATCTGGATCATGTAGACCTCGTCACCCCTGTTTCTCTGCGCTCTGCTTGATGACTTCTACCAGCCGCCATGCTTTCTTTTTTGAGACAGGGCGGCATTCACGGATCGAAACCTTGTCACCGATCGCGCATACATTATCCTCGTCATGCACGTGCAGCTTGGTAGAACGGCGGATGTACTTTTCATACAGCGGATGCTTGACCTGGCGTTCCAGCAGGACCACCACGGTCTTGTCCATCTTGTCACTGATCACCTTGCCATGCAGTGTGCGAACTTTTTTGACCTCGTCAGTCATGCTTACCTCTTGTGCTGCCTTCGGCCTGCTTTTCATTCATGATCGTCTTGACCCGGGCGATACTTCTCCTGTTTGCCTTGAACTGGTGCACACGGGTCAGCTGGCCAATGCCGGACTGCATGCGCAGGTTAAACTGCTCTTTACGCAAATCAAGCAGTTCCCTGTTCAGCTCGTCCAGGTTTTTCTTGCGCAGTTCTTCTGTAGTCATATCGCTTACATCACGCTACGTGAAACAAATATGGTCCGGACCGGCAGTTTTGCGCCGGCCAGCCTGAATGCCTCCCTGGCCACCTTCTCATCCACCCCTTCCATTTCATAAAGCACCTTGCCGGGCTGGACCTTGGCCACCCAGTACTCGACATTGCCTTTTCCCTTGCCCTGCCTGACTTCCAGGGGCTTCTTGGTTACCGGCACGTCCGGAAACATCCGGATCCAGATTTTACCACCACGCTTGACATGGCGTGTCATGGCACGGCGGGCAGCCTCGATCTGCCGGGCCGTGATCCGGCCCCTGGTGACAGCCTTCAGGCCGAACTCTCCAAAACTGACCCGGTTGCCGTTCATCGCCAGCCCACGGTTGCGGCCCTTGTGCTGTTTGCGAAATTTCGTGCGTTTTGGCTGTAACATCTATCCGGTCCTGAGATTCATGTATCCACGGCTACCTGTCTGGATTCTCGTCCGTTTCCTTGGGGTCCAGGCCGAATACATCGCCCTTGTATATCCAGGTCTTGATGCCAATGATTCCGTAGGTGGTCTTGGCCTCGGCAAAACCGTAATCGATGTTGGCGCGCAACGTGTGCAGGGGCACCCGGCCTTCACGGTACCATTCACTGCGCGCGATTTCCGCACCGTTCAACCGACCTGCAACATTCACCTTCACACCCAGTGCCCCCAGGCGCATTGCGTTGCCGACGGCACGCTTCATGGCACGACGGAACGTGATCCGGCGTTCCAGCTGCTGGGCAATGCTCTCCGCCACAAGCTGCGAATCGATTTCCGGCTTGCGGATTTCCTCAATATTGATCTTTACATTGTTCACGCTCAGGCCCGTCCGCCGCGCGACTTCCAGACGCAAGGCCTCGATGTCTTCCCCCTTCTTGCCGATCACGATTCCGGGACGTGCAGTGTGTATGGTAATGAACGCTGCCCGTGCAGGACGGTTGATCTGGATTCTGCTGACAGAAGCCTGGGAAAGTTTTTTCTTCAAATAACCCCGAATCTCGAGGTCACTGCTCAGGAAATCAGCATAATCCTTACCGTCCGCGTACCACTTGGAGGTCCAGTCGGTAGAAATTCCTAATCGCAGCCCGGTTGGATGTACCTTTTGCCCCATAATTCCTCTTCAATTCAGTTGTTGCAGTTTCAAGTAAATGTTTTGTGTCGCTGTGTCGAAACCAGTCTGGCAGTCAATCCGGCATCGCCTGCCCTGCATGTCACCTCAACGGTCACTGACGACCACCGTGATGTGACTCGTGCGCTTCATGATACGCGCGGCCCGTCCCTTGGCCCGTGCACGGAAACGGCGATGTGTCGGACCGTCATCCACGAAAATTTTCTCCACCTTCAATTCATCAATGTCCGCACCTTCGTTATGCTCGGCATTTGCAATCGCGGACTCCAGCACCTTCTTGATGGTTCCCGCCGCCTTTTTCGGGCTGAACGAAAGGATTTCAAGTGCCCGGTCCACGGCCTGGCCACGTATCTGGTCCGCCACGAGCCTTGCCTTGCGCGGAGTAATGCGGATAAAACTCAGTCTTGCCGAAACCTGCATCATTATCTCGCTTTCCGGTCTCCCGAATGGCCCCTGAACGTACGGGTAATGGCAAACTCGCCGAGCTTGTGCCCGACCATGTTTTCACTGATCAGGATCGGCACATGCTGTCGCCCGTTATGCACCGCGATCGTGACACCCACCATCTCGGGCACGACGAATGAACGCCTCGACCAGGTCTTGATCGGCTTGCGGTCGTTGCTCGCAGCCGCCTTCTCGACTTTCTTCATCAAGTGATGGTCTACAAACGGACCCTTGCGCAATGACCTAGGCATGTTCCGATCTCGCAACTTCAAAATTCATGGGCTACCTTCTGCTTCTCCGCCGCACTATCAGGCGGTCTGTACGGTGATTCTTCCTGGTCTTGAACCCTTTCGTGGGCATGGCCCAAGGCGACACGGGATGACGCCCGCCCGAGGTACGTCCCTCGCCGCCTCCATGCGGATGATCGACCGGGTTCATGGCCACCCCTCTCACTGTCGGGCGGACCCCACGCCAGCGTTTTGCCCCGGCCTTCCCCAGCTTGCGCAAATTGTGCTCGCTGTTGCCGACTTCCCCTACCGTGGCCCGGCATTCCAGCAGGACCTTGCGCGTCTCGCCCGAACGCAAACGCAACGTGGCGTAACTTCCCTCACGTGCCACGATCTGGATCGCGGCCCCCGCGCTGCGCCCAATCTGGGCTCCCTTGCCCGGCTTCATTTCAATGCAGTGCACAACGGTTCCTACCGGAATGCTTCGAAGCGGCAGCGTGTTCCCGGTCTTGATCGGCACCTGCTTGCCTGAGATGACCTCGCCGGATGCCGGAAGGTTTTTGGGGGCGATGATGTAGCGCCGCTCCCCGTCCGCGTACTTGAGCAGCGCGATGTTGGCGCTTCGGTTCGGGTCATATTCAATTCTTTCCACCTGTGCAGAGATGTCGTCCTTGTCACGCTTGAAATCGATTACCCGGTACCGCCTCTTGTGTCCGCCGCCCCGATGCCGGGTAGTGATGCGCCCGGCATTGTTGCGCCCGCCACTGCTCCCCTTGTCGCGTAACAGGGCCTTGCAGGGTTCGCCCCTGTGCAGCTCGGGTGTCTTGACCTGGACAGTGAAACGTCGTCCGGCCGAGGTAGGCTTTGCTTTTACCAGTGCCATCACAAATCCCTGCTACTAGCTGAACCCGCCCAAGTTGATATCGCTGCCGGATTCCAAGGTCACTACCGCTTTTTTCCAGCCCGGGCGCCTGCCGGGCCGCCCTCCAAAATTCTTGCGCTTGCCCTTCATGCTGATCGTATTGACATCGGTAACCTTGACATCAAACAGCTTCTCCACCGCCTGCTTGATTTCGTGTTTTTTCGCATCCCGGATCACGCGAAACACATGCTGGTTGTTCTTGTCGGCGCTCGTGGCCGTCTTCTCCGAAACATGCGGAGACAGCAGCACAGTCATGATGCGTTCCTCGTTCACTGCAGCCACTGTTCAATCTCCTGAAGTGCCGGCCTGGTGACCACCACGTGCTCGAACCTGAACAGGCTGACCGGGTCCAGACCGCCCACTTCCGTCACTTCCACTCCCGGCAGGTTGCGCACGGAAAGGTAAAGGTTTTTGTCCGCCTCTGTCGTGACGATCAGCGCGGAGTCAAGTGCAAGTTCCTGCAGCCTGGCCAAGGCCTGTTTCGTACTGGGCGCGGTGACCGAGAAATCCTCCACAACATGCAGGCAATCCAGACGGACCAGCTCCGACAGGATGCTGGCATAGGCTCCCTTGACCATTTTCTTGTTCAGTTTCTGGCCAAACTTGCGCGGCTTGGCTGCAAAGGTCACTCCGCCGGACCGCCACAACGGGCTGCTCGCCGTGCCTGCGCGCGCGCGCCCCGTGCCCTTTTGCCGCCATGGCTTGGCACCGCCTCCCCGCACCTCGCTCCGGCTCCGGTTGGACTTGGAGCCACTGCGGCCACCGGCAAGATATGCCGTGACGGCCTGGTGTACCAGGGGTTCGTTGAAACTGCGTGAAAAGATATCATCCGATACCGTCACAGTAGATTCCGAGTTGGAGATTTTCAGTTCCATGCTTCAGTCCCTGTCAGCTTTTATCCCCACCGGATTCACCTGAAGCTTTTTCTTCCTTCTCCCGTGCCGGCATGTTGACCTCACTGGCATCCACTGGACGCACCACCACATCTCCACCGGGTGCTCCCGGCACGGAACCCTTGACCAGGAGCAGGTCCTGGTCCGCATCGATCTGCACGACTTTCAGGTTCTTCGTCGTGACCCGGACATTGCCCATCTGACCCGCCATCTTCTTTCCCCTGAACACATGGCCCGGGTCCTGGCACTGCCCGGTTGAACCGAGCGCGCGGTGTGATATGGAGTTTCCATGCGTGGCATCCTGCATTCTGAAATTGTGACGCTTGACCGTGCCGGCAAAACCCTTGCCTTTCGACACTCCCGTCACGGAAACCTTCTGACCAACCGAAAAAATGCTGACATCCAGTTCGGAACCCACGGCCAGGGCCTCGAGCTGTTTCTTCTCGGGCCTGAACTCATGCAGTCCCTTCCCCGCCCTAACACCGGTCTTGGCAAAGTGGCCGGACATTGGCTTGTTGATATGCGAAGCCTTCCTGTCACCGTACGTCACCTGCACTGCCCCATAGCCGTCAGCCTCCTGCTGGCGAAGCAGCGTGACGCGGTTGCCGGGCATATGCAAAACCGTCACGGGCACGGATTCACCCGTGTCCATGAATATGCGAGTCATGCCAACTTTTGTACCAACAAGTCCCAGCGCCATAATTGCGTTACGTCCGATTCAGATTGAATTTGGAGTTTCATCTCCCCGTACACTGCGACCCGTCATGGGTATCCCCATGACGGGTCGCATAAAACTCCACATTATCCCAAATTTGAGTATTTCAGGGAAGCATTATCTTCAAAGTCCGTCACCTTATAAGGAAAGCAGCCCCCTGAACGGATTGACCCGGGAACTCAGCTCAGCTTGATCTGGACATCCACGCCCGCCGCGAGGTCCAGCTTCATCAGGGCATCCACAGTTTTATCGGTGGGTTCGACGATATCCATGATGCGCTTGTGCGTGCGGATCTCGTACTGATCGCGCGCATTCTTGTCCACGTGGGGAGAGATCAGGACGGTAAACCGTTCCTTTTTGGTAGGCAATGGAATCGGGCCCTTGACCCGGGCGCCCGTCCGCTTGGCCGTCTCCACGATCTCGCTGGCAGAACGATCAATCAGACGGTGATCGAATGCCTTGAGGCGGATACGTATTGTCTGTCCCGTAGCCATCTTGGAATATCAAGGATTAGCTTGGCGCTTCCCTGTCATTCAATGATGTTGGACACTTTGCCTGCCCCGACCGTACGCCCGCCTTCCCGGATAGCGAAACGCAACCCTTTTTCCATGGCGATGGGGGCAATCAGGGAAACCATCATGTGCACATTGTCGCCCGGCATCACCATTTCCGTGCCGCTGGGAAGGTCGACCGCACCGGTAACATCCGTGGTGCGGAAGTAGAACTGGGGACGGTAGCCGTTGAAGAACGGGGTATGCCGCCCGCCTTCTTCCTTGCTGAGAATGTAAACCTCCGCCTCGAACTTCGTATGGGGTGTAATGCTGCCGGGCTTGCACAGTACCTGCCCGCGCTCCACCTCGTCGCGCTTGGTGCCGCGCAACAGGACTCCGACATTGTCGCCTGCCTGACCCTGGTCGAGCAGCTTGCGGAACATCTCCACACCCGTACAGGTCGTGATCGAGGTCTCGCGAATCCCCACAATCTCAATCTCGTCGCCGACCTTGACCACGCCTCGCTCGACACGGCCCGTAACCACCGTTCCGCGTCCGGAAATCGAGAATACATCCTCAACAGGCATGATAAAGTCACCGTCAATGGCACGCTCGGGTTCCGGGACAAAACTGTCCATCTCCTCGACGAGCTTGAGGATGGAGGGCACACCGATGTCAGAGCTGTCCCCTTCGAGCGCCTTCAATGCAGAACCGATGACGATCGGCGTATCGTCGCCCGGAAACTCGTAGGTGGACAGGAGGTCCCTGACTTCCATTTCGACCAGTTCCAGCAACTCGGGATCATCGACCTGGTCGGCCTTGTTCATGTACACGAGGATATGGGGAACCCCTACCTGTCTTGCAAGCAGGATATGTTCACGGGTCTGGGGCATCGGGCCGTCGGCGGCGCTCACCACGAGTATCGCACCATCCATCTGGGCAGCGCCCGTGATCATGTTCTTGACATAGTCCGCATGGCCCGGACAGTCCACATGGGCGTAGTGCCGGTTGACGCTCTCGTACTCGACGTGGGCCGTAGCAATCGTGATGCCGCGTTCACGCTCTTCCGGTGCATTGTCAATCTGGTCATAAGTCCTGTATTCACCTCCATGTGATTCGCCCATGACCTTTGTCAACGCCGCAGTCAAAGTAGTCTTGCCATGGTCCACGTGACCGATCGTCCCCACATTCACATGGGGTTTGGTACGCTGAAACTTCTCTTTGGACATCTTCTCTACCTCGTAAAATATCTTGATTACAACGGCCGGGCTCAACCATTCTTCTTGATGATTGCGTCCGCCAGATTAGCAGGAACCTCTTTGTACTTGTTAAATTCCATCGAATAAGTCGCCCGACCCTGTGTGGCAGACCGCAAGTCCGTGGCATACCCGAACATCTCCGCCAACGGGACCTCGGAGGAAACCACCTTCCCGGAAGGGCTGTCCGTCATTCCTCCCACCATGCCGCGACGCCTGTTCAGGTCACCCACTACATCCCCCATGTGCTCCTCGGGGGTTACCACCTCAACTTTCATGATCGGTTCAAGCAGTCTCGGGTCGGCCAGCCTGGCCCCGTCCCGGAACGCCATGGATCCGGCTATTTTAAACGCCATTTCGGAAGAATCCACGTCATGAAATGACCCATCATACAAGGTAACCTTGACGTCGACTACCGGATAACCCGCTATCACGCCATTGTATACGGCCTCCTTGACCCCTTTTTCCACGGCAGGAATATACTCCTTGGGCACCACCCCGCCCACGATCTCGCTTGCAAACTCGAAACCGTCGCCCGGCTTGAGCGGCTCGATCCGCAGGTACACGTGCCCGTACTGGCCGCGCCCGCCCGACTGGCGGACAAACTTGCCTTCCTGCTTGACGCTCTTGCAAATGGTCTCCCGGTAAGAGACCTGGGGCGCCCCCACGTTGGCCTCCACACTGAATTCGCGTTTCATGCGATCGACGATGATTTCCAGGTGCAGTTCACCCATGCCGGAAATGATCGTCTGGCCGGACTCATCGTCGGTGCGTACCTGAAACGAAGGGTCTTCCTGGGCCAGTTTCTGCAGCGCGATTCCCATTTTTTCCTGGTCGGATTTCGTTTTCGGCTCCACCGCCACGGAAATCACCGGGTCGGGGAATTCCATGCGCTCCAGAGTGATTACATTGTCGAGATCGCACAGGGTCTCGCCGGTCGTGATGTCCTTCAGGCCGACCGCGGCCGCGATGTCCCCGGCCCGTACCTCCTTGATCTCTTCACGGGAATTGGAATGCATTTGCAGAATCCGGCCGATGCGCTCCTTCTTTCCCTTGACCGGGTTATAGACGGTATCGCCCGAACTCAGCACGCCGGAATACACCCGGAAAAATGTAAGGGTCCCCACATACGGGTCGGTAGCAATCTTGAAGGCCAGCGATGCAAACGGGTCATCATCCGAGGCGTGACGCTCTGCCTGGGAACTGTCCTTGTCATCCAGGATGCCCTGGATTGAAGGCACATCGGTGGGTGAAGGCATGAACTCCACGATGGCATCAAGCATGGCCTGCACACCCTTGTTCTTGAAGGCCGTACCGCAAAGGGTCGGCACGATTTCATTGGACAGGGTCCGTATGCGCAGTCCCTCGCGAATGTCTTCCTGCGACAGGGTGCCCGTTTCCAGGTACCTGTCCATGATTTCCTCTGAAGACTCGGCGGCCGCCTCAATCAGTTCAGCCCTCCATTTGTCGCATTCTTCCTGCATGTCAGCGGGAATCTCATCCTTCACAAAGGTCGTCCCCATGTCTTCTTCGTTCCAGTAGATGGCCTTCATCTCGATCAGGTCCACCACGCCCTTGAAGTTCTCCTCGGCGCCGATTGCAAGCTGTATGGGCACTGCGTGGGAATTAAGCCTTTCCTTGATCTGGTTCACGACATACAGGAAATTCGCGCCGGTACGGTCCATCTTGTTGACGAAGGCCATGCGCGGAACCTTGTACTTGTTGGCCTGGCGCCACACGGTTTCCGACTGGGGCTCGACGCCCCCCACCGCGCAAAACACGGCACAGGCTCCATCCAGGACACGCAGCGAACGCTCCACCTCGATCGTAAAGTCCACATGTCCCGGCGTGTCTATGATGTTGATGCGGTGCTCGTCAAACTGGTTGTCCATTCCATTCCAGAAACAGGTGGTGGCCGCGGAAGTAATGGTGATCCCCCGTTCCTGCTCCTGTTCCATCCAGTCCATCACGGCCGCACCGTCATGAACCTCCCCGATCTTGTGGGAGATGCCGGTATAGAACAGCACGCGTTCCGTGGTCGTGGTCTTTCCGGCGTCGATATGCGCCATGATCCCGACATTACGGTAACGCGATATGGGTGTCTTACGTGCCACAATCCGGATCCTGAAACTGGAACTACCAGCGGTAGTGCGAGAAGGCCTTGTTGGCCTCGGCCATGCGCAACGTATCCTCACGCTTCTTGATGGCCATGCCCTTCTGGGCAGAGGCATCGATCAGCTCACCGGCCAGCTTGTTGATCATCGACTTTTCATTGCGCTTTTTTGCCGCTTCGACAATCCAGCGCATCGCCAGGGTGGTCTGGCGCATGGGGCGCACCTCGACCGGGACCTGGTAGGTCGCCCCGCCCACACGCCGTGACTTGACCTCGACGAACGGGCGAACATTCTCAAGCGCCTTTTTGAAAACCTTGATGCCTTCCTGCCCGCTTTTGCGCTGCACATGGTCGAAGGAACGGTAGAGAATCTTCTCAGCAACGGATTTCTTGCCGTTTTTCATCAGCACGTTGACGAACTTGGCCACCAGCTGGTCCCCGTACTTCGGGTCATCCAGTATCTTGCGCCGGGGTACTTCTTTTCTGCGTGACATCGTTATCTACTTCGAGGAATGCGGGGCACTATGACTTGGGCCTCTTGGCACCGTATTTCGACCGGGCCTGCATGCGGTCCTGCACGCCCTGGGTATCCAGGCTGCCGCGGACGGTATGATACCGGACACCCGGCAGGTCTTTTACACGGCCTCCCCGGATCAGCACGACCGAGTGCTCCTGCAGGTTGTGCCCTTCACCGCCTATATAGCTGGTCACCTCGAACCCGTTGGTCAGGCGCACGCGCGCGACCTTGCGCAGTGCGGAATTCGGTTTCTTGGGAGTGGTCGTGTACACGCGCGTGCACACGCCCCTTTTCTGGGGACAACTGGCCAGCGCAGGCACGCTGCTCTTCTCCACCTTGCGCTTGCGCGGTTTCCGTACCAACTGGTTGATTGTGGCCATATATTTTCTATACCTGAAATAAACAACAGGCCGATGGAACATCGGCCTGCACTATAGCGGCGGAATTGTAGAAATCCATGGCCGTGCTGTCAAGCAGGAAGTCCGTGAACGGTGACTCTTCGGGAACGCATCATGCAGTCTTTCAACCGTCAGGCGCCCGAGGCGACGCCGGTCGTTTCCGATTTCCTGTCCGCCGCTGAAAGCTCTTCCGTAATCGCGCTTTCCACCATGTCCTCGGCCAGCACATCGTCTCCTTCAGACTCACCGTCGGCCTCCTCGTCGAACAGGCTGCTTCGGCGCTCCTCGTGATAGGCCAGGCCGGTACCGGCCGGTATCAGGCGGCCCACGATCACATTTTCCTTGAGGCCACGCAACGAGTCCTTCGACCCTCTGACCGAGGCCTCGGTCAGTACACGGGTGGTCTCCTGGAAAGACGCCGCGGAGATGAAGGATTCCGTAACCAGCGAAGCCTTGGTCACGCCCAGCAGCACGGGTTCAAACGCTGCAGGTTGTTTCTCGTCCGCTTCCATCTTCTCATTGACTTCAAGCACCCGGGATTTCTCGACTTGCTCACCCAGCAGGAAATTCGTATCACCCGGGTCAGTAATCTCGGCCTTGCGCAGCATCTGCCGGATGATGACTTCGATGTGCTTGTCATCGATATCCACCCCCTGCAGGCGGTATACGTCCTGGATTTCCTTCACCAGGTACCCCGCAAGCTGGTTGACTCCAAGCAACCGCAGGATGTCGTGCAGGTTCAGTTCCCCGTCCACGATGACCTCGCCCTTTTCAACATGCTCGCCCTCGAACACGTTGATCTGCCGCCACTTGGGTATCAGGACTTCCCTCGAGTCTCCTTCCTCATCGGTGATCACCAGCCGTTCCTTGCCCTTGGTGTCCTTTCCGAAGCTTACCGTGCCGGTCTGCTCGGCCAGCATGGCCGGTTCCTTGGGCTTGCGCGCCTCGAACAGGTCTGCCACCCGCGGCAGTCCACCCGTGATGTCGCGCGTTTTGGAAGACTCCTGCGGAATGCGGGCGATCACGTCACCGACATCCACCGTGTCCCCGTCAGACAGGCCGATGATGGCCCCCGGATGCAAGGTGTAATGCGCCGGTTTTTCAGTACCCGGAAATTTCAGGGGCTCGCCGTCTTCATCCAGCAAGTTCACGGCGGGCCGCAGGTCCTTGCCTGCCGCGGGACGGCTCTTGGGATCCAGAACGATCGACGAACTCAGCCCGGTAACCTTGTCGGCAAACATGCTCACGGTCACGCCGTCTGCAAAATCGACGAGCTGGATGCGGCCCCCCACTTCGGTCACGATCGGGCGGATATGGGGGTCCCAGGTGGCAACCGTCTGTCCGGCCTCCACGACATCCCCCTCATTGACTGCAATGGAGGCCCCGTAACTGATCCTGTAGCGTTCCCTCTCGCGTCCGTGCTCGTCGGCAACACTGAGCTCGCCCGAGCGGGATACCGCTACATTGTGCCCGTCCCTGTGCTGCACGAGCTTGACGTTGTGCATGCGGATGGTGCCCGGTGACTTGACCGTGATGCCGCTCGTCGAGGCGGCACGATTTGCTGCCCCGCCGATATGGAACGTGCGCATGGTCAGCTGCGTGCCCGGCTCACCGATGGACTGGGCCGCGATCACGCCCACCGCTTCACCGATGTTGACCAGGTGTCCGCGCGCGAGGTCCCGCCCGTAGCACATGGAGCAAACCCCGTAACGGGTCTCGCAATTGATCGGGGTGCGGACCTTGATCTCGTCAACCCCCAGGTCTTCAAACCGCTTGCACCATGCCTCATCCAGCAGTGTCCCGGCCGGAATCAGCACCTCGTCACCATTCTTGACATCCTCTGCCACCACCCTGCCCAGCACGCGGGTCTGCAGGGTCTGTACCACGTCACCCCCTTCAATCACAGGCTTCATGACCATTCCGTCCGAGGTGTTGCAGTCCAGTTCCGTGACCACGAGGTCCTGGGCGACATCCACCAGGCGGCGCGTCAGGTAGCCCGAGTTGGCGGTCTTCAACGCGGTATCCGCAAGTCCCTTGCGGGCACCATGCGTGGAAATGAAGTATTGCAGCACGTTCAGCCCCTCGCGGAAATTCGCCGTGATCGGCGTCTCGATAATCGACCCGTCCGGCTTGGCCATGAGGCCACGCATGCCGGCAAGCTGCCGGATCTGGGCGGCGGAACCCCTGGCGCCGGAATCCGCCATCATGTAAATGGAGTTGAACGATTTCTGGGAGACATCGTTGCCCTCCGTGTCCTTCACGATTTCATTGCCCAGCCTGTCCATCATGGCCTTGGCCACCTGCTCGTTGGTATGCGACCAGATGTCGATCACCTTGTTGTACCGCTCTTCCCTGGTCACCAGGCCCGAGGCGTACTGGGAGGCGATTTCCTCGACTTCCGTTTCTGCATCCCCCAGGATGGACTGCTTCTCTTCCGGAATGACCATGTCATTGGCACAGAACGATATCCCGGCACGCGTCGCATAGTGGAAGCCGGTGTACATCAGCTGGTCTGCCAGGATGACGGTGTCCTTGAGGCCCCTGCGGCGGTAGGATTCGTCAATCAGGGACGAAATGGCGCGCTTGTTCATGTCACGGTTCACCAGCGAATAGGGCAGCCCCTCGGGCAACATCTTGGAGAGAATGGCGCGTCCCACGGTAGTTTCAATGAGGCGGCGCACTTTCTGCGCATTTCCGTCCGGGTCCTCTTCCACGTCGTCGACCCGGATCCTGACCTTGGCATGCAGCCCTACGGCCCCGGATTCGAAGGCGCGCTGTGCCTCCTCCACATCGGAGAAAACCATGTCGCAGCCCAGGTCGTTGACCTTCTCGCGCGTGAGGTAGTACAGGCCCAGGACGATATCCTGCGACGGAACGATGATCGGGTTGCCGTTGGCCGGAGACAGCACGTTGTTCGTGGACATGATCAGGGCACGGCTTTCCAGCTGCGCCTCGACCGAAAGCGGTACGTGAACGGCCATCTGGTCTCCGTCAAAATCGGCATTGAAGGCGGTGCATACCAGCGGGTGGAGCTGGATCGCCTTGCCCTCGATCAGGATGGGTTCGAATGCCTGGATGCCCAAGCGATGCAGCGTCGGGGCGCGGTTCAGCAGTACCGGATGCTCACGGATCACCTCCTCGAGAATATCCCAGACTTCCGGGCCCTCCTTTTCCACCACTTTCTTGCAGGCCTTGATGGTCGGTGCGATGCCCCGCATGTGGAGCTTGCTGAATATGAACGGCTTGAACAGCTCCAGCGCCATCTTTTTCGGCAGCCCGCACTGGTGAAGCTTGAGTGTCGGCCCGACCACGATGACCGAGCGCCCGGAGTAGTCCACGCGCTTGCCCAGCAGGTTCTGGCGGAACCGCCCCTGCTTGCCCTTGATCATGTCGGCCAGGGACTTGAGTGCACGCCGGTTGGTCCCGGTAATGGCCCGTCCCCTGCGCCCGTTGTCCAGCAGGGCATCCACCGCCTCCTGCAGCATGCGTTTCTCGTTGCGCACGATGATGTCCGGCGCATTGAGTTCGAGCAGCCGCTTCAGGCGGTTGTTCCGGTTGATCACGCGGCGGTACAGGTCATTGAGATCGGACGTGGCAAACCGTCCGCCGTCCAGGTGGACAAGGGGGCGAAGGTCAGGCGGCAGGACAGGCAGCACCGTCAACACCATCCATTCGGGCTTGTTCCCGGACTCGATGAAATATTCGGCTAGCCGTAGGCGCTTGGAAAACCGTTTCAGCTTTGCCTCGGACCGCGTTTCCCGGATCTCCTCGCGCAACGCCTCCACTTCCTGCTCCAGGTCCACCTGCTTCAGCAGCTCGTAGATGGCCTCGGCGCCCATACGCGCGTCGAACTCGTCGCCGTACGCCTCGATGGCCTCGAGGTACGTTTCATCGGAGAGCAGCTGCTTGTGCTCAAGCCCGGTCATGCCGGGATCGATGACGATGAACGCCTCAAAGTAGAGGATGCGTTCCACGTCGCGCAGGGTCATGTCCAGCAGCAGTCCGATCCTCGAGGGCAGCGATTTCAGGAACCATATGTGCGCCACCGGGCTTGCCAGCTCGATGTGCCCCATGCGCTCGCGGCGCACCTTGGTCAGGGTCACCTCGACGCCGCATTTTTCACAGACCACGCCACGGTGCTTGAGGCGCTTGTACTTGCCGCACAGGCACTCGTAATCCTTGTTCGGGCCGAAGATCTTCGCGCAGAACAGGCCTTCCCGTTCCGGCTTGAACGTACGGTAATTGATGGTTTCAGGCTTCTTGACCTCGCCATACGACCAAGAACGGATCATGTCCGGGGATGCCAGACCGATCCGTATCGCGTCAAAATCCTCCACCTCGCCCGAACTCTTCAACAAACTCACTAAGTCTTTCATGATTTCCTCATACCGCTTGTCTGCTATCTGCTCTCGCCGCTAATGCAGCATTAAACTCATGGCTGATAACCGTTCAGCCCGGCTCAGGCCTCCTGCTCGAAGTCGATGTTCAGGCCCAGGGAACGAATCTCCTTCATCAGCACGTTGAAGGACTCCGGCATGCTGGCATCGATCCGGTGATTGCTGTCCACGATGTTCTTGTACATCTTGTTTCGCCCCATGACATCATCCGACTTGACCGTCAGCATTTCCTGGAGGGTGTACGATGCGCCGTAGGCTTCCAGCGCCCAGACCTCCATCTCGCCGAAACGCTGGCCCCCAAACTGCGCCTTGCCTCCCAGCGGCTGCTGAGTCACCAGGCTGTAGGGCCCCGTCGAGCGCGCGTGCATCTTGTCGTCCACGAGATGGTTGAGCTTCATCATGTACATGTAGCCGACCGTAATCTTGCGGTCGAACTTCTCGCCCGTGCGCCCGTCCCAGAGATAGGACTGCCCATCCTCGGGAAGGCCGGCCAGGTCCAGCATGCGCTTGATCTCGAATTCCTGGGCACCGTCAAACACGGGGGTGGCCACAGGCACCCCCTGGCGCAGGTTCTCCGAAAGCGCCATGATTTCCTCGTCACTGAATTCGTCCAGCTCGACAGGAATCCCTTTGTCCTTATTATAAATATTATTCAGAATATTCCGTAACTCTTTATTATTCTTTGATTTGTTTATCGTCTGGCCAATCTTCAATCCCAGGCCCTTGGCTGCCCAGCCCAGGTGAGCTTCCAGCACCTGGCCCACATTCATTCGCGAGGGCACGCCCAGGGGATTCAGCACGATATCGATGGGTGTCCCGTCTTCCATGTACGGCATGTCCTCGACCGGTACGATCATCGACACCACGCCCTTGTTTCCATGGCGCCCAGCCACCTTGTCACCCGGCTGCATGCGCCGCTTGACGGCCAGGTACACCTTGACCATCTTCAGCACGCCGGGGGAAAGATCATCGCCCGCAGTGATCTTCTCGCTCTTCTCCTGTTCCCTTTGCCTGAAGGATTCCTCCTGCGCCTTCAGCTGGCTGGCGAGCCGCTCCAGCTGCGCCTGCACTTCCTCGGCCCGCACCCGGATTTCAAACCACCGCGCACGGTCCACGCCTTCCAGGTACGACTTGCTGATCTTGGACCCCGACTTCAGCGAGCCCGGGCCGCCTGCTGCGACCTGGCCGGTAATCAGGCGTTCCACGCGGCTGTAGATGTCGTCTTCATAGATCCGCAGCTGGTCCGCCAGGTCCTTGCGTACCTGATCGATTTCCGACTTCTCGATCTGCTTGGCACGGTCGTCCTTTTCGACGCCGTCGCGCGTGAACACCCGCACATCGATCACCGTGCCCTCCATCCCGGACGGCACCCTCAGCGAGGTATCCTTCACGTCAGAGGCCTTCTCCCCGAATATGGCACGCAGCAATTTCTCCTCGGGCGTGAGCTGCGTCTCGCCCTTGGGCGTTACCTTGCCGACCAGGATGTCGCCAGGCTTGACCTCCGCGCCCACATACACGACCCCGGAATCATCCAGCTTGGCCAGCAGGCCCTCGCTGACGTTGGGAATGTCGGCCGTGATCTCCTCGGCACCCAGCTTGGTGTCCCGGGCGAAACAGCTGAGTTCCTCGATATGAATGGTGGTAAAGCGGTCCTCTTCCACGACACGTTCAGAAATCAGGACCGAGTCCTCGAAGTTGTACCCGTTCCACGGCATGAACGCGACCAGCACGTTCTGGCCCAGCGCCAGCTCGCCGAGGTCCGTGGAAGGCCCGTCTGCCAGCACATCGCTGCTGGCGATCACGTCTCCCGGACGCACCAGCGGCTTCTGGTTGATACAGGTGTTCTGGTTGGACCGCGTGTACTTGGTGAGGTTGTAGATGTCCACCCCCGGCTCGCCCGGCTCGGTTTCGTCGTCATTCACCCGTACCACGATCCGCCCGGCATCCACGGTGTCCACGACACCGCTGCGCCTGGAGACCAGCGCGGCACCCGAATCAATCGCCACGACCCGCTCGATTCCCGTGCCGACCAGCGGTTTCTCGGAAATGAGCGTCGGCACGGCCTGCCTTTGCATGTTCGAGCCCATCAGCGCGCGGTTGGCGTCATCATGTTCCAGGAAGGGAATGAGCGAAGCCGCCACGGAGACAATCTGCTTGGGCGACACGTCCATGTACTCGACCTCCTCGGACGGGACCAGGGAGAACTCGTTGCGGTGACGGACCGACACCAGGCTGTCCAGGAAGCGGCCCTTTTCATCCAGCCGGGCGTTGGCCTGGGCGATCGTAAACTGGCTTTCCTCGATCGCGGAAAGGTATTCGATCTCCTCGGCCACCACTCCATTGATGACTTTCCTGTAAGGGGTTTCCAGGAAACCGTATTCGTTGGTGCGGGCAAAGATTGCCAGCGAGTTGATCAGCCCGATATTCGGGCCCTCAGGGGTTTCGATCGGGCATACGCGCCCGTAATGGGTCGGGTGCACGTCCCGAACCTCGAATCCCGCGCGCTCGCGAGTCAGCCCGCCCGGTCCCAGTGCCGAGATCCTGCGCTTGTGCGTGATCTCCGAAAGCGGATTGTTCTGGTCCATGAACTGGGAAAGCTGGCTGGAACCGAAGAATTCCTTGATCGCAGCCGCCACGGGTTTCGCGTTGATCATTTCCTGCGGCATCAACCCCTCGGACTCCGCCAGGGTCAGGCGCTCCTTGACCGCGCGCTCCACGCGCACCAGGCCTACCCGGAAGGCGTTTTCGACCATCTCGCCCACGCAGCGCACACGGCGGTTCCCCAGGTGGTCGATATCATCCACCATGCCCTTGCCGTTCGGGATATCAATGAGCGTGCGCATCACGTCCAGGATATCCTCCTTGCTGAGCGTGCCCGAACCGGAGGTTTCTTCCCGGCCCACGCGCCGGTTGAACTTCATCCGTCCCACGGGTGACAGGTCGTACCGTTCCGGCACGAAAAACAGGTTCTGGAACAGGTTCTGCGCGGCATCCTTCGTGGGCGGCTCGCCCGGGCGCATCATGCGGTAGATCTCGACCTGCGCTTCCAGTTCGTTGGAGGTCGTATCGATTGCAAGGGTCGAGGTGATGTAGGGACGCCGGTCGATGTCATTCGTGTACAGCAGCTCCAGCTTGTCCACGGAAGATTCCAGTATCCTCTCGATATTTTCCTCGCTCAGCTCGTCATTCGCGTTGCAGACCACTTCGCCCGTATCGGTGTCGACGAGATCCTTGGCGAGGATCTTGCCAAACAGGTACTCGATCGGGACGTCCAGCTTCTTGATCCCGGCTTCCTCCATCTGCCGCACATGGCGCACCGTGATGCGCCGGCCGGCCTCGACAATCATCTTTCTGCCGGCCTTGATCTCGAACGGTGAAATTTCCCCGCGCAGCCGCTCGGGAATCAGGTTCAGGATAAAGCCCGTGTCGCTGATGTTCACGGTGTTGGTCTCGAAAAAGATCTCCAGAATTTCCTCGGCACTGAATCCCAGTGCGCGCAGCAGAACGGTCGCGGGCAGCTTCCTGCGCCGGTCGATGCGCACGAACAGGCAGTCCTTGTGATCGAACTCGAAATCCAGCCAGGACCCGCGGTAAGGAATCACCCTGGCCGAGTGCAGGAGCTTGCCGGACGAATGCGTCTTGCCCTTGTCGTGGTCGAAAAAGACACCGGGAGAGCGGTGCAGCTGCGACACAATGACCCGTTCCGTGCCATTGATGACAAACGCCCCGGTATCGGTCATGAGCGGCAGCTCGCCCATGTAGACTTCCTGCTCTTTCACATCCTTGACTTTCTTGACACCCGCCGGCGCTTCCTTGTCATAGATGACAAGGCGCAGCAGGACTTTCAGGGGGGCATGGTAGGTCAGGCTCCTTAACTGGCATTCCTTTACTTCAAACGGAGGCTGCTCCAGGCGGTAACTGACATATTCGAGGGCCACGTTTCCGGAATAGCTGATGATCGGGAACACGGACTTGAACACGCCGTGCAGGCCGATGTCTTCACGCTCGCCATCCTGCCTGTCATCCTGCAGGAACCGCCTGTAGGAAGCCAGCTGGATTTGCAACATGGACGGGACGGACAGGATTTCAGGCCGCTTGCCAAAGTCCTTTCGAATCCGTTTCTTACTGGTGTAGCTGTATGCCATTGAGGTCACTCCGCAATCAAAATGCAATTACAATGAAGGCCCGGCAGCGTTCGCACGAACGCTGGCTGTAAGGTGTCAGGGTTGAATCGAGCAACGATTACTTGAGCTCTACGGTTGCGCCTGCTTCTTCCAACTGCTTCTTGATTTCTTCTGCCCCGTCCTTGGCGACGGCCTCCTTGATCGTCGAAGGGACGCCCTCCACCATGTCCTTGGCTTCCTTCAGCCCCAGTCCGGTGATCGTGCGAACCACCTTGATGACGGCGATCTTGTTGTCTCCGAAACTGCTCATGACCACATCAAGCTCGTCCTTTTCAGCCTCGGCCTCGCCCCCGGCATCCGAGGCCGGAGCGGCCACGGCAACCTGTGCTGCGGACACCCCGAATTTCTTTTCCATGTCCGAGATCAGGTCGACCACTTCCATTACACTCATTTCCGAGATCGTCTCGAGAATGTCTTCTTTCGTTACAGCCATTTGTATCTCCTAAAAATCACCACCAAAACTCGACGTAATCCAGTCTGTCCCTGCCCCGGGGCAGAGCCGGACCGGCACGATTCCTGTCATCCCCCAGCCTGCTTGCGGTCACGCACCGCGGCGACCGTCCTGAGCAGGGTTGTATGCGGCGCAGCCAGGGTGCGCACAAGTTTCTCGATCGGCGCCTTCATGGCGGCCATCAGCATGCCTATCGCCTGCTCCTTGTTGGGCAGGCTGGAGAGCTTCTCCAGTTCCGAAACCCCGAAAAGCTGCCCGTCCACCGCGACCATCTTGATCTCGAGCAGTTCGTTGTCCTCGGTAAATTCCTTGACCAGGCGTGCCGCCGAGCCGGGGTCCTCCTGTGAGAAAAACAGCATGAGGGGGCCGACCAGGCCCTGGCTCATGCATTCGTAGGAAGTGCCCTCCAGGGCCCGCCTGGCCAGCGTGTTCTTCACGACCCGCACATAAACTCCCTGCTCGCGCGCCCGGGCACGAAGTCCCGTGACGTCCACCACGGGCATTCCGCGGTATTCAGCGGCAATGGCAGAATAGGCGCCCGCCGCGACCTGCGCGACTTCCGACACGACTGCCTTCTTATCCTCGATTCGTAACGCCACAGTAGAGTCCTTTGAACCTGAAACGGGCCTACACCAGCACCGTCTGATCGACCTGTACCCCTGTACCCATGGTAGAGGAGACCGTCACTTTCTTGATAAAGATGCCCTTGGCAGACGCCGGCTTCGCCTTCACGAGGTCCGCCACCAGGGTCTTGAGATTTTCCTCGAGCTCGTTCGCCCCGAAGCTGACATTGCCTATCGGGCAGTGAATGAGCCCGCCCTTGTCCGTCTTGTACCGCACCTGACCGGCCTTGGCATTTTCCACGGCGCCGGCGACATTGGCCGTGACCGTTCCCATCTTGGGATTGGGCATCAGTCCCCGCGGGCCGAGTATCTGGCCCAGCTGCCCCACCGTTCGCATGGCATCCGGGGTTGCGATCGCCAGGTCGAACTCGATCTGTCCAGCCTTGACCTGGTCGGCCAGGTCAGACAGACCTACCAGATCGGCCCCTGCCGCCTTGGCCTCCTCGGCCTGCTGCCCCTCTGCGAAGACGGCCACCCGCACGGTTTTTCCCGTGCCATGAGGCAGCAGCGTTGAACCACGCACCACCTGGTCCGACTTTCTTGTATCGACACCCAGTTTCACGCACACGTCCACCGACTCCTTGAAACCGGCCGCAGCGCAGTCCTTGACAAGCTGCAAGGCCTCGCCGGGCGCATGCAGCTTGCCTGCGGGCACCTTGTCACGCGCCTCACGAATTTTTTTGCCAGGCCTTGCCATACCCCTAGGTTCCCTCGACTTCCAGTCCCATGCTTCGGGCACTGCCTGCAATGGTACGCACTGCCGCATCCATGTCGGCGGCAGTAATGTCAGGCATTTTCATTTTTGCGATCTCTTCGAGCTGGGCACGATTGACCTTGCCGACTTTCTGGGTGTTCGGATGGCCGCTTCCCTTTTCAAGCTTCGCCGCCTTCTTGAGCAGGACCGAAGCCGGAGGGGTCTTCATGACAAAACTGAAACTGCGGTCCGTGTACACCTCGATCACGACCGGCACAGGCAACCCCTTTTCCATGCCCTGCGTCTTGGCATTGAACTCCTTGCAGAAGTCCATGATGTTCACACCGTGCTGGCCCAGTGCCGGGCCGACCGGCGGACTCGGGTTCGCATCCCCGGCAGGTACCTGCAGCTTCACGTACGTACTGATCTTCTTTGCCATTCTCTGTTACTCCGCGGCCTCGTCCGGCATGCGTTCTCAGCCCTTTTCCACCTGGCCGAACCCGAGTTCCACCGGCGTGGAACGTCCAAAAATCTGTACCGCGACCAGCATGCGGCTCTTTTCGTAATTCACCTCTTCCACGACACCGTTGAAGTCGTTGAAGGGGCCGTCCGTCACACGCACCACCTCACCCGGTTCAAACAGTACCTTGGGCTTCGGCTGGTCGACGCCTTCCTGCATGCGTGCCTTGATGTTTTCCGCTTCCTTTTCGGTAATGGGTGCCGGTTTTTCCGTGGAGCCGCCGATGAACCCGAGCACCTTCGGGCAATCCTTGACCAGGTGCCAGGTATCGTCATCCATCTCCATCTTCATCAGCACGTATCCCGGAAAGAACTTCCGCTCGCTGCGGCGTTTCTGGCCCTCGCGCATCTCGACGACTTCTTCCACCGGCACCAGGATTTCCCCGAACTTATCCTGCATGCCGAATCGTTCGATCCTTTCCGCCAGGGAACGCTTGACCTGGTGCTCGAACCCGGAATACGCGTGCACTACATACCACCGCATCGACATATGAAATTTCTCGTTAAATGACAAACTGGATCAGCGTCGACAAACCGCGATCGACCAACCACAAAAACAATGCCAGAATGATCACTACCACAATCACCACCACGGTCGTCTGCAGGGTCTCGATGCGTGTGGGCCAGACCATCTTGCGCACTTCCGTGCGCGCATCCTGCATGAAGCCGGAAAACGTGCGGCCACGCGCCGTCGTCAGGGAGATGAGCGCGGCCACCACCACTGCACCCACCAGGCCCAGCACACGATACAGCAGCGGCTGGTCGGCGAACACATAGAATGCCAGTACACTCGCACCCAGTATCCCGATGGACACCGCAAACTTGACAGCATCCATGCCACTTGTCGTGGCGTCAGCTTTTCCCGCCATATCCTGGTTTCAAATTCTCTGCCCGCAGACGTAGCCCATGATTTCACTCACACTGGCAGGCCAGGAGGGAATCGAACCCCCAACCTGCGGTTTTGGAGACCGCCGCTCTGCCAATTGAGCTACTGGCCTTCACTCAGTACCTTGCAATTGCCAAACTAGGCATTTTAACGTGAATTTGGAAAGTATGGAAACAATTTTTGCCGGCAATCCCATGGTGATCTGCCACCAGGCCGCTGCTTCCCGCAAATTCCAGGCGCCAGCACCGGCAGAACGGCTGACCTTTCCGTTACCCTCCCCGCACCAGTCCTGCACGATATTGACCGCAATCCCGCCCGGTTAGAGCATTCAGGCCGAATGCTTGCGCGCCTGTCAATTTGTCATGATTTGTCAACAGGCGGTATAATTTCAAGGCCGGACGGGAAAGACACCGACCGTCATTTTCCGGGCAAGCTCGCCTTTTCATACCTTGCGAAAGGGCTGCCACAGTCGATACTTAGAGATAGAGGAGAAGAATTATGGATGCACCCATGGGAATACTGGCACTCGAAGGGATCGCGATAGCAGTATTTATCCTGCTGTTGATTATTGGAGTCATTCCATCGGTTGGCTGACGACCGACGGCGAGCCGGGCAGGGACAAGTCCCGCATCCCGTAACCTCCCCACCAGAACGAAGCAGGGCATGTTCGTGCTCCCGGACTGGCTGGCAGATTTTCCTTGTCCCAGTCAGGCGGAAGTGTACGATGGGCAGGATCTGGCATTTGAATGACGGCCTCGGGCACTTTGAAGGCTCGCAGGCAGCGTCCTGATGCAGCGCTTTCGAACCGGCCAGGTACTTAATTTTCTTAATTCATCGGTAAGAGGCTTCGGAACATGAATATCACTAAAAACAGCTATGGTCTGCTGGTTGCAGGCATTGTGTTGCTGCTGCTGATCGGGAGTGGAGTCCATGCGGAAAAACCCAGCGATTCGGATTCGCTCGAAGGAATAGACCAGGGCAAGGTGGTATGGGACGTGACAGTGGGAAATCCAACCAAACTTTCACTTCTCCTGAAGGTCATCGAGGAAACCTACGAAGACCTGGCCAGGCAGAACGTAACCCCGGACATGGTCTTTTTATACCATGGTCCCGTAATGAAACTGATTTCAAATCAGGCGCTGGACTTGCCGCTTGACCAGGAAGAGGACCACGAAGCAGTCCTGGCGCAGATTCAGCAGTTGAGCCGACTGCCGGGCATCAGGATGGAATCTTGCTCGATTTCCGCACGCATGCAGGGAATCGACAACGCCGAGGTCATGCCTGAAGTCAAGCCTGTCGGCAATACTTTCGTATCCCTGATCGGGTACCAGGCAAAAGGGTACTCGATGATTCCGATCAACTAAACCACTGTAACGGGCCCGTCAGAGACCACGTCCGGGACGCCGCTACCAGTGGTAGCGCGCCCGGGCATAGTAAAAGCCGCCCGAGAATCCCATCGGAGAGGATTCCGGATACTTTGAACCGAGCACACCGGCAAACTCGTTCCTGTCCGGGAAGTTGTCGAAGATATTCTCCGCCCCGACACTGAGTTCGAACCCGTCCGCCGGACGGAAACTCACCTCGGCGTCCAGGGTATACTCCTGATCCGGCTCGATGAAGAAATCCGCGCTGTCTGCGTGGAACTCCTCATAGCTGCCGAAGAAATTGATGCGCGCGAATCCACTCCAGCGTTCCTTGTCATGCTGCAGCGTCACGTTGAAGCGCAGCTGCGGCAGTGCATCCTCCAGTTGCTTGATTCGCTGCTCGCCAATGAACTCCGGGTCGTGGCTGGTCACCTCGGTATCGTTGTAGTTGCCCACAAATGAAAGTTCCGTCTTGCCGCCCTGCAGCAGTGGCAGCTTGTCCGTCACGTCAAAACTCGCAACCAGGTCAATCCCGCGGGTGCGCGTATCAAACCCGTTGCCGAAGTAGCGGAAATTGCTCACGTCGGTGGCAGGAAAACACCCGCTGCTGCCGATCGCCGCTTTCTGTGCAGCGCTCAATGTCTTGTCCGCGGACAGCCCCAGTCGATCATCCACTTCGATGTTGTAGGCATCCACAGTAAACGAGACCGTGCCCAGTTCCAGACCGAGGCCCGCCGTGTACGTAACGGATTCCTCGGCATCAAGCCTTTCTGCCCCGACCGCCGCAGCTTCCGGGCACTTCGAGGGAATCGTGCCCCGCTGCGTCAACTGGTTTCTGCCCTGCGAATCCAGGATAAACGCTGTCGTGACATTTGCGACATTCTCCTGGCCTACTGTCGGTACGCGAAAACCGGTGCTGACCGAGCCTCGAAGGCTGACCGTGTCCGTGGCCCTGAAAATGGCACCGAGCTTGAAATCCTCGGTGGTGTCGTAATCCTCGTGGTCCTCGATACGGCCCATTACGGCCAGGGTAAGCGCATCGGTGACATCCGCCTCGAACTCCACGTACGCGGCAACGTTGGAACGGTCCCACTTGCCCGCCGCGGCGACCGGTGAGAAGCCCGAGAAACCGTTGGCCCCGACACCGGAACCCGGTATCTGCCCGTCGACCCACGAAGCCTCTTCTCCCGCCCCGACTTCGAACTCCTCTTCACGCCATTCCACCCCGAAGGCTGTATACAGGGGGGATGCAAGGGAAGCCATCTCGACCGGTCGGGTCATGTCAAGGCTCAAAGTCTGCTCGGTCTGCGTGTACTTGCCGAGACTGAACCGGGTGGGTGTGGTCAGGCCAAGGCTCGCGTTAATCGTGTTGCGAATGGTGAAGTCGGCCTCGCTTTCACCGATCGAGTAGCTGGCATCATAAGTCAGGCCCGAGCCCAGCTCACCGCGAAGGCCTACCACGCCCGAAGCATCGCTGACTTCGGCGCTGAACTTGGGCGTGAATCCACCCGGGAAACGTTCATTGAAGAAACACCCCGGATAGGCCGTCCAGTCAAACAGCTCATTGTTATCCGTCACGCGGATGCGCCCTGCCGGGTCATCATACCCCGGACAGCCCTGGGCCAAGGGAAGCCGATAGTTTCCCTGGTCATCCTTCGCAATGAACACGCCGGAACGGGTATTCGGATTGCGGAAGAAGAACCCGCCCTCGGTTTCGCGCTCCGAGGCGTTGCCAAAGGCGTAAAGTTCAGACTGTTCACCGACGCCCACCTCGGAGTTCAGGAACACCGTGTAGTCATCATCCACGTCGGGCTGCCCCCAGACCTGGGCGTAAGGCTGGCGCACGGCAGCATTGCCGTGATCGATGAGCCCCTGTGCATCATTACGCTGTACGCTGCGCACCGTGGGCCACATCTCGTGCCACTGGGCACTGATATTGGCGAAGCCCTTCGCGCCAAGGGGGATGCCCAAATTGCCGGCAATCCGGTATTCATCTCCATCCCCGCTGTAGGTCTGGCCCCACTGCGCCTCGACCATTCCTCCTTCCGGACGATCCTTGAGCACGAAGTTGATCACGCCGGCGATGGCATCGGAGCCATACTGTGCCGAGGCCGTATCACGCAGTACCTCGACCCGTTTCAGGCCGATCGCGGGAATAATACTGATGTCCGGCCCCTGGGCACCTTCCGAAACACCGTTACCCAGCCAGGAGATGACTGCCGCACGGTGGCGCCGCTTGCCGTTCACAAGGACCAGCGTCTGGTCAGACGCCAGGCCGCGCAGGTTGGCAGGACGGATGAAGGTCGCCGCATCGCTGATCGGCTGGGTGTTTACGTTGTAGGATGGCACCAGCTTGCGCATCAACTCGGGTACCTGGGTCGTTCCCTGGTTGTTGAAATCCTCCGAACTGATGATGTCCACTGCCGAGGGCGTGTCCATTTCGGTGCGAAACGGTCGTCTTGAGCCAACCACGCTGATTTCGGGCAGCTCGATGGTGTGCTCTGTATCCTCCTCAGCCTGCGTGCCTCCCGGCATGGACAAAAATGTCGCAAGAAGGGCCGTGCCGGCACAGGACACAATGAAAGGGGTTCGTTTGGTATTCACATCAGGCCCTCCCACCCATGCGTAAATCCTCTAGAGACCAACGCTATGTTTTTTTATAGTCAAGTATATTATGTAAGAATCCCATAATTTTGCAATCTGCTTTAGTCCAGGGCTGTATTTTTGTCCGGGATTCTTTTTATACGGGCCGGTTGCTGCAGCCCTCTTCCGCACCCTGTCAAATGTAATAATGATGATTCCATACTCTAGCAAAAGTCGCATGAACATGCTGTTATCAATGCGGCTGATCTCATGACTGTTTCATGAATTACCGGACCATTGACGGTCTTGCCCCAGGTTTATCGGGCCGGACGGTGCATCACCCGGATGAAAGGAAGCAGGAGATCAGGACGCTGTGCACCCAAGCCGACCAGCGTGTGCGAATGTATTGCTGGAGTGCAACGGAGTGGGTTATGGATCCCAACAAGTCCCTTTGTCGCAATGAACATCCGATCTTTCCTTGCAGATCGGGGAGTCATGCCCGTCTGCCAGGCAAACAAGTACCCAGGGCCAGTGCAATGGCCACTCATTCACCTTCCCTGACGATATACAGTACGTCGGCAGCAGGCTCCTCCAAGGCATCATATTCGTTTCTTTCGATGACCTCATGCGCAAGCTCCCGGTTCGGCAGCGAATCTTTCAGCTGATACTTGAGGTAGGCAATAAACTCAGTAAGGGTACTGTCCAGCTGCGAATCCTTGTTCCATTCTCCGCCGGAATAATAGGATAGTGTTCTGATTTGCCTGTCCCCGACATAGATGGTTACGTTGATCGCTTGAGCGTCTACGGGATTCATTTGCTTTCTCCAGCCAGCTAAAAATTCTTGTACGGATACGTCCGGACTGCCCTCTGAATATCGATGACCCAATCCGGTTCGATGCTTCAGGCCGTATGATATCGCTTTCTCCGGTTAAATGGATCACAGGATGGCGTTCGCCAGAGCAACCCGGTCGTACCGAACAGGTCGCTGCAAGCTGCCGGGACAGGCGATGGACCCCCTGATCTTGAGTTTTCACCGGAAATCAATTCCAAGTAAAGGTATACTCGTGCAACCGCACGGATTCCTCCTGTCCGGCCAGCGTGTCGGGGTGCCGCATTGGCCCCCTACGCCCGGACCGGCAGAGGTTCCGGTGTGATTCAGGGTTACCATGGGATAAGAGATAACTCGAGTGCGAGTGGAACGTTACATTGAACTTGTTCTCTCGCGGCGCTGGCTCGTCGCAATACTCGCCACGCTCATCATGCTGGCCGTCACGAGCGGGGCCCGGTTTGTCACGGTTTCGAACGATTACAGGACCCTCTTCAGTGAGGAGGACCCGAAACTGGCGGCCCTCGATGCACTGGAAAACACCTATTCCACTTCCGAACTGGCGCTGATCGCGGTCACGCCGCAAGACGGCACCGTGTTCACGCGTGAAACGCTGGGCGCTATCGAGGCGTTGACCGATGCGGCGTGGCAGACCCCCTATTCCAACCGGGTCGACTCACTGACCAACTATTCCCACAGCGAGGCATCAGGAGACGACCTGGTCGTGGCCCCGCTGGTGAAAGGCGCATCATCGCTGGGGGATGCAGGGCTGGAGCGGGTCGAGAAGATTGCACTGGGTGCGCCCGCCATCGCCGGGCGCCTGGTCTCCCACGACGGGCGCGTGGGCGGTGTGGCCATCAAGTTCATTCTCCCGGATAACATGGACCAGGCCGTGGCCGAAATCACCGATTATCTCCAGGACATGCTGCAGCAGGCCCGCGCAAGCCACCCGCAGCTCAGCTATCACCTAACGGGCAGCGTCGTCATGCACCGTGCCTTCTCCGATGCCACGAAAAATGACCTGCGCTCGCTCACACCGTTCGTGTTCCTGGTCATCGTCGCCGTGACGATAGTCCTCCTGCGCTCGCTTCTGGGCACGCTGACCATCGTTGCCATGATCCTGTTTGTCGTGAACACCACCATGGGACTTGCCGGCTGGCTCAGTACGACATTCAGCCCCACGAACGCCGGCGTGCCCATCATCATCATGACGATCACGGTCGCGCACTGCGTGCATATCGTGACCACCGTGCAGCAGGGCATGAGACGCGGCCTGGAAAGGAATGCAGCCATTGCCGAATCGATACGCGTCAACTTCAGCCCCGTGTTCCTGACTTCACTCACGACCATGATCGGGTTTTTGAGCCTGAACGCATCGGATTCACCGCCGTTCCATATCCTGGGCAATTTCGTGGCCTTCGGGGTGTTCTGCGCCTTCATTTATTCCATGACACTCCTGCCGGCACTGCTCTCCATCCTGCCATTGCGCGCATCGACCGCCCGCACCAGCAAGAGGGATTTCTTTGCCCTCCTGGCCGACTTTGTCATTGCACGGCGCACTCTCCTGCTGTGGTGTTTCGTGCTGGTAGCCGCCTTGCTCGTTGCCGGAATTCCCCGCAACGAACTCACCGACAACTGGACACGGTATTTCGACGACCGCTATGAATTCCGGCGTGACACGGATTACGTCATGCAGAACCTGACCGGGCTGGACCTGCTTGAATATTCGCTGGATGCGGGCCGGGAAGGAGGGATTACCGACCCGGGCTACCTGCAGAAAGTCGAGACCTTCGCCAACTGGTACCGGGAACAGCCGGAAGTTTTCCATGTCCGGGCCTTCCCGGATATCATGAAGCGCCTGAACAAAAACATGCATGGCGATGACCCCGGGTATTACAGGCTGCCGGAAGATCCTGAGCTGGCTGCCCAGTACCTGCTGCTGTACGAGCTTTCGCTCCCGGTGGGCCTCGACCTCAATGACCGCATGGACGTTGCAAAGTCCGCCACCCGGATGACGGTCGTGGTGCGCAGCATCTCGACCCAGGAACTGCGGGGGCTGGACCAAAGGGCGCAGGCCTGGCTGCAGACCCACCAGCCGGACCTTGCAACGGAAGCATCGGGCATCAGCGTGGCCTTCGCACACGTGACGGAGCGCAATATCCGCAGCATGCTGCGCGGAACGGTCATCGCCATGGCCCTCATTTCCCTGATCCTGATCGTGGTCTTCAGGAGCCTGTACCTGGGAGCCGTGAGCCTGGTGCCCAATTTCGTCCCGGCGGCGATGAGCTTCGGCATGTGGGGCCACCTGGTCGGTCACGTGGGCCTGGCTTCCTCGGTCGTCGTGGCGGTCGCCTTCGGCATCATCGTCGATGACACGATTCACTTCCTGAGCAAATATGTGAAATCCAGACAGGAGGGGCTGCAGGCCACGGAGGCAGTGCGGGCCGCATTTCAGACCGTGGGCAGGGCGCTGGCCACCACGACCGCAGTCCTGTCGGCAGGCTTCCTGGTATTCGCCCTGTCAGGATTTGAAATCAGCTGGGCACTGGGCCTTTTGGTTGCGATTACCATCACCTTTGCGCTTGCAGCGGATTTCCTGCTGCTCCCCACCCTGTTGATTGCTACGGACCGGAGAAAAAACTCGTGAACAACCTCATTTACCGGAAAACATCCTCCACATCCCTGCTGATCGTGCTGTGCGTATCGATCTCGGCCTTCCTGTCCCCTGTGCATTCGAAAACGCCCGAGGAAATCGGGCTTGAGATTGCACGCAAGACCGATTTGCAGGACGAGGGGTTTGGCAACTTTACTGCGCAACAGACCATGGTGCTGCGCAACAAGCATGGACAGGAAAGCCGGCGCATCCTCAGGGTAAACGTCCTCGAGGTCCCGGATGACGGGAACAAGAGCCTGTTCGTGTTCGACAACCCGCGCGACGTCAAGGGGACGGCATTGCTGATCCACGCGCACAAGGAAGGCCCGGACGACCAGTGGCTTTACCTGCCCGCCCTGAAGCGGGTCAAGCGCATCAGCTCTTCCAACCGGTCAGGCTCCTTCATGGGCAGCGAGTTCTCGTACGAGGACATGACGGACCAGGAAGTGGAGAAATTCACTTACCGGTACCTGCGCGACGAGCCCTGCGGCGATGCGACCTGTACCGTCGTCGAACACTTCCCGGTGGACGAAGACTCGGGCTACACGCGCCAGGTGGTCTGGCAGGACAAGGACAAGCTCCGCGTCTGGAAAGTGCATTACTTCGACCGCAAGAATGCGCACAGCAAGACGCTCACGCTGGAGGACTACCAGCTGTACCTGGACCGGTACTGGCGCGCAGGTCTCATGACGATGGTCAACCACCTGACGGGCAAAAGTACCGTGATGACCTGGGAGGACTACCGGTTTCAGACCGACCTGGACGAGAACGATTTCACGAAAACCGGGCTGAGACGGGTGCGTTAGTGCCGCATTTTTTGCACTTTGCCCGGATCAGGTTACAGGGAGAAGACCCCTTTACACAGGATACCGGAATTCATTCACCAGTCGATGGATTTGGATGAATACACATGGTCCGGCAGCTTGTAACTGGTCCTAAGTTCATCGTATTGCGCAATTTTCAGAAGCTGGACAAAGTTCTCAGACCTGACTGAGCCTTTTTGTTTTCTCATGCGGTCAATGGCTTGCAGGGTCCTCCACTTGACAAAAGTATTCAGTTTGCTCTTCCTTGGAAATTGCAGCTGACCGGCCAGCTGGTTCCCGATGAGGACACGTGAAATTCCATAAGCCAGATTCTTCACGACAATTTGCTCTTTTTGGTTTTCTATCCCTGCGACCACAGGAATGGCATTGATAAGCGAATTGGCCATGATCACTGAATCAAGACTTGGAGGAGGCTCGCACGTGAAGCCGGTCCTGAACAATTGCTGCGCATCATCGTGGTCCGTGAAGAGAATGGTTTCCGGCACTCCCATGAGCCAGGCAACATAGCGCCATAGCCTCATTACGCTTTCCTTCTCTTCCGCAGTAAAATTGGAACCTACTTTCATTGAGTGCTGCAGCAGGCGCATCGAAAACACGACGCTTGCAAATCCAATGTGGGCCGCACTGAGCGGCGTACCCCAGGCTTCCGTGTCCCAGTCCTTGCAGTCCTTCATTAACTGCCTTACCCGGGCATGAACGATGCGCACACGCATGGTGGTCTTCCATCCATCCCCGTCTCTCAGCATTCCACCGGGGAAAAATATTTCCATGAGATGGCGATTGTTCTGCCTGAGACGCCTGTCGCCCGGGCCGTACACCACCCGCCCCGTGATATTGAACGATTTTGCAATAAGGGTGGTAAACCCCTCTATAAGGGTCCCCGTAACGAATGCCACGAGCATGTTGGTGACGTGTATGTAAAAGGCTCGTACGGCGGGTTCAAAAGCTTCGAATTCAACCCAGGGTGGAGGAGAGTTGACGGTGTCAAAGAAATTGCGCAAAGCTTCCGGTGCACCGCGGAATGCTTCCTTTTCCTGCTCGATTCCGGCTCCGATAAAACGGTGAAGATCCTGAATGGGCATCGATGCGAGTTCATCCATCACCGGGTCCAGCTCAGCATCACCTATGGTCGTATGCCTGATGTATTTGTCTGCAGTATCCGGGTCCTGCTCACGGGCCTGTTCATATCCGGTTACGTATGCCGAGGGGACTGTGTACGTGCTTCCCATTATTTGTAGTGCCTCACTCTCGGGTTATACCGAAGTCCCAGCTCGCGCGCTTCATCCAGACTGTCGGACTCCAACAATTCCCGTAGCTCCTCGAAATAGTCGTACCAAACAGCCACGTACATGGGATGTTCAGCAGATACTGACGGAACCAGCACATTATACTTCGTCATCATGAACCATGCTGTTGCGTTGAACCTGTCGCTGAGCTTGTAGCGCACCTTGATGTCCATTAGATCATCCAAGCCGCATCTTTCAGCAGCCTTCATGCATGAACGCACCCTCTTCAGGCAATCACGCCTGAACGAATTCCTGGAAGATTGAAAAAACAAACCGGTTACCACTCCTGCTTATTTATAAACTTGTCACCTACGTAAGTCACCCATTTTATAGAGTCATATGCTCGTACTCCTTTCAACAAGGGTGGGAAGTGCAGTGTCCAATTCATTATTGGGCATGGAAGTCGCCTTTCAATCCCCCGGGTATGTACTGGATCTTGAGACTTGGGATGCTGGTTTCTGGCATAGGCAACCGATGGTCCAATGATTGATAAAGCAATACCTAAACATATACAACTTTCGAAAGAAGGGAAAGACGAAGTAGAAATAATAGATGTTATGGTACAGAAAAATTCTAGTTAACCAAGCTTTCATGCTTTAATCGAATGGCTAAGCCCGTATCTACTTATTCCGAAAACAAATGCTGTAAATCTGTAGCTGCCAAGTCTCCAAACTTGTACTGGTTCAGGGGACAAGACACCTGAAATACTCGTTTGCCTCAGCATCTACACAGAATAGAAAACAGCCTTTCTGACCTCTAGTCATCAGGGTGCGGTAAGTGTTCTTAATTATTCTATCTGCTAATGCTTTGGCGGTATCTGGGTCCTTTTTGAACATCGACTTGTAGCCATGAACTGAGCTGTCTTGCCTCGACCGTTTAAGTGCATCGGTTACAACCTTACCGTTTCGAATTACCAGATCCTCACCAACAATCACACCTACATAGTCAAGCTCAAGGCCCTGACAGGTATGTATGCAACCTATCTCCGACACGCTGCCGGGTGTGATGATCCAAAGTGAGCTATCCTTATCGAGATTCCAACGCATCTCGAAGCCGTGTTCAGGAATGGTCACATCCTTTACATCGGGATGCTTCTTCCCCTTCCAGTCCCAACAATACCCTGCAACCATACGGGACTTGTCGTTCCTATTATTAAGGCTGAAAATCTCCTCTCTGAGTTTGTTTGGGGAGTCAAAGACGCGAAAGTCGTAGTCAATCCCGGCCAGCATCGGATTCGCGGTCTCCTCAATTTGAAGTGCACTATTGATCCATGAAAGGTAACCATCCGAACCGTTGCATCGGAACTGGGACTCCAATTTAAGCTCAGTCAGTTCTGCGCCTGCTTCTGCTACATGGCGCCGAATTTCAGCCCGTTCACCAATATCCTTCAGTGTGACCCTTTGATCTTGGTCCAGGAAGAAAACGGAGAATTTGGCTGCATGGATGATCTCCTTGATCTGGTTCTCGCCCTGGTTACGATAAATACCTGACTTCGCATTGAGCCTGTGTGCTTCGTCGACAATCAAGCAGTCAAGAGCATCAGCTAGGCTATTTACATATGAACCGGAACCCTTGAACAGGTTTGTGATTCGTGTCCTTGCCATCGTTCCTGACAGCTTGCTCTCGTAGACCGCCCTAGGTGCGGCATTACGGGAGACATAGTGAGTGAGCAATCCTTTTTTTGTGTACTCAACCAACAGGTTGATAGCAATCACCGACTTGCCTGTCCCTGGACCACCTTCTACCAGGAGAACTTGCTTTCTACCGCTCTCTCTTCGCTTAGCCAGATCCAGCGCGGTTTCATACACGATCTTCTGATCATCGATCATTTCGAATTCGCGATTACCCTTGAGCAAGGATGCAAGATGATCAGCGAGGTTTTTGGATGGCCTAAGCTTCCCATGCTCAATCCTGTAAAGAATCTTGGATCTGTCTCCTTGTCTTACATATTTTCTCAAGAAATCTGCCAACATCTCGACATCATTCTTTAGAAACACCGGTGCCTTGTGTATATGTTCTTCATAAAAGGACGACTTGACTGCCGAAGAATCAACGCAATTGTGAAGGTAGGCGCAAGGGTGCAGCGAGATGTCGCCCTCCTGAATTTCAACATTGAAGTCTTGGATCAGTGCTGCATACGTCCAAGCTTGGTAGGAGGGATGAGTGACTTCCCGTTGAGACCCTCCAATGAAGGTTTGGACAACCGCATCCTTCAGAGTCTTTTCGACTTTAGACCATTGCTTCAGTTCGATGATGACAACAGAGTCTCGATTGTTTTGGTCAGCACCTGAAAGTATGAAGTCGACGCGCTTGGATGTCTGGGGTATGCGATACTCGATCGCTACTCCTGCATCATCCGGTATCCCTCCGCATGTCAGCACATTGTTCATGTACTGCAAGGAGTTCTTCCAAGACTGAATCTCAGAATTGGATGTACTGTGACCCAGTTTTGACGAGAATGCATCAAGGATCTGTTGTTCTATACAGTTGAGCAGCACGTCCCGGCTAAACTCACGTCGAGTGGCAGAATAGACAATCATGGACGCGTTGTTCCCCTTTATCATTTATAGAACTTCTGTTAACGCACACCTACTTCACCTTCGCGTTTTTGACGCATCTCTCTGGCTGAAAATAACTGAATTGTCCTTCCACGCTCTGATACGCCAATGCAGCGGGAGAATGCCCGCCGAGAACGTTGATACTATAGAGCAAACACCCTTCCGGGCTCTGACTCACAGGAGTGTAAACCGTGCCTTCTTGCATGACTGAAGAACCAAGATCCATAGAATCTGATGTCTTTTCAGTGTTACCTGGACTTGTACAAGCTTCAGTCAGGGCAATCGTACATGCAAGTATCAGGATGTTAATGCGGTGCACAGGTTTACCAGGTCACTTGGTACGTCATACCAATTCTCGTTTCGGATTCACCAAAAACATGACCGTCATTCACCGAATAACTCGCCTCGAGCACAATGCCACTGCCGAATGCGCTCTGTTCGTGACGTAGCGTCATTTGTATCTCTCATGCATCAGGACGCAGCGGGATACGGTATTTGTCGTAAAGCCTTTGTCCATTCTCTATCCTGCCGTTTTCGATACGAAACATACCAGTGCCCGACTTGGCACGCAAGAGTTGCTCAATGGTAAGCCCCGTGCTTCGATTACCAATCTGCATGGACATTGCAGACATCACGGAAGGAGGTGCTAAGAAAATCGCATTGCTTTCATATTGTGGCAAGCCAAGCTCCAACGCAGTTTCTGCATTCAGCCCTATCCAAATTCACGTTCAAGCGTAAGGGGAGCCCAGGTCATACCAGAACTGAGAGCCGACCCAAATGTCCCGGAAGTGTGTGTCCCAAAGTATCTTGCCATAACCAGACTTGAACCAACACATAAAGTATTGTATCTGCAAAGATTAGTTCGCCAAATTCTTTTGGTGTACCATCAAAAAATACCGACGCATTATTTGATAGGAATTTGAATTTGAATCCGTCCCAGAACAGAATCTCCGTTTAGCTGTGAGCGTCACCTGTATCCACTGTGACGGCGCCATAACTGACCGGCAGCAATCCCCTATCTAGGCCCGTTTCGCGAGCGATGAGGGCCGCGCTGACATGATGTCAGTTCGGGCCAGCTATAACACCTGACTCCCGAATTGTGATGATCTCAGCTCCATCGGTATCGTCAGCCAGTTGGCGCGCGATACTATCTTCGTATGTTGTCACTAAGAGTTGGCGTGGTGAACCACCGGCGGCGGCAGTTGCCAGAGTTGCAGCAACCGCGTGACGTAACTGGGGATCGAGATGTTCAAGCGGCTCATCGAACCAAGCAAACGGAAGCGAAGTCGTGGTACCCATGACGATCAAGTGGGTAACGATTCTGGCCCACGTCCGTTCACCGCCGCTCAGCGTATCCCATTCTAACTCCACACCATCTCTAAACCTTGTGATCGACCCATCTGCCTGAAACATGAGCCCATTGTTGGAAAACAGATGCTTCCAACGTCCTCGTACTTCCTCCGCCATCGGCTGAATGCACGATTCGATTACGTGATCAGCGGCCTCGCGCAGTACCCTTTTGCCAGCCAATGCAGCAGCTTCCCGCCCATAAGCGATACAAAGATTCCGCTCCGCATCCCTCACCTCGTCATCCGACGCAATTTCAGACTTCAGTGATGCGAGACGAGACTGCACTCCCCCAAGCCTCTGATTGTGTTCATCAAGGTCAGCACATACCTGCCGGTATACTGCGTCAGTAGCGGAAAGGGTGGGGATATTCGCATCTTCATCGGCGTCGATGCTGGGAGGTGACAGAGTCTCCAACTGTGCCAGCAACCGCGCAATTTTCTGACTGCGGATTTCCTCCGTCTTGTAGGTCTCCTGAAGGCGTGCCGCCTCCGCTGCAGCATCCGCCTGATGCATGTTGTGGGCAGCAATTGCCGAGCCCCGTTCATGGTGAGCGAGAGGACGCATGCAGGTCGGGCACATCGCCTGATCCCCATCAAGCAGCCGAAGCGCCTGTTCGGCAGCGCCGACTCTTGACCGTGCCCTGACAACGCCTTCTCTTGCTTCTCCCATCGCGCGCTCGGCAACCTCCAACTCGGTTCTCAGTTCAAAGCCTATCAAATCGTTCCTATCGGCCGAAATTGGTCGCTCGAGAAGACTCTTGATAACGCCGATCAGTTCGGCACGTTGTCGCTCGTATCGTTCCCTCTCACTGGCTCGCGCTAGGTGACGCTCGACCAACGACTTTCGGCTGGCAGCTATTTCCCTCGCCTGTTCAAGTTCCGCTCCACGACGCCTGAGCTCAGCAACCTCATCTTCGAGTCCCTCAATCTCGCTCTCCTTTGCCGCGCGGTCCTCCATGCGCGCCTTCGTTATCGAACGGAGCGACACCCGCAACTTTTCCGCCTCTTTGGCAACAGCCTCGGCGTTCGTCGCCGCGTTGAGCAGGTGGGCGACACCGAAGGCGTGATGTAGATGACTCTCAAGATTGAGGGCATCGCTAGCTGCGAAGTGACCTCCACCCAACATCATCGACAACCTACTGGCTACGCCGAGCTCAATCCCCAGTGCCTGTTCCATTTCGGCCACCGCCCGACCTTCTGGTAGCCGGGTGCCGTCCATTTCGTAGACAACTGCAGAAGCACCCTGCCGCCTCGCAGTCCGCCGGATACTAAGCAGTTGCTCGTCTGCAAGGTCGAGCTCAACAAGGACTTCCGCACTCTCAGACCCGGCGCGTATGCACTCCTTCGGGTTCACGCTACTACGCTCTCCGAACACTCCCCACGCGAGGCCATACACCAGCGATGTTTTTCCTACCCCGTTTGGAGCTACAACGAAGGTCGTGCCCGAATCGAGTTCCAGATCAAGATCCTCATAGGATCGCCAGTTGCGCAGCCCGAGCCTACGAATCATGCGGCCATTCCACTCAGTTCATCCATGTGTGACTCGTAGTTCTCTTCTGACAGTCGTCCGCTTCTGGCATCTTCCACCAATGCCGCCAGTTGACGTGCCTCCCGGCCACCAAACCTTCCCCAAGTCTCTCGCTTGGCTTCAATTCTCGCACGTGCACCCGAGGCTGATACCTCTTTCACAACCTTGCTAGCCAACTCGAAAGCGTCTATTGACGACTGGGCGGTCTTCGCACTTTCGAGCAGTTCTCTGCCCAATGGCTTGAAATCAGGAATCAGATCTTTTAGCCATATCTCGCATGCCATCTCTGCAGCCACAACCGCTCGTGGCAGACGGGGCGGACACTCTTCTCCTGAGGGCGTTTCAATAGCTTCATACACGTCACCCCGGGCCAATACAACGCCGTGAGGATCCGGTCCACCGGTCGTGTAAAGCACAGCCTGACAATCGGGGAATGTGCTAAACACCCTACCGATGATATCTGCCTTGTGAGTAAGTGCTTTGTCGAGATTGCCCGACCCCTCCTCCACAACTCGTATCCGTATACCCCTTGCTTGAATCACTAAGCTTGACTCCAATTCAGTCGTACCCAAGGCAGCAT
This sequence comes from Gammaproteobacteria bacterium, assembly GCA_965220875.1. Lineage (GTDB taxonomy): Bacteria > Pseudomonadota > Gammaproteobacteria > UBA4575 > UBA4575 > WTFY01. The sequence continues at coordinate 1,348,504 of OZ244849.1, read as the reverse complement.
CGACCGTAACAACAGCATCCGCATCAACGGTTTCCCGCAGATGGTTTTGCAAAGTGCTCTGGAGATTTCTGGACGTGTCCGTTTTCTTGGATCGGGATTCCAGCAGTTGCTCTATTGACGGTCTAGACGCATAGGGATCAATACCCCGCGCTGCCCTGAGCGTCTCGATGAACGCTTCAGCCATCAGCCGCTCCTTGCCTCCGAGATTATCAAGCGTTGGTGGCTCGTCTCTGTCGCCTTCCAGGTAGTCCAAGTACGCTGCTTGGAACATCCTGAGTTTTTCATGTTTAGTTGTCATTGGTTACCTCCTTCCTGCATGTCCACAGATGTGAACGGGTTGTTCGGGTCGGCTGCTAAGCGATTCATGGCGTCACTGAAAATCTGACCGACCCGCTGGCTCGTGAGTTCAAGTTCTTGGCCAACCTCCTTGCGACGGCAGCCTTTAAGGATCGCAAACACAATCTTCCGCTCGCGTTCGTCCAGAACCCTCCGAGCCAAATCGAAAAAAATGAGCGCTTTCTCAGTTTGCTCGCACTCGACCTCCGGACCATCCCAGTCGCCAGGCAATACGCTGAGGATTGGTGCTTGTGGTTCACCACTTGGGCCTACCCTCTCGGCATCACCCGACACTAGATACAGGCGGTCCCGATGCTCAGTCTCACCAAGGCCCTTTTGGGATGCCCTTAGCGCGTCCACCGCCTTGTTGTGCGCGATCCCCGTCGCTAACGCCTCCCACTCACCTTCAAGTTGTTCAGGCGGGTACTCCAATAGATCGGCAAGTGCGTCACTGAGGATATCATTTACAGTAATCGCTCCTCCTTCGAGAAGCTCTTCACCCGTTAAACGTCGTCCAGCACACTTTTTATAGAGCGTCTTCTCTATCGTGCGAAACATGATGTCAGCGACCCTGTCGAGGCGCTGCCGATTCCCCGCCAACGGGTGCTCAGGGTCAAAGAATACGCTGGAGACCGATGCCATATTCTTATTGTCGCAAACGGTCTAAAGAATGAAAGCAAGTGCCCACACTTTCACGAGACCGACGGATCCCGACATAGGGGTAGGTAAACAGAAAAGGAGGTGAAAAATGTCCGACCAACCAACTAATGTCAAGCCCATCCGACACGGCATCCCATTCACGATCGATGGGCAGCTTTACACTACCGACAAGCCGAGTGAGCGCGCGTCAAAACTGCTGAAACTCGCTGGTCTGGATCCCGCCACATTCGATCTCGGTGAACTCGTGGGGAAAGAACACCACGAAACTAAGCGTTTTACTGATGACGAAATCGTCGAGATTGTCAAGGACGCACGTTTCATCTCCATCCGCCAAAGTGCACAGGTAGCCTGAAACGAATGGGTGTCGACATTTTCATCGACGACATAACAGCACTCGGCCTTGAGGCGACACTTGAGGCCAGTCTTGTTATCTACCGGATTGTGCCCGTAGACGGAGCGCACGCCGGAAAACTTACCGAGACCGGGGTCGCTGTTGCCGAGCTCCAGTCCTGGCCCCAGGTACCCCCTCACTGGCTTCACTTCCCAGCTGCCGTCGAGTTCTCGTGCACTAACACTGGTGAGTCCCCGAAGCAGGGGTGGTTGAGCCACAGCCGTCAGATTTCTGGTTGGGGTGATGCCCCCGCTGGAATCGCTTGGGCGAGTCATGTCCGCGCGGTCTTGAGCGAGGCAGTCGCGTAATGCTTCGAACCTCGGTGGCTATGACTGCAGCGAATGAAAACGCCCTTGTATGCCAACTTGTGCGGGACGACGGTCAGGAAGACATCTGTCTTGCCACGTACCGACCCTCTACCGGCCTGACCCGGCGCACGGCACTGATCCGCGCGATTATACCGCCTGAACCTGGGGATCGACTCATCCACGGTAATGCCACGGTGACGGCCGACTACATCCTGCGGGGCGCAGAGATAGCCCAACGAGACGGTAGCGGCCTAGTGCTGCTTCACAGCCACCCCGGCGCCACTCAATGGCAGGTGATGAGCTCGCCCGACCGCGATTGTGAGGCCAGCTACGCTAACCTCGCGCGTGAACTTACCGGCTTGCCTTTGGTCGGCATGACGCTCGCCACGCATGATCGCACATGGTCTTCTCGGCACTGGGATATTGGCGTCGGACGCTCCGTCGATTGCACCCACTCCACCAACGTGCGTGTTGTCGGTGACAGGCTCGCGATATCCTGGAACGACGCCCTCCAGCCGCCTCCTGCATCAAACAAACATCAGACACGGACGACAAATACCTGGGGTGAGGAACGCCAGTCCGATCTTATACGGCGGAAAATTCTCGTCGTAGGGGCAGGTAGTGTTGGGCTGGACGTCCTTGTACGTCTCGCCGCGTCCGGGCTGTGTCACCTGACAGTAATGGACTTCGATCTGGTAGAACTCCACAACCTAGATCGTCTCATAGGTGCTGCTCGCCGCGACGCGTACCTAAAGCGCTCCAAGATCCACGTTGCTCGCAGGGAAGCAACAATAGCGGCTACTTTCGACGATTTCAAAATTACCGTCTCTGACCTTTCCATCTGTGAGCTTGAAGGACTCAAGCTCGCACTCGATCATGATCTCATATTCTCGTGTGTAGACCGCTCTTGGCCGCGTGCAGTGCTCAACGCCATAGCCTACTCCGACCTCATCCCAGTCATAGACGGTGGAATCGCGATTGACACGTTCGATTCCGGCAAAATGCGTAATGCTACGTGGCGTTCTCACGTTGTCAGGCCAGGACGACCGTGCATGAGCTGTAGCCGGCAACTCGACCTCAGTTCGGTCGCGCTTGAACAGCAAGAGCTTCTTGACGACCCGGCTTACATTCACGGCATGGGACAAGGTCGTAACCCAATCAATCCAAATGTCGCACCGCTGTCTGTTAGCGTCGCAGCAAGCCTTCTTGCCCAGTATGTCAGCTTCAGTGTGGCGCCATCCGGCCTTGGAGACCCAGGACCACTCCAATACGTGCTCAGTATGCATCACCTCGAGCACCGCAATGACGCAACCGGCCCGAATTGTCCCGTCGAAATAGCCGAGGCTGTGGGAGATGAGCGCGTTTCCCTTACAGGTGTCCACAAAGACGCCGAGAGGAAACGGCAACTTTCACTTGCGGTCGGCGCTTCAACTCGCCTTCTACGCTGGCTGGACGACCGGGCCGTACAGATTACACGGTGGTTGGATCAGCGCTAGGTAACCTAATCTGGAATCATTTACTTGGCCAGATTCTGCACCAAGCTTTCATTAGTGCTCAATGTGTCTCAAACAGGTCGCTGTAGGCGTAGGCGTCCTCGGCCTTATTGTTGGTTTTGTGTTCTAGCGCTACCTTACCGTCGGCCTGTCTAGGATCGACGTACGCCTTGGCAATCTTCCAGAATCCAGAGCTTCTTTCGCACAATTTCCTACATCACTCTAATCAACAGCTGCTGATGGGTAATGTGACAATTAATCCAATGAATCTTGATCGGTGATGGCTTTGAGAGCTAATATTTTAGCGACGAGAATTTGCATAATGCAATCTTAATTCTCTCTACGACATCTACATCGTGGACTCTCAGTTCTCAAAGCTTAGGGGGTTATAGGTGTTCCTAGATAAAGAAATGCAAGGCAAAATTTGCTTAGCGGCGATCTGCTAGCCGGACAGGTACCAGGACAAGTGAAAATTCGAAAAATAGCTAATCAATGAGCAATGAGCCCTTTATACCCTGAAGTATATGCATTGCTATGGCTGACAAGAAAGTGCGAGGCTAACATTGCAGATTTTCTGATATCTTGGGGGTTACCTAATGGATCGATACAACAAGGAATGCATCTAACGGTTTATTATGCCAGGCGCCTTTTACCGGGATTGCCACAGCACCAACCATCTCGTAAGGTTGAAATCAAAGCGGATGTAATAGAAACCCGCTTTATGGTGCTTGCTCCTGGAGGAGAGAATCCTCGTCCCGAACTGGAGCCAGCAAAGAGATCAGTCGGAATCAGGCTCACGAAGCGGAACACCGCTATCGAACACATTCAGGCTCTACGACGCGAAGTGCTCTCGTTTGAAACCTCGCAAATTGTCGGTCGGCGCAAACCCAGTACAGCATGGACGAGTTGTTTTGGGTCACAACACTACCAGCCTCACATCAAGCTTTTACGGCCAGGGAGCGAAATCGAACGTGACTTAACCTCTATTGGCAAGTATTTTCGAACATGCTTCAAAACAATTGAGTTCGGAAAATATGAAATTATCACGCGTCCACGTAGTGGTTAATCTACCGAATACCTCCTAAACTTCATCTGACTCCCTCCTTCTTTGTTCAAAGTCTCTCAAAAATTACATCTTCTGTGGACCAGTTATTGGTAGAACCTCAGTTGATAATTGCCTGACTAGTATTCCTAATATTGCAAAGTCAGTGGTTTATGCTGGAGTTACCTGTTCCCGCTCATGCCCTAGTTCCAAGCTGACCGTCAACAGGGCTTCTCGATCTAGCTCGCGCTGCTCCTGGCTTGGAAATTTACTGTCGAGTCCATTCGATGTGTATAAGTATCTGATAGATATGATAGGCCCGATAGGACTCGAACCTGCGACCAAAGGATTATGAAAGCCTGTAAAATATGTAACCTGTTGATTATCTAGAAATAGGAGGTGTTCAGTACACCAAGCATAAACCTTGTAGATTCAATGTGTTACCATAGTCTACGCAAGTAGTAAAGACTGAGCAGTGTACCAAGATTGTATCCAGAATTTAAAGTTTTCAGAAAAACTCCACGCAAGTAGATAAAGCATAGATAAGGTGGCATGTCATCACTCGCAGTACCCCGTGGATGAAGTACGTACAGCAAAATGAAGGTATCTAACTGATCCACAGTTGATTCACGCTCTGGAGAAAGAACATGAGAACGGAAGAGCAGTGGAGAAAATGGTTCGAGCATCGGGAAGGAAAGAAGAAGCGGTCTGGCAAGAAAGCTACGACAGGTCGTAAAACAGGAGTGCAAAATTCAGCCATTCCCGTTTCTAGTCTGAGGTTGCCAGGAGTTATCGGTGAGCCATCATATTTCTCAGAGTCCACTAAGCGAAGCAAAGTATTGGAATTCGCCGACCGGAGAAGAAAGAATCCTACGCCGGCAGAAAAGGAACTTCGACGTATTTTGAATCAGCTAAACAGTGGCATTCTGCGTGGCAGATTCAAACGGGAGTATGCGATCTCGGGAAAATGGATAGTTGATTTTTGGATTCCGGAAATAAGACTGGCAATCGAGGTTGATGGGTCTGTTCATCTCACCGAGGATCAGATAAAACGTGACAAGCTGAAGGATGCGGATTGTGCCCGATTTGACATCACCGTTCTGCGGATCACAAATCGGGAGATTTATGGAGACAGAAAAGCATTAATCAACAAACTCCGAGCCGGGTGGAGAGAAGCACTTAACCGCGAAAACAAAATCATTGGTGTGGCTACCGACCAACACCTGGTAGACCGACAAAAAAACGGCTGCAAAGGAAAATAGGATAGCTCCTTGCGGTTTAATCTGTGCTTCCCCCTAAACTTGATCCGGATTTAGGTATAAAACTCTCATAATGAGTGGATATCAAAAGGTCATCACTCAATCCCTAGATCAACGACCGCTTGTACCAGGAACTATCGCTCCAACTCTCTCACAAACACTGGTACATACTCAGGGGGCTTGACAACAGTTATTGGAATTGCGGAGCTACTACTTGATTAGTTTCTCCACGTATCGCTTTTCTTAGCCACCTTAGATCGCTAAAGGTAGTTAGAACGCGAGATAGCAATGCCCATTTCAATGTCACAGTAAAACTCATCTGATTCACAACTGCCAGCCGTGTTGGGAACAGCAAGCTCAAGTAAAGCATCGAACATATCTCGAAAAACACCAATGCCATCACGCATCGGTGGGATTGCATGATTTTGTGCAAAATATTTGACGCACCGAACGATGATGTCGGGGTCTCGCCCAACTCTGACTACATGCTCCTCGTGATCAAGTGCATGCTTATACAGTGAATGCGCGACCGCTCGAATTTGATCAGTATCAACGGGTCGTTGCGCCCACATCATATTTTGTGCCACGTGAAAACATGCATGTTCTAAAGCCTCACGATTAATCTGCTTCAATTCAGGCATAAACATTCTCCATGTGACCAAAAATCTTGCGGCCAGCATTTCACAGGTACCTTGAGCGCCATGTTAACATTATCATCAGGTGTCTAAGCTGCGACTGCAAATCAGATATCTAGTAATTCAAGTCATAGAGACATTTGAACTAATGCTTCAAGCGTCAGATCTGCAAGCCATTTCATTGATCAGGTAGTCTCATCGCATTAACTGAGTAGCGGTGACTTCAATTAAATAATTTGATAGGGTTTCTACATGCGCCGACCAACTGTAGTGGACTTATACAGCGGCTGTGGCGGAGTCACTGCGGCACTGAGATATCAACGTTTTAAGGTCGTTGCAGCTGTAGATAATGACCCGCTTGCAGGCAAAACCTACACCCGGAACAATAAAGACGTCCACCTCTATCAAGAGGATATTCGCACGGTCGCTCCGGAGAGCATTCGGCAGAGACAATTGAAAGGAATCGACTTAGACCTTCTTATTGTCTGTTCGCCTTGTCAGCCGTTTAGTAACCACAACAGAAATCGTGGAAATGATTCACGTGCAGACCTAATATTACAGGCTCCACGGTTTGCGAAAATTCTAAAGCCAAAGATTATATTTTTTGAGAATGTACCTGGAATAGCTAATGCCGAAGTGTCCGCTGTTCTTGCTGATCTTCAACACAAACTCAAGACAATAGGCTATGAATTGAGTAGTCCGTCTACCATTGATCTAGCAGATTATGGTGTTCCCCAACGGCGATTGCGCTGTGTGCTATTTGCAACCCAACCTGGATATTTCATCAAGCTTCCGAAACCGACAACGCCGGGAAGGCTCAGGAAATCTGTTCGGATGGCCATTGGCAACCTAGCACCCTTGGCATCAGGCGAAAAAGATCGAAATGACCCACTTCACTTTGCCCGCAATCACCAGCCTATTGCGTTGAGGAGAATGGCCCAAATCAAAAAAAATGGCGGAGATCGTTTTTCTCTATCGGCTGAGTTGGAACTCACATGCCACAGAGGAAGAAAAGGGTTTCCCGACGTTTACGGTCGTATGTGGTGGGATCGTGTCGCTCCGACTTTGACAACAGGATGTACAGATATTACCCGGGGCCGCTACATGCATCCGACACAAAACCGGGCGATCACGCTCAGGGAGGCTGCCCGGCTTCAAACTTTCCCAGACAGTTACGTGTTTGAAGGAAACATGAGCCAGATAGCTATGCAAATTGGCAATGCTGTTCCTCCAGCATTTATCAAGTCACTCGCACCAACGTTTAAGCATGCTCTCAACAGGTGTTGATGCTATCTGCTCCTCATTTCTCTGAAGAACTTTCGTTGTATATTGTACTAACTATGAATGTTCAAAGATCTTGGACTGAAGTCTATGGCTAAAATACGAGTGCGGGCACGTGCAGTTGATATGCTGGGACGCCAACAGATAGCAGGAATTCCAACTGCCATTCACGAGCTATTCAAGAACGCCCACGACGCCTACGCAGCTCATGTAGAAGTCGATTACTTCCGCACCGATGGTACTTTCGTCCTTCGAGATGACGGATATGGTATGACACGAGATGAATTTGAGGATAAGTGGCTTACTTTGGGTACAGAAAGTAAGGTTGGTGCCAATAGAAAAAAACTACCAAGCTATCTGGATAAAAACACAATTCGCCGAGCCATACTCGGTGAAAAAGGGATTGGCCGACTAGCAATAGCTACAGTTGGATGTCAAGTCCTAATTCTCTCTCGTGCAAAACGAAATGGGAAGCTACAGGATTTGGTAGTCAGCTTTATTCATTGGGGGCTATTCGAAGTGCCAGGAGTAGACTTAGATAGTGTTGTTATTCCAATTGAGACACTGCCTAGCGGTACTTTACCAGATCAAACTTTTGTTGGTAGGTTAACCAGAAAAGTCGCTGAGAATGTGCGGACATTAGGGAAATTCATACCTACCAAAAATGCAACCACGATCCTCAAAGATTTGGATATGTTTTCAATTGATCCTAAATTAGTGGATAAAGTCTTAAAGGGACCTTCTTTACGGGATCAAGGTCAGGGCACTCATTTTTACGTAATGCCAACAGACCCCATTTTGGAACGCGACATTGATGACATAGGCTCACAGGATGTTGCAGCACCGTTGCAAAAAATGCTTCTCGGATTTTCAAATACAATGATGCCAGATAGGCCAGCACCTGTTATTGAAACCGCCTTTCGGGACCATAGAATTGACGGTCGTACAATTGATCTAATTGGTAGCAATGAATTCTTCACTCCAGAGGAATTTGAAAATGCGGATCATCATTTTGAAAGCAAAATTGACGAATTCGGTCAGTCCACAGGGACATTGAGAATCTATGGTGCCGAGCCAGAAGCATTTACCTTCGAATGGCCATTCGGCGGCGGGAAAAAAACAGCTTGCGGGCCATTCTCGGTGAAATTTGCATACGTTCAAGGCTTAAAGAACGAGTCACGTCTTCCACCAGAGGAATTTGCCCGTATAAGCGAGAAACTGAATAAAATTGGCGGGTTATATATCTATCGAGATGGCATACGTATTCTTCCATACGGAAATTCCGATTACGATTTTCTTAATATTGAAAGGCGGCGAACAAAGAGTGCGCAAGATTGGTTTTTCTCTTTTAGGAGAATGTTTGGAGCAATCGAATTGTCCTCTGAGTTCAATGGTAACTTGATGGAAAAAGCAGGTCGTGAGGGTTTCATCACCAATGCTGCTTACCGCCAACTACGCGACATCATGGAAAATTTATTTCAGCAGTTAGCAAAGACTTTTTTTCGAAAGGAGGCTGATCGAAGTAGCGAGTTCAACAGAATAAAAGAGGAACTACAACACCGGGCATTACTTCTCCAAAAAAGGGAAAAACGGGTAAAGGCTAGAAAAGCGTTTTTTGAAAGCTCTCTCAAAACTTTTTTTGAAAGAGTGCAATCTGGAAAGCTAGATGAGTTAACAGAAGAAATTAACTCTAAAGTAACACAGCGATTAGATACTATTGAAAAGCTGAATGATGCAAATAAAGCCACACACGAACTTCTGAAGCTTGAGTCATTTGCCAAGGAGAAAATTAAAGAACTCCGCAATCAATTCATAGTTAAAAAACCCCGAGGTTTTTCAACGTCAAAAAAAATCAATGCTAGTTGGCATGCCTATCTAGACGAGATGGAAACGATGGAGAAGATGTATTTCCACCCGCTATCAGCGAGAGTAGATAAGGCTATTACAAAAGTTGCAGGAAAGGAAACCATAGCACTTGATCGCCGACGACGGGCAAGGAAGGCAATAAATGATACAAAAAGCGAAAGTATGCGGATAACCAAATCTACTGGTCACGAGGCTCTAAAAGAAGCTAAAGAACTTGTAGAGACGGTACGGAGAGATGCAAGTTTGAGAATCTCACAAGTCAGTGAAACAATTAGTAGGGCCTTGGTAGAGTTGGCAAAAATTGACACTACAAACCTAACAGAAAACCAGATTAAGAAAACTCAAGAAAAACTTCAGCAACGAATCTTGAGGACAGCAGACAGAGAAACGGATCGCCTAGAAGCTGTCATCAACCACATTCATTCTATGGTCGAAGCCATAAAAGCTGGCGACTCACTTTCTGATGAGGAGGCAGCTTTAGAAGCTGAGTATCTTGGTGCAAAAGAGCAGCTTTCCCTTTTCACAGAACTGGCACAAGTGGGTACCGCCCTTGGCATCATCCAGCACGAATTTAGTGCCACTATTCGATCTGTACGAGAAAATATACAGCGTTTGGGGGAATGGGCTGATTTGGACGAAGAGTTGGCAGACGTATATTCTGACATACGGGCAAGTTTTGAGCATCTCGACGGATATTTGGGATTATTCACGCCGTTAAACAAACGTCTCCAGAGGCATAAGATTCCGATAGTGGGGGAAGAGGTCCGTCGATACCTCCAGCATATTTTTGGCGATCGGCTACAACGTCACAGTATTACTATGTCCGCGACACGTGCATTCGATCTTAAATTGATCGAGGCCTATCCTTCTACGTACTATCCAACCTTCGTGAATTTAATTGATAATGCAATTTACTGGATCGTGTCGCGACGAGGTGGGGAGCGATCAATTTTGCTTGACGCTAATGAATATAGCTTTACCGTAACTAACACAGGACCTGGAATACCGTTGGAGAACAAGGATTGGATATTTGGTTTTGCGAACTCAGAGAAGGATGGTGGAAGAGGAATGGGCCTCTACATTTCAAAAATGACACTAACTAAAGATGGCGCGGATATTGTTTTGGAAAATGCAGGAAAACAAAATAATCCAACGTTTCGAATAATTCTTCCAAGACCAAATGAAAAAGAAAAAGAATAATTGCGTAGCAGTACGGTAAATGACTTATGCCATATTCTGTAAATACATCTCTAGATCGTTATGAAAATGCAGCAAAACATTTTCTTCAGTCGGTGGTAGTCATTGATGATCAAGCAGAGGTTTATGAGGGTGAATTGATTAACGAACTGAAAGTGGATACAGACCATACCTCATCAAAAAAGAAACTACTCAGTCGCAGACCTGCCACTGGTCTGAGCCACAAACAATCAAGTCGTGCAATTAGGCCCAAGAGTGGAACTCCGAGTAAGACTCCTAAGGAAAATACAAATGCAAATCCTCATTTGGATATGACACACATACTTCGTGCTTGGATTCTGACTGAGAAATTTGCAGATGAAGAAATCCTTTGCACTGTTTATCGTCCAGCCGATCGTAAAATTGTTTCAAAATCAGGTAATGAAACTAAAAATGAAAAAAACTGCACGGTTGTTAGCTTGTCAGCGAAAATGGCACGTCCGGCTGATATCGTCGTTCTAGACTGGGAACTCGGTGGAGGGAGAGATGGCGATAAGGGGACCCAGAAAGCTCGAGAAATTATCAAGACTATCCTGAATGATGATCAAATCAAAAAGGGCCGCCAACGACTAATCGTAATTTATACCGCATTGGCAAATTTAGAAGGCATTTATGATGATGTTGTCGCAGATGTGGGTGAAGTCAACTACATTGCTGGAAAGTTTAAGCAGGACAAATTAGGTTTATCTCTTAGTAACAAAACAACCCGTATTGTATTTTTAAATAAGAGTACGAAATTTACTGAACCAAATAGCGAGGCTACAGTCTCCGAGAAGAACCTTCCAGCTCGTCTGATTAAAGAGTTTGTGAAACTCAATCGTGGGCTCTTGCCGTCTATTGCACTCCACTCCATTGCCTCAATTCGAGATACAACTCACCATCTTCTTTCTACGTTCAGTTCTGATTTAGACCCGGCATTGGTAAGTCATCGGTGCCTTCTTCCTAACCCGAAAGATTCGGAAGAGTTCGTTTTAGACTTAGTTGCTGGCGAACTCAGGTCAATACTATCCTTGAATCAGATTGGTCAACATCACGCTGATGTGAAAGCTCACAAAGACTGGATTGCAGACCAACTAGAAGATCAAGAGGCATTTCAGTTGAAAAAGCATATATCCGTTTCTCGTAAGGAGGCGTTTGATCTGGTAACGAAGGGCGATGACGCATTCAAAAAAGTTAGAAAGTCTATTGCCAACCGGTGGGTCGATGATGCCTGGAAACAAGGGAAGGAATTTAAACACAAAAAAATTCCTAGGAAGCTGTCCAAAAGAACACTTAAAAAGTTAGTTGATACAGAAAATTTGGAAGATTTACATAAAAATATTAAAGCACCCTTGCTGAATTTTGATGACCTTACCGCTGTTTTTTCTAAGAGCCCAAGCATGGGAAATCTAATTAACCATGATTTTTCACGATTGACCACGCTGAAAAGAGAACAATACGGGGCGCGGAATTTACCGGAAGGCTGGGCACCAAAACTAGGGCAAGGCTCGATTATCAGGAAAATTAATGATGATGGCACATACAGCAAAAACTTCTTGCTTTGCATTCAACCTCGATGTGACAGCGTGAGAATAAAGGAATCAAGGACATTTCCATTCTTAACAATGGCTTCAGTTGGAATTTCAGCAAGACCGAGACAGTGCTTGATCGTAAAAAGCCGAGTAGCTCCTAACGAGGACCCGAAAAATATTAGATTATTGCTTTATCCGTTACCATACTGTCAAACCATGTTGAAATTTGAGCCTGCAGCTGCAGCATCAGATTGCATTGAAGCAGTAAGAGAGAACGAAGTATGGGTTTTCAAAAATAGCGAACAATGTTTCGAATGGGTTGCCGACATGAAGGACTTTCTAGCACAAAAGCTTTGTGATCTATTGTCAGGGCGTCAGGGAAGTATAGGACTGGAAGAATATGAATGGCTGAGGCGTAAATCAAAATAAGGACTTAAACTTCAAGCAATGACTAAGTCCTCCCAAACTCGCCTCACGTCAGGTTGAGGATCTAGCTCAGCATGAATCTCGCGAAATACCAGTGGATTATCAGCACGCTTCAGCAAATTATTCTGGACTAGCTGATTTACCTGTTTTTCTGTGCAGATTTTCACTCCTGAATAAATACATATCAGATCAATTGTATTTACTTACCTTTTATGTCATTCTGTCAAAAATTGACCCAGAAGATCATAGATGCTGGTGGACAGACAGACGGAAATCTCGAAACTTATTGAAAGTTCCGGATTATCCAAGCAAGAGATCGCTTCACGGACTGGCTACAACATCAGGACGGTCTATCGCTGGAGGTCAGGTGAGACCACCCCAAAAAAGACTGTAACCGACTGGCTCTCAAGGCAGGCCGGGATCAACGGGCAGTACCGGCCCCCGGAAAAACCATCGTTCACGTTCATTGACCTGTTTGCCGGCATTGGCGGTTTCCGGATCAGTTTTGAATCCATCGGGGGACGATGTGCCTTTACCAGCGAGTGGGACAAGCCGTGCCGAGCGACCTACCAGGCGAACTTTCCATGTGACCATCCCGTAGAGGGAGACATCACAGCTATACCAGAAGAAGAGATTCCTGCACATGATGTGCTTCTGGCCGGCTTTCCCTGCCAGCCCTTCTCCATTGCCGGTGTTTCAAAAAAGAACGCGCTGGGAATGAAGCATGGGTTTGCCTGCAACACCCAAGGCACTCTGTTTTTTGACACAGCCCGAATCATTGCTCATCACCGCCCGGCCGCCTTCCTGCTGGAGAATGTAAAGAACCTTGTCAGCCATGATGAGGGGAATACATTTCGTGTGATCAGGAAAACCCTGCAGGAAGAGCTTGGCTACCACATTGAGTGGCGTGTGATCAATGCCAAGGGGTTTGTGCCGCAAAACCGGGAACGGATCTTCATTGCAGGATTCCGGGAGAACACAGGATTTGATTTCAGCAAGCTCGACATACCGGATCCTGACAGTGGTCCTGTGATGCGCACGATCTTGCATCCGCAGGATGGCTCCGAACTGGAAGAACCACCTTATACGCATGCCCCGGACGGAAAGGTTGATTCTAAATACACCCTCACAGAAAAACTGTGGAACTATCTTGAAAACTATGCCGCCAAACACAGGGCACGGGGAAACGGATTCGGTTTCGGTTTGGTTAGCCCGGATGATGTAGCCCGCACACTGTCTGCCCGTTACTACAAGGATGGATCAGAGATTCTCGTCCGCCAACATAGGAAAAGGCCCCGGCGCCTGACGCCCAGGGAGTGTGCTCGCCTGATGGGCTTTGACGGTCTGGGCAGACCACGTTTCGAGATTCCTGTTTCCGACACACAGGCCTACAGGCAGTTTGGCAATGCCGTAGTGGTTCCGGTGGTGGATACAGTGGCGCGGCACATGCTTCTCCATATTCTTACCGTCATGGAAAGTGATGAGAAACAGACTGTACTTGATCTGGATTTTGTCTCCAGGGTAGAGGAACTGCAGGTAGCCAGTGCCTGATATTGTTTCGCCGGAAACCCGCAGTCGCATGATGGCGGGTATCCGGGGCAAGGACACGAAGCCCGAGCTTTTCATCCGCAAGGCCCTGCATGCAAGAGGATTCAGATATCGGCTGCATGACCACAAGCTGCCCGGAAAGCCGGACCTGTCATTCCCGAAATACCGGGCAGTTATTCTTGTGAATGGCTGTTTCTGGCACGGGCATGACTGCCATCTGTTCAAGTGGCCCTCCACTAGGCAGGAGTTCTGGCGCAAGAAGATCACCCTCAACAGAAAAAAGGATGAAGAAACCCGTCAGGCCCTCGAAAGACAAGGCTGGCGTGTTGGTGTGATCCATGAGTGTGCCCTGAAAGGGAAGACAAGGCTTGATCCAAACAGGGTTATCGACACGACGGAAAAATGGTTGCGTTCCGGACAGGAGAGCCTTGGGATTGAAGGTATGCGGAAAAGAAACAACAAGGACAAGCAAAAGTGAGAAGAGGGTATCTCTCTGAATACTTTGCTGGAGTGGTAGCGAAACGGCTCAGTGTCGTTGAAGCCCATCCCGAAAGATCAAACCAGCATGAGTTCAATGGTGTCGAAGAACTGAAAGCATTGCTGGGTCTTGAAAAGCTGCCAGACCAACCAACCCGGTTTGTATGGTTTGGTGATGAAAATGAGGGCTTTTCTGAAGATTCATCTGTCACATGGTATGACGCACGAGAACGGCCTCCGAAACGCACCGAGCACAGGCTTTATTTCAGGAGTAACCCTGTGATGGAGCGTACCAATGAAGGCGACCTACTCATAATTGCAAAAAGACCATCTGATGAACTGATGATCATTGTGGTTGCCAGAGGTAGCGGTGAAGAGAACCGGGTTGCATGGCTTTTTGGTTTTTCAGCTCAAGATATAGGCGTCCACTTCATGTACCAAAATCTTGAAAATGATGATGATCAGGAGGTGGACTTTGCTGCACGGTTTATTCTTGAGGAAGTGGGTATAGAAATTGAGGAGCCGGAAGCAGACCGGTTGGATGGATTACTCGAACACTTCAAGGGAAATTTTCCAACAACTGCCGAATTTTCCGATTTTGCCAGAAATACTCTCTCTGAGATCAATCCCCTGGATGATCCTGATGCTGCACTGCTTGCATGGATAGATCATGAGGAAAAGCTGTTTCGCCGAATGGAGCACCATGCTGTAACCCAGCGCTTAAAGGACGGGTTCTGGGCTGGTGAGGTTGCCGATGTAGATGGATTCATCAGTTTCTCGCTCAGTGTGCAGAACAGAAGGAAAGCCCGGGCCGGATATGCCCTAGAGCATCATCTTGAAGAAATCTTCCGTTCCTGCGATTTGAAATATCAAAGACAGGCAATTACAGAACACAATGCAAAACCCGATTTCCTTTTCCCGGGTGCAACTGAATACCATGACAGAAACTTTCCGGAAGTGAACCTTTCCATGTTGGGCGTCAAGTCAACATGTAAGGATAGATGGCGCCAAGTCCTGTCAGAAGCAATGCGAATATCAAATAAACATCTTATGACTCTTGAGCCGAGCATTAGTCAACGTCAGACCAATGAGATGAAGGCTAATCGACTCCAGCTTGTCTTGCCACGGGAGTTATACATCACCTATCAGGAAAATCAGCAGGCATGGCTAATGAGCCTGAGCGATTTTATTGAACATATACAAGAGCAACAGGATCATCAATCCTAGTTTTGTATTTAGCGCGAAGTAAATGCTGTAAACAGATAGAATTATTTTCGTAACCGTGCATGAGTACATATGAGTTTTAGTGATCCATGAGGTGGGAAGTAGTAGGGGATGAACTCCTTATAAGAAATAAAGGTGGCCTTACAATTCCTACTGCTGACCAAGTGTATGCATGCATTTTCGAAAATAGAGTTGTTTTTGAGGGTATTCAGCCTGGGCATCCTGAAGAACTAAGTGAGTTAATTTTTTCAAAATATCCAGCGCACCTTTTGATATGTCTCTACTATCGTCCAGCTGGAGGAAGCACGGGACTATTTTGTAAGATAAAAGCAATTTCAGGCAAAGATGAGATAGTAATCCATAACTTCAGAAATAAAAAAGCTGACCACATTATTATCGATGGAACATGGTATCCATTTGCTCTTGGGTCCATGGATCACATACAGACTATCTTAGAAAAGGCTGACCTCAAGGAAACGGATGAAATTACCTTCAAATCTTATTTGACCCTTCGGAAGATTGCTCAAGATGACAACATTGTCCGAGATCAAGCTCTAGAGCAAATTGTACAACCGGAGATTTCTCTAAAACAAAATGTCAAAGATCTCCGTCTATTTAGCGGCACGCTTTACCCGTACCAAGTAGATGGATGGCAATGGCTTACTTTCCTGTGTCAACAAGAACTTGGAGGAGTGCTTGCCGATGAAATGGGCCTTGGAAAAACCGTGCAAATTATCGCTGCCCTTTCTTGTCCAGTTCGTGATGTTGTTGTTCCGTCCCTGATTATTGCGCCAAGCACACTCTTGGAGAATTGGCTTCGTGAGTTTAAAAGGTTTTCTTCCACACTAAGAGTTTGTGTACATCAAGGTCCTAAAAGGACAGGCCTGCCTGCTGATCTGGTAGGTAACGACGTCGTAATAACATCCTATGAGACCGTCGTGAGAGATAGCGCGCTTTTCGACATGATTGAATGGAAAGTTGTTGTACTGGATGAGGCACAAGCGATAAAAAACCCAGGTACAAGACGCTCACGTGCAGTAAAAAAACTGAAAAGAAATGTGGGAATAGCAGTTACCGGCACACCGATTGAAAATAAACTTCGTGATCTCTGGTCAATCATGGATTTTATATTTCCTGGATACTTGGGCAACGAGAAAGAATTTGAAAACCATTTTGGCGAGGGCGTTGATGGTGGTTATGCTGTTGAGCCGTATGTGTCGCCTCTTATTTTGCGCAGACGAGTAAGGGATGTTGCTGAAGACCTCCCGGAAAGAATAGATGTCCCACAGATTTTAAGGCTGAATGATTTTGAAGCAGAAGAATATGAGCAAGTCAGACAAACAACCCTAAGCAAATATGGCAAAAGTGCTACTCTTGTCTCTTTGACGATGCTTCGGATGTACTGCACACACCCAATGTTGCTTGAGGGGCAAAATTTTGGGTCATCGAACCCAGCAGAATTTGGAAAATTCCGTCGCCTTTTGGAAATTGCAGAGGAAATCTTCGAAAATGATGAAAAAGTACTCATGTTTACATCCTACAATAAGATGAGTGATTTGGTTGTACATGAGATTGTGAAGTTATTTGGTATCTATGCAAACACAATAGATGGAAGAACGCCTATACCTGATCGACTGAATATTGTTGACAGATTTTCGTCAGTGAACGGACCCGCCTTACTAGCTTTGAATCCCCGAGCAGCCGGTACCGGTTTGAATATAACCGCTGCAAATCATGTAATCCACTATAACCTAGAATGGAATCCTGCAGTTGAGGATCAAGCATCAGCCAGAGCGTACAGAAAAGGACAAAACAAACCGGTTACTGTTCACAGGCTTATCGTTGCGGATACTGTCGACGAAGCAATTGACCAGAGACTGGAAAGAAAACGGGATATTGTTGGAGCAACAGTTGTGGGTGTATCAGGAAAGGAAGAAGAGTATGAAGATATTCTTTCAGCCTTACAGCGTTCACCTGTAGGAAATTAGATTTCTATGAAAATAATAGGTGTACGAGCAATATCAAAGGTACTAAGCGCTAATGACACAGGAGACACCGGCGCTCATCAGGCTGGTATTCTTGTACCTAAAAACCCAGAGATTATTAGTTTTTTCCCACCACTTGGTAACTCAGTGAAAAATCCAAGATATCACCTGCCATTTTATGATGACAGCGGTATTAGATGGGAGTTTGCTTTTATTTACTACAACAATAAATTTTTCGGCGGAACAAGAAACGAGTTCCGCCTTACAAGAATGACACCATTTTTGAGGGAAAATGGCCTAAGGCCTGGAGATGAATTGATCCTTGAACGTGATGCAGAAGGTAAAAGGTACATCAGATACAACCGAAATCGTGTAGGGGGGGTATGCGAAGACGGAATCCTTCGGCTTGGTTCAGAGTGGAAGATTATAAATATATGATGGAGCAAACATATGGCAGAAGAAATTGAGGTGTTACCTGATCCCAAGCGACTCATCGAGGGTCTGAGGGACACGGGATATGAATTTAACACTGCAATAGCAGATATTATTGACAATTCCATAGCAGCAGAAGCGAGCATAGTTGATTTAAAAATTGATATGGATTTTCGAGGTAAGGTCCGCGTTTCTATCGCGGATGATGGCTTCGGAATGAATCGTGATGAGCTTATCAATGCAATGAAATATGGCTCCGATCGACGACCTAATCCTGCAAGTCTCGGCAAGTTTGGCCTTGGACTGAAAACTGCGTCAACTGCATTTTGCAGACGCTTATCAGTGTTATCGAGGAACAGTATCGAGGCTCCTCATCTGGAGGCAACTTGGGACCTTGATCATGTTGCGCGCGTGGGTAAGTGGGAGCTTTTAATTTCCGATGAACCTGAAAAAGAAAAGGTTGATCACCTTGAAATTGTGACAGATGGATCGGGTACAGTAGTCGTCTGGACTAATATCGACCGCCTGATGAAATCCTATAAGAATCAGGGTGGAGCATTTGCCCAAAAGGCACTGAAGAAAATCATCCAGAACCTGAAAGAACATGTTGCAATGATATATCAAAGATATCTTGATCCAGATGATGAGCGAGCAACTAATATTGAAATTAGGATAAACGACGAGCAAATCAATCCTTGGGACCCTTTTTGCACCGATGTATCTGATTTGGTAGGCGATCAAGATGTTGCTGTTGAGTTGAATAATGGTAATGAAGCAGAATTTTCTGTTCGAGCATACATACTTCCACGAAAAGAGGAATTCCCAAGCGAGAAAAGCGCAAGACAAGCGAAGTTGGGAAATGAAAGACAAGGGGTGTACATATATAGGGAAAATCGTCTAATCCATGAAGCGGACTGGCTTGGTATGTACTCCAAAGAACCCCATGGTTCATTACTGCGAGTAGAATTTTCATTTAGTCATAAACTTGACGAAGCATTCCATATAGATATCAAAAAATCGCAAATCTTATTAAATGAGGATCTTTGGATCTGGCTAAAGGATGAATTCCTAACTGCTCCGAGAAGAGAGGCCAACAATCGTTACAGACAAGGTATGAAACGCAAGGTTAAGAAAAAAGCAACCGAATCTCATGATGTTTCAAATAGGAATATCGCTTCGAAGGAAAATGAATTGAACAAGGCTGAAATTACAGTTGTCAATCCAGACACAGGCGATTGTGAGGTAAACAATAAACATGGACAATTCAGGTTAAAATTAAATGTTGGAAAGTGTTTGAGACCAGGGGAGGTATTTGTTCAACCTGTTGATGGACTAGACGATAACATCTTGTTCAAGCCGACCATAATTGACAGCCACCAAGCTGTGCGGATTAATACAGCACACCCTTACTATCATAAAGTTTACATGCCAAACCTGTCCCAAGGCGTGACGATCCAAGGCATGGACTCTCTCTTGTGGGGGCTGTGTGCAGCCGAATTAAGTACGATCAGTGATGCAACATCTAAACATTTTGAAGAGATGCGATTTGAAGTATCACGCTTGCTTAGAAGGCTTGTAGAAGACTTGCCTGACCCCTACATCGAAGAAGACAATGCAGCAGATTGATTATCAGCGAATTACAAAGCTTCTTACGGAATATTTTGGACTACCCCTTTCTGGGGTCACAAGTCATGATGATAGTGGCCATGAATTTCTGGACTTGTACCCGGCAGGTGTGCATAAAAATGATGGTTTTGTAGTAAAGCTGTCGATTGGCTGGCGCAGTATCAAGGGAGAGTTTATTCCTGGTGCATTTGCAGCTCGCATGATTCGTGACATGGGAGAAGCTTCAGATACAAATAAAGCAATATTTTCGAGCATAGCCCAACGAATTCTTGATAAGAAAGGGAAAGTGACAATGCAAGTCAACTCGTTTGGAGTTCAGGCTGAGAATCCCCAAACATGGCCAACAGATTGGGCGCGCTTGAGTCTAGGTTTTGAAAAATCACCTCTCGCAATTAATACAGAAGATAAATCTGATACAGAAAATGCTCTGCTTCATTGGGGTGGTCTCTTCCTCGCTGGAATTCTTGCTTTAGCGCCACTGGAAGAACTAGAGACCCTGGATGATGTTAATCCCGAGGGTCTGCCGGAAGGCGCAAAAACAATAGTAGAGGTTAATCGATATGAAAGAAATCGGTTTAATAGAGCGGCGTGTATAGAGATTCATGGTGATTCATGCAAGGCGTGTGGATTTAATTTCGGCGACATTTTTGGCGAACTGGGCAAAGGATTCATTCATGTTCATCATAGAATTCCTGTTTCACAAATTGGAGAGAATTATAAAATAAACCCTGTGACAGACCTTGTTCCCTTGTGCCCAAACTGTCATTCAATGGTACATAGAAAAACTCCGCCCTTAAATGTTGAGGAGCTTGTTGATATTCTAACTAGTCATTCAGATCAGTAATAATCTCTAGCTGGCCTATAAAGCCCGCAAACAAAGCTTGGGCTCTAAGTTTCATGATCTATAAATTTTCACCTTCAAAAAATTACATTCTTGAAAGGTTAGCCACCAACACTGGTCTTCTCCCCTTAATCTGATCCAGGCATTGTGTGAGAAATCTCGTTAAGATGCCTCGATGAGGGAAGGAGTTTTTGTGCAAAGTAACTTTTGTATTATTTCGCTTATAGCGAACAATTTTTCTTGACAGCGAACTTTAGTTACTTATAAAATTGTGCTGTGTGTGAACGGAAGAAGTCTTCATACTCAGCTTGGGCATTTGCCTAAGCGTGGAGGGTTACCCTCTAACATTTCTCTGGCCACTCCTTAAATTCCCTAGGGACGACAAGGACAGTGCCGGGAGAAACAGACCCGATAACAAAGATAATTATCGGGTCTAAGGCAAAGGGTGTAGTCGCTGGTTTCCGTTTTCTATTAGGCGAAGACCCCTGGTCAGCGTTATTCATGGGGAATAATGCGCCGGGGCTAATAGGAAGAAGGAGACCTATATGTTTTTCTTTATACGCACATGCCAGCGACAGTGGCGCTGCAGTTTTTGGAGAAGACTCCGAAACCCGCGAACCTTGAGAGCCATCTTAAAAGTGGCTTTGATCATTTATAGGATTATCCGATGGATGATAGAGATTTTTCATCTTCTAGGTACGCGCCACTAGCCTAATGTCTTGATGACATGAAGAACTACTGGAGCTTCACATGATCAATGAAGCACTTAGGCTGATCCGAGTCTTTCACGATCTTACACAGTCTGAACTTGCCGAAAAACTCAAAATATCAAAATCACATATTTCTGAAATCGAGAAAGGCGTGAAAACACCTTCCCTAAATCTTGTAGAACGTTACGCTCGTGAATTTAATCTTCCAACATCATCAATACTGTTTTTTGCTGAGGAACTTCCTCGGGCTAAAACTGGGGAGCGGGTGCGATCAAAAATAGCTGGAAAAGTCATTGACATTCTGCACTTCATGGAAAGGAAAGCGAATGCCGAAACTACAACCTAGAGGTGGGTACACTTTAAAAAACTCTCCATTCTTCCGGCTTCGGTCACGCAAGAAACTTGCAAAACTGTTAAGAGTTTCAGTCGGTAAACTGGCGTCCATTACAGGGTCCGACCAGCTGTATATCCGAAGATGGAAACACAAGGAACTAGATTGTTGGCGTAAGACGGAACCAAAAGAGGTGACTGCAAGCGATTTTCGTCCAATTGATATTCCTGATTATCACTTGAAGATAATGCAAGCACGTATTGCGACCTTGTTAAGCCGGATTGAACCACCAAGTTTTCTATTTAGCCCTGTTAAGGGGCGTTCTTACGTAGATAATGCTGCACATCATGTTGGTGCTAAAGCTTACTGGATGCTGGACGTGGCAAATTACTTTCCAAGTTGTACCGCAAACAATGTTGCACACTTCTTCCGCTGTGACCTCGAATGCTCACCAGATGTGACAGCGCTATTAGTTCGCCTAACCACCTTGAATGAATACCTACCACAGGGGTCACCATGCAGCCCTATACTTGCTTATTTTTCTAATCGAAAAATGTGGGAAGAAATAGCAAATGTAGTACAAAAAGAAAATTGTAGGGTGAGCGTCTATGCGGACGACATAACAATATCAGGAGACAAAGTTCCAAAAGTAATGATCTGGAAGATCAAAAAAATAATTCATAACCATGGATTGCGATTGAAACCTTCAAAAGAAATCAGCTTGATATCTGCTCCTGCTGACATTACTGGAGTTATTGTACGAAACGGGAAAACCAAACTCCCAAATAGACAATTGAAAAAACTAGCTCAACTGAAAGTTGAGCGTGCAAAAATACGGAACCCAACACTCCGGAAAATGTTGGATAGTAAAATTGCAGGTCGGCAATCTCAACGTAGCCAAGTAGAAAGGTATTGATAACTGACTACTTTTACAACCAATAACAGTGCTACTGGCCAGCAATCTGTGTGATTCATCGACATCGTTTCAATTTTCTGATTTCCAAATCTCTCTTGTAATTCGGGTCTTGTATACGCTCGGCAGCCGGATTGTAGTGTGCATGGACTTCATCGAAATGCGAAGTCTTATGACTCAGCTGAAAGTAGTGTTCCATCGGCAATTTACCATGATGCGCACTGTGTGGACGATCCCGGTTGTAGTAGTGTTGCCACTCCGCAAGCAAGCGGCAGGGAATTTTCCATGCGATCAGTAGCCGCATAAAACTCAGTCCAGTCGGTTCTCTGTGACCGCTCGACCTTACCGTTCAGATGCGGCGAACCTTGATGCAATATTTTTTTAATTTCTGCTGCACCATGAGCGCAAAGAATTCATGTCCTCGGTCGGTCTGGATGCGTTGAATCGGAAACGGCATTTCCTCGATCACGCAATCCAGGAAATCCAGCGTATGTGCGGCGCGGTACACCCGCAAAACCCGATAGTGGGTGCAGTCATCCACCGCAGTGAACTAGTACAGACCGGGGGCAATTTTACAGGTATCCATCTGAATCCTTTCCCCGGGGTGGGCGCTCATAACGAATATATCCGGCTTTCTTGCGAAAGCGCCTCACCGGCTGGATACTGTGTTTACGCAGTACCTTGTGGATCGTCGCCAGCACCAGGGAAATTGCATGAAGCCGCTTCAGCTCGTTCTGGATCCTTTGCGCACCGAGATTACGCTCCTTGCGAAAAGCCAGTATGAACTGTTCTTCTTACGGGACGACCCGGGTGCCAAGCGAGTGGTGAGGACGTCTGCTCAGACTGACCAGACCATCGCTTCAGTGCTGTTGGTACGTCTCCACCATTTCCTCAATGTCGGCCTAGAGATTCCACATCGACGACACACCAGACTTATATTTCTGGTCTGTTCGTACAGCTGTACCCACTTCAACCGTTGCTGAATTTCCCTGTGCATAGACACCTATTTTATTGAAACGATGTCTACGAATCACACAATTTACATATAAATCCTTATACATCGTTTAGTTTAAACAACCTAAATTCGTCTACCACTCATCCATATGTGCTATGCGGTCAAACTCTTTCCGGAGTCTCATGATACGTTCTTCAGCTTCTAATCTTGGCATCTTCGTCTTTGATGATTTTGAATGAAACATTTCTGTCAACTCATCCAGCAGATGCCTCATCTCTATTATTGTGCGACGGGAGCGAAGCGACCTTGTCTTCCTCGACTCATCGAATACCAAACGTAAGTACTGAAGTGGAACTAAAGATTCTGGACTCTCTAACCGCTTCTCCAATCCTCCAACGGTAGTGCGGAGTTCTGAAATAACGGATAAGACGTCTGCGAGTGACCTCTGCTCAGGATTCTCACTTTGCTTCAAGAGTTGAAGATCCAGCGAAACTGAGATAGGCGTTTCCAGCTTAGACGAATCAGACTCAAGGGATTGGATTTGTGCAACTATTTCAGTTTTAGCCTCTTCAACACTATCTAGGTCTCGATGGTCAACATGAATTGTTCTTGACCCCGAAACATCAAAGGGGATTTGCTCACCCTTCATGATGATTTGCACTAGTGGTTTTCGAATAACGTGACGGATAGCAAGTTCATAGAATACGTTCGGATTCCTTTCAGTTAAATCAGCAATAACGAGTGGGTCATCAACGATATGCTGAATTACCTGACTCGTGATCATGCCAGGCTCAGATATCTGATCAGCTCTAATAGCATTATAGTTGCACTCAATGGCTGCTGGGCAGATTACGTGCTTCAGGATCTGATCGGAACGTTTTCTTGTTTCTGACTCAGCCTCCCCGATTGGGGCAATAACAAAGCAAACTTTCTCAGGCATAGGTATCTCGTCTCGAAATCTAATCACAAGTTAGCAGAAAACAAAATTGCATGGTGCAACTCGTACAACATCTCATTATTTATTTCTAAATAGGCAATTGGCTAAACCTTAGTGTAAATATCTAACAGCGCCTCAAGTTGAACTTGTAATTGAATCACGTCGCACGTGCAAATTGGAGTGTCTTGTTATCATGTTTATAGAATGGCCCTACGCAGTACGGAGAACCGTCAAGCTTAGGTGAAATCATTGACGTCGTCATTATGACTTGATGCTCAATATTTAGGTCTACTAGTCTTTTTTCTACTAGCTCTTGAAAGTTCGCACTTCTTTCTGGTTGCATACCCTTATCCTCAATATTGTCCAACAAAAGAAAGCGTGGCCACCTAACCTTGTCATCTTCTAATGACAGTCGCATCATGGAAAAAAGCATTGCATTTTTTAGCAGAGTCATAGAACTTGCGGAAAACCGCGAACGCTCGTTGGCTCTCATCTTATTCGCCGCAAAATCAAACTCCGCGATATCCGCATTTTGAAAAGTTTCCTCTTGAGGCAAGTCACTAATCAGTATATCGACACAAAGCTCAGAAATTCTTGTTTTGACCATCTCCGTTCGTTTCTTTCGAGCTTTGGTGCGAACTTCAAGTTCATCCCGTAGATGCGCCAATTTCTGACTCAACTCATCCCTAACTGACATACGTTTTCGAATTAACTCTGCGAACTGTTCCCGGGCATTGAGATCTTCAATTAACCTATCGAGATATCCAATTTTCTGGACATGAATCTCAATCTCAGCATCAACAGCGTGAACAGATCGCTGAAAAGAGTCCAATTGTGTCTCGCAGTTGCGCTTATCCTGCTCCAAGTTTTTGATTCGCGTCCTTATCTTGCTCAGCTGTACTTCTCTTGCCTTGATTAGGTCTGTTGATTCCCGCAACTGAAATGATAACTCCTCCCGCATCTTGAGATGGCCCGCTCCTGGATCAGAATCCGTTATTGGTGCCTTACATAGGTGACATATGCCCTCATTTTTGACTGTTTCGGTAATCTGAAAGCAAGCTGGACATATCTTAAAATGTATATTACCAAGTACCGAGACCATGCATTCAGAAGCGGCAAGAGAGGTTAAGCGTTCCTCTAAAGTAGCCACGAATAGTCGTGAATCCTCCAAATCGAATGTTATTGACTGCTCTTCGCTGTGTTGGCCAGCTAATCTTTCTTTCGTTTGGCGAAGAGTGTCAAGTATGCTTCTAATTCTTTGATCTGCGTTTGCAGATACTTCTTCTGCACGTTGACTAGCAAGCTCATCGACTGTCTTTCGCAGGTCCTCCTGTTCAGCCTGAGCTTTGCGGATCTCTTCTTGGAAATCAATTGTCGATATGTCGACATGGTCAGTCTGTCCGAGAATATGGAACATTGAGCGTAGCTCTCCTACCGCTTCAGCATATTCACGTTCAGTATTGCGAAGACGTAAGCGAATATCGTGCATTTCTAGGTCATCAATTCCAAGAAGTAACTCACCTACGGCAGTACGAATATCACGGTTGTCAAATTGTTCGTCTCTAAACAATTCTTCAACAGAGGTGATTTGATCTACATACATCAATCGCAAAATTTGATTAAGAGTGATATTTTGCTGAGCATCAGTTATCTGTTCAGGCAAACCTAAAAGACTAAAGACAACTTGAGAAAATGATTCAGTATTACTAGTTCTGCTGTACGGATATCGCAACCATCCATCTCTCTCTCGAAGCGCCTCGTCTAGTGTCCCCTCAAAAATATTTAGGGGAGATCGTGTGTTAAGTTGTACGTCACGAGAGAATGTATAGACTGGCCCGTTAAGCGAAACCTGTGCAAAGACGGAGTCGGTGTTTGCCGCTTCTGGTGTCCAGTTTTTAAAGTCTCCTCCAAGAGCAAAGAAAATGAAGTCAGCTATCGTTGATTTGCCAGAACTATTCTCTCCACGAATTATGTTAAGGCCTGAATGAAAGGTCTGATCGTACAATGCAGCACCAGACTTTAGTATAGCTAAGCGCTGCAACTCCAAGGTCGGCCTAATCAGAGTCATGCCGGTGTTCCATTAGCCCGGTACGTTCCTTTAGTCCCCCATGACCGTTTAAGGGATAGGATATTAGGCACCTTGTCACAAAGTCATACCATTCCTCATCCCTATAGTGAAGTTTTTGCATTGCGGCGACAAGAGCTGATGCCTGCGCGTCGTTGTGTTTTGCAACGCAAATTTGGCCGCGTTTGAAGGATTGCTTGGAGATAAGTTCTGCTGCTGCGAGTAGTCGCACACCGGCCTCTTGGATCTCAGATACTTGATAAAATAACCGAGTCATGTTTGGAAGATTTTCATAAGGATTGGGAACTGAAGCCAGAATGGCTCTTTTGGAACGATACTTGGCAGGAATCCGCATGCATCTGAGTGTGTGCGGGAACACGATAAAAAAGTCTAGAAGACGCAGTCTGTCCCAATCAATCTCATTGATATCAGCATCTGACAGTAACGTGAGGACACGAAGAGCACAGTGATAGGGGTCCAGCATTGGGTGATATAAAAGCATCTAGCTAACTCCAATCAATATGACAGTTACCAGCAAGAAAGTAGACCATTCCTTGAAGGTCATTCATTGTGAGATCAAGTTCGCTATTTCCAACTTCTCCATAAAGTTCCAATATCAATTCATATACGAGATCATCTATTTCGGCGCGGGGCGCACCAACTATAACCTTGGGGCGAATTTTTAATGAAAAATAAGTGTGAATTTTAGATAAGATATGCACGAACAAATTCTGCGCCTGTAGAGAGAACTGAAGTTTGAGTAGCTTCTTGGAGAATTGCTCTTTCCATTTGAGTGCATCGGATAGAAGGTCTACACGTGATGCATCCTGTAGCTTTTGTTGAAGGTTCCTGCTGGGCTTGTTAGAAGTAGGTTCTGCGTAATGCTGCAATTGAGAGATGAAGTCTTGCTGGGCTTCTGCGTCAGTGTCAAGGCGAAGTTTTTCGGCAAGTTCTCTTAAGGTTGATGGTGGGCGGGTGTTGTATCTGTGCTCATGAGTAATGTCTCCACCAGCAATGTCACGTCCCGCGATGTTTCCCTCCTGTGTTGAAGACTTAGTCTTCACGTAAGGATTCTCTACCCTTGGAGATGTTCCCTGCTGCAATGTCTCTTCCAGCAACATTACCCACTTGTGTCACAGACTTTTGATGTTGGGACTGAGTCCAGTGAGGCTTGGTGTACAAAATACCAATTAAGTTAGCAGACAAGCTGAGTACGACGACAATGGACTGGTAGGTTTGATGCGTGGTGAACCACATAATAGAAACAGCCAACGCTAGAAGCGTGAGTACTATCAAGAGCCAAAACAAAAAGGTTTTCAACATACTACCGAAACGGAACGGCGGTTGGCTGGAATAGACGTATCACTGCTGCTTCTTGAGGAGTGATGCAGTTGTTGCTAAAAATCTGTAATACATGGAACCCAAATACACTTGTCTGTGATTATCTTGTTAAAAGACATACTGCTAATCCATCATGAATTAAGAAATAAACTTTTGGAAATTTTACGTTTGAAAACCTACCTGTCAACTAATGTTTGTTATTTCCTTAACTATCTTCAGCAAGTTCTTCGGACGTTCTCGGACTACTCAAATGGAGCCCATAACCGGACTTGAACCGGTGACCTCTTCCTTACCAAGGAAGTGCTCTACCGACTGAGCTATATGGGCATGACACTTCTCTTGTCCAATGCAGACTTTCAAAAGGCCTGGAGCGGGTGATCGGGATCGAACCGACATCATCAGCTTGGAAGGCTGAGGTTCTACCATTGAACTACACCCGCAGAACCTTGTGAACTAGAGTCAATCAGACAAACCTGATTCTAAACACTAAATGGTAGAGGGGGAAAGCGCAATAACCATAAAGATTAAGTTTGGCCTGGCTTCCCCTGCACACAGGTAGAACTTCATCTGCCAGCACAGTCAGGTTTGCCATCAAACCTCTTGGTCTGTACCAAAACCTGCGGAGTATAAGCAGATTAGACCCTCCCCGAATTTGCAGCCTATCTCCTCCATGGCCATGTATCCACTGGTATTAACGACTATCGCTCGAAATCAATCAGCGATCCCCGATGCACTAAATCGCTTGCTCCTAGTTTCACATAGAATCTGTACATACCCGAAGGCTTCCAGTTACCGCTATGAAGATGAATCAAATACACCTGTTGGCTTTCACAGAAATTAAGGCTGCAATAACCAGCGCCATACTCGCCACGAGAAAAGACAAGGAAAACGATTTGCTCACACCATAGATCTCGTTGGCAACCAGCGGACCCGCAATCTGGCCTATTCCAAATGAAGTGGTCATGATTGCCATGAGGTTCACCCGTACTTCATGAGAGATTCGAAGTGCTATCGATTTGGCAATGGTCACAAATCCCATAAATGTGCCACCAACCAGGAGCGCACTACACAAATAACCGGATAAGGTTTGACTGAATATTGGAAGCGCTACACCGATCGATTGGACAATCAAATTGACAAATAACGAATTTCTTGAACCCAGTCTGGCTTGGACCCAATGCCAAAAAAAGCATGAGAACATCGCTCCCAATCCAAACACTGCCCATACGTGAATACCGATTGCAATGCCCAGGTCATCCTTGATTATCAAGGGAAGGTACGTGGCGGTGATGATGTAACCAAACCCCGCCAACCCATAAATCAAAACCAGTTTCCACTTGTCAAATGCTTCTGCACTGTGAATGCCTATATGGATTTCGCCTGCGGTCTTTGTTGCTGAATCCATTTTCATCAGCAAAATACAGGGCATTCCGATCAGCAAACCCGCTCCCCCTAGAAAAAACCATAATTTCGCACTATCAAATCCAAAGTGCTGACCTATAGCGATGAGTTCCGCCGAAACCAAAATTCCAAACCCAATACCTGCGTACAGAATAGGCGAAGCACGATTATTCCCCTTGTACTGCAACAACCATGACGAGGCGCCAACCACTGCCATGGCACTGAATACACCTGAAAGGCCACGCATTACAATCAAAAACCACACATTCTTGTACAAGGCCAAAAACACAATGGTCAATGCGGTGCCCAGAATCGAATAAAGACACAGTCTGAACGAGTCATCAGGACGTGTATTGATCACCAGCAGTGCACCCAGCAAATATCCTGCGTAGTTTGCGGAGGCTACATAGGTACCCCCCGCCAGTGTCAACGACCCTTCATCGACCATTACAGGGAAGATGCCTGTAAAACAAAAGCGTCCAAAACCCATTCCGATGGCCAATATCAATGCAGCATAGACTGCAGACCTGTATGCAAGTGAATTCACAAAAGAAAGTTTTTTAGAGTCGAGTTTTTCTAGCTGATTTCTAGCTAATACGAGATGACAGGTGTCCGTCGAAACCTGTGATTTTATAATTTATGTTTTTATGATTTAAAACGATCACCGCCCTTCGTACAAAGGGACATGGTTTCAAGCCGATTAATTCCAGCTCTTCCGATTATTTTGTATAGATGATTTAAGGCATGAAAAATTGCATGCAGGCTTATTGTGCCAATGCCACATTTTCCTCTTTCTTGATTCGAGCGTCTCCGAGTTTGGTTCCGATAAGATGCTTTGCCAACCTCTTGCTCTGCCCGATGATCGTAAGCGTCGGAGGACGTACCAGGGGTAACGGGAAAGTGCTTGCATCCGAGACATACAAGTTATCGAATGCGAAAGTTTTCAGATTGGAATCCAGGTGATCGCCTATACGTACCGTTGCACAGGGGTGTGTTCCTCTTGGAGGGTTCCAGAAAATAGTGTTCGGATCACATCCCGCTTTTATAAGAATGCTTTTGCCGGTACTGAACCCGATATTTGCCCGGATGTGATCATCATGCAACAAGGGCATACTGATCTGTCCATCGGGTGCCACGTAGCCTTTAAGGCCTTCCTTTATCTTGACCATGATGCCCAGCATGCGCGGAAACTTGGGCACTTTCCTTAAATGCCTCCAACCCTTGTAATACTGGGTCAGCGCAAACAGTCCAAACGGCTGGGTGAGGGTCGAATACATCAAACCATTCTCATCGTCACAGTAGCTGATCGTCATCGGCGGGTCACCCGTATTTCCTTTCTCCTTGATGACACCGTATACAACAAATGTAGTATCCACGCCCAGTGCATCCCCGGCATTGTGAATGCCTGAATTCTGTAAAATCCTGGGGGTGCCAATTCCTCCGGCACAAACAATAACGACCTCGCCATTCAGCCTGAATCTTTTCCCGTGAACCTCGGCACATACTCCGGTTGCCACGCCATCTTCAGTCTCGACATTGTGAACGTTGCACTCGGTAATAACGGACGCCCCGGCCTCGATGGCCTGATCCAGATAATCGTTTGCCGTCCACTTGCCTCCACATCGACAGCCAAACATGCATTTGTCACCGCAATCCAATCCAGCGTAACACCGTTTTGGATGAATGAATTTTGCCTGGGGCACCCAGTCCATGCCCAGGTCCCTGCCCGCTTCCCCAATCCGCTGTGATGCAGTGCCAGTGTGTTCTTCGGGTAACGCCTCGATCTGAAGCTCATCAATGGTTTCGTTGACTTCAGACTCTATGTCCACGCCCGTTTTATCAAGCCACCAGGATGGAGGGCCTGAGGCCGCGCTTGCAAACATGTTGGTTGCCCCCCCGGTAAGCATCGGGCGAACAATCGTGACCCCTTCCTTGGATTTTAGAAAGCCACGCTTTTCGGTGTAGATAAAAGGTCCCGCGACGGTTCCGTAATACCATTTGCTTCGATGATCTTTTCCGTATTCCAGTACGACTACTTTCTTTCCTGCCCTCGCCAATTCTCTTGCAACAGCGGATCCTCCCGGACCACTTCCAACGATTACGGCATCATATTTCTTGCTGTTGATATCATCGGCCAGCTCCATGATGTTCTGTACTGGCTTGATCGGTGAAGGATGTCTTCTCTTCAAACGGCTTTCATCAAAACTCTCCCGTTTTAACCGGGTAGAATTTTTCAGGTCTTCTATGGTCCCTAGCTCGTAATGTTTCATGATATGTGCCCTATGTATAGCCGATAAACTCTAGACGACTAATTCCTACTTGCCATATTTGTTCCAATAATCTTCAAACAGCCCCTCTTCGTCAAATGCACGAGGATGTACCGGACGTGAAACCCAGGTTACGTTCATAAAATTTCTGACATTGACATTTTCGGTCGTGATATTCCCTCCCCATGTCCCGCAGGCAAGTGACAAGGTATAGGGGAGTCCGTTTCTGGGGCTGCCGGCTCCTTCATTAAGATTTTGATTCACGATCACTCTTGCCGTTTTCGTATTCAACGCAACATGGCTGATGTTTGCTTCGGATTGTGAATGTATTCCGCATGTATGTCCCAGGCCCTGATAATCCGTGATGCTGTTTACGATAGCCACTGCATTTTCAATTTTTTCCGAATACTGATAGACGGCCAGTACAACGGATAGTTTTTCTCCAGAGAACGGATGGCCTTCTCCAGTTCCGGTTTCTTCTACCAACAGAAAGCTTTTGCCAGGCGGAATATCGATTTGTGCCTTCCTTGCAATTGACTCTGCAGATTTCGCAATCACTTCAGGAGACGGGATATGGGCACCTTTTGGCCACATGACTTTTTCAAGGCGGCTTTTCTCCGCCTTATCACATAAATAACCGCCCAGCTCTGTCAACCTGTTTACCAGTACTTCGTAGACATCCTGATGAACCACTATGGCGTTATCTGCCAGACAGCTTGTCGCATAATCAAATGTCTTCGCCTTGGCTATCATGTCCGCGGCATCGTCAAGGTCTGCGGTTTCATCCACTATATGCACCGAATTCCCTACCCCTACTCCATAGGCAGGTTTCCCTGAGCTGTATGCGGCTTTCACCATGCCCAGGCCCCCCGTTGCCACGATGAGGTCCACATTTTCCATCAGCACTTTTGTTTTTTGAATTGAAGGGCTGGTGATGACCTGTGCCAAGTCTTCAGGGGCACCAACGCGGGTGCAGCCTTCCTGTATGCATTCGACGACTCTGGCCGAACTTCTTTCTGTCCTGGGATGTGGCGCTACGATCAACGCGTTTCTTGCCTTGATCGCGCCCAAAGCCTTGACAGGCGGCGTTGCATCGGGACCTGTCGCCGGAATGAGTGCGCCAATGACGCCTACGGGTTTGGCGAACTTTGTAATTCCGGTCTCAGGGTCATCCTCAATCATGCCAACAGTCCTGACGGAACGCATATCCGCCAGTGTCCCTGTTACGCGATTGTAGATTTTGGCTACCTTGTCAGCGTAATTTCCAAACTCACCCTCATCAACCGCCATGCGTGCCAGCTCTTCCCTGTTCTTGATAACGCTCCAGGCAATTGATGTCACCAGTTCATCGACTTGTTCTTGCGTATAGGAATTGATCTGCGATTGCGCAGACCTGGCATTCTCTACCAATTCCAAAATTTCGCGCTCATGGGTGTCTGCCGGCACTGCACTTGTCTGCGAATCAGGAATATTTGTATTTTTGGCTTCTGTCATGTGTGGATCCCGTATCTAGGCAAACAAGACGGGCTCTCCTCCCGTATGCAGGAACACGGCTGTCTGGACGCCCTCGTAGTGACCATTTTTCATAAAGTCCGAAAATCCGGCAAAAGCCTTCCCCGTATATGTCGGATCAAAAAAAACACCCTGCCTGGTTGCAACCTCTTTAATGGTTTCATTTCCTTCAATGCTTGGTATCCCGTAGCCATCACCAATATAGCCGTCATGGATCACAATCTCATCCAAATTTATGTTCAGGGTAACATTTAACAATATAGCGGCCTGTTGTACCAAATTACGAACGATATCCGTTAATTCCCTGGCGGGTCGACTCACAGTAAAGCCTTCGATTCGCCAGGGATGGCCATGGAGGGTCTGCGCAAGTATCCAGCCTGCTATCGTTCCCCCGGAACCCACTGCAAGCGTTACGAGATCGACATTTATTTCCTTATCCTGGCACTGCTCCAACAATTCCTGCGCCGCATGCATGTGGGCGATGACCCCTAGTGCGCACGCTCCTCCCCGCGGGATGGAATAAGGAAAGGCACCACTATGCATCAGTTCCTGCTCGACAAGCCGGATCATCGTATCTACCGAGCTTCGATCAGTATCGTGTGTAAACCGGGTTTCCGCTCCCAGCAACCTGGTCAGGTAATAATTGCCTTTGACTTCTTTCGGGGGGCTGCCCCAATAGATGGCGATACAGTTCAGGTTCAGATAAGCGGCCGCTGCTGCCGTTGCACGTACATGGTTGGACTGTGCACTTGCACCCGTGATCAGTGTCTTTGACCCGCTCTTCAATGCATCGGCCACGATGTATTCAAGCGCCCTGACTTTATTTCCTCCGTAACCAAAATCAATCAGGTCATCGCGTTTGACCCACAGCTCAACGTTATTGATGTTTTTTTCCAGGTTTTTAAAGCGCTGCAAAGGAGTAGGAAATCGTGCAAGCTCGCAACGGGGAAATTTTTGCAAGTCATTTGATACGAGCGCTTGGGTGCTCATATTTTTTCCAACACCCGGTCCACCATCGCAGTGCACAGGCCCAAACAATTTTCATATTGGAAAATCCCGTCAATCTCTTCAGCACCCAGACTGGATGAAATCTGAGGGTTACTCAAAACAGCCTCTCTGAATGAAATGCCTTTCTTGCGCGCATTCATAGCTTCCTTGTAGACGATTTTCTGGGCCTGGTTTTTCCCCAGCTTTTTAGCTAACGCCAGCATTACGCCTTCCGAAAAAACCTGTTCGCCGCTGATTTCCAGATTTTTTTGCATTTTGCCTGTCTGGACTTTCAGGTTTGACAAGATCAGTTTCAATAACTCCAGAGATTTGCCCGATACCAAAGTGATCAGCGGCAAGACATACCATTCACTTTTCCAGGACCGGCCATCCCGTTCATGGTCCGTGACTAGGCCTTCAAGAAGAATCGCCGCATTATGACGGGTGACCCGGGCAAGTGTCCCCAAGTGCTCGGAGATTTCCGGATTTTGTTTGTGCGGCATCGTGATGCTGCCTACCGTTTCGATAGGCGAAACCTCGATGAGTTCTGCGATTTCCGTTCTTTGCAGGTTATAGATTTCATGACCAATACGATCCGCAGTTCCAGTGATCAGCACCAGTACCTGACCCCATTCCGCAAACACATCCCGGCTTGAAGTCCAGGAGATCATGGGATCACGCAATCCGAGGCGACTGCAAAATTCCT
The DNA here is from genome assembly GCA_965220875.1 of Gammaproteobacteria bacterium. Classification (GTDB taxonomy): domain Bacteria; phylum Pseudomonadota; class Gammaproteobacteria; order UBA4575; family UBA4575; genus WTFY01. Next base: position 1,313,802 of record OZ244849.1, on the reverse strand, counting down.
TTTGAACTTCCAGACCGCAGCGGTCCAGCGATGAAAGTGAACCGACACCTCCGCATAACTGGCCCTCGTCCATTCGATTACCCAGTTGCGACAACCGAGTCCGATGGCGGTCCAGCTCGCACGCCCAGTTCGCAACCTTGAATCCGAATGTTATGGGCAACCCGTGCTGTCCATGCGTACGCCCCGGCATGATCGTGTCGCGATGTGTACGCATGAGATTTTTGGCAATGGAACATATTGCATTGATATCCATCAGGAACTGTTCCCTGGCATCCCTCAAGACGATGGAAAACCAAGTGTCGGTCACATCCTGTACCGTCGCGCCGTAATACAGCCAGTTTTTTACATCCTCGTCTCCACGCTTTGCCAGGGCATTGATGAAACCCTGCATGGAATGCCCGCTTTGTTCAAATCCTTCCCTGGTGTCGTGGAGTAATCCATCATCGATCTCAGTTCGGTTGCAGAATTCCCTGATTGCGTGCCCGGCTGATTCCGGTATCAAACCAAATTCCGATTGGACTTCTGCCAAGACACCCAATATTTCAAGCCAGGTCCTGATTCTTGATTTTTCATCAAAGATCTTCCGTAAGGATTCCGTACTCCAGGAATTCTGATAGATGGAAGATTCTGCGAATAACGAGGTCATTGGGCTTGATGAATCAGGGTCTGTACATGTTGTGACAATGCACTCTCCGCCTGTCTTATTTTTTCCCGTTCAGTGCCTGTCCATTCCTTAAAATGATTCAGCTCCTGTTTACTGCATTCGATCATCTCCTCGATCCTGTCTTGAGAAGTACCCCCCAAGCCGGACTTTTTCTCAATGGCAATACCCGGAGAATCCAGTGCATCGAGGACCTGCCTGGAGCATGAAATCGGATGACCCACAACATCGCCTGCAGCTTCATTCAGTTCCAGTTCCGTCAACTCGAACAAATGCTTTTTAAGGTGCGTGAATTCACGGACGATTTTTCCGACAATCTTGTGGGCAGTCCGATAATCCAGGTTGTTTTCAACTGAAATCTGTTCAGCCAGCTCTGTGGCCATAGCACAGCTTTCCCTTGTTCTTTTTGCTGCATTCGAAGTGTTAAACTGCAATCCCTCCACCACTCTCGTGAGCAAGCCAATGCCTTCTATGCTTTCCCTGAGCATGGACGGAATCTCTCCGTACAAGAACAAGCGGTTATCAACCTGCCCGGTCGGTGTGCGTTGCGACACAACAACCATGTTCTGTATGCCAATCACTTTGTTCGCCAGCGCTCGAACATACGCCAAGGCATACGGATTTTTTTTCTGCGGCATAACCTTGCTGGCCCGTGAACAGGAATCCTGCAATTCGATATAGTTGAATTCTTCCGTCACGAAACAGAACACATCTTCGCAAAAGCGGTCGAGCGTAACCAGAACCGAAGTCGAAACGGATGCTGTCTCGATGGAAATATCAGCCTGCCACATTGCATCCCTTGTATGCATGACCGGCCTCGCAAAGCCTAGCAGACCTGACAGCTTTTCCCTGTCAATCTGAAGGGTTGACCCGTTGATGCCCCCGCAGCCGGCCGGACAACAGTTGACCCTTCCAAAAAGCGATTCGATGCGCGCCAGGTCCCGCATCAGCATGAATACAAATGAATGCAGATAATGTCCGAATGTTGTCGGCTGCCCTGACTGCAGGTACGTGTAATCCGGCATGACGGATGCCTTGTGCGTCGACACCTGCATCATCATTGCCCGGATGAAAGCGGTTATTTCAACGGCAAGATCGAGCAGGTTCTTTTTTATGACCAGGTGATAAGCGACCGTAGTGCTTTCTCTACGCGCTCTTCCTGCACATAACCAGCCTGCTGCACCCGTGTGTTGTGCCAGCCAGTTTTCCCGATTCGTGAATAAATCACCGAATTTGGGGTCAGGCTGGAAATCCGCCGGGTTCTTCTGCAGTTTCTGCAGTGCATTCAACAAGTCAGCGCCTGCTTTTCTATCAATAACCCTGGCCTCGACCAATGCAACCACATGTGCCATGTCCGCCCAGTTCATTTCTTCCGACAGGCACATCTGGGCCTGAAGCTCATTCCTGAAAGCGCTTGTCACCAGCATCTCTTCGGGGGGCTGTGATAAACGGCCATCGGTACCTAAAACAGTATCGGAATCTGAAAATCCGTCACTCATTTCTTTGCAGACATTTTTGGTATTTCGGTTGTACCGGAGTCTTCTACCGAGTCAGGGTCCCACATTCCACGCTGGGTAGACTCGTCGGCAACTTCTCTCAAGGATTCATACTGAAGCCCCAGGCGCAATGACTCCAACGACAAGACGTCCATGGGGCTTACATTTCCGAGGTTTACATTTGGACCCATTTGCTCGATCAGGGCGGCCTGTTGTTTTTTCAGGGGGGCTTCCCAAATGACTTTTCCCGTCTTTTGCCCGACCAGCGACAGGATTTTTTGAAATAATTCGAGTTTCAGGTCTCCATCCTGGTCGAAGATACCGATTGCGCGCCCGGATTCCCTTGCATCCACAATGACATACTCAGCACCAAAATATAAATCCTGCAGAATCAGGTCTGCGAGTTCTTCAGCACCGGGCTGCTTTGCGGGATCTTTTTTACCCACCTCCGTAATTGGAATCAGTCCATTGTCCAGCGCGCACAAAATTGCGTTACGCCTGCGCTTGATGGGCAGTGTTATCGTCCCGTCCGAGATTTCAACTGAGCGGAATCCAATCTCCTTGGCACGCAGCATGTACGATTGACAGTTTTTCTGAACAATCGCAGCCTCCAGCAACGTCCCTCCAGGAAAGGTGTTGATGTTGTACTGATTCAAGGTGTCGAGCATTTGACGGAGTATGTCCGCCGGCATCACGGCAGATACCCCATAGCTGCACTTCCAGTGATCGATATACTTGTTCGAAACCAGGAGCATGTCCTGCAACATCTGCGGCCCCAGACACGTGTCGATAACCATGGTCATCCCCACATTTTTTGGCCGCTCTACACGCTCTTTCATGAGCTCACTTATGACCTGAATCCCGTCCCAGGCTGACTTAAACATACTCAACCTCGCTCGAAATTTCCCGCAAAGCCTGTTCCACCATGGCAAGTTCAGCACCCCAAGGAACCACCATCACGTCCCCATCCCTTTCAATTCCGAATTCGAGCAAGCAACACTTCAACAGTGTGGGCACTGCAGATTCTTGTCGAAGCTTGCGTGGACACATCTCGACCTGGGGTGGCTCATCTCCATAATAGTGCCGGTGAAACTGGAGACTTCTTTCGCACCCTATCAAGACCCAGTTTTTGCGTTGCCCGGGACGCTCGTCCAAGAAATATACAGGCTTTTGCAGCTGGTCCATCCCGCCTGATCTACAAGGCAGCAGGTAACATTCAGGATCGACACTGTTGCAGAGCTCTCTCACATCGATGGTCTTGAGCTCAGCACGAATGGGAGGCAAGTCGGCATAACCCAATGCCTGGACTACCATGTCATACAGTTTTGGCGGAGAAGGCGGTTCGACTTCCAGTACCTGCAGCACGAGCGGGTCAGGACGGCATATGAAGTTGATATGGTCATACTTGCCTTCAACGATGCATATTCCGTCTTTTTTTACCTGATTGCGAAAAGCAACTGCCGCCAGGGCGGACCGGTTCGCGCAGTCAACACTGCTGTCCTTGACGTAAGTACAGTTTTCAGGGAGGCCCAGTATTTCAACATGCGTGATCTCTGAAAACAGCGATTGATCATCCGACCTTTGAATGGCAGCGACTGCATAGTCCTGGTTAACCCCCTTGAGTACAGTAAATTCCGTACGCCGGTACGCTTCTTTCCCCAGCAGGTATGACCGCACTGCCTTCTCGGACATTTCTCCGGCATATTGCTGAACACTGGTTTTGCGATAAGGAATTGGAACAATATTTTTCTTGTCTCGAAATCCGGCTGGGAAAGCTGCCTGTTTCGCGTTCGGTTGGGGTTGTTCAACAAATTGCTGCATTTTTATGCTCTTCCAGTGTCAACGAGCGGTCCCTGGGTAATAATTCCTTTTCATGGACTCGAAGTGGATCAAGTTTCCGGATGATCGAAAGCACTTCTGGAGAAGGAAGCGAAACGGTTTTCACCTCTTTCTTCACTCCTGGTTCAAATTCAGTATTTTCCAATACATCATCTAGAGTAGTGTGTGGATAAAGGGCATGTAATTGCAAATGCCCATCCTGGCCGAAATCAAAAACACCTAAATCCGTAACGAGCCACTGTGGACCGCCCCCTTGGTACCCGAGTTCCCTGCGTGTGATGCCATCCGCATTCTTGTGGCCAAAACCGGTGACGTAGTCACACTGCGAGACAATCCGGTAGCGGCGCTTTCCGTTGACAGGTTCTGTACGATGCGCGGCAGTCCACAATGTAATATTTTTTGTGTTACACGACAGGTTGCAGGCCCCACCACCGCCCGGCAGTTTGAGCTTCAAGGTTTTTCGGCCCAGTTGAGTAACATTGGTATTGCCCCAGCGATCGATTTGCAGGCCGGACAAAAACATTCTTCCCAAGCGCCCACTTGCCGACAGATCGAATAACTCACCGATACTCAGGTGACATTCGGAATTCCGGTCATGTACCCAGTCGTTAGTCGTGGGAGCGATGAAGGGAGGATCCGGATTCACTCCGTAGGTGGCACCGGCGACCAGTACCAAGCCAGGCGCATAGACCCGTTTGGCGACATGCAATGCAATTTGGACTAACGGCGATCCGAATCCATGGAATACCAATGTGTCATCTTCAACAGTTCGTGCCAGTTGATCGATGAGTAACTCGCCCAGTGTGCAGTTCTTTTCCATGCTTACGCACTTTCCCTGTATAACTCCATCCAGGCATCCGTTGACTCTTTCCAGCTAGACAGCCTTGCCCGTGCATCTTCCCCCCCGATGCGATGCAGGTATTCTTCATGACTTTCACATTCGTATACGAAATATTTCAAATACTTGTCCTTGAACTCCGTTGAGCCTTTTTTCGCAGCAGCCATATACAACTCGGTATGTTCACGGTCATAGGCATAAAACGGATAGCAGGCGGTCGGATGAGCGCCCATGGGTGCCTCGGCAATGCCTGTCACGTAAAAGTACGGAATATTTGCACCTCCGAAGCGCTTCAATTCTTCATTCGTAACGATCTTTTCCACTGTTGCCAGTACTTTTTTTGATGCCTGTGCAAACAGCAAGTCCACGACCGGAGGACCTTCGATTCTCAAATTGCCATGCAAGTCGGCATATTGAACATGAATGATGGCCACATCCGGTGTAAGAGGTGGCACGACCAGGATGTCCTCTCCCGAATAAGGACTTTGTATCGTTTCATAACCAGGATGAATTTTTTCAAAATCGGTACCCCTTACTGATCGAATGGGCATGAACGGCAAGCCTTGGATCGAGGCGCGAAGTTGCTGAACAAGCGTATAGCAGCAATTGTCTTGAATCTCGATTTCACCGCTCTCGCACCCACGCCGATAGTTGTGCGCCATGCCGAAATCTTGCTCAAACCCTACATAGCTTTCTTGCGATGCAGAAACCGCATTGGCGCCACACAGCAAGTCGATGTCAATTCCGTGTGCAGAACCGACCACTGTCAAACCGTCAACACGATTGCGGATGATGGAGCGGATCAGGGCCATCGGCTCACGCGATGACAAGCCCCCTCCGACCGCTACGCAGTCTCCGGATTCAACTTGTGAAGCGAGTGCTTCAATGCTGGTTAATTTGTTCTCTGCGGTCGAGTGGCGGGTCAACACACAATTACACTACGCAGCAAGGACAGGTCCTATGAGAATCATGATCGCATGAATCTTTCGCCCAAGGATGTGAATGATGATCTTCGTGTATCGGGTTTGCGCGATCATTTTTACAGACCCCGCAAACCCACACATCAGGAACTTTTGCACCAGTCATGACCATGCCTTTGAACTCCCGTTCACAATCCGGACACCATAAGGTCAGAACTGGCATGGATACAGAATCTCCATTGACTTCATTTTTGATCAGCGCATCATGCGGCTTTCTTTGATTCCTTTTGCAATTCTTCACGCACGATTTTTGTTCCTTCAACGAGAGCACGCATTTTTTCGTAGGCAATGTAGCGCCAAAAGTGAATAAGGCCACAGTCGGTTGTAACCCCAAGACGCTCGGCAGGAACGTACTTGAGCAGGCCCCGGATACGATCAGCTACCTGGTCAGCGGTTTCGACAATCGTGCTCTTGATGTCGATGACTCCTGCCCAAAAGTACATGTTATCCGGCAGCGGATGTGTTTTCAGAACATCCAGTTCGCCCTCACAACGGCCACAGTTTTCTATGTTAATGACATCCAGGTTCGCCTCAAAACATTTCGGTATGATGGATTCAGCCCGATTCGTTGGATTTTCACCTGCTCGCTTGGTGATATCATTATCGTCTGCCCCTTCTTCCATGTAATACCCGTACGTACCCTTGTAGTTTCCCCAGCAGACGTGTGTGACGATCTTGGAGTTTTTGACACCTTCCACACATCGGTTGTAGGCCTCTATCGCCCAATCTTCAAAAAGGTAAGGCCATGTAAACTCGTCCAATTGAATGAAGTCCACACCCATCGCGTCCAATTCTAGGAGTTCTTCGTTCAGTGCTGCGGCGATTGCCATCGCTCGGTCGTAACTGGACTTGTAATAATGGTCATTTGTGCATTGGGCCAAAGCTTGAACCCCCGTGTATTGCACTTTGATCGGCTTGTCAGTAGCCCGTTGCAATGCCCTGGTCTGCTGAATCATGATGGGGCCGTAGCGTTTGATTTCCTGATGGCAGGTCACGGAGTGCAAGTCACTGTAAAGCGGCGTAGCCAGATATTCCCCATGCATGCTGTAGCCAAGACGCTTGAGGTAGTAGTACACGATTTGATCAACATAATTATCGCCCTGTACCCGGCCATCCGAAATAATATCCAGCCCTGCCAATTCTTGATCGTGCGCCATGGTGGCTATTGCATCTTCCAGTGCTTCCCGCTCTTTCGCATCCGGTGGCGCCTGGTCTCCCGAAAAATTGGTTGCCCACAACGTATCCCACCAACGTGGGTTAGGATAATTCCCTACAATACTGGTAGGGATTAGTACTTCTCTATCTCTAATTTTCATAATGATGCCTCTCCTGAATCTGCCTCTAGATTTTTAAGTACTAGATGTTTTTTATGCTTTTAAATTTCAAAAGATAGTCACACAGTAACTGCTTGCCCATACAAGCATTTTATACCCAAATGAATTTCTTGTTGCTTAAATAATAAACAAAAAAACGGAATTTACCTAGTAAATATTAGTTATACCTGACTATCGACATAACCGATGAGTGAACCTGTGAATCAGATGCTTACTGGCACTGCCAGACGCTACGAATTTCTCAAAAGCCCTGAACTCGTCCACGTAACACAACCGACCCTTGCTGCTGGAATGCGCAAATTGGAAGCCAAGCTTGAAAACCGTTTACCGGATCGGACGAAAGAGTACGCAAAAACTTATGTAACTGCTGATTTGCTTTTTGCATTGACCAATGCCTGACGCAATCCTTCTTCCAAAACCGGATGATAGATAGGCAATTGCAACAGCTTGTGCAATGGAATTTCATTTTGAATGGCCATCATCAGCAAATGCGCAAAATTTTCCGCACCGGGGGCTATCATTTCCGCACCGAGAATATGACCGTTTCCTGGGTTCACATAAACCCGTACAACGCCATGATTTTCCCCTTTTAAAGTTGCACGCCCTTGCAGAGAAAATTCGAATTCACCAATGACACACTTTTCCTGGTCGAGTTCATTCAATGACTGGCCTACGCTTGCTATGGGCGGGTCAGTAAAGACTATATTCAAGGCAGGCTTTGTGAGTTTTTTCTTTTCAGCATGCATCGCGTTGTATACCGCAACTCTTGCTTCTTCTGCGGCTTCATGCACCACCATTTTTTTGGAACTGACATCTCCAGCCACATAAATTGGAAAATCATTTATCTGCAACGTGCAGGGGTCATACAACATGTTGGCCGGGCCTGTAGTGTCCAGTCCCAGTTTTTCCAGATTCAATTGATCAATATTGGATTCTCTTCCAGCACACAACAATACCTGGTCGACTTCTAACCGGCCACCTTTCCACTCAACCAGGTACTTCCCTGCTTGCTCCGTTACCTTTGCAATCCTGGTATTAAAATGAATCGGGTAGTACTGCTGCTGAAGAGAAAGCGCATGATGGAAAACCTTTTCATCCTGTATTCCTGCTATCGTTTTATATTCTTCAAATACCTGTACCTTTACTCCCAGTCTTGCAAGAGCCTGGGCAAGCTCTACACCGATAATGCCCAACCCGACAACAGCCATACTGGCTGGCAGCTTTTCTTGTTCAAAAAAATTATCCGTAGTCAATATATCGGATTTCACCGCTTCAAACGCATCCGGTATTCTTGGCCTTGAGCCGTTTGCAATAATGATACTGTTGGCCGATAGTTTTTCCCCATTGACTCCAACAGTATTGGCGTCGATGAATGTTGCATGCCCCTTGATTCGGGGAAATTTTTCACTGCCCTGAATTGCCCTGTTGACGAAATGATCTCTGAGCGCACGTACCTTTGTCAGCACGGAAGCGGTATCAATTTCAAATTGATCCTGCTGGACAAGATTGTCCTTGGTTAAAGACTGAATGCCATCAACCTTCTTCGCTATTTCAATGAGCCCCTTGGAGGGCATGCATCCCGTCTTTGCACACGTCGTACCCCCATCTCCCGCTTCTATCAGCAGATACCTGGCATCCAATTTTTCCAGTTGCTTGGCTGCTGCAATACCCGCGGTTCCTGCACCGATTATCAAAACGTCATACATACATGATTCTTGATGGAAATGACTGGCCCCTGCTTTTATAATTTATACCGCCTAGTTTCGGCAAATAATTATCGGTGAATACAACCAGCTGTTATCTGGATAAAACATGATTTCCGTAGTAATAAATTTTCCTGTCCCGAAAGACATCACTCCTGAAGCGTACAAGGACAAGATGAAAGATACCGTTCCAAGATATCAAAACATTCCCGGTCTTATGAAAAAAAATTACATATTCAACGAGAAGTCGCGGGTGGGCGGAGGAATTTACAGCTTTGACAACCTGGAAGATGCAAAGGCCTGTTTTGATGAAGCATGGCAAAAGAGAGTTGAAGCTAATTTTGGAAAGCCGGAAATTACATATTTCGACACCCTTATAGAACTGGACAATATGCTAAACACCGTCAAGGTGAACGATGAATAACTGATACTGTTCTGCAAGGCTGTCCATACTATTTTCTGAATTCAATCAGGTAAATTACCAGTCCCAGGCCAATCAGGGCTATCTCAACCGCACTTATACACAGCAACACGAATGTGATTCTCCTGGCAGCAGGTTTCATGCGTTGCCATATCCGTTTTTTGTAGTACCGCCAGGGGGCGAACCATGCCCATCGCTGCCACTGCAGCAAGTAATGCTGAATTTCCTCCGCCCACTTGGTCAGGCTTCTGTCGACTTCATCGAGCCGGTCCAACCGTTCTGACTCGGGAACACCTTCATATTTTTCCTCGATAACGAGGGATGAACTTCCTGGGGATTCCCGGACGGTAATGCGTGTGCTGGACTTCAAGCCCTGGGAATAACGAATTTCAAGACCGTCCTGGAGAGGCTCCACCGTGATCTCGGTATCGATCTCGAAAGCAGGAGCCTGGCTGTGATTTACAGCATGCAAGCGGTATTGCCTTGCAGAGACTGTTTCCCACCTCCTGAACACCAGATAGGGATTGATGCGAAACAGTCGCTCCACATCCTGGCAGAATTCCAGCAAGGCTGCCTGGTCCAGTGGCGTCTTGAACTCTACCCAGACCTTGTCTTCATGGGTAAGGTACGGGTCCTCGTCAGACACAAGGATGGGGTACGACGAGCAGCGGGGCTTTCAACTGGCGGGCAACATACCGGGTCATCATTCGCGAACGCAAGCCCCTTGAAATCCTTGGCCGGGGTGAACCCATCACAACCAGATCATATGCGGACTGTTCACAGGCATCGATCAAGCACCGGTCCGGCTTGCCCAAGATGACTTCATGAGCCGTATCCACACTCTTCTTCGCCAGCCGGTCCTGAATCCGCCGGACATGTCCATGCATCTCGCGGCTCAGCTCCGTCTCGAGGTAATCTTCGAACCGCCTGCGGGTCGAACTGTTGTTCAGCCAGTCATCCCCCAGCATATCCTTCCAGAACTCGGGCACGACCAGCAGGTGGGTTACCCGGATTCCGTCCGCACACATCTCCAGAACCTTGTTTTCTGCCGCCAGTGCTCCCTCGGTCCCGTGGCTTGCGAGCAGGATGTGTTTCATGATCAACTCGATCGAAGTACGAAAATACTGTTGTTAGTAGGCGAGATACACGACCAGGGCAATCACCAGGGCAAGGACCAGTGCCATCAAGTCTTCCCTGCGGTCGCTGCTGAAGATCGACAGCACAGTTCCCCGGTCAAATTCAGTTTCTTTTTTGTTCATGGAGACTCCTGAATAGTTTTTACATTTAAACTGTTTCCGAAATGAGCAGTATGACGACAACCAGTGACAGGACCGCCTTGACCGCTCCCACGATGCCGCCAATTATCGCAGGCTGCCCACCCGCCTGGCGCATGGATGAAACCGTGATCTGCATGCCAAGCCCGACCAGGCCGAAAGCGAACAGCCAGGTTACCCAGTCACGGAATGCCCTTATTTTCTTCGCGGTATGACGTACGGCCTTGTGCGCTTTCTTGAGGACCTTGTTGGCCTCCCTGGATACCACATTCGCATTGATGAGACCACGCAGGATATCGTCATCCTCGATGCTCATCACTTTGCCATTGTCGATGAGGCGCTGCAGGGTCTGCTTGCGGTCCTGTCGCTGCACCTTGATTGATTCCCCTTTCAACAAGTCTATTTGCCCGGACTTCAACAGGTTTTCCTCCTTGAAGCCCGAGGCCACCGTGTTGCCGAAATACTTGCCCTTGTAGTGGTTGGCCGGAGCAAATACACCCGTAGTTGACAAGGCGAACAGCAGGATGAAACCGAGGACGAAGATCGGGAATTTCTCGAAGGCCACCCGGCCGACATTGACCTGCGCAGTTTGCAGGTCTTCGCGCTTGACATACCACACCGCCAGCCACAGGACGATGATGGGCAGTATCAGCACACGGGTGATATTGAAGATCTCCGCCACCTTGAGGGTTTCGATTCCGTCAGGCTGATAAGCCAGTGCAGCCCCTGCAACCTGGGCGGAATTCAGGATGCCCGTACCGGCCCAGGCGCCAAACTGCACATGCGACATGTCAAGGAGGTGACCCACGATGGGAAAGACGAACATACAGCCCACACCCCACAGCAGGATGGTGCCAATGGTGTAGGCGATTTCGACCGACTTTGCCTGGACGACGGGTGCCGCGGCCACCGTGGCCGAGACCCCGCACACGCCCATGCCCGCTGACAGCACGCCTCCCATGGAACTGGGGACCTTCATGCGCGCACCCAGCCACAGCACGAGCCCGACCGAACCCAGAACGAAAAAGCCGATCATTACGATGGACAGGCCCCCCAGATTCTTCAGCTCCGCGGCACTGTACAGCGTGCCCAGCAGGATGACGCCCGTCTTCAGGCCAAGGCGCGAGAGCCGCACCCCGTTCTGAGCCCAGCGAGGGATCCTGAAGACATTGACGATGATGATCCCGGACAGGATGCCCAGCACGACGTAGTTCAATCCCAGTATGGTATGCAAATGCTTGCCGGTATTGCCGATTTCACCGAGCGCCTTGCTGCCAACGGCAATTTCCGGGGCCACAAACCATCGAACCAGCATCGCGATCAAAAGGATAAACATGGCGCCCGCGGCCGTGGAAAGGTAATAATCAAAATTACCTTCCCTGTGCGCCCCAAACCATTGCCAGGCTCCTGCTGCAACCGAAAAAATACCGAAGTACAGGGGAACCGTGGCAATCTCCCCCGCGTACTTGTACTTGGCGCCGCCCAGATGGGCAATGTAGGCCGATAGAATGCCGGCCTCCTGCAGACCCCAGATGCCCAGCATGATGAGACCGATGACAAACAGTGCTGGTGACTTGCGCGTATAGACCATAGGCCTGTCCTTTCTGGTGCTAGCCAGGTGATGAAATCCCGTGCGGCAGCCCGCTAGCAGGACAGGTTACCAACGCAGGTAGAGGACTACAAGCAGGCCGCAATCCGGCCATGATGCACCAGTATTCAGCCGTACCCGTTAATGAAGTGCCCACAGGCAACAAGACCGCGGACATCTTTTTCCTGGAAAGCCACTGCGCCAAAATTCCCTGGCGCATTACAACAGTGGTAGCGAATGGGGAAGATGATGATTTTACAGAATGAATAAATACAGGATATTCAACAACCTGCGTATACATATGGTGGAGGGGGGAGGATTCGAACCTCCGTAGGCTGAGCCGGCAGATTTACAGTCTGCTCCCGTTGACCGCTTGGGTACCCCTCCGATGCGGATGGATTGTGTGGTATACATCCGTGGACTGTCAACATTACTCTACGTGGTATGCGTGGCGATCACCGGAATTCCAAAACTGGCGTATACAAACCCCACTCGCATTTTGACTTAAGATGTTAACTAGCAGATTGAGATGATTTTCTGAAGGCCCGCTCCATCTGTTCGCAAATCGTGATTTATCCACTTTGAATTTCTTCTGCATTGTTCCCATACTTGCCGAATGATGAATTTGACAATACACGGTTCCGGTTATGTCGGCCTGGTAACGGCTGCATGCCTTGCACAGGAAGGAAATCATGTGCTCTGTGTCGATATTGATGCAGATAAAGTATCGAAACTCAGTCAGGGCATCATTCCCATCCATGAGCCGGGACTGCATGAGCTGGTCCAGGCAAACCTGGAAGCCGGACGCATTGAATTTACATCCGATGCAGCCAGGGGTGTCGTACACGGGCGGTTCCAGCTCATAGCAGTCGGCACACCGCCGGACGAGGACGGCATGGCTGACCTGCAACATGTGCTGGCCGTCGCAGAAACTGTCGGCAGGCATATGAATGACTACAGGCTAATCGTAAACAAGTCGACCGTACCTGTAGGCACTTCAGAAAAAGTAGCTCAAACCCTGCAACGCGAACTCAGGCTCAGAGGACTGAATACCGGGTTTGACGTGGTTTCCAACCCGGAATTTCTAAAAGAGGGTGCTGCGATCAAGGATTTCATGAAGCCCGATCGCATCATCATAGGAGCCGATAACGCTCATGCTGAAGCCTTGATGCTCGAACTCTACGCCCCTTTCATCAGCAACCACGACCAGATACATGTCATGAACCCGGCCTCTGCAGAACTGACCAAGTACGCGGCCAATGCCATGCTGGCCACAAGAATCAGTTTCATGAACGAACTGGCCAACATGGCCGAGCGGCTCGGGGTGGATATTGAGAAAGTCCGCCAGGGCATAGGCTCGGACCCGCGCATAGGCGACAAGTTCCTGTTTCCCGGATGCGGGTATGGAGGCTCCTGCTTTCCGAAAGATGTGAAAGCGTTGCAGGGCATGGCAAGGCAGGTCAATTACACGCCCCGTCTGATCGCTGCGGTAGATGCAGTGAATCAGGAACAGAAGCAGATGCTTTATCAAAAAATTCACAATTTTTTCAAAGGCGATTTGCGCAGGAAAGTTTTTGCACTGTGGGGGCTGGCCTTCAAGCCCGGTACCGATGACATGCGGGAAGCATCAAGCCGAAACCTGATCGAAGCACTATGGGAGGCCGGTGCGAAGGTTCAGGCATACGACCCCGCTGCAATGACCGAGTGTCAGCGAATATACGGCAGTCATCCCGACCTGCAGCTGTGTGAAACTGCAGACGATGCATTGTCCTGCGCAGACGCACTGGTAATCGTGACTGAATGGGACCAGTTCAGAAGACCGGACTATACGAAGATCAGGAACGCGTTGCGCAGCCCTGTGATATTTGATGGCCGCAACCTTTATAACCCCGATTTGATGCATCAATTGGGGTTCAAATACTTTGCGGTCGGCCGGGGCGACTCTCTATTCTGATTCTGGATACACAGTCAGAAACTTCTGGCAGTGCGCATTGCTGATACAGTCATGGCTCACGACTGAATGCAAAAAACAGGGCATACTTGGCATTCGCCACCTGTACGCTCAACTGATCCTGTGCCAGGAATGTGACCCCCTCGTACTCCCCGTCAACCGAGCTGCAGTCCCTGATATCCATCACAATCCTGTAAGCATTGTAACGGGGGTCGATTACCTCAAGCTGTCCGTTATAGACACAGCTGTCCGAGTCCTCGCCCTGGATCACGCCATCGTCTGCGATACTCAATGCCGTCGTAAGATTGTCCCTGTCAGTATATGACCAGGCGCCAGACACTGCCTCCAAGGAAGATGGCACCTCATACACCGCATCGTAGGCAAGGTTCATGGCGCCCGTGTCCCCTCCGTTGATCGTGACAAAGTGGGATGCAATTTCATTTTGCCCACTTACGTTTCCAGTGAGCTTTGCAACATCGAATGGACCTCCATCCATCACAAAAAGCGCATAGGTGGATGCATAGTCAGCCCCGTCCAGTTCCACAGTGCCCACACACATGGCCTTGGCACGTTCACTGTAGGCATATGCCTTGCCATCCAGGTGTACTGCAGTGAAGTCGAAAGGACCCCTGCCCCCAATATCGAATTCACCTTTCCAGATTCCGTCTAGAGGTGCTTGCTGCGGCGGACTCAAATCATGTGGAACGCTCTCCTTGTGCGTGACCGTGCATCCTGCCAACAGGAAAAAACACAATACGATGTAAAGTGAAGTGACGAGCTTTTGCATCAAAAATTCAACCTGCCTTGATTATGGGCCAACAAGATACTCCCTGGCACGGGTACATATCCTGAGATTTATATGTATCGTTTACACCCCGTAAGCGGCAGTAAGGTGAGGTTGAATTTCGTGCACGCACATTTCAGGATCAGGGTAAGAATCTTTTAGGTCGTCTGCCTTTTCCAAAGCCACTGAATAGAGCGTCTGCCATTCCACTACAGGAAAGTTGTCTCCCATTTGGGCTGCACTGACTCCTGCTTCAAGCGCACAATTTCGTACGTGTACTGCCAGTGCAAATGCAGCAATTTCCTCATTAGTCATCATTGAACTTCCTTTAGCGTTGATTAGCAGACGGGTGCATGCATGAATTTTTTTGACTTGCATGCGACCCTATAGAGTCGTCCCAACATCCTGAGCAGAGGCACAGGCTCTTGCAATTACTCAGGGATAGCTTACAGCAAATAACCAAGACATGGTCTACACAATAGAGTACTTGAGAGTGCCTCCATCGTTGTGTTGCCTGCAAGACTAGCCTAAACGGGTGCCTTTATCCAGAAGCGATGCTACACCGGGCACATTAGCCAGTTGCAATTAGCAACGGCATGGCTGGTTACATTTGTCGTTGATTGAAATGTTCACCTAAAAAGCCGCGCTCCCACTGTAACCCGCACCTTTTGTACCTGCCGCATGGGGGTTTTCCTCGTAACCCCAGAAAAACAGGTGGAAGTAGCCGGGTGCAGCCAAACACACAAGCGCCCATAACCAGGCAAACAGCCAGAAGATCACGGCATCGTATTGCTCGACGGGTATAAGTTTCAAAATTGCAGCAAAGACCACGGCTGAAATCATTAATGTTATAACGAGGGCCATGACCGCTTTCTTTCCCCGGTGCCAATGGCCAAAAGGCCACATGTTCATTGTCCAGCCCTGTATAAGAGCGAATGCCGTCCACACCGCAGCAAAGATAGCTGCCTGAGTTCCTGGCACACCCTCATCGAAAAAGCTGAATCCGAGGTGGTGGAAAACAATCATCAGGATCACCGTGCCGATCACGACCATTCCCGTGTTGAGAATCCCTGCGCGGGGCTGACCAAGCCGGTCAAAGGGCCACCAATCGCAAAAGTCCACCACCACTACGGACATCGGAAACCAGTACCATGGAATATGGAGTGGTTCCATCCCCCACATCGTTGGCACAAAGAATAGAGCCGTGGGCATGAACACTATTGCAAACACGAAATTCGCAATTCCGTTAAGCGGCTGCCGTGGGTTATTTTCCCATTCGATGACATCTCCCAGATCCCATGGCGTGATCAGGCGGTTACGGAACAAAAAGATCTGCATCACTGCCATGAAAATGCAGGTCTGGGCCCACAGCGCAACAGGAGTCTCGTGGAAGGGCAGCCCATAGCCCCAGGACCATATTCCTATCGTGATCAGGACCGAGAGCATCGCCAGTAACCAGTTGATCAATCCTCGCAATACACGGTTCTGGGTCACAAGGCCCCCTGGCCAACCACCGAATGAGACACCAAAATGCCAAAAATTGGCAAAACAGACTGCATACACCATCGTGCCTTGCACCTCGCTGAGGCCGAGTATTCCAATGAAGATTCCACCCAGGGCCAGTGCAAAGGCGAAGGAGACAAAAACCAGGAAGATGCCTTTGGCAGGCTGTTGATTTAAGGCCACGATAATTTATATTTTTATTATTTTGTATTAGCGTGCAGGCTTTCATGTACCAGTGTATTACATGACAATAAAAGATGCTTGCCTTAATACAGTTCCGAGCCAGGCACAGCTTGATTGAATATACGGATTAGACACATCTCATATATAAACCAAAAGCAGCAGTGGCAAGCTATCACCATACAATGCTTTTGCTCAACCGGTTTTGTCGAGCTGCATTGACCGGGTGGGATCACCGTCATAAGCTGATACTGGCTTAGCGTATATCAGTAACTCTGGATGCAGTACTTGAATGAATACTGCCCGGATACCTGGCCTTACAAGAATGTCCAAGAAACCTAGTAACTCCTCTGATCTTGATATCGTGTACGAGTACCACGATCAAACCAAACATCAGCTTCAACGCTATGCACGCTCATTGGGTTACATGGACTGGAAGAACCAGCCTGATCCGTTCCGGCGTTACGACCAGTCATTAACCCTTCCGCTAGACCACCCGCACAGCACAGAAATGCCAAGCTATGACTCGCTATTCGAGGCATGCCAGACCCCTGCAGCACGCATAAACCGGGATTCCATCAGCCGTCTCTTCTATGAAAGTCTCGCAATCTCTGCCTGGAAACAGGCGGGTGGAAGTCGCTGGTCCTTGCGGGTCAATCCCTCAAGCGGCAACCTCCACCCTACCGAAGCCTATTTGATAACTGGCCCGGTTCAGGATTTGGGCGAAGTCAGTGCTGTTTATCATTATTCTGCCTACGGACATGCATTGGAGCGCCGAGCGATCCTGACGAAGGAGGAATGGCGTGCCTTGGGTAATGAACTGCCGCCGGATTTCCTGCTGATTTCATTGACCTCGATCTATTGGCGTGAATCATGGAAGTATGGTGAGCGAGCCTTTCGCTACTGCCACCACGATGTTGGACATGCAATCGGTGCTGTCACTTTCGCTGCAGCGGCCCTCGGCTGGAAGACCAGGCTAATTCAGTGTGTGACCGATACCGACCTTGCAACGCTGTTGGGACTGCACCAGCAAGAAGGCATCGAGGCGGAACATCCGGACTGCCTGCTGGCAATTTATCCGTTTGATGCAGACAGCACATGGACAGATCCCATCATTGATCTTCCTGCTGCATCACTAGAACGTCTTAAAGCAATCGAGTTTGAGGGCAGCCCGAACTTATTAAGTGATGACCATCACGACTGGCCAATCATCGGGCATGTTGCGAAAGCGTGTCGTTTCAACAGTCCCCGTCCATTCAATCACGAACATCATTCCCGAGCAGCACATGACCTTAACAACGAGTTCGATGCGGACAGGCGGATATCCGCTCGAAGAATAATAAGGGAACGTCGAAGTGCACTGGCGATGGACGGGCAAGGCACGATAAGCAGCAATACCTTTTACAGGATGCTGATGCATGTCACCCCGTATGGAGGAAAAAACATCATAGAGGTGTTGCCTTGGAAGGCATGCGTTTCGCTTGCAATATTCGTTCATCGTGTAGAGGGCTTACCGGCGGGACTGTATGTGCTCGTGCGCGACCTTGCCCATGAAGCTTCGCTCAAAAAGTCATTGCGTTCAGGACTATGTTGGGAAAAACCCGATGGTTGTCCGAAGACGCTCCCTTTGTACCGGTTGCAAAAAGCTGACGCACGCGAGGTTGCGAAAATCATCAGTTGTCATCAGGATATTGCGGCAGACGGTGCCTTTGCACTTGGGATGCTGGCCGCATTCGATGCCAGCCTTGAACAGCACGGCGCGCCGTTTTATACACGGCTGTTCTGGGAGACAGGATTGATTGGGCAAATCCTGTACCTGGAAGCTGAAGCCGCAGGAATTCGGTCAACTGGAATCGGCTGCTTTTTCGATGACGTCATGCATGAAGTGCTTGGCATCAGTGATCACAGTTGGCAAAGTCTGTACCATTTCACTGTCGGTGCACCCGTGGAAGATTCACGCCTGCAACCACTACCTGCTTACTGGCACCTGAATTAAGGGATTGAGAAACAAGTAATGGGTGGGAGCAAAGAACGTGGTGATCTCATTGTGCATCCTCGTGTGTCTGCCAGACTCGAAAAGATCGAAGTGTTGCGCAGGAAACTGGCCGCACTCATTGAAGAACATGAATCTCTGCTTTACGGAGAGCGGGACCTGCTCATGGCCCGGTACAACCGTGATATCGGCCACCTGGAACATGAGCTCTTTCTTCTGGACGTCGAATTGGCGGAACTGAGGCGGCGCATCTCGATTCTGCAAGTGGACATCAACCGGGGCAGGACCGTCACCCCTGAACGGCTTGCGCGCCTCGATGAGGAAATCCGTATAGAGTTCGAGAAATTTCACGCGGAGGTCAAGGAAAAGGAGGACGAGTTGCGTCACTCCGTCGGTCTGCTGGAGACCGTGGAATGGATGAAGCCAGAGCATGCCCGCGAACTGAAGCTCCTGTATCGCCGGATCTGCCAGCATTACCATCCCGACGTTGGCGGGCAAAAAGCGGAGCGCGGGAAGCAGATCTGGTCTACGTTGCAGCACGCCTATCGGACAGGAGACCTTGATCTTCTCAAAGCCTTGGCAGAAACGCTGGATCTTTCAGGGAAAGCAGCGCCGGAGGCACCCGACGACTTCAACTCGGAAATCAAACGTCTGAATTCCCTGATCAAAAAACAGAGCAAACGGCTTGCCAAGATACTCTCCGAGCCGCCGTTCTCCTATCGGGACAGGCTTGAGGACCCCCAGTGGATTCAGGCCAAGCAGGAAGAGCTACAGCAGGAGATTACCGGTCGCATGCAACGCCGGATGGAATTGCAGGGTCGGTACGAGATGCTGCTTCCACCTTCCGGCTCCACCCACTGAGCATGAACAAGACACTCCAGAAAACCGAGCTTGTTGAACAGCTTCTCCAGAAAAGCGTCACCGGAAAGGCGCTTCGCATACCATTCGCCCAGGACATCATGCTTGCACGGATGCACGTTGCGGGGACCAGTTACTACGAGGCGGAAAAGGTGGCTGAGAGGTTGTCTTCCGGACAGCGCTTCGGCTTGCGGCGCGAACCGGAAAACACGCATGACAAGTTCGCTATCGAGGTCCTGACGACAGAAGGGCACAAGCTTGGTTACATTCCCCGCCAGTACAACGAGATTCCCGCGCGGCTGATGGACGCAGGGAAACGGTTGTTCGTGCAGATGGAATCGATCAAGAAACAAGGCCAGTGGCTGGAAATCCGGTTGTCACTTTATATGGAGGATTACTGAGAACACCCTGACTGACCGGTGTTCCCCCATAAAATCATCCCCTGTCCGCTCGGTGGGGCCGATCCTTGCCACCCGACGGGTTAAGGGTGAACACCGATTGAGCCCACACGCGCAAGCTGTGTGACTATCGGTCCGACCCGTGCAAGGGCTTGGTCCAGGTCAGAGCTAGCCTCGGCATAAAGGAGATCGGCGATGCATTTGCCCAGTGCTTCCATGTCTGCAGGAACCAGACCGCGTGTCGTCACGGCCGAAACGCCCAATCGTAGCCCAGTCCACTTCGAGGGGCTTCGCGTATCATCAAACGGAACCGGGTTATTATTGGAGGTGATGCCGGCACGGGCAAGCGCGGTTTCCGCCTGCTGGCCGAAGAGCCCCACCGAGGAGAGATCGAGCAGTACCATGTGGGTATCGGTGCCGCCGCCTACGATCCTGATCCCACGGTCGGCAACCGTGGCGGCGAGCGTTCGCGCATTCTCGACGACGCGCTGCCCATAGACCCTAAACTCAGGGAGAAGGGCTTCGCCCAAGCAAACCGCCTTGGCGGCAAGGACGTTGGAGTGAAGGCTCCCCTGCACTCCTGGGAACACTGCGGACTGAAGGCGCTCGGCGAATTCCTCCGTGCGCGCCAGAATGAAGCCGCCGCGGGGTCCGCGCAGGGTTTTGGTCGTCGTGCCGGTGACGATGTCGGCATGAGGCAGGGGCGAGGCGTGCGTGCCCGCCGCGACGAGACCCGCGATGTGGGCCGTGTCTACCAAGAGCCGTGCCTCGACGGCTTCGGCGATAGCTGCCATACGTTTGAAGTCAATCGCGCGTGGATAGGCCGAGCCGCCAGCAATCAACAGCGCCGGGCGCACCTCGCAAGCCCGGGCCTCGATCTCTTCGTAATCGAGCAGGCCACTCTCGCGGTCCACCCCATAGTGATAGGAAGTGAACCAGCGACCCGAAAGATTTGCTCCGGCACCGTGGCTGAGATGCCCGCCCGCCGCCAGGTCGAGGCTCAGGATCCGGTCCCCGGGGCATAGGAACGCGAAGAATGCCGCCAAGTTTGCCTGCGTGCCCGAATGCGGTTGCACGTTGGCGTAGGCTGCGCCGAAGAGTTCCTTCGCGCGCTCGATGGCGAGGTGCTCTACGACGTCGACATACTCTCCTCCCCCGTGAAAGCGGTTTCCGGGATAACCCTCCAACGTCTTGTTGCCAATCTCATGTCCGAGCGCCTCACGCACCGCCCGGCTCATGATGTTCTCTGAGGCGATGAGCTCGATTTGTGCGCACTGGCGGGCCGTCTCGCAGTCGAGTGCCGCACGCACAGACGGATCGGTCTCGGCTAGGGGGCGCGAGATGTGGGCGGCAAGTTCGTCGGTCTGGTGCGAGGTGCGCGTCATCTGATCCCAGGCTCCACTTGCCGAAGCGCATTGAAGCGAGGCAGAAGAACAGACCAATTTAAGTCAGAATTTCGCATGAAGTCCGGTACAATTTTTGGGGAAGCACCATAACCCGCCAAATCCGCATGCGGTGTAGTACTAAAAATGGGTGACCTCCATTAACAAGATTTTTCACACTCTGCCTAGATCAAATTGTGAGAGAAGACCACCGTGATCACTCTGGATATGATCAAGGGGATTACTATCTCTTCATTATATTTGTGCAACAGATGCTCGTATTCCGACTCAAGCACCACGCCATGAATGATCTTACAAATCTGTGCACACAAGCAAGCAGCAGTATCTACAGCCATGCATTATGATCTAGGCTTCTTCGATCACAGTGAGAACCGGGTGGAGCCCATCGAAGACAACCCCTTCGCTGCAAAAGTGTTACCTATGTGCCCGGAATAATCTGTGACCTATGTCCCCGGTAAGGGCCCCATGCACACTGGAGGTGGCGATAGTATTTGAGCCTACGACTGTTCTGCCCTCTAAACTTGGTCC
This sequence comes from Gammaproteobacteria bacterium, assembly GCA_965220875.1. Lineage (GTDB taxonomy): Bacteria > Pseudomonadota > Gammaproteobacteria > UBA4575 > UBA4575 > WTFY01. The sequence continues at coordinate 1,292,070 of OZ244849.1, read as the reverse complement.
AATTTTAGCTTACATACACCTATTAGCCTTATATTATATTTGTGGAAGCGATCCTATGAACAATAAAGTACCGGTACTACCTAAAGAGGCTTACCTATCACAAGAATGGTTTGAAAAAGAACAGGAACACCTCTTTTCTAAAACATGGCAATTTGCTGGTTTCTTAGAAGATGTAAATGAACATGGTTCATTCACTGCGTTGCAAGTCGGCAAACACCCGATTGTGGTAGTTAATAACAATGGAAAATTAAAAGCATTTCACAATTTGTGCAGGCATCGAGGCACCCCATTAGTGACTGGCAGTGGCAAACTCACTGACTTCATGATCTGCCCCTATCATCATTGGTCCTACAACCTAGAAGGAAAGTTGACAGGGGTGCCAGAGCGTAAGACGGAATTTGCTGGATACGATCTGGAAAATATTCAGTTGCACCCTGCATCTGTAGATACCTGGCGCAGCATGCTGTGGGTACATCCAGAAGCAAATGCAGGATCAATTAGGGAATGGCTTGGAAATGTTGAACCTTATCTTGGCCCACATCAGCCAGAAGAACTGCAAGAAATTCCCGAATACTCAACGCGTCATGAGGTCAACGCAAACTGGAAAATCATTGTAGAGAACTTTATGGATGTTTATCACTTATGCTATTTACATCAAAAGACATTGCACATGTACGATCATAAAAATGCTGAATTTGGATGGGAAGGTCCGCACTATTGGTTCTATGAACCATTAAGTAAAAACTTTGAAACCAAGATGGGATTTTTGCCACACATTAAAGAAGATAAGGCGGGTGCTTATGTACCGATGCTTTTTCCAAATCTGGGACTTGCTGAATCTGAATCTACATGGAGTACTTTTCATGTAATTCCAGTAGCCCCTGACAAATCAATTGTCAAAACCCGTACGCGGACGATGCTTTCTGTCACAACGAAGATACTTGGTTCTGCAATCTCTTGGCTCTACTCCTCAAAAGCCAAAGCTGATGATCCGTTAAATTCAGGTGATTTTTTGGAAGAAGATATATATGTTTGCGAGGCAGTGCAAAATGCAATGAAGTCACCAGCCTACGCCGTCAATTACACTGCTAAACAAAGGGAAAGCACAATAAGAACCTTCCAAAAGAAAGTTTTAGAATATTGTGCATGAAGTAGGTTATGTATGAGAAAGGAGCCAAACAAGAGAGGCAGACTTGAAATCAGGGCTTTGAAGATTGATGAAACACCTGAACAGGAAGCTAAGGTAATCTTTGCAGCGGAGGAAAATCCTAAAGCCGGCAGGAAAGCTTAATCACTTGCTTAAACTTGCTTATGATTCTCTAAGCCATTGATTTAACTGGAGCTGGCGATAGGACTTGAACCTACGACCTGCTGATTACAAATCAGCTGCTCTGCCAACTGAGCTACGCCAGCATCCCCAAGACCTGCGGAGTGTAATTTGTTCACAATTATATGACAATGCGCGGGCAGACAGGTGATTTCCCAAACTGTCACCAGATGGTATCGGCCAACGAAAACAGGTAACTAACTTGCACTCATGGCCTACCGGCCAACCCTGATTTTTTCTAAAACATGCTTCAAACCGTCCAGTACCAGGTGAGGCTCATGGACCGTCTGGCAAGTGAGCAAGGGCGCAAAGAGTGCCGCATCTCCGCCCGTGAGAATGATTTGGTCAAACAAGCCGTACTGGTCCTGCATCATGCATACTGCATGTTCAATTCCTCCTGCAACCGCATGCTGGCAACCTGAATAGATTGCGTCCCGGGTACTATCCGCTGCACTTGCAAAGCTTGCTGCGTCCAGCCTGAACTCCAAATCCGTGCTTGCGATCAAGGCAGCCTGCATGCTCACGAATCCAGGAAAAATCACGCCACCATGATGGATGCCGCCTGCTGCCAAGGCATCGACCGTAATCGCAGTCCCACAGTCCACGATGCAGGTGTTGCCTTGATATTTCGCGTTGGCCGCAACCATGGCAGCCAGCCGGTCCGCACCCAGTTCGTCAGGATTCTGATAGCCAAGCCGGATACCACAATCGATACCAGCGGATTCCAGGAAAAAATGATCGCCGATCTGGTGGCTTGCAAGCAGCTGTTCCAGGCGTTCATTCAAGCCCGTACCGAGCACGGAACATACCACGACCATGTCCGGTTTACCGTGCTGCCTCAGGACATTCTCTATGACGGCAAGCCTTGTGTGCTCATGGTATGGCAAGGCATCAAATACATCGGGAACGCCCTTTCTGACCACTGCAAACTTGCATCGGCTGTTTCCGAGATCCAGGAGAAGCTTCATAACCTGATGTCATGCACGTGAGTACTGTGCAAATGCAATGTTTCACCATTCACGCGGATCATTATACGGCCTTGCCTGTCGATACCCTGTACGACCCCGGACATGTCTTGATCCTTAAAGATAAAACCTGCTTTTCGATCACGCATCAGATCGTATGGATTCCATGCATGTTCTATATTCCCCAAGTTGTCGCTGTCAAACCTTGCAAGCGTCCCCGTCAGGGTCCGGATCACGTGTGCTGCAAGCTCGTTCCTGCAAACCTTCCAGCCCGGCTGCAAGGAGACCAAGTCTGTCCAGCCTGGCTGGGCCTGAAAGTCATCAGTCCACGACATGGCAATATTCAGCCCCACCCCTACGACCAGACAACCGGAGCGCGATCCTGGAACACGCTCAATCAATATCCCTCCCAGTTTTCCGCCTTCCGAACAGATATCGTTCGGCCATTTGAGCCTGACACCTTCCACACCCAGTGTTTCAAGAAGCCGTGCAAACGCAACCAGCATCCACAGGCCCAGTGTTTCATCCCGTGTGCGCCACGGCTGTGCAGGCCATCGCATTGACAGGTACAGGTTGACACCGGGAGGCGACCACCAGTGATGGCCAAACCTGCCCTTGCCACGGGTCTGGTGTTCCGCCACACATACCACGATCTCGTCGGAACCCGGTCCCTCCAGGCCGGCAAGATAGTCATTTGTGGAGGTGATGCTTTGCAGAACATCAATCCTGTAGCCTTGGTCCACGCCCTGCTTTGCCAGGAAACCCTGTATGATGTCTGCGTCAAGAAGTGCCAGGACACCACTTTCCCGGCCGGCATTCGTGCGGGCTGACAGGTTCAATTTTCAGGCCTGGTCCAATTGGCGGTTGCCCATCCCGGCCAGGGAAGGGATGATGACCGGATGCCGCAATTCTTTACTTTCCAAGTCCGATAGGTTTTCATACCGCCAACCGGGATCCGCAAGAACGCAACATTACTTCCCAGACATTCAACAACCCAGATACCCGCACACTTCAGAATGAGCGAACCAACCCCGGAACAACCTACAAATTTCATCCGGCAGATTATAGATCAGGACCTGCAGGAAGGGAAAAGCGGACACGGTGTCGTCACACGTTTCCCGCCCGAACCGAACGGACACCTGCATATCGGGCATGCCAAGTCCATTTGCCTGAACTTCGGTATCGCCCAGGATTACCAGGGACACTGCAATCTGCGCTTTGATGACACGAATCCTGAAAAGGAAAGCCAGGAGTACATCGATGCCATCCAGGAGGACATCCACTGGATAGGCTTTGAGTGGATCAAGACAAAATATGCTTCCGATTACTTCGAGGAGCTTTATGAATATGCCATCCAGCTGATCCGGGCGGGGAAGGCGTTCGTATGCAGCCTGGGCCCTGATGAAATCCGCCAGCAGCGCGGCACGCTTACGGAACCGGGCATGGAAAGCCCGTACCGCAACCGCTCCATCGAGGAAAACCTGGACCTGTTCCAGCGCATGAGGGCAGGCGAGTTCAGGGAAGGTGAGCATGTACTGCGTGCAAAAATCGACATGGCCTCACCGAACATCAACATGCGTGACCCGGTTTTGTACCGCATCAAACATTCCGCCCATCCGAGAACACGGGACAAATGGTGCATCTACCCGATGTATGACTATACCCACTGTCTCTCGGATGCCCTGGAAGGTGTGACCCATTCCCTGTGTACCCTCGAGTTCGAAGACCACCGTCCGCTCTATGACTGGGTGCTGGATGCCCTGGAGACTCCGAGTCACCCCCGGCAAATCGAGTTTGCAAGACTCTCGCTCGAGTACACCGTCATGAGCAAACGCAGACTCAGCCTGCTGGTGAACGGCGGGCATGTGGAAAGCTGGGATGACCCACGCATGCCTACCCTTTCCGGCATGCGAAAGCGCGGAATCCCGCCGGAAGCCATCCGGGATTTCTGTGACCGGATCGGCATCACAAAAAAGGATGCCTTCATTGAAATGAGCGTTCTCGAGAACTGCATACGCGAAAACCTGGATCCAAGGGTGAACCGGATCATGTGCGTGCTCAGGCCATTGAAAGTCGTCATTGAAAATTACCCGGAGGACCAGGAGGAACTTTTCAGTGCCGGCAACCACCCGAAAGACCCGTCTCTGGGGCAGCGGTCCATCCCCTTTTCCAACACGATCTACATCGAACAGGAAGATTTCCTGCTGGACCCGCCTGACAAGTACTTCCGCCTGGCGCCCGGGAAAGAAGCACGCCTGCGTTACGCGTACAACATCACCTGTACGGACGTGATCAGGAATGACGCAGGTCAAATCAGCGAATTGCGTTGCGTCTATGACCCGGAAAGCAAGGGCGCCGGCGCACGCAAGAAGAAAGTCAAGGGCATCCTTCACTGGGTGTCCGCAAGGCATGCGGTGGATGCGCAAGCACGCCTGTTTGACCGCCTCTTCCGCCTGCCTTATCCGGATGCCGGCGAGGACCTGGCCTCGGCACTCAACCCGGACTCACTTGAAGTCCTGCGGGATTGCAAGATTGAAGCCTGCGCCGGGACGCTGGACAGGGGAGCCAGGGTGCAATTTGAAAGGCAGGGCTATTTTTACCTTGACGGTGACGATGCAGGGCGTCGCGTTTTCAACCGCATCGTCACACTGCGGGACAACTGGGGAAAGCGGGAAGGCAAATCATAGCTCCGCTGACCCGGGCTGGGCAAGGCAGCCCCGGGTGCCCGTACAAGCCTCACACGGACTCGATACCCTGTACAGCCGAAACAAAAGACCTGGAACCGCAGGGGACCAGGCGCTGAAGCCGTCAGCTTCCCTTGAATGCCATCATGAACCTGGACATCATCTGCAAGGACTGCTGCACTTCGGGGTCTTTCATCGTGTTGACGAGGCTCATCAGGCTGGCCGTCGGCACGGCCGTCTGGCTTGATTTCTTCACTTCGCCGACCGCAGTGCACAAGCTGCCCAACGTATCGACCACATCGTCCTGTTCGAGCAGGTCCAGCAACTTGTGGAGATTTTCATTGCGTGCGATACGGTCCGCCATGCACAGCAGTTCATTGACCATTTCACCCAGTCGCCCGACGATGTCGTCACCGAGTGCATCGCTGGCTCCCCCGATCACGCGCAACAGGCCAGCGGCCCTTTCCAGGTCTCCGGACTCAACCAGCCGGTCGATCACCGGAATCGCCTTTTCCAGGTTGCTGCGGCTGACCTGATCCAGCAGCATCAGGCCTTCGCCTACGGTAGTCCCCAGCCTTTCGACAATATCGTCAGACAGGGCATCTGATGCACCCTCTATGACACGCTCAATCTCCGTCTGCACTGATGCTTGACTCATGGCATCCCCCTCTCAAAGAAGACCACGAGCGCTTGCCCAGTACATCTTGTTGTACGCAGTCTTGAACCAGTGCATGCCTTTCGTAGGTGGTTTCGGATCCGGCGGATTCTGGTAATTGAACATTGCGTAGGTGGCCCTGCCTTCCCCGGCCTCAATGAAACAGAACACCTTGCCGTCGTAATCGCGCACCGGTGTGCCGATCTTTATAGTCGCGGCAATATTCTCGGCCAGGGCTTCCGCTTCAAAATGGGCCGTAGAGCCTGCCTTGCTGATGGGCAGGTTCGTAGTGTCGCCGATAACAAACGCATTTTCATAGCCTTCCACGTTCAGCCTTGCCCGGTCGGTTGGAATGAATCCACCGGCTCCCAGCTCACTGTCCTCGATGACCTGCATGCCCTTGTGCGACGGGATGGTCACCAGCAGGTCGTAGCTTTCTTCCGTACCCTCTTCACTGAGGATTTGGTCCGCGGTAACTTCCTTCATGTTGAACAAGGTCTCATACGTGACACCGAGACGGTCGAATTCCGGCGCGGCCCAATTGGCCACGGGCTCCAGGCTGTGCACCCTGCCGATCGGGTAGGTATAGTGCATCTGCACCTTGTCCCAGATCCCCCGTGCCTTGAAATAGTCAATCAGCATGAACGTGATTTCCAGCGGTGCCATGGGACATTTGTGCGGAACGCCTACCGCGACCACCACCTTGCCGCCTTCGAATTCCCGCAGGCGCTGGTACATGTTGAGCGCATCCGCTTCGGTATAAAACTGCAGGGCATGCTCTGCCAGCCCCGGCGTTCCCTCTGCATGGGCCCGGGACCCCGTTGCGATGACGACAATGTCGTAGTCGTGCTGCTTCCCGCTTTGCGTGATGACATGGTTGCTGGCCAGGTCAAACTTGGTCACCGGATCTACGTGAAACCGGATACTGGGCTCCAGCAGCTCGGCCTGATCGCGATACAACTCATCCGGCGACATCTTCCCGACGGCCACATACAGCAGTCCCGGCTGATACATATGCTGGTCCGATGCAGACAGCATCGTGATGCTTGCCTTGCCCGACTTCAGCTCATTTCTCAAACGCCTGGCCAAATTGTTGGCCAGAATCGTACCACCCATTCCACCACCAACGATCAGTACCCTCATGTCTACCTCACTTTCTTTTGCTTGTCATGGTTGTCTGTCGACTTGTCTACTTGGTCTTCTTCACCACCAGATGCCATACCCCGTCTTCCTCGAAACTGTCCAGAAGTTCATGACCCACCTTATGAATCCACTCCGGAATATCATTGGCAGAGCCCTTGTCCGTAGACAGGACTTCCAGCTCGTCCCCTACCTCGGCCATCTTCATCTGTCCGATCAGCTCCATCAATGGACCGGGGCAAAATGTGTTCTTTGCATCTACCAGTTTTCTTTCCACAGAATTTTCCTTGAACTAGAAATGCCAGACCTGACCGTCTGACGCATCACTTAAAAAAGTTGTCAGACCCAAGGGTTCTGAAACGAACTCCTCCAGGTCATCCTGACCAATCCCCAGTATATCAACTGCCATTGAGCAAGGGAAAATTTTCGCATCTCCGTATTCAACTGCCTGCTGGAAAAGGTCCATGAAATCCGGGGCGTTCTTCTCCACGATCAGGCTCCCGACCGGCCCCTCCGGCGAAGCCTGCTCCGCGTTCCCCTTGACGAAATACTTCAATGAATTCATGGACAGGAAAACCGTGACATCGTTCCCGCTCACGGCGCCTACCGATGCGACCATGGCAGCCATCTGCAACTGCTCACGCTTGTTGGATGTGACCATTACACTAATTTTTTCAGACGGCATACGACCTCTCCAGTCAAACCTGTAACTTAATCGGATCCATATCCGGCTGCACCCGGTCCATCTGGCTGTAGCAGCTTGCGGTAACCCAGCCGGTGCATGAAGAACTTACCCTCTTTTCCGGAATAATCCTGTTGGAACACCTATGAATTGATTTTTGCAGACTCTTTCTGAAATCGCCTGCCACAGTAGTAGCAGACTATACTATCTTTTTTGCCAAATGGCAGATACACCAGAGGGTGCCCCATCACGCCTCCCCCGTCACACGCCACCTCCTTCACACCCGGATCGACCAGCATGATCGTGGCAACGGAGGCTCGCTTGGCAGGCATATACCCTGTCTACCCTGTTTCCGGGTTCCAGCGCAAGGATCGAGAAAACGGTTTCATACCCGTCATGGGGAGATGGCCTTACAGTTTTGTAGGATTCGGGGCATTCCCGTAGACCTCCTCCGGATCGAATACTTTCTCGAACTCCTTGAATTCAAGCTTGATCGGGGTCTCCTCGGGCTGGCTGCCCGTAGTGATGGCACGGTAAAAGCAGGACCGGTAGCCCACGTGGCAACTCGCACCGCCTTCTACGCGGACCCGCAGCCACACGGCATCCTGATCGTCGTCGATACGCAGCTCAACGATTTTCTGGATGAGTCCGCTGGTGGCTCCCTTGTGCCACAGGCATTTCCTGCTCCGGCTCCAGTAATAGGCCTCGCCGGTCTCGATGGATTTCTCCAATGCCTCTGCATTCATGTAGCCCAGCATCAGCAACTCGCCGGTCTCCGCATCCGTGGTGACAGCCGGGACCAGGCCGTTCTCATCGAATCGCGGCGCAAGAACGTCTCCCTCTTCGACTTCATCCACCGATTCCCGTTTGCCAAACCATTTGAAATGTGCTGACATAGCGGGCTAATTTTCCTGATACAGGGCCATGAAATCAACAGGAATATAGCGGTACAGGCAACATAACCCCTGTTGAATCCTGACGACGCCAGGATTTGAAATCCGGGCAAAGCCCTGTGCGGGCGAGCCCGAAATGGTGCAGCAATGCACTTTCAGGCAAATATGCAAGAGAATACAGACCTTTACCACCGTATATTCGTCAAGGATACGCCCCTGATTGACGTGCGTGCGCCCGTGGAATATGAACGCGGCGCCTTTCCCAATGCAGAGAACCTGCCCATCATGGACGACCGGCAGCGCGAAGAAGTGGGAATTTGCTACAAGAAGCATGGCAAGCAGGATGCCATCAGGAAGGGCCACGAACTGCTTCACGGGGATACCCGTGAAGACCGGATCGCGGCATGGGTCGAGTTCGCCAGCCGGAATCCGGGCGGTGCGCTGTACTGCTTCCGTGGCGGATTGCGCTCGCAAATCGCCAGGCAGTGGATGCATGAAGCCGGCATGGACTTTCCCCTCGTGTCAGGAGGCTACAAGGCCCTGCGCGGTTTCCTCTTGAATGAGCTGGAACGTTCCGTCGATCAATGCCGCCTGACGCTCGTCGGAGGCAAGACCGGCAGCGGCAAGACCATCCTGGTGAACCGCCTTGAAAACGGAATCGACCTGGAAGCTGCGGCGTACCACCGGGGCTCAAGCTTCGGCCGCCACGCCAGGCCCCAGAATACGCAGATCAATTTTGAAAACATCGTATCCATAGACTTCCTGAAGCTGCAGCAGCGGCACAGGGGCTCGATCGTGCTGGAAGACGAGGCGCGGACCATCGGGAGAGCCGCCATACCGAAATCCCTGTTCGAAAAAATGCGCCGGTCGGGGATCGTGGTGATCGAAGAGCCTTACGAGGCAAGACTGGAAAGGCTGGTCAAGGAATACGTGGAAGACATGCACCGGGAATTCAGCGGCATGCATCCGGAAAGGGGCGGGTTCGATGAATTTTCCGCGTACCTCCTGGACAGCCTGGAGAGGATCCGGAAAAGACTGGGGCCTGCACGGTACCCAGGTATCCGCCATGCCATGCAGCAGGCGCTCGACCTGCATGCGAAATCGGGCAGTGTCCGGAAACACTATGACTGGCTGAGGTCCGTGCTCGACAACTACTACGACCCGATGTACGAGGACCAGCTGCGCCAACGCAGGGAGTTCATACGCTTTCGCGGGAATTACGAGGCCTGCCATGCCTACCTGGCCTCCGCATCATGAGACTGCCCGGCCATCCGCGCGTGCCCCGGGTGCGGTCAACCCCGTAGGGCCGGACAAAAAAATACCCCGCTCTCAGGGAAAACGGGGCATGGACTGAATGCCTGACAGTGACCTACTCTCACACGGGGAGACCCCGCACTACCATCGGCGATACACCGTTTCACTGCCGAGTTCGGGATGGGGTCGGGTGGTACCAGTGCTCTGTTGCCGCCAGGCAAAACCGGTTATCAGGAATTCAACTAGGCAACTGGCAAAGGTTTCGTCTTGCCTCACTCAGTTTGCTTGAGTGTTATATGGTCAAGCCTCACGGGCAATTAGTACTGGTTAGCTTCATTCATTGCTGAACTTCCACACCCAGCCTATCAACCTGGTCGTCTTCCAGGGCCCTTCAGGGGAATCAAGTTCCCGGTGAGACCTCATTTCAGGAGGGGCTTCCCGCTTAGATGCTTTCAGCAGTTATCCCTTCCGTACATAGCTACCCGGCAGTGCTACTGGCGTAACAACCGGAACACCAGAGGTACGTCCACTCCGGTCCTCTCGTACTAGGAGCAGCTTCCTTCAAGTCTCAAACACCCACGGTAGATAGGGACCGAACTGTCTCACGACGTTCTAAACCCAGCTCGCGTACCACTTTAAATGGCGAACAGCCATACCCTTGGGACCTGCTTCAGCCCCAGGATGTGATGAGCCGACATCGAGGTGCCAAACACTGCCGTCGATATGGACTCTTGGGCAGTATCAGCCTGTTATCCCCGGAGTACCTTTTATCCGTTGAGCGATGGCCCTTCCATTCAGAACCACCGGATCACTAAGGCCTACTTTCGTACCTGCTCGACGTGTCTGTCTCGCAGTCAAGCACCCTTATGCCTTTGCACAAACCGCACGATTTCCGACCGTACTTAGGGTACCTTCGCGCTCCTCCGTTACTCTTTGGGAGGAGACCGCCCCAGTCAAACTACCCACCATACACGGTTCCCGACCCGGATAACGGGCCTGGGTTAGAACTCCAAACATGCCAGGGTGGTATCTCAAGGATGGCTCCACAACCACTAGCGTGGCTGCTTCAAAGCCTCCCACCTATCCTGCACAAGCAGGCCCAAAGTTCAGTGTAAAGCTGTAGTAAAGGTTCACGGGGTCTTTCCGTCTAGCCGCGGGAACACTGCATCTTCACAGCAATTTCAATTTCACTGAGTCTCGGGTGGAGACAGTGTGGCCATCGTTACGCCATTCGTGCAGGTCGGAACTTACCCGACAAGGAATTTCGCTACCTTAGGACCGTTATAGTTACGGCCGCCGTTTACCGAGGCTTCGATCAAGAGCTTCGTCCGAAGACTAACCCCATCAATTAACCTTCCGGCACCGGGCAGGCGTCACACCCTATACGTCCACTTGCGTGTTTGCAGAGTGCTGTGTTTTTAATAAACAGTCGCAGCCACCTGGTCACTGCAACCCCCACCAGTTCACAAAGTAAATTGATCGCCGGCAAGGGCGCACCTTCTCCCGAAGTTACGGTGCTATTTTGCCTAGTTCCTTCACCCGAGTTCTCTCAAGCGCCTTAGGATTCTCACCCTACCCACCTGTGTTGGTTTACGGTACGGATCCGTATTACCTGAAGCTTAGAAGCTTTTCTTGGAAGCATGGGATCGGCCACTTCGCTCCTGAAAAGGTGCTCGTCATCGTGCCTCAGCATTAAGGACCCGGATTTGCCAAAGTCCTCTGCCTACACACTTGAACCGGGACGACCATCGCCCGGCTGGCATTGTCTACCCTTCTCCGTCCCTCCGTCGCAGTAATACGAAGTACTGGAATATTAACCAGTTTCCCATCGACTACGCCTTTCGGCCTCGCCTTAGGAACCGACTAACCCTGCGCCGATTAGCGTTGCGCAGGAAACCTTGGGTTTTCGGCGTGCGGGTTTTTCACCCGCATTATCGTTACTCATGTCAGCATTCGCACTTCCGATACCTCCAGCAAACCTCTCGATTTGCCTTCACAGGCGTACGGAACGCTCCTCTACCATGCAAATAAATTGCATCCGCAGTTTCGGTACACAGCTTAGCCCCGGTATATCTTCCGCGCAGGCCGACTCGACCAGTGAGCTATTACGCTTTCTTTAAAGGATGGCTGCTTCTAAGCCAACCTCCTGGCTGTCTGGGCCTTCCCACATCGTTTCCCACTGAGCTGTGATTTGGGGACCTTAACTGGCGGTCTGGGTTGTTTCCCTTTCCACGATGGACGTTAGCACCCACCGTGTGTCTCCCGTGATTGAACTTCCAGGTATTCGGAGTTTGCAATGGTTTGGTAAGTTGAGATAACCCCCTAGCCATAACAGTGCTCTACCCCCTGGAGTTAGACACGAGGCGCTACCTAAATAGCTTTCGAGGAGAACCAGCTATCTCCGAGCTTGATTAGCCTTTCACTCCTATCCACAGTTCATCCGATAATTTTTCAACATTACCCGGTTCGGGCCTCCAGCAAGCATTACCCTGCCTTCACCCTGACCATGGATAGATCGCCCGGTTTCGGGTCTACTCCCAACGACTGATGCGCCCAATTAAGACTCGGTTTCCCTACGCCTCCCCTATTCGGTTAAGCTTGCCACTGAAAGTAAGTCGCTGACCCATTATACAAAAGGTACGCAGTCACCCGCCGAAGCGGGCTCCCACTGCTTGTATGCATACGATTTCAGGTTCTATTTCACTCCCTTTACCAGGGTTCTTTTCACCTTTCCCTCACGGTACTGGTTCGCTATCGGTCGGTAGAGAGTATTTAGCCTTGGAGGATGGTCCCCCCGTGTTCAGACAGGATTTCACGTGTCCCGCCCTACTCGATTTCACTTCATGCCAGCTTTCGTATACCGGGCTATCACCGTCTTCGGCTGCACTTTCCAGAGCATTCTACTAGCAAGCTAGAAGCTTAAGGGCTGTTCCCCGTTCGCTCGCCGCTACTGAGGGAATCTCGGTTGATTTCTTTTCCTTCGGGTACTTAGATGTTTCAGTTCCCCGAGTTCGCTTTACTGTCCTATGAATTCAGACAGCAATGCCTGACCACTGAATCGCCCTGTGATCCGCTTTCTTGTGAACGAATGACAAGACCATTCAGTGGTCAGGCGGGTTTCCCCATTCGGAAATCCCCGGGTAAAAGCTAGTTTGTCAGCTAGCCGGGGCTTATCGCAGACTACCACGTCCTTCATCGCCTTCTACCGCCTAGGCATCCACCGTATGCACTTATTCACTTGACCATATAACCTCAAGCACCCTCACTCGACCTGCCGCACACCGGATGCAGTCTCTGCACCTGCCGCGCAGTTTGCCTTCGTGAAGACGACAGCCTGGGCTGTCATACTGAAGCCATATGCATGAATTAAGACAAAACCTGAGATAAAACCTCTTAGTGATTTATCTATTGCCTAGTTAATTTCCTAATTGTCAAAAAACACTCTGAATATTCATTTCAGAGCACGGATGTCGATGTCCTTCAAGGTTCTAATACCATACTTGGCATCGACTTACCATCTTGATGTTCTTGTGGAGCTACGCACAACCGAAATGTAGACGTAACTGTATAATTTAACTGATAGTTTATATATTCAAACTGGTGTACTTGCCCCTGTAGCTGCCCTAAAGATAGCACATCAGCAATCATTGCAGCTATCTTTGGTCAAGTATTCAACTGGATCTCAGGATGCCAACGGAGCCGTTCAACATTTAAACCATTCGGGTAGAAGTGTACCATGACTCCCCGCTCAATCATACATGAGTATACCAAGGGCCGGGCTTTGTCTAGTTCTTTCAGTCTTGTCCAGCCTTCCGGAGTATCCCTTCTCCTGCAGGCAGGCCGCTTTCCCAGGTCACTTGTAGGTGCCAAAAAGCAGGTCCCAGACAGGTATGATCGAAGCGAAATTCCTGTTCTGGTCTTTCCAGTGGTGATGGTCATGCCGGATGATCCAGCTATTCATCCACCTGAGTGCCGGATGTGGAAACACCAGGCTCGTATGCACCACGATATTGGCCCATGCGTGAACGAACGCAATCGTCAGGAATGAAACGATACTCAAAGGCGCGAAAAGGTACATGCTTGCGAACAGTAATGTCAGCGCTGCCAGTGCCTCAGCCGGATTGATATACAGTCCATCCAGTGCTTCGGGATACCGGACCTTGTGATGCGTACCGTGGATCCAGCGAAACATGACCGGGTGGTGCAACCAGCGATGCATGCCATAGTACAGCAGTTCGAAAACCAGCAAAATTCCGGCAACTTGAAACAACACTGTCCAGATTGTGACCGGCCCATTGTGAATAACCTGGTCCCCGAACAGGAACAGGAACGCAAGGTAATACCCTGTCGAAAGCGTGCCGTTGAACCCTATGACCAGATAATGCCGCCTCAACGGCGGGTATCGCACTGTAACAGGCCGGATGCGGTACCTGTTGAATTTTCCGGAGTCAAGGGCGTAAATCGCAAGAACGCCGTATGCCATCACGAATACGAAGATAGCGGCAACCCCGGATGCGAGAACAGGATTCATGTGGCAATTCAAGCACATGAACGATTCTGCAGTCAAAATCTCAGGACTGCGCTGTCAGGTGCACCTGTTACCACTCGCTTGATTTTGACGCGAGCACGTGATCCGGCATCTTGTAACTGACGCCAGCCTCATCGTACTGGGAAGCGTTGAGAAGCTGAAGGAAGTTTTCCGACTTGATCTGCTGTACGTCCTTGGCCAGGCGCGTGCTGAGTTGCTTGGCCCGGTACATGTACAGCACCCCCTTGCTGGTGCTCCTTGGAAAGTTCAGCCGGTTGGCCACCTGGTTTCCGACCAGCGCCCTTGAAATCCGGTAGGCCAGGTCCCGCATGGAACCCTGCCCGTCGGGGTCCGTCAGTCCGGCCACCAGGGGAATGGACTGGATCATGGCATTGGCTACTGTGGCCGCATCGTCATCCGGAGGCGGCTCGCACATAAAACC